>CAVZDC010000010.1:0-189980 GCA_963773925.1 Pirellulales bacterium
AACGCCCCGATGTGCCCCAGTTGCTCAATCTGCTCGACGTGTTTGTGCTCACTTCAAGAATGGAAGCCAATCCGGTATCGATTTTCGACTCGTCTGCCTGCGGCAAGCCGGTTGTCGCCACAAGGAAGGCTCCATTCCAGCAACGGTGCTCGACGGGCAGTGCGGCTATCTGGTTGCACCGGAGGATGAAGCCGGGATCTGGGGCGGATTACGGAACTGCTTTTAGAGCCGAAGAGGGCCCGGCGATCGGCGCCGTGGCCCTGCAGCATGTGGTGGAAAATTGGTCGGTGGAGCGGATGGTCGCCGGCTACGAAGAACTCCTGGAATCGCTCTATCGTCAAAAGGCGGCTGCGGGCCGGCTTTCAGCCGCCTTCGGTGCTAATTCGACGGCGGCAAACGCGCAGGCCTTGTGCGAGCCGTCGCAAAACGGCCTGTTCTTCGACTCGCCACAGCGACAGAGAAACTCGGCTTGTTCGCTGGCAGTGGAAACGGATTGCCTTCGTGATCCAACAAAGTGAACTCGCCTTCGATCAACATCGGGCCGTTGGGCGCAAGCGAATAGTGACTGGCATGGGAACTCGGAATTCGTAGTGTGAAGTGCGGAACAGATCGACGCCGCCCTATCATTGGCGGATCGTCATGCGCCGTCAATCGCCGGCATGGACTGCGGAAATCTGATTACTTTTCTTCCGGGCTTGGCCGCCATTTTCGGCTCCAGGAACTCCACGCTTTCCAGCAGCGGCTTGTCCTGATCTTTGAATTGTTCCACCAGCGGAGCCTCCAACGTGAACACGATGCTGACCGTCCGGCCCTGGTGATCGTGCACCAGATAATATCGCCACTGGATCGGCAAATCCTCGGCTTTGCCCACCGCCACCGCTTGCAGAATTCGCAAGCCCGAGTCGGTGCCTCGCTCGCTGGCCTTTTCAAAGCGACCGAACATCTTGCCCAACCCGCTTTGCACATCGGCCTGGAACTTTTCCAATTCCACCGGCTTGTCGATCAGCTTGCTCGAAGGGGCCACGTTGCATTGGGCGATCAAATCGCCCCGGTCCACCAATCGCATCACCACCAGATCGGGCTCGTCGCGAGTAATATGCCAGCGCCGATCGTACAGAAACCGATAGCCTTTGGCGTCGGAGCGATATTCCAACAGCGGCGCTTCATCCGACTGCGGCAGCTTGGCGTCCTTCATCAAGTCGCCGGCCAGAAGTTTGGAATCCAGCACCGGCGTCATCGTCACCTTCAATTTCGCCACCACATCCAAGCCCGGGGCAACGTGGCCAATCCCTCGCTGCTCTTTGATTGCCAAAAGCAAACTCGTGGGGGCGTGGCGCTCGATATCGACCAGCAGTTTGCCTTTGAGGTCCATGTCGCTGGCAACGCCATTGATTGCCCCGCCAAGCGTGCCGTCGATGGTGATCTCGGCGGTGCCATTTTTGACTTCCACCAATTGGCATTCGACTTCGCTGTGTCCCACGGCATCCAGCCCCAACAGCCGCGCCAGCGCATCGGCGGCGGGTTTCCATTTTTGGCCTTTACCGATTGCCTCGGCGGGGAGAATTTCATCGAGCACCGAGGTGTTGCCAGGTATGTCGATCAGATCCAGTTCTTCCCGGGTGAGCGGCCCGCGCGGCGAGGAAAGGTTGACCGAATCTTTACCGGCGGTTGCCGCAATCAGCCGGCGGTCGTCGCGCAATTGCGGTTTGGTGACTTTGTCGGCCACTTTGATCATCGCCGAGGCATCGTCGTAATACCGCACCGCCAGGCGGTGATCGGGGTCGCTGCCGTCGTCGATTCGATGTTCGTCGTAGGTGAACTGAGCCACCACGCTCATTGGAATTTGCTGCGGCTTCTTGTCGACCTCGGTTTTCAGATAACCGCCCACTTCGAGAGTTGCCGCCACGCGCACCGGCGCGGCGACTAAATGGGCGGCGCGCAATGTGTATTTCTCGGAGGCGGCCCAGCCTGCACGGGTGGCACCAATGGCCAACAGGCAGATTACAAGGGCGAATGGGGTGCGAAACCTGACTTTCATGAAACCTCCATGCGGAAAGCGGCGTCTAAGTGTGTGGAAAACGTGCATGGGTGTCTATGCGACTTTGAGCCGCGTCATTGGACACTTAGGCACAGGGTTTGCATCCCCTTGAGTTCCTTTCCGGGGTAGCCGAAACGGCAGAGCGGGCGGAAAGGCGTCGTCGAAGGCTGGTATTTGGGTTAAATCGACCGGCTGGCTAAAGCCGCATCAGTTCACGTAAGCAGCCAAGGCGAGCCGGACAAGGGCTTTTGATGGGCTTATTACCGGTTTTTACACATGAACGGTAAAAGTGATGTAAACTTTTAATTGCGCAAGAGATAGCGAGGTTCACAGTGCCCTGCCGAACCGACTTACGGCGACGTTGTCCTATAAGGTCAGACCGGCAGCCAACTCGGGTAGACCATCGGACACTTTGTTTCGTAAAACAGATAGCGTTCGAGGCGGCGGAATGCGGCGGCCGACGCTGTAGAGTCGAACGGGAGAGGAATGGTCGAAACCAACGCTAAACCGAAAAACTGCAGCAATTT
Organism: Pirellulales bacterium; assembly: GCA_963773925.1. Classification (GTDB taxonomy): domain Bacteria; phylum Planctomycetota; class Planctomycetia; order Pirellulales; family JADZDJ01; genus CAVRAW01. Next base: position 2,566 of record CAVZDC010000010.1, read on the forward strand.
ACGGCAGATGGGAGCAATTCAATACAGTTTTCACATCGCTGTACTGCTGCGGAGCAGTTTGGCCAAAAAGATAACAGCCAGTCAGCAGGTAGCAAAAAGGAGATCAGGCGGCCAACGAATGGCCGCGGAAAAACTTGCGTGTGCCGGTCGTGCGGCCAAAGCCGCAAGGATTGCCGACAGGCTACTGAGCGAGGAGTCGCAATGAACAGTGCTTATTCACATCCGGTGTTACGACAACTGCGCGATCAGCAGGTGCGGTTCGCTCCGCGCGAAAAGCAGTTGGAACAGGCCAACCGTGCGGAACGGTTGTTGTCGGAGATCGAACCTGCGCACGTCTACCCATACGACTACCTATGCTACCGTATCACCGATTATCGGCCGACGTCTTTTGCGAACATGAAACTAACCGGCGAACAAGCAAGCCACGATTTGCGGCTGTTCGTGGAAGATTTGACGGATGCCGCGGCCGTGCCGGCGGACGCCGCGGGCGAGGAAGTGCTGACCGTGGAAGAGATGGCCAAGAGATTCAACGTATCGACCAAGACGATCTCGCGGTGGCGCCAACAGGGGTTGGTGAGCCGGCGGTTCGTGTTCGACGGCCGCAAGCGCCTGGGGTTCTTGCGCAGCTCGGTCGATCGCTTCGTCGGTGAGAACACTGAGCGCGTAAGTCGCGGCTCCAATTTCAGCCAGATGTCGGAGACTGAGCGCGACGAGATTGTTTCGCGTGCTCGTCGGCTGGCGGCGGCCAACGGCTGCCCGTCGGAAGTGGCTCGTCGGATCGCGAAGAAAATGAATCGCAGCGTGGAAACCATTCGCTACACCTTAAAGCAATTCGAGCAGGATCATCCCGACCTGGCGATTTTCCCGTCCAGCACGGGTCCCCTGTCGGATGAAACCAAGCAGAAGATCTACGAGCAATATCGCCGCGATGTATCGGCCGACGAATTGGCCAAGCGCTATTGCCGCACGAAAACCAGCATTTATCGGATCATCAACGAAATGCGGGCCAACCGCATTTTGGATTTGCCGCTGGACTACATGTCCAATCCTTATTTCGGCCGAGAAGGGGCCGAAAAGGCGATCTTTGGCCCGATGCCCGGCCTCGATCAGCCGGCTCCGAAGAAGGCTCGTTTGCCTTCGGGCTTGCCGCCGTATTTGGCCAGCCTGTACGAAGTGCCGCTGTTGACGCGCGGGCAAGAAGGCTACCTGTTCCGCAAGTTCAACTACCTGAAGTACAAGGCAACCAAGCTGCGCGAGAAGCTCGATCCGGCCCATGCCCGCTCCAGCGCAATGGAAGAGATCGAGAATCTGTACGATCAAGCCGTTACGGTGAAGAACCAAATCGTGCGCGCCAACTTGCGTTTGGTGGTGTCGATCGCCAAGCGGCACGTCGGTCCCAGCGACAACTTCTTCGAATTGGTAAGCGACGGCAACATGTCGTTGATCCGCGCCGTGGAGAAGTTCGACTACGCCCGCGGCAACAAGTTCAGCACGTACGCTTCTTGGGCGATCATGAAGAACTTCGCGCGCACCATTCCCGACGAATTGCGCCGCCGGGATCGCTTCCGCACCAGCCAGTCGGAGATGTTTGGCACCACCGCCGATCGGCGCAGCGATCAGTACGGGCAGGAATCGGCACAATCGCAGCGCGTCGTGCAGATCGGCCACATTCTGGAAAAGCTTGACGAGCGCGAGCAGAAGATCATCATCAGCCGCTTCGGCCTGGACCATGCCCAGGAACCGCTGACCTTGAAGGAGGTCGGCCAGGAAATGGGAGTGACCAAGGAGCGCGTGCGACAGATCGAAGCCCGCGCTTTGGCCAAGCTTCGTCAGGCCGCACACGACGAGAAGATCGAAGTGCCCAGCGGCTAATTTCACCTCTTCCGGCCGCCTGTAGTGGGCTTTGAAGCAAAAGCCGGGCGATTTGGGCGGAATGAATGGGCCGGCGGCGAACTTTGGCGGTCGAAAGACCGTCTTCCCATGGGGGCAAAGCCCCGCCAGCCGCTGGAACGTATCCCTTTTCAGGGGGCGGCTTTGGCCATGCAAAAAACGCGCCGTGGACGGGATTGCAAGGCTAGGCCAGACTGTTATATTTAGTGGTTTTCATAGCCCCCTCGCAGGCTAGCGTAGCTCAACCGGCAGAGCAGCGGTTTTGTAAACCGCAGGTTGTGGGTTCGAGTCCCTCCGCTAGCTCGTCGCCGTCAGTAAGCTGGTCCGCGAGACGGTAGATCGGAAGAAACCGAGGGGGGTTTCCCGAGCGGTCAAAGGGGCCAGACTGTAAATCTGGTGGCACTGCCTTCAAAGGTTCGAATCCTTTACCCCCCACTGTTTTTGAATCACGAATGACCAAGCACCAATGACCAAATTTGAGGGACGCATTTCGAGATCATTGGTCATTGGAAAAACTGGTCATTGGTCATTCATTACGTGCGGGTGTAGCTCAATGGTAGAGCAATAGCCTTCCAAGCTGAAGACGAGGGTTCGATTCCCTTCACCCGCTTTAAGGCGTTTGGGATTGAACGGAAACAAATAAACAAAACACAAGTTAACGATAACCACTAACCAACAATCAACCTTACGCACAGCAGTCTGTGACCAGTCGGAAATGTCGGCGCCGCTCCGAGGGAAGCGCACGCTGCTGTAGCTCAGCTGGTAGAGCGCGTCCTTGGTAAGGACGAGGTCATGGGTTCAAGTCCCATCAGCAGCTCTTGAGCACGACCGCTAGAAAATGGAGACGGGGCGATGGCGTACGGAACGTAAGTGCGGTCAGCGCCGTTTTTGATCCGAATGAGTACTCGTTTTTCAGACATCACTTTTTAGGACGATTCGTCCGCTCGATTAAATGTAGGGAGAAAGAATGGCTAAGGACACCTTTCAACGCACGAAACCCCACGTCAATGTCGGCACTATCGGCCACATCGATCACGGCAAAACGACGCTCACCGCCGCAATTCTGGCGGTGCAAGGCGCCAAGGGTCTGGCAAGCTTGAAATCGTATGCCGATATCGCCAAGGGCGGCACGGTGCGCGACGAAACCAAAACAGTCACCATCGCCGTCAGCCACGTGGAATACGAGACGGAAAAGCGTCACTATGCCCACATCGACTGCCCGGGCCACGCCGACTTCATCAAGAATATGATCACCGGCGCGGCTCAGATGGACGGCGCCATTCTGGTCGTGTCCGCGGCCGACGGTCCCATGCCGCAAACTCGCGAACACATCTTGCTGGCGCGCCAGGTCGGCGTGCCGGCGTTGGTCGTGTTCCTGAACAAGATCGACCTGGTCGACGATCCGGAATTGCTGGAATTGGTCGAGTTGGAAATTCGCGAATTGCTCACCAAGTACGGCTTCCCCGGCGACGAGATCCCCATCATCCGCGGCGCTAGCAAGCCGGCGTACGACAACCCCAAGGATCCGGCTGCCAACAAGTGCATCGGCGAATTGATGGATGCCATCGACAAGTACATTCCCGAGCCGGTCCGCCAGATCGACAAGCCCTTCCTGATGGCCGTGGAAGACGTGTTCTCGATCGAAGGCCGCGGCACGGTGGCCACGGGGCGCGTGGAGCGCGGAATCGTGAAGGTGGGCGAGGAAGTGGAAATCGTAGGCCTGAGCCCCGACAAGCGTAAGGTGGTGGTCACCGGCGTGGAAATGTTCAACAAGACGCTGGATACCGGACAAGCGGGCGACAACGTCGGTTGCCTGTTGCGCGGCATCAAGCGCGAGGAAATCGAGCGCGGCCAAGTATTGGCCAAGCCCGGTTCCATCACGCCGCACACCAAGTTCGAGTGCGAAGTATATGTGCTGTCGAAGGAGGAGGGCGGGCGGCACACGCCGTTTTTCAGCGGCTACCGTCCGCAGTTCTACTTCCGCACGACCGACGTCACCGGATCAGCCACGTTGATGGGCAATGTGGAAATGTGCATGCCGGGCGACAACGCCCGGTTAAGTGTTGAATTGCAAGTGCCCATCGCCATGGACGACGGCGTGCGTTTCGCCATTCGCGAGGGTGGCCGCACCGTGGGTTCAGGAGTGGTGACGAAGATTTTGGCGTAGAGGAATAATGAGCAATGAACAGTGAGCAATGAGCGAAGGACTGCAGTTCATCGCTCAGAGTTCAATGTTCAGCGCTCCTTTAGGGGTGTAGCTCAATTGGCAGAGCACTGGTCTCCAAAACCAGCGGTTGGGGGTTCAAGTCCCTTCGCCCCTGCCAGCACAGGCAGACAGGTGAGTAAGTGAGTAAGTGAGTCGGTAAGGATTCGGCGGCGAACGAAATCAATCATCACCCATTACTTACTCACTTACTCACCTCGGATCGCAAGGACGCAAACAGGTGGCAACGATGTCGAACGAGCAAAAAGCGACGGCGAGCAATTTTTGGGGCGAACTGTTTCAATTCGGACTATACAAACGGAGTCAAGGGCGAGTTACCCGCCAGGTTACGTTTGGCGCGTTGGCGGTGACGGTGGCCATCGGTTGCTGGCAGTTGAGCGATACAAGCATGGCCGCTAGTTGGGGGCGCTGGGCGCAATACGGCGTACCGTTGGCACTGTTCGCCTTGGGAATTTGGTTTGTGTACCGGCTGGTGAATATTCCTCGGTTTGCAGATTTTCTGATCGCGGTGGAAGCGGAGATGGTGAAGGTTTCCTGGCCCTCGCGGTCGGAGTTGATACGTAGTTCCACAGTGGTGATCGTCACCATTTTCGGACTGGCCGCGGTATTGGCGTTGTACGACTTTTTTTGGAACTGGCTGTTGACGTTGCTGCGCGTGAAAGGTTGACAAACGCCCGCGCCGCAGCGCGAATTTCGGAGTTGTTGAACGTGGCCGACGAGCAGGAAAACCAGATGCCCCCCGATGCCGCTGCCGGCGGCGCCGGTGAAGCTGCGCCCCAGGGCCAACCGCTGCCGCCGGACGATACGGCGCCGCCCGAAGTGGTCGCAGCGTCGCAACCTGGTGGTCCAGCAAGCGAAACGCCGGACACGACCAGCGGTCCCGAAATTGAAGCAGCCGAATCTCAGCGTGCGCCGGAGCCGGAGCCCCCTGCCGAGCAGGAACCGGAGCACGAGCCGCAAGGCATCGCCGTGGCCGTCGAGGAGTCGGATCGGCCGATTAAGAAAGATTGGTACATCCTCAAGGTGCAAAGCAACCGTGAAGATTCCATCCGCGAAGGGCTGTTGCGCCGCGTGCAAATGGCCGGGCTGGATAAGTATTTTGGCGACATCATCGTGCCGATCGAAACCGTCACGGAATTCAAAGGCGGCAAGAAGAAGGTCGTCAAGCGAAAGCTGTATCCGGGTTATCTGGTCGTCCACATGGAGATCAACGACGACACGTGGTACCTGGTGCGCGAGACGCCGGGCATCGGCGATTTCACCGGCTCGATCGGCCGTCCGTCTCCGATGTCGTCGACCGATATCGCCAAGATCATCTCCAAGACGGAAGAGAAGCCCGACGAGGCGCCGCGATTGAACATCCGCGTGAAGAAAGGCGACCACGTCAAAATTAACGAAGGCACGTTCGAGAATTTCGAGGGCGAGGTGGACAGCATCAACGAGGCCAGCGGCCGCGTGATTGTGTTCATCAACATTTTCGGCCGGCCCACGCAAGTCGAATTAGAACACTGGCAAATCGAACCCGTATAAAGCGATCATGGCGAAACAGCTTGTAGGAACCGCGAAATTCCAAGTGCCCGGCGGACAGGCCACCCCTGCCCCGCCTGTGGGCACTTCATTGGGCAAGTTCGGCATCAACCTGGGTCAGTTCGTGCAGCAGTTTAACGAGCGCACAAGGGATGCCGGCGGCATGCCCATTCCGGTCATCGTGAATGTGTACAACGATCGCAGCTTCGATTTCGTCTGCAAAAGTCCTCCGGCGGCAGCGCTGTTGAAGCAGGCAGTCGGCATCGCCAAAGGTTCCGGCGTGCCTAACAAGGAGAAGGTTGGCAAGGTGACTGAAGCGCAGCTCGACAAAATCGTACAACTCAAACAGGCGGATTTGAACGCCAGCGATCCGGATCGCGCTCGCCGTCTGATCGAAGGCACGGCCCGCAGCATGGGAATCGACTTGGAAGGATAAGCCAGAACAATGCCCACATTGACCAAAAAATACAAAGCGATGCAGGAGAAGCTGCCCAAGGAAGGCACCACGCTTCCCATCGATCAGGCCGTAAAAATCCTGAAGCAATTCAACACCCGCAAGTTCGATCAAACGGTCGAACTGTCGATCCGCTTGGGTATCGATCCGAAACAGGCCGATCAACTGGTGCGCGGTTCGATCGTGTTGCCGCACGGCATCGGCAAGTCGAAGCGAGTGGTGGTGTTTGCCAAGGGGGATAAAGCGGAAGAAGCCAAGGCCGCCGGAGCCGACGAGGTGGGCGCCGAAGATCTGGCCAACAAGATCAAAGGTGGCTGGGCCGATTTCGATGCCTGTATTGCCGCCCCCGATATGATGGGATTGGTGGGACCGCTGGGCAAAGTTTTGGGCCCCCGCGGTTTGATGCCCTCCCCTCGCGCCGGCACCGTGACGCCCGACGTGGCCAAAACCGTCAAGGAATACAAGGCTGGCAAGGTCGAATTCCGCAACGACCCGACGGGCATTGTGCACGCGGTGGTCGGGAGGCTGGGCTTCGATGAACAAAAACTGGCCGAAAACATCCGCTCGTTCATCGATCACATCCAGCACTTGAAGCCGACCAGCGTGAAGGGTGTGTACGTGAAAAGCATTACCGTCAGCGGCGCCATGACGCCTGGAATCAAACTCGCCGTATAACCGCACTGCCCCCGGTCATTGACCAGGGACTAAATACACATGAGCAAATACCTGAAAGACCTGCTGACCCGCGATTTGAAAAACCAGCTCAACGGCGTGGGTGAAGCGCTGGTGGTCGATGTCATTGGACTCGACGCCATCCGCACCTCCAAGCTGCGTTCGGAGCTGCGGAAGAAAAACATCAAGCTGGAAGTCGTGAAGAACAGCCTGGCCTTGCGAGCCACTGAAGGCACTCCGCTGGCGAAAGCTTTCGAAGGCGTGGAAGGCACGATGGCGATCGTTTGGGGAAGCGACGATTTTGTGTCGCTCACCAAAGAGGTTGTCCGCCTTTCGGAGGCTAAGGAGTTCGAAGGCTTCAAGGCCAAAGGCGGCGCAATGGATGGCGCCAATCTGTCGCCGGTGGAAATCAAATCCATCAGTAAATGGCCGTCGCGGCTGGAACAATTGTCGATCCTGGTCGGTCAGATATTGGGACCGGGCTCGAAATTGGCCTCGCAATTGGGCGGCGCCGGCGGGGCTTTGGTCAGTCAAGTCAAAACCCATGCAGAGAATTTGGAGAAGTCCGGCGGTAGCGATGCGCCTGCGGCAGGCGGAGGCGAAGCACCTGCCGCGGAAGCCGCTCCAGCCACAACGTAAACGATAAACGACCCTATTTAGCCCCGGGTCAATGGCCCGGGGGTTCAAACCGATAACGTAAGACCCCTCGAGAGAAAGGAAGTTTGTTCCCATGGCGACTGCTGAAGCCACCAAAGAGTTTTCCGCACCGACAAAAGAATTGGGCGACAAGATCGTCGCTTTGAACCTGAAACAAGCCAAGGAGCTGAGCGATTACCTGGAGGAAGTGCACGGCATCAAGGCGGCCGCCGGTGGCGCCGTAATGATGGCCGCTCCAGGCGGCGGCGGCGCCGCGCCGGCCGCTGAGGCCAAAACCGAGTTCGACGTGGTGCTCGACGGCTTCGATGCCGCCAAAAAAATTGGCGTCATCAAGGTCATCCGGGCCCTGACGAGCCTCGGCCTCAAGGAAGCCAAGGATTTGGTGGAAGGCGCACCAGCAAGGTGAAGGAAGGCGTGTCGAAAGAAGATGCCGACAAGGCCAAAAAGGAGTTGGAGGAAGCCGGAGCGAAGGTGTCGATCAAGTAGGTTTGGTGCCCGATCTGACCGGTTCGCGACGGTATCGACTGTTGCACCGGCTGCTCTGCACGCGATAGGCGGTAGCAGCGGCCGTTGCGTCTTGCAAGTTTTTGCTTGTTTGGCAATCGCTTGGGTGATCGCCGCACGACACAGCAGTTGCGTGTTGCGATATTCATCTAGTTCGATTTTCGAAATTTGCCCGATCTGATCGCGGCGGTGTGAGCATCCGCTGCTTTCACGATTTTCACAGGAGTTACTCGTTTTATGGCGACTTCAGCCCAACGGCGCATCACCCCCAAAGAAATTCGTCGTTTCGGCAGCGGCCGGGAATTGTTTCCCATTCCCGACCTCACGCAAATCCAAACCCGCAGCTACGAACGCTTCCTGCAGTACGACGTGCCGGCCAGCAAGCGCAAGGATCAAGGCATCGAGGGCGTGCTGCGCGAAATCTTCCCGATCGAAAGCTACGACAAGAACCTGAAGCTGGAATATCTCCGCTACGAGTTGGGCAAGCCGCGCTACGAACCGCATGAATGCCGCCAATTGCGGCTGACCTACGGCCGGCCCTTCCGCGTTTGGCTGCGGCTGACGAAGCAGGAGCCGATCGAAGAGGAAGTGTATCTGGGCGATATTCCCATCATGCTCGGCGGCGGCGAGTTCATCATCAATGGCGCCGAACGTGTGGTCGTCAGCCAGTTGCACCGCAGCCCGGGCGTCGATTTCGTCACCGACACCGATACCGCGGAGCGCAAAATGTTCAGCGCCCGCGTCATTCCCGAGCGCGGCAGTTGGATCGAATTGAACATCTCCAAGAAAGACACGCTGCAGGTGCGCATCGACCAAAGCGGCAAGTTTTCGGCAATGACGTTGTTACGTGCCATGGACCCGAAGTACAGCCAGGATGCTGATCTATTGCGCGTGTTCTACGAAACCACGACGGAGAAAGTGGTCGATGGCCGCAGCGTGGGAAAAATCGAAGGCAAAATCGCGGTCAACGACGTGGTGTATCCGCACAACAGCGACAAAGCCGGCGAAATCCTGGTCGAAGCCGGACACAAGATCACGAAGAATCTCGCGGAGTTGATTTGCACCTCCGGACTGCACTCGGTGGAAGTGACCAGCGAAGGGAAAACTCCGCTCATTTTGAACAGCTTGGAAGAAGACGCCACCGGCAGTCACGAGGAAGCTCTGTTGCGAATTTACCAGCGGCTGCGCCCGGCAATCCGCCCCAATTGGAAAAAGCCAAGGCGCTGTTCCACGAAAAGTTCTACGACACCAACCGTTATCGCCTGGGGCGCGTAGGCCGTTTCCGCATCAATCGCAAGTTGAATCTGCATGTGCCGGAAACCGAAATGACTCTCCGTCCGGAAGACTTGATCAGCGCCATCAAATACGTGATCAAGCTCACGGAAAGCGATCCGGCCTACGAAGTGGACGATATCGATCACTTGGGCAATCGTCGCCTGCGCACGATCGACGAACTAGCCGCCGACGAATTGCGCAAGGGTTTCCTCAAGCTCCGTCGCACGGTGCAGGAACGGATGAGCTTGAAAGACCTGGAAGACATGACGCCCCGCACGCTCATCAATCCCAAGAGCATTTCGGCGGCGATCGAATACTTCTTCGGCCGCGGCGAGTTGTCGCAGGTGGTCGATCAAACCAATCCGCTATCGATGCTCACGCACGAGCGGCGGCTCTCGGCGTTGGGCCCCGGCGGTTTGAACCGCAAGCGGGCCGGCTTCGAAGTCCGCGACGTGCACATTTCGCACTACGGCCGCATCTGCCCGATTGAAACGCCCGAAGGCACCAACATCGGTTTGATCTCCAGCTTGGGCATTTTTGCCGGCGTGGATGAATACGGCTTCCTGGTGACGCCCTATCGCAAAGTGCACAAAGGAAAGCTGACCGATGACGTGCAGTGGTTGCGTGCCGACCAGGAAATGGACGCATACCTGGCCCCGGCGGATGCACCGGTCACGAATAGTCACCTGCAAGGAGACAATATCATCGCTCGGTACCGCAGCGATTTCGAAATGGTGCCAATCGACAAGGTGCAATACATCGACGTGGCCCCCAGCCAAATGGTCGGCGTCTCCGCCGGTTTGATCCCCTTCCTGGAACACGACGACGCCAACCGTGCGTTGATGGGTTCCAACATGCAGCGGCAAGCAGTGCCGCTTTTGGTGACCGAGCCTCCGCTGGTGGGCACCGGCATGGAAACCGATGTGGCGGTGAACTCGAGCATGATGCTGCGGGCGCCAAAAAAGGCACTGTCACCTATGTCGACGCCACGAAAATTATGATTGGCAACGACGTCTATCCGCTTACAAAATTCAAGGGCTTGAACGAACGGACGTGCCAAAATCAAAAGCCGATCGTGCAAGTTGGCGACAAAGTGGAAAAGGGCACACCCATGGCCGACGGCGCCGCTACCTTCAACGGCGAATTGGCGCTGGGCCGCAACGTGCTGGTCGGTTTCATGGCCTGGGACGGTTTCAACTTCGAGGATGCCATCATCATCAGCGAAGAATTGGTGCAAAACGACGTGTACACGTCGCTGCACATCGAAGAGTTCGATATCGAAATCCGTGAGACGAAACTAGGCCGCGAGGAGTTCACCCGCGATATTCCCAACGTCAGCGAAAAAGCCTTGCGAAACCTGGACGAAACCGGCATCGTGCGGGTGGGCACGTACGTGCGGTCGGGCGACATCCTGGTCGGCAAAGTTTCGCCGAAGAGCAAAACGGAACTGACTCCTGAAGAAAAACTGTTGCATGCCATCTTCGGCCGGGCAGGCGAAGACGTGAAGAACGATTCGCTGGAAGTTCCCTCCGGCGTGGAGGGCATTGTGATCCACACCGAGAAGTTCTCTCGGCGCATGAGCCTGTCGGAAGACGAACGCAAGAAGTTCGAAAAGGACCTGAAGACCGCCGAAACCGAAGGCAATGCAAAAATTGCCGAGGCCTTCACGGCGATGGCCACCCAACTGGAATCGATCCTGCGGCGGCCGCTGACCGATGCCGAGGGTACGCCGCTGGTGCGCGATCAGGAGCCGAAGTTCATTGCCGAACAGGCGCGGATATTCAAAATCGATTCGCTCGATATCCGCAGTCCGGAGCGGCGCGCCGAGGTGGAGCATGCCTATAAGGAACACTGGGAAAGCGTCGAGGCAGCCATCGACGAGGCGGATCGCCGGCTCAACAGTATGAAGCGCGGCGACGAGCTGCGCAGCGGCGTGCTGCAAATGGTGAAGGTGTACATCGCCGCCAAGAGAGTGATCTCGGTGGGCGATAAGATGGCCGGCCGACACGGCAACAAGGGTGTGATCGCCAAGATTCTGCCCCAGGAAGACATGCCGTTTTTGGCCGATGGTACGCCCGTGCAAATTCTGCTGAATCCACTGGGCGTTCCCAGCCGTATGAACGTGGGCCAAATCCTGGAAACCCACCTGGGTTGGGCGGCCGCACAGCTAGGCTTCCGCGCCATCACGCCCGTGTTCGACGGCGCGAGTGAAGAAGAAATCAATGCTTCGCTAGAAAAAGCAGGCCTGCCCAAGCACGGCAAGGCGCAATTGTACGACGGCCGCACCGGCGAGCCCATGGAGCAGGAAACCACCGTGGGCTACATCTACATGATGAAGCTACACCATCTGGTCGATGACAAAGTGCACGCCCGCAGCACGGGCCCCTACTCGCTCATCACGCAACAGCCGCTGGGAGGCAAGGCGCGCTTCGGCGGACAGCGTTTCGGCGAAATGGAAGTGTGGGCACTGGAGGCCTACGGGGCGGCTTACATTCTGCAGGAGCTTTTGACCGTGAAGAGCGACGACGTGGAAGGCCGCACCAAAATCTACGAGGCCATGGTCAAAGGCGAAAACACGTTGGAAGCCGGCACCCCCGCCAGCTTCGACGTGCTCACGAACGAAATCCGCGGCCTCGCCCTGAATATGCAGTTGGAAAAACGCAGAATTTAGCACGTTGTTCGAATGTCCAGTGAATTTGACTCAGTTCCTAAAATTGATATTTGCCCTGACCCAATAAATCACAGTCGGAGGTTGCCCTCCGACTTTCTCCTGTAACAGGAGCTCCTATGAGCATCGGCGAAACCTCTTACGATCGGATCAACGATTACTCGGCGGTAAAGATCAGCCTGGCCCGTCCGCACGACATCCGCAGTTGGTCGTTCGGCGAAGTGAAAAAGCCGGAAACGATCAACTACCGCACGTACCGGCCGGAGCGCGACGGTTTGTTCTGCGAGCGCATTTTCGGACCGGAAAAGGATTGGGAATGCGCCTGCGGAAAATACCGCGGCATGAAGTACAAGGGGATGATCTGCGATCGCTGCGGCGTCAAAGTCACGCACAGCCGCGTGCGCCGCAAGCGAATGGGCCATATCGAATTGGCCGCACCGGTCGTGCACATCTGGTTTTTTAAGGCCATGCCCAGCCGCCTGGGAAATTTGCTCGACATGAAAACCACCAGCCTGGAAAAGGTGATCTACTTCCAGGATTACGTCGTGACCGATCCGAAGGACACTCCGCTGAAGAAACAGCAACTGCTCACGGAAGAAGAATATCGGCAGGCGCGCGAACAATACGGCGAAGGTACGTTCGATGCCGAAATGGGCGCCGAAGCAGTGCGCAAGCTGCTGGTCGGCATGGATCTAGTCGAACTGTCCAAGACGCTGCGCGAAGAGCTGAATACCACCAACTCCAAGCAGAAAAAGAAGGATCTGATCAATCGGCTGAAAATCGTCGAAGCCATCCGTGATTCAGATAACAAGCCGGAATGGATGGTGCTGGATGTAATTCCGGTCATTCCGCCCGATCTGCGCCCCTTGGTGTTGTTGGATAGCGGCAACTTTGCCACCAGCGACCTGAACGACCTGTATCGCCGCATCATCAACCGCAACAACCGCCTGAAAAAACTGGTCGATTTGAACGCTCCCGAAGTCATCATTCGCAACGAAAAGCGGATGCTGCAGCAATCGGTCGATGCGCTGTTCGACAACAACCGCTGCAAGCGCCCCGTGCTGGGCTCCAGCAACCGGCCGCTCAAGTCGCTCACGGACATGATCAAAGGCAAGCAGGGCCGATTCCGCGAAAATCTGCTGGGCAAGCGCGTCGATTATTCGGCCCGCAGCGTAATTGTCGTCGGCCCGAACCTGAAACTGCATCAATGCGGGTTGCCGAAGAAAATCGCGCTCGAACTGTTCCAGCCGTTTATCATTCGCCGGCTCAAAGAACTGGGGCATGCCGATACGATCAAATCGGCTAAGAAGATGTTGGAGCGCAAAGACGCCGAGGTGTGGGATATTCTGGAAGAAGTGATCCGCAATCACCCTGTGCTCTTGAATCGCGCTCCCACGTTGCACCGCATGGGCATTCAGGCGTTCGAGCCGGTGCTGGTCGAAGGAAACGCCATCAAGCTGCATCCGCTGGTGTGCAAAGGGTTTAACGCCGACTTTGACGGCGACCAGATGGCCGTGCATCTGCCGCTTTCGATCGAGGCCCAGGTCGAGGCCCACACGCTGATGATGTCAGTGCACAATATTTTCAGCCCGGCCAACGGCAACCCGATTATCAGCCCGTCGCAAGATGTGGTGATGGGCTGCTATTACCTCAGCGTGTCGCTGCCCGATCAAAAGGGCCAGGGCATGGTGTTCTCTTCGCTGGACGAAGTGCATTTCGCTTACGCGATGCGGAAAATCGACACTCACGCGCGCATCAAGGTGAAGCTGGCGCCAAACCGCCGACTGAAAGCGGATGAGGAAACTCCGACTCAGCCCGGCGCCATTATCGACACCACCGTGGGCCGCGTGTTGTTCAACATCATCCTGCCCAACGGGATGCCGTTTTACAACCATCCGATGCGCTCTAGCGATCTGGCGAAAGTGATCTCCGATTGCTACCAGATGCTGGGCCGCCGCGCCACGATCGATCTGCTCGACGACCTGAACCGCCTGGGCTTCCGCGAAAGCACACGCAGCGGTTTGTCGTTCGGCACCGACGATTTGATTACCCCTTCCGCCAAGCCCCGCATTATCGGCGAGGCCGAGAAGGAAGTGGTCAAACGCAACAAACTGTACCAGCGCGGTATCATCACCGAAGGGGAGCGCTACAACCAGGTGCTCGACGTGTGGACGCATGCCCGCGAACGCATCACCACCGAAATGATGAGTGCGCTGGAAACCGATACCCGCTGGGACGGTTACGTAAACCCAATCTTCCTCATGGCGCACTCCGGCGCCCGCGGCGGCGTCGAACAAATTCGCCAGTTGGCCGGCATGCGCGGTTTGATGGCGAAGCCCTCGGGCAAGATCATCGAAACGCCCATTAAGGCGAACTTCCGCGAGGGCCTCACGGTGCTGGAATATTTCAGCTCCACTCACGGTGCCCGGAAGGGTTTGGCCGATACTGCTTTGAAGACGGCCGACTCCGGTTATCTCACCCGCAAGCTAGCCGACGTGGCGCAAAATGTGGTGATCACTACGGAAGATTGCGGCACCACGCAAGGCATCACCAAGGGGGTTATTTATCGTGGTGAAAAGGTAGAAGTCAGTCTGGCGGATTCGATCCGCGGTCGCGTCAGCCGGCAGAACATCGTCAATCCAATCACCGATGAAATCGTGGTGAAGGAAAACGAATTGATCACACCGACCGTGGCCCGGCGCATCGAGCAACTTGGCCTGGAGCGCATCCAGGTGCGCAGTGCGCTCACTTGTGACGCACCGCTGGGCATCTGCCGATTGTGCTACGGTATGGATTTGTCCACCGGCGCGCTCGTGGAAGAAGGCATGGCCGTGGGCATCATTGGAGCTCAATCAATCGGCGAGCCTGGCACGCAGCTGACGATGCGTACTTTCCACATCGGCGGCGTCGGTCAGCGTGCCATCGAGGAAAAGGATTACAAATCCAAGAAATCCGGCACGGTTCAATTCACCCGGCTGAAGGTTGTGCGCAACGACGCCGGAGAGCAGGTGGTGCTCACCCGCAACGGCGAGTTGGTCATCCTGGATCCCAAGGGGCGTGAACTTGAGAAATACGAAGTTCCCGCCGGCGCTATCCTGCGCATCGAAGAAAGCCAGGAGGTCAAGCCGGGCCAGGTGCTCTGCGAATGGGACCCGCACAGCATTCCGATTCTGGCGGAAGTCACGGGCAAGGCACGCTACGAGGATGTGATCGAAGGCGAAACGATGCGCATCGAAAAGGACCCCAGCGGCCACGTGCGGCGGATGGTCATGGAACACAAGGGAGATCTGCACCCGCAGGTGGTGCTGGAAGACGATGCCGGCAAGATTCTCGACTTCTACTATCTGCCTGAAAAGGCTTACATCGAAGTGAACGAAGGGCAAATGGTCAGTGCTGGCACGCTGCTGGCCAAAACGCCGCGTGAAGTGTCCGGCACGCAGGACATTACCGGCGGTCTGCCTCGCGTGACGGAAATCTTCGAAGCCCGCAAGCCGAAAGATCCGGCCGTGATCGCCGAAATCGACGGCGTTGTGGAAATTCTCGGAGAGAAGCGTCGCGGCAAGCGCACGATCATCGTCCGCAGCGAAAGCGGGATCGAGCGGGAACACCTGGTCGGCCACGGCAAGCACCTGCGAGTGCACTCCGGCGACTTTGTGCGGGCGGGTGAGGCGCTGGTGGATGGACCGCTGGTGCCGCACGACATTTTGCGGATTTCCGGTGAGGAAGCCGTGCAGCAATACCTGGTTCGCGAAATCCAGAACGTGTACCGTAGCCAGCGTGTGGACATCGACGACAAGCACATTGAAATTATCGTTTCGCAAATGCTGCGAAAGGTGCGGATCGAAAGCGTCGGCGATACCGGCTTGCTTCCCGGCAGCGTGATGGATAAGTTCGAGTTCCGCAAAGTGAATCAGAACCTGGCCGGTTGCGTAAAGATCACCGAAAAGGGTGATACCGAATTCGAACCCGGCGCCATCGTTCCCAAAGATGCGTTGGAACAGGTGAATGCCCAAACCGAAGGCCTCGGCGGCGCGGCGGCCAAGGGCACCAAGCCCAAGCCGGCCACCGCCAGCACGCAATTGTTGGGCATCACTAAGGCGGCGGTGCAGTCGAGCAGCTTCATCTCGGCCGCCAGCTTCCAGGAAACCACCAAGGTGCTTACGGAAGCGGCTTTGTCAGGCAAGATGGACAAACTCGTCGGCTTGAAGGAGAACGTGATTCTCGGCCACCTGATTCCGGCCGGCACCGGCTTCGGTACGTTCCAGCAATCGGAAGTGCGCATCCGCCGCGAGGCCCTGGAAGCCCTGGCGGCCCAAAAGGAGCAGGTGCTCACCCGCGCTTTTCCGTTGTTGGAAACCGCGGACGAAGGCAACGGCGCGGCGAAATCCGCCGCACCGTCGGCTTCGGCTACAGCGACCGTGGAGCCGACGCCCGGCGCAACTCCAGGAGGTTTGGACGCACTGTTGGGTGGCGACGGGGAGAACGAGGGTGGAGAATCGGCGTAGAGTCAGGCGTGCAGAGTGCTCGTCGAAGCCGCGCAACCTAGTGGCGACGGCTGGGTTAACGCTATTCCTTGACACCCCCTTTTGCCCTGTTTATCATCGAAGAATGGCTGCGCTATCCCTGCGCAAGCCCTTTTCTCGTCAGATGATGCGCTGAGCGTGTCGGAACAGAGGCTGTCAAAGCCCATGCCCATTCTCCCCATTATTCTTGGCCTCGTGCTGCTGGGCGGAATTGTGGCTTTGGTGCTCGGCCGCGAGCGGTGGCCCTGGTACAACATCACGCTCGTAACATTGATTATGCTGCTGAGCGTGGTCTGGTTCTATCTGGCCGCCCGGACGCTCAAAATGCAGCAGAATTGGCGGACGGAAATCGCCCAGTACGAGAAAGATATCAGGGACCTGACCAAGCAAAACCAACTGCTGATTCGCGGCAACCCACAAGCCGAGCCCCCGACGCCTAGCCTTGCCGAGCTACAACTGTCGGTGGAAACGATGCTGCAAGGCCGCGGCCGCCGCTGGGACCATGTTGCTCGCAAATCGGTATCGCCCAAGGGTGTAATCACGGCGACGGTGGAACAACCGGAGCCGCACAGCATCGAGCCCAAAACCATTCTGTACGTGTTCGACGCCGCTGATGCCAAAGACGGCGGCCATTTGCTGGGCGAATTTGAAGCTACGGCTGTGGCCGGCCAGCAAGTCACGCTGACGCCGGTATTGCCGCTTCGCCCTTCCCAGTTGCAATGGTTGAACGCCAAGCGCAACGGCGCGCTGGTGTTGTACGACGTGATGCCCTCCGACAGCCATGAAGCGTTTGCGGAACTCGACGAAGCCGCCCGCGCGGCAGTGTTTCCTTCCAGCGTACCGGCCGCAGTGAAGCAGGAATACGTCAAAGATGAAAAAGCCCCGGCGGCCGACGAAAAGCAAACCGACCGCATTTGGCGGCGTGTGAAGGCGCTGAAGGATTTTGACGTGACGGTCGGCCAGGGAAAGGATAAAGAAAGTCAGCACGTCACTCAGGGCACCGAGCTGGTGCTTGATCCAAAAAGTGCGCAGGAACGAATTGCCGCGGGCGATGTGGAGCCGGCGGCGGAAAACGACAAGGTATACATGCGGCCGCTGCGCGACTACGCGCGGCTGTATCGTGATTTGAACAAGCAAATTGACGGCCTGTTACGAGTGACGGCGGACGTGATCGATCAACTGGCCACCGTTGCCTTGGCGCAACAAAAAACGGAAAAGGACATCGCCTATCGGAACAGCGAAATCGCGGCTCTCAACAAAGATCTGGACCGCTACCGCGGCGAACTGGACATCATGCGCAAGCATGTGGCGGCGTTGACGCAGCGCATTGCGGATGTCGACCACGCGCACCGCCAAATGTTCGCATCCAATGAACAGCTCAAGGCGCAACTGTCGATGCTGGTGCATCAAGCAGCCGACGAAATCAATCGCCGCGTCAACGCACAGGTGAACAGCAAGAACAATCCAGCCGCGCCGATTGCCCCGCCGAACTGATTGCGTGTAAAGAAAGAGGAGAAGTTCGATACACTCTCCTCTTCTCATGTTCTCCTCTTCTCCTTTTCTTGCGTCCCCGCCGCGTAGCGCCGGAACTCCGGCTCAGCCAGAAACACTGCTTCACGCACCAGTTGGAACATCAACGGCGTCGCCGGCCAACCCAAAGCGGCTAATAGCTGATCGAGCTGCTCGTCAGGACAGGCGCCCTTGAGGTCGGCGAACAAGAGCCGGCCCGCGCGATCGAACAGGTTGCCTTCCACCTGCCAGTGCGGCTCCGATTCGCGCTGGTCCACACGAACGATCCATCGGGCTCAAAATACATCTGCCGCCAATTGCGCCAGCGCACTGCCGGCGTCTTCAAAACTCAATCCGAAGGGCGTCGCCAGCGCCTCGTGCGGCGCCGCCAAAGAGTGAAATCGCCCAGTGGGCAGCTCGACCTCGGTCCCCTCCCCAACTTCGGGCGAGCGAACGTGCACGGTAGTGTGAAAGGTAAGCACGTGAAAACGCTGAAGCAGAAAATAACTGGCTGCGCCGTAGGTATTTTAGCGTCGAACTTCTGCCTTCTGCATTGTGCTTGCTGCCCTCGGTTACTCCGTCGTCTCCGCCAGCCACTTCAAATACTTTTCGCTGCCTTGGAGCACCGGCAGAGCTAAAATCTCAGGCACTTCGTAGGGATGGAGCTTGCGAATTGACTGCTCCACAGCGTCATATAGCGAGCGGCAGCGTTTTGATCCAGCATTGCCATTCGGTGGCAGTTTCGATTATACCTTCCCAGCGATACAGGCTTTCGATGGGCCCCACAATTTGCACGCAGCCGGCCAGCCGCTGTTCGACGAGCGCATCGGCAATGCGCCGCGCCTCCTCCTGTTTGCCGGTTGTCGTAACGATTTGAAGGAATTCCTGTGTCATTCCGGCAAACCGCGCAGAATTTATTAGTCGCGCCGGCCGCTAAACCGAGTAATCAAGTACAGCAGCGTCAAAATGGCCTGCAGCGTAGCAGCCACATAGGTCCACGCTGCCGCGTTGAGCACGCTATTTACGTACGTCATCTGCTCCGCCGGCACAATACCTAGTTGAACCAATTCAACTTTGGCCCGGGCGCTGGCGTCGAACTCGACCGGCAAATTCACCACCTGGAAGAAGACAACTGTGCCAAACAAAATAATTCCCGCCAGAATCAGAGGTTTCAGCGCAAATATGGCGCCCAAGATGATCAGCCAGATGCTGATATTGCTGCCGAAGCCCGCCACGGGCACCACAGCATTGCGAACCACCAGTGGCGCGTAGTGCTTGGCATCCTGCAGGGCGTGGCCCGATTCGTGGGCCGCGATGCCCACCGCGGCCAGCGTGCGGCTTTGATACACCTCGGGGCTGAGATGCAGCGTTTTGTCGCGCGGATCGTAATGATCGGTCAATTGGCCCTGCACCATATCGATGCCCACGCTTTGCAAGCCGCCTTGATCGAGAATGTGCCTGGCGGCCGCGGCACCGCTTAAAGGGGCAGGCTGTTGTTGCGCCGCCGCGTAGGCCGATTTCACCCGAATTTGCGCCCACAGGGCCAGTAAAATCGCGGGAGCGAGAAATACGAAATATACGGGATCGAAAAACATGGTTTTATTCTTCCAAAAGTCGGCAGACCGGCCACAATTCCCAACTGGCCGTGCGGGTCTGCCCCGACCAACACGTTTGTATTACTACGCAGCCAAACCGCCAATGGTGCGTTGATTCGACTGCTGCGAATTGCCCGCAACCTCGTTGATGTCAAAGGCTTGCGATTGTAACGACCGCCGACATTGGCAGCCACTTGCGTTCGAAAAAGAATTATTCAGTCTGTAAGAATAATTCTAGACGCGCGCCTTGGCAGGGGGTTTTTCCAGACCGGGTCGCAGCGCTTGTACGAGTGCCACTGACAGCCGATTTTTTTGCGAGTTCCCCCCCGCCTGCCGGTCGAATGGTTGTAGGGAACGCTGTTGCGCCATAAGCTCAAAGTTCCGCGATCCAGGTTGTCTCGATACCCACCCCCTTTTTCCCTCCCCCTTTACCATGCTTGACTCGCTCGTTGCCTCACGGTGCCGGCACTTTCTCCTGACAATTGGAGTGCTTTCGCTGGTTTGGTCCGGCGGTTGCTCGCACGATAGTTCCAGTTCCGCACCGGTTTTTAACGTTTCGAACGAATCTCCCGATCGACTCCGCGATCGGATCGACGTGGTGGTCGATGACACGCTGCACAACCGCACATTAAACACGCGCGACCACAACGCCTGGCAGATCATGCACGGCATCTTACCCTATGGCAAGGCGTTTAAGATCGACCACGATGGCCAGCTCATTCCAGCGCTTCAGTGGCTGCTCGACGGAGGCGATCTGAACGGTTGGGAATTGCGGCCTGGCGACAAGGGTGTCGCCGCTGAACTCAGGCCGGGTTCTAAAGCCGCCCAAGGGCATCCCGACCAATGGATCGGCATTCTGTCGCAAGCTGGTTTGGATGGCATTCATGGCTTAAACGCCAATGAAACGCTGGTTGTTCAAGGAAAAAAATACACCCTGGATGACATGGTCAGGCAAGCTGAATGGGAATTGTATCCCGGCATGGAATCGCCCTGGCTGATATGGGCAATGACCGCTTACCGGCCACTCGACTACCAATGGACTGCCAAAGACGGCCAGCAGTGGACGTTTGAACGTTTAGTAGAAATGGACGCCGGGCTGCCGGTCGTGGGGGAAGGGGCGTCCTGCGGCGGAACGCATCGACTCTATGGATTGACAGTGGCCGTGAACCGCTACATGAAAGAAACCCGCACGCCTGAAAACAAACTGACCGGCGGCTGGAAGAAAGCGGACGACGTGGTCCTGGATTGCGTGCGCAAGGCGCGTGAGTTTCAGCAACCCGACGGTAGCTTCTCAACGCTCTTTTTCGTTCGGCCCAGCACTTCTCCCGACGTGGATACCATGCTGCACGCGACCGGCCACACCTTGGAATGGCTGGACGTGGCCCTCACCCAACAGCAACTGGAACAGCCCTGGGTCACCGCGGCGGTCGATCGGCTGTGTCAACTGCTGGAAGATAACAAGGACCGCGCTTTGGACTGCGGGGCCCTGTACCATGCCATACGCGGCTTGCGGATATATCGGGAGCGGCGTTTCGGCCCGCATGACATCAGCGATGCTGCTACGGTGGCGACGACGGCTGGAACGAACGGCGCTCGATTAACCGGCGATAAGGCCAGATCAAGTTCCAAGCTTGACGACAGCGCCCCGCCGCCGCCAAAGGCGCTCAGCAAGTCGAAATAGCAGCCGTACTGCGCGGCACCGACGCTCACTGCGGCCGCACCGCCACGTTGCGGAACGTGTACTTATCGCTCAGATAAAATGGCAGCGTTTGCGGCGCCGGAGTGGGCGCGGTCGATCGTCCGGCTGCCCACGGCACGGCATAAGCCGCACAAATGCCGCTGTTGAGCTCGGTGATGTAGATCATCGACAGCCCCGGCTGCACCTGCGACGGTCCACGACGCAGCGGCGCCAGGCCGGTGACCATCAAAAATTTCGGGCTCTTGGAGGGATCGAGCTGAAAATCCCGCAGCACGTTGTAATCGTAAAACGTGGTGAACTTGCCGGTTGCCAGGCTGATCACCGCGCCTTTCAGATTGCCAGTCAGATAATCGAGAAAGTACACGCCTTCCAAACTATTGTCGATCGAACCGGTGCACAGCGCGAATCCATCCTGCCCCTGAGTGGCCACCGCGTGCAGCGGCCGCGCCGGCATGATCGAAGTCAACACAAAGCCGATCAGGATTCCCAAGCTCAACCAACCCAGACGTGTGTGGTTGACCGTTTGTGACATAACACACGCTCCTCGCGCAAATATTGCCCCGCTTTGTCGAAAGTGCGCCGATTGGTTCCCAGCTAGCACCAGCGATTCGCGGCGCATCATATCCCTTGGTTGCAACAACCGCCAGACGGATGCCGCGTCCGCACGATTGCCGCGCTATGCTAGCACGGCGAGTTACACGTTCGGCAGAATCACTCCCTGGTGCCAATACTGCTTGAGCTGCCGCACTACGCCCAAAAACTTGTCGAGATCAACCGGTTTGACCAGGTAACTCTCCACCTGCAGCATTTGGGTGTGTGCGATGTCGGACTCGTCGTTGGAACCGGTCAGCACCACGACGGGAATGTCGCTCAATTCTTCTTCCGCGCGCATTTCCGACAACACTTCGCGGCCGTCTTTTTTGGGCAAGCCCAAATCCAGAAGAATCAAATCGGGGCGCGGGGCACGGGCAAAAATGCCACGCCGCATCAAGTAGTGCATCGCTTCTTCGCCGTCGACCACCAGCGTGCAACGATGCTTGAAATTGGCTTTTTCCAAAGCGCGGATCGCGAAACGGGCATCCATGCGGTTATCCTCCACGAGCAGGATTTCCATCGGACGACCTACGGTATCGCAGCGCATTTTAGATGCCTTAATTCTCAGGACAATTTGCCCACGATGGCCCGCTGCTCCAATTTCGCTTCCATCCAGTCTAACACCCGACAACGGTGGTTTGAACAAGGTCCATACAGCGGATAAATTTAGACTTTAGATTTCAGCCGCAAACGATCCAAAATGAGTTCGAATCGGTTAGATAGAAAACCAGCGCAATCTTTCCTATACATAAACCGGATGAATTATGCGAATCTGTGCGGCGGTATGGCTTTGCGTGGCGGTGATGCTGTGCGGCGCTGTTTCGGCGCCGGCTCAAACCAGCGGCGAACATAAAGTTGCCTCTTCGCTGCCGACGCCAAGCGGCAAATTGTCGGCGGCCGACCGCACGGATTTGCAGCGGGATCTGGCGAATCTCGACAGCAAGATCAAAGAGCTTGCCGCCAAAAGCGACCCCAAGGTCAATTCGCTTTTGCCCGACATACAAATCTTCTCTCATGCCGTTGCCGCCACACTGCACCTGAACGAATTCTATAGCGCCGCTGCCGCGGTCAAGGCGAAGGAACTGCTTAAAGAGGGCAATTCTCGTGCCGACCAGTTGCTGAAAGGTGAATCACCCTGGGCCACTGCCTCCAGTTTTGTGCTGCGCGGCCACGTTTCGCGCATCGACGGTTCCGTGCAGCCCTACGGACTGGTGGTGCCTGATTCCTATCGGGCCACCGGAACGTACAAATTCCGCCTCGACGTGGAATTGCACGATGGCGACGAGACACTCAATGAACTGAACTTTCTAGACCAGTGCCGGAAGCAACCGGCTGACCTTGCGATTGCCGATACCATCGTGCTGCGGCCGTACGGCCGGGGTTGCAACGCCTTCAAGTTCGCCGGCGAGATAGACGTACAGGAGGCGATCGATGCCGTGAAACGGCAATATCGCATCGACGACGACCGCGTTTTCTTGCGAGGCTTTGGCGCGGGCGGCGCCGGCTGCTGGCAACTAGCCGTGCACTACCCGGACCGTTGGATGCTCGCGCTGCCGGCCGCTTCGTTTGTTGGCATGCGCCAGTTGGGCAACATAACGGACGACGACTATTCAGCCCTGCCAGAGTGGCAACGCAAACTGCTTCATCTCTACGATTGCCCCGACTGGGCGGCCAATTTGTATCACTGCGCGACAATTGCCTACGCGAACGCAGATGAAGCGCAAACGCGAACGGCCGACCTCATGGAGACGGCACTCCAAACGGAAGGAACCGCGCTGCGGCGGATTGCGGGCACCGGCGCAAAGCACGCTTACGATCATCAATCTAAACAAACCATCGAGTCGGCTATTTCCAGCATCGCCGAATCCGGCGGCCGCGATCGCAATCCCAATACGCTCCACTTCGTCACCTACACGCTGCGCTACAATCGCTTGGGCTGGATTCAGATCGACGGACTGGCGGAACATTGGCAGGAATCGCGCGTCGATGCACAAATTGTCGCCTCTGGAGAATTGACGATCGAGACCAAGAACGTGACGGACTTGACTCTTTCTTTCTTGCCCGGCTGGGCTCCCTTTGATCCGGCGAACGACGTGGTGTTGACGGTCGACAACGACGACCTCACTCCGCCGCGAGTTTTATCGGATCGTTCCTGGACGTGCCAATTGCATCGCGACGATCAGGGGGAATGGAAAATCGGGGCGCGCGAAGAAAAGGGTTTGCGCAAACGCCCCGGCCTGCAAGGACCCATCGACGACGCTTTTGTCGATTCGTTTATCATAGTGCGGCCCACAGGAAAGCCATCGCACGACGCCACCGGCAAATGGGTGCAATCCGAAATGGAACTAGCGATTCATCAATGGAACAGCCAATTCAACGGCCAAGCACGAATAAAAGACGACACGGCCGTCACAGACAACGACATTGCTTCGGCCAATCTGATTCTGTGGGGCGACGCCGAAAGTAACGCTGTCATCAAACGGATTGCCAACAAGCTGCCGATCCGCTCGGATGCCGAACACGTAAGTGCAGGCGAACAAAAGTTCTCCGCGGCCGATCATGTACCGCTACTGATCTATCCCAATCCCCTGAATCCCAAGCGATACGTGGTGCTTAACAGCGGCTTGACGTTCCGCCGGGCAGATTCGGCCAACAGCGCTCGCATCGTACCACGGCTGCCCGACTGGGCGATCATTGACATCCGCACGCCGCCAGGCGCAACCGCCCCGGGTAAAATCGAGGCCGCCGATTTCTTCAACGAAAAATGG
The DNA here is from genome assembly GCA_963773925.1 of Pirellulales bacterium. Lineage (GTDB taxonomy): Bacteria > Planctomycetota > Planctomycetia > Pirellulales > JADZDJ01 > CAVRAW01. The sequence goes on from CAVZDC010000010.1 coordinate 27,125, forward strand.
GAGCTCCACCCCGCCGCCCAATCACCCGACCGCCGCACGGCGGCGCTTCCGGGTAAACTGCGCTAAAGGACTAGCCGGCGTCCGGCTCTTTGTTTTCTCTGGCGGATGCGCCGAACAGATACCCGGCGATGGCTCCTAAAATTCCGAAAGCCGAACTCGCTGGGCCACGCTCGAAGATAGCCAGCAGACTGACGAACGTCGCCACCAGAATCAAGCCGACGACCCGCAGATTCTGCGTTCCCCAGCCCCTCCTCATTCGGCACAGCGCGCCAAAAGTGCGACCGCTCCTAAGCCGGTGATGATCCACATCGTAAACGAACCGTCGCCGGAGCGCGCCACGGCGTCGGCCTGAGCAAATAAATTCATTTCGACCCCTCCAACTTCACGGTCATGGGAGTTCTGAAGTGCCCGTGCTTATACCTTGTTTCCGGCAGTGCGGTCAATCATCGTACCGCAATCGTTGACGCTCCAAGCTGCATTTGTTAGCCTCACTCGGCTGGCTGTTTCCTTTTCAGAAGATCGAACATGGCACACGAAGTAACTCTGATTACCGGCGACGGCACGGGGCCGGAATTGGCCGACGCGGCGCGGCGCTGCATCGACGCCACCGGCGTAAAGATCAAATGGGACGTACAAGAGGCGGGCGTCGACGTAATGGCCCGCAGCGGCTCCCCCTTGCCGGAAAGCACGATGGAAAGCGTGAAACGCACCAAGTGTGCGCTGAAAGCTCCCATCACTACGCCGGTCGGCACGGGATTTCGCAGCATCAACGTGTATTTGCGGCAAACGCTGGGCCTGTATGCTTGTGTTCGGCCCTGCAAGCAATATGCCGGAGTGCGCAGCTTTTTCGAAAAGGTTCCGATCGACCTGGTCATCGTCCGCGAGAACACCGAAGACTTGTACGCCGGCGTGGAATTCGAACGCGGCAAGCCCGAAACGGCCGAGCTGATCAAATTCATCAACGAAAAATCGACGGGGAACAAAATCAAAACCGGCGCCCACGAAACCGGCGTCTCGATCAAGCCGATCAGTGTTTCGGCCACCGAGCGCATTGTGCGGTACGCATTCGAGTACGCCCGAAAGAACGGTCGAAGGAAGGTCACCAGCGTACACAAAGCCAACATCATGAAATACAGCGACGGGCTGTGGCTGGAAATCTCGCGCCAAGTGGCCGCGAAATATTCCGACATCGAATTTGAAGACCGCATTGTCGACAACATGTGCATGCAATTGCTGCAAAAGCCTGAGCTTTACGACATATTGGTGCTGCCGAATTTGTATGGCGACGTTCTGAGCGATCTGGCGGCGGGCCTGGTCGGCGGCCTGGGCGTCGCCCCCGGCGCGAACATCGGGCCCGACGGCGCGGTGTTCGAAGCCACCCACGGCAGCGCCCCGAAGTACAAGGGGCAGAACAAAGTGAACCCCACGGCGCTGATCCTCTCGGGCATGTTGATGCTTCGTCACCTGGGCGAAGCCGACGCGGCTAACCGCTTGGAAAATGCCGTGGCCGCCGTGATTGCCGAGGGCAAGGATGTCACCTACGACATGAAGCCCAAGCGCGACGATCCCACGGCGGTGGGCACGCGCGAAATGGCCGACGCAATTATTCGTAAGCTGGCGCGTTGAAACTGGACATTCGCACGCTCATTGCTCAAGGCATCGGAATTTCGCGAGCTGGTCAGCGGCCGGCAACGAGGACCGGCGGCCGGATTGCTGCGCGGCCTGTTGTGGCTGACTGAAATCCCCTACGCCGGGTTCATGCGGCGCCGCAATCGGGCCTTTGACTCTGGCCGCCTCAAGAGCCACCGGGCGGAGGCGCCCGTCGTCAGCGTAGGCAATCTCACCTTGGGCGGAACCGGAAAAACGCCCATGGTTCTGTGGCTGGCCCATTGGTTTGCGCGTCTCGGGATCAAGGTCGCGCTCGTGAGTCGCGGTTACAAAGCCTCCGGCGATTCGCGCAACGACGAGGCATTGGAACTGGAGCAATCGCTGCCGGACGTCCCGCATTTGCAAAATTCCGATCGCGTTGCCGCCGCGCGGCAGGCGGTGAAGGAACACGAGTGCCGATTGATCTTGCTCGACGACGGCTTTCAGCACCGCCGGTTGGCGCGCGATTTGGATATCGTGCTGTTAGATGCTTTGGAGCCATTCGGCTTCGGCCACGTTTTTCCGCGCGGCACCTTGCGCGAGCCCCTCGATGCTTTCGCGCGGGCACAAGTGGCCGTTCTCACGCGCGCCGACCTGGCGGACGAGGCGGAGAGGGCTCGCATCCGGGGCATCGTCGAATGCTATGCGCCGAAAATCGTGTGGGCCGAGTGCCGCCACGCCCCGCGCACTTTGATATCGGCCGGCGGCAAACGGGAGGAGTTCGCTTCGCTCCGCGGCCGACGCGTGGCCGCCTTTTGCGGTATCGGGAATCCCGCCGGTTTTCGCCACACCTTGGATCAATGCGGATGCAGCGTCGTCGCCTGGCGCGAATTTCCCGATCATCACCGTTATACTCGCGACGAATTAAACGACCTGGCGCGGTGGGGCAACACACATCGGGCGGATGCTCTGGTGTGCACCCTTAAAGATCTTGTGAAGTTGAATGTGGCCGCCGCGGGCAACATCCCGCTGTGGGCAGTCCAAATCGAACTGGAATTTCTCTACGGCCAGCATGCGCTTGAAGCCCGGCTGGAACCGTTGGCGGCCGCCTGCAGCCGCGGGGCATGAAGAAAGCTCGCCCCACCGATCAAGCCGCGCACACTGCGACAGGCTGCGGTTGCTTGACGATGCCGTAGGGGGTCCAGACTTTGCGAGTGGCCCGGGTCTGGCTGCGGATTTCTAAATTTCGTTGAAGCGCCGCCTGGTGCACGTATCCGCGCGGATGATCGAGATGCACGCAAACGGCTCGATAGCGAATGCTTTTGCCGCGCAATCCGCTATGGATCAACCGTTCGCCCACTTCGCGGTCTTCGCCGCCGTATTCCATCCGCTCGTCGAAGCCGTTGACGCGCAATAAATCGGCCTTCCACGTCGATGAGTTCCCGCCGTTCCAAGTTGGCTTGGTGGTGCTGAGCCAATCGACAAGCGTGCCCAAGCGGGCGCCGACAAAAAGCTTCAGTTGCTTTCTATTTCGTCGCAGCCCTAGCGTCCGGAGCCAGGCCAGATTTGTCGCGCGGCCGGCAATAATATCGGCTTTGGAAATTTGCCGGCTGATATCCACCGGCAGGCGTAAGGCGCCGCCGGACAAGAATCGGCCGTGCTGAGCCAAGCGATCGTGCTGCCACAAAAAATCGCGGCGAGGAATGCAATCACCGTCGGTGAAAACCAGGTATTCCGCGGAAGCTTCGACGATAGCCTGATTCAAGATGGCACACTTGCGAAAACCGCGGTCCTCGTGCCACACATGTCGAATCGTCAGCCCACTTTCGCGCCGCAAGCGTTCGACCGTGCGCCCGGTTTCTTCGTTGGAGCCATCGTCGGCGATCACCAGTTCAAAATCGCGGTGGATTTGGACCGCATAACCCCAGACCACCTTTTCCAACCATTGTGGCTGGTTATACGTGCTGATGATTACGGAAAGGCGCATTTTCGGAATTTCGCTTGTGTTCGATTCTGTGCACGTCCGCGCGGCCGCTGAGGGCGTCGAAAACGTCCAAAGGAAAGAGGCTTTTCTGCTGCCCGGCGACATGGTAGCGGTGAACAAAAACTCTGGCCAGATCGGGATTAAGTGCATGCTAATCGCCCTGCCTTTTCGTCTTGCCCCGAATCGTACGATGGGGTTATTCTTCGCCACCTATTGGCCACCGCAGCGGTGCTGGTCAACCTATTCACGGATTCGTGGCGATCCGCTCTGCTTGCTAGCGGCCAGATTGCCTTTTCCTTTGCCTGCCGATGTCACAGATGCCGGAAATTGCTCTGTCGGTCATCACCTACCAGCGGCCGCGTAGCCTGGCGCTGGTACTGGAATCGATCGCCGCCCAGCGCGAGATCCAGGGCAAATTCGAACTGGTGGTTACCGACGACGGTTCCTCCGACGAAACGCTGCAAATTGTCGAGCTGTTCCGCCGGCAGGTGGAGTTTCCAGTTAAGTTCGTCACACACCCGCGGCGGGGTTTTCAGGCGGCCCGCTGCCGTAACGAAGGGGTGGCGGCCACCACCGCACCGTATCTGCTGTTTCTGGACGGCGATTGTGTTTTGCCGCCGTACCACGTGGCAACACACCTGGCGCACCGGCAACGTGGAGTAGCACTGATCGGCGACGTTTGCAAGCTCGACCAACAGGCCTCGCTGCGCATGACTGAAGAAACTATCCGCCGCGGCAATTTTTCTGCGGTTGTCTCCCCCAGCGAACGTCGCCGCTTGCGCAAGCTTGATTTGAAATACCGGTTCTATAATTTCATTCGTCATCCCAGAAAGCCGCGCAGTTTGCGGAGCGGTGATTTTAGCATCTGGCGGGACGATTTCCGCCGGGTCAATGGGTTCGACGAAAACTTCTGCGGATGGGGCGGCGAAGACGACGATTTGGGCCGCCGCCTACGCCGCGCCGGCGTCCAGTTGCAATCGTTCTTGCGGTGGACTTTCTCGTATCACCTGTGGCATCCGCGCGAGATTTCCAGGCCCGATACCCCCAGTGCCGCACCGAACGCAAAGTATGTTTCTCGCAAGGGCCGACTGGTTCGTTGCCGTAACGGCCTGGTTAAGCGCAGCTGGAACGATTTAGCCTGGCGCATCGTGGGCCGGTCTGCGCAGCCGCAGGAAGTACATCAGTGGCTCGCCAGCCGCATTTCAGCCGGGCCCGACCGTGCGATACCAAGTTCCCCGGAAGCGCATTCCGCGAATGTTGGCGACCGCCCCGAAGTGGAATTCTTGTTTCTGCCGGGAGAGGGAAGCTTTAGTGGGGCGGCCGACTGCAACGTGCTGGTGGCGTTGGAAAACTCGCCGCGGTTGCCTCAGTTGGCCGCCGCGGCCCACGTGCTGGTTGCTCCGCAGCCAGTGGATAATGCGCCCGACGTGCTGCAGTTTCGCTTGGATCAGTCGGACCAAGCGCTGGCCGCGGTGGCTTAATCACGTGCAATCCGGTACGCCCCCAACCTTACCGCGGCAGCGACGTCACTTCGATCTCGTTGAGCAACTGCGTTGCTTCGGACAGTAAACTCATTGCGGTCTGCTGTGCGACTTGCTTGCAGTAGAAACTCGAACATCGGCCGCTCAGCCGCACGCCCTCAAGGTGCATTTCGACCACAAGCTTTTGTACGCCGCCGCTGGTATTGCGGCGAACGGCCCGCTTGATTCTCGCCAGCAACCGCTTTTGATCATCGCTGGGTTGGTTACCGGCCACTTGAGCGACGCCGATCGTCTGCGTGGTGTTCTCCGTCATCACCATTCCTCCTACGGCTGTTCGTGCGGATGGTCCTTCCACACGGCGCGGCGGCAAGGCGGCAGAGAATCGTCCCTGAGGTTCCCTAACGGTTGTCAGACCGCAACATGATAAGATTACGACACGCCCAGCCCCAGAGTTCTTCCGAACGTTCCTTCCGGTTTTCCGCCTGTTCCCTTTGACGGCCAGCCGGCGTGAAAAATGAGATGCCCCAGGGCTACAGTCACTCTAAAACTGCGGCCTGATGCGTGTCAATGCCGCCATAGCTGCAGTTCTCGAATTATGTAGATGGCGTCGAAGAGACTTCGAATCGCGCGATCTGGATCGTTCGGTGCAACACCGCGGTATAGGCTTTGCTCCACGCAATGCACCGCTAGCACCCGTACTGCGGCATCTCGTGGGCCTGCGCTATTTTAATTTTCCCGACTTTTTCAGGTAAGCGATGACTTCGTCGGCCAATGTTTCGGCATCTTTGGCCGCAGCGTCCAAGCGAAGTTCAGGTTTCTCCGGAGCCTCGTAGGGGTCGTCAATGCCGGTAAATCCCTTCAACTCGCCTGCGCGGGCTTTCTTATAGAGCCCCTTGGGATCTCGCTTCTCGCATACCTCGATCGGGGCGTCGACAAATACCTCGATAAAATCTCCCGGTTTCAATTTGGCCCGCACCGCATCGCGATCGCGCCGATAGGGGCTGATAAAGCCGTCAGCGCAATGATGCCGGCCGAACAAAACAGCTCGCCACGGCGCCGATGCGGCGAATATTTTCTTCGCGGTCTTGCGCAGAAAACCCCAGCCCAAATCGTTTGGAAAATTCCTCGCCATGGCGCTCTTTCAAGCATTGCCGGCGAAGCGTTTAAGCCGTGCCGCACGTTGTCGCCATCCAGCACGAAGCTGCGTATGCCCACCGAGTGCAGCTTATGATCCACCAGGTTGCTGATCGTGCTTTTGCCGCAGGCGCTCAGCCCGGTGAACCACACGACGCACCCTTTATGTTTATTGAGCGCCTCGCGCTCCTCGCGGCCAACACTATGCTCGTGCCAATGAACGTGAACTTTTTCGTCAGACATTGCCGTCGCGGCTCCTCGTAGTAAGAATGATTTCGGCATTGAAACCGCCGATCATATCGGACTTTTGCCGCCCCCTGCAAGCCTCACTCATGTTCAATTTCGCCGAAAAATATCCGCAAGGTCTGAAATACCAAGATTTTCTTGCCCGGCACGGCACCGAGGAATACCGCCGGCGCTGGCAGGCAGTGTATGACAGCGTGTCGCTGACGCTGGAGCAGCTTCAAGTACTTTCCGGCTTTGTTCGCGAGATGAAAGTGCTGTGCCTGGCCGGCGCGTGGTGCGGTGACTGTGTGAATCAATGCCCGATCTTCGAGCGCTTCGCCGAGTTCGCGCCGCCGATTGAGGTGCGCTTTTTCGATCGCGACCTGCACGCCGATTTCCAAGCGGCCGTGCAACTATGCGGAGGCAATCGAGTGCCGATCGTGGTGCTGCTCAGCGAAGACAATCAGTTTTGCGGTATGTACGGCGACCGCACACTGGCGAAATATCGGCAGATGGCCGTGGATCAATTGGGCCCTTCCTGCCCGACCGGCATTGCCCCGCCAAACCAGGAATTTGCTGAACTGCGTGGCGCAGGAGTGGCTGGCCGAGTTTGAACGGATTCAATTGATGCTGCGATTGTCCGCTCGGCTGCGGCAAGTGCACGGAGACTAGAGCCATTCGCTATCCGTTGCTAGCACCGCGGAAATGGCATGGCATCGGCCAACTCGTGCCGCTATCATCCCGCAGATTTTTCAGTTCCTTATCGTGGTTCAAAACGCACGTTGATCGTGGAATCGCTCAAGCCACTTTTGCTGTTCATGGTGCTGGGAGGCGTAGGCTATGGGGTCTACGTGGCATTGAACCAAGCGCCGCCCCGGAGCCGCCGCCGCGCGTGGCGCCGAATTGGAACAAGCCCGCGCCGCCCGCGAAAACCGCGCACAACCGCAATGACGTGGCTCCGGCACGTGCAAGTTCATCCCCAGGATCGGCGCCGTCGGCATCTCCGCTGGCTGGCGGCAGCTCGTTACCGTTTGGGATTGGAACGCCGGCCGCACAGGCTGCTGCTCCACCGCCCTTAGCCCACAGCGAACCGGCGCACCCGCCTGCGGCGAGCGCGCCAATCGACAGGTATCCGGCGACGGCCTCTACCGAAGCCTCGGCGGCGCCGCCACGCGATGATGCGGCGGCGGAAACCGAACGCGCCCGCAGCGAATTTGCCTCGTCGATGCGTTACGCGCAATCGCTACTGGCGGGCGGAAAGCTGGTTGAAGCCTTGCGCGAATTGTCGAAATGGTACGATCATCCGGCGCTGTCAACGGCCGATCAAAACCAACTTGTCGAAACGCTGGGCCAATTGGCCGGCACGGTGATCTACTCTCCCGATCCTTGGCTTGGTCCGCCGTACGTAGTGCAGCCGGGCGACACATTGGAGAGCATCGCCGACGGATGCCAGGTGCCGTGGCAACTGCTGGCCAAAATCAATGGCATCCAAAGCCCCGCGCCACTGAATCCCGGCGCAGCAGTTGAAGATTGTCCGAGGTCCATTCCACGCGCAACTGAATCTGCAGGAGCATTGGCTGGCGCTGTTCGTCGACGGCATGTATGCCGGACGTTTTGCGGTGCAAGGCGGTCGGGAAACTCAAAAGCCCGACGGCACCTATCCCGTCACTAAATTTTCCGCCGATAATCCTGCCAATGGCGCCCGGCGGCCGTACGTGAGCTTGGGCGGCGATTTGCATCTGTGCGTTCCCGACGATGCCGGCACGCCCGGCGTGGCTGCCGTACGCATCAACGAGCGCGACATGGCCGACGTGTTCGACATGCTGTCGGAACGCTCGCAAGTGACCGTGCGTCGATAGTTGCGACATCTATGCGGCCAATTCTGGCGGAGATAAGCCAACTGCGGCGGTCGCGGCTCGCTTGCCGGCTAACAGGGTGCTGACGTATGCTGAAGAAGAAGTAGCCTGACCATCGCGGGCATCTAGGTGGTTCAAATGCTGGGCAATCCGCCGCGTGCGCCATTCACGTGGTTTGTTTGCATGCGGCGCCGTGTTCCTAATCGTGATATGTCATCCGGTCGCAGGCCAATGAGCCGATCGCACGGGCCGATCAAAGCGCCGTCGACATCGATCCGCGAAGTCAACGGCCGAATCGTTGCAGGCGCGGATCGCTCGAGCTGATCGAACAACTGGGCGACGATCGATATTCGGTCCGCCAACAAGCGCAAGAAGAGCTTGCTCGGCTCGGGCCCGGAAGCATTCGACGCACTGAGCGAGGCTGAAAACAACGACGATATCGAAATTGCTTCACGGGCACGGTACCTGGTGCAGCGAATTCGCATCGAATGGACGCGGGACACCGATTCGCCGCTGGTAAAACGCCTTCTGCGAATTACGAGGCGAAGAGCGACGCGGACCGGATGGCAACACTGGAGCAATTGATCAAGCTGCCCGGCGATGTGGGCTTGGAGCCGCTGTGCCGCCTGGTGCGTTTCGAGAAATCGCCTGTGGTCTCGAAACAAGGCGCCCTGCTGATTCTGGCGAAGATGTCGGTCGATCCCTCGGAAAGCGGATCGCAGCCAGAGAGCTAAAACCATCGAACACGCCCTGGGCAGCAGCGCACGACCGGCGACGCGGTGGTTGCGAACCGATCTGCAGTTCGACGCCAACCCGCAACAAACCCTCGCCCAATGGACCAAGCTGGTGGACGACGAACTGGCAACGCTGGATAAATCGGCCGCCGATACCAACAGCATGATCGTTCTGGCACTGGAGCGGCGTCAGGCGGAAATGCTGCTTGAACCTGAAAAAGCAGGAGCGGGCGGTGGAAGTCATGCGGAAAATGATTGCACTGGAAACCGACGATCCCCAGGCGCTGATGCAACTTGTCGATTGGTTTGTCAAAGCAAAAGGCCTGGCAATTGGTCGACGAAGTGGCCGCGCGATTTGAGCATACTTTCGCCAGCAACCCTTTGTTGCTGTACTCGGTGGCTCAGGCCCGGAAACTGCAGAACGATACCACGCAAGCGGAAGTACTGGCCAAACAGGCATACCAGCTCAGTCCGCAAAATATTTCGGAACATTTGCGCATCGCACGGCAACTGCAAGAACGCAGCTTGTACGACTGGAGCGAACGAGAATACCGGCACGTGATCGGCTGGCCTCAGACTCAAGGTTCGGAAGAATGGATCCGGGCCCACACGTTATTGAGTGAAATGTTGCACGACGAGCAACGCGATTTATCGGCCGCCAAAGTGCTGCAAAAACTGGTCGATACGATGACCAGCGACGGCGCATTGCTGCAGCGCGTGCAGCAGCTCGATCAATCGCTGCCGCCGGCGGCACGGATGCATTTTTTTTACGCGTGCCACTATGCAGCGCAAAACGAGCGGCAGCAGCAATGGAAACATCTGGAGGATGGGTTATGCCGAGAATCCAACCGACGTGGACTTGTTGATTGCGCTTTATCGTTCGTCGGCCGGCGATCCGGAGCGGCGAAAGCGGGCATTGGATCTGGTACATGAGGCGGCTGACAAACTTCGCAGCCAAATCAACGAAAACTCCGATGATGCGTTGCTGTGCAATTACTACAACGAATATGCTTGGCTGATCGGCAACACAGAGGGGGATTTCGACCAGGCGATCAAGTATTCGCAGAAGTCGATCGAATTGGCGCGGCAACTGCCGCCGGAATTGGGAATTACCGAGTCGGGCTATCTCGACACGCTGGCGCACTGCTTTGCGGCCAAGGGGGATTATGAAAACGCGGTGAAATATCAAACCCACGCGGTGGAAATGGAGCCGTACACGCAGCAGATTGTGCGGGCCCTGGCCGAGTTCAAATCGAAATTGGAAAAAAATGGCAAGAAGTAGGCGGATGGTCTATCCGTTTGTCGCTTAACTCCTTTCAGAACATATTGATTGCATGCAACGCATATCCGTGGGAGATGCACAGTTGGCGGTTGTCAAGCGCGGGCATCGCGGCTATCCGCTGCTCTTGGCGCACGGCTTCCCGCTGAATCACTCCCAGTGGCAGCGACAGATCGATTATTTTTCCGACCATTGCCGGGTTATTGCGCCCGATTTGCGCGGCTTCGGCGGCAGCGACGTTACGCCAGGCAGCGTTACCATGGAACAAATGGCTGATGACTTGAACAACCTCCTGACGGAGTTGCAGGTTCACGAGAAAGTGATTTTCTGCGGGCTTTCGATGGGAGGCTACGTCGGGTGGCAATTCTGGCGGAAGCATCGAGAACGGGTACTGGCAATGATCATGTGCGATACTCGCACCGCTGCCGATACACCGGAAGGCGCGGCAGGCCGGCGGCAGTTGGCGGCCAGATTGCTTGCCGAAGGCTCGGAGGTTGCAGCCGAAGCCATGATTCCCAAGCTCTTCGCACCTTACACGCGCGAAAAGCATCCGTATTTGATCGAGCGCGTGCGGCAGATGATCGTCAACAACCAGCCGGCAGGGCTCGCCGCAGCGCTAGAAGGAATGGCCGCACGCGGCGATGCGTGGGACATACTGCATAGCATCGACGTGCCCAGCTTGGTAATCGTCGGCGAGCAGGACAAACTTACCACGGTTGACGAAATGCGACGAATGGCCGATGCAATTCCCGGCGCAGCTTGGGTCTCCGTGCCGCATGCCGGTCATCTGGCGCCGTTGGAAAATCCTGCCGTGGTGAACGAGGCGATTGCGGAGTTCATCACTCTCTAATCACGGCACTTGAAACAGCGATTGGCTTTTCACAAGCGCGTAGTCGTCGGGGAACGTGTGGAAGGCCTGCACCAGTAAGCTGCGGTTGCGGGTTTCCAAATTCACGTAGCTCAGGGCGCCCAGCGCCATGCGGCCGCTGGAATCGAAACGGTGCAACATCCCTTGGCGAACGCCTTCGGCGGTCAATTCCTTCTGAAATGTCCAAAACGCGGCCGGCTGCACCGGTTCGAGTTGAAAATTCATCTGATAGCGCGCCCCGCCGCGGCAATCGAGTTGATCGGTCCGCTCGCCTTTCAGCCGATAGTGCAGCAGGCGGCGTTTTTGCGGCAGCGGATGCTGCGCGCTGCAGGCAACCTCGGTCAGAGTTAGCCCACGATACCGCCAAGACACCACGTGGCCGGCGCTGGTGATGTGAATTGTGGCCTCGTAATCGCCGCGAGCCACCTGCCGGGTGCTAAACACTTCGAACAATTCCGGGTGCAAGGGCCGGCCGAACAGTTGAAACACCAATTCGGCGATTTTCGGACGGACGGAAAGCACGGCTGAGGACCCTTCTCCGATTTGTCCGGCGTTCGGCCGGCGCAAGTGACACAAATGGCCGCGAGAGTTAGTTGCAAAACAACTGTGTTCTTCCACATTATATTTGCGAATTGCAACCACTCAAAGACATATTTGAGAAGAAGAAAACAGCACCAGGCGGGGTACTTGACAATTGGCGCCTGGTGGTTCTACCAGCGACTTTCCGCGGTGCTAGCAGGCGGCCGGAATGCCGATCGATTGCAGAGGTTCGTCCGGCAACGTATCAATGAGCGGTCCGCAGAAGTCGCCGCGGCCCGAGCGGATTAGAACAATCCGACTAAAACGTCGTACACGGCGTGCGTGCCCGCGGCCACGCCAAACCCGCGGTAGATAAACAGCGTCGCAAAGAACAAACCAGCCGTCATTCGAAACAGGAACGTGTACCACTGGAATGGTTCACCTAGCATTCCCAGGTGGTGAGCCGCGGCGAACATCAAACTGGTGCTGAGCGCGGCCCCGGCCAGCGACAAATTTGAACCACAGCCACAGAAGCGCAACAGCCAGGCCGCTAGCGAAAGCATCACCAGGCGGAATAGGAGTTCCTCATAGATTCCGGCGCCCACAAACACCACGAATCGGCGAAACACTCCTTCGACGACTTCGCCGATCGAGGCGTGCATGGCCCAATTCTCCTGCCCCGGTGTGACCAGCGACAGCAAAGTTCCCTGAACCCGCGCAATCACTACCAGCGCCACGGCCAGCAAGACGCACTCGGCGAGCTTGGCGTACAGCACGCTTACCGAAATCCGCCAAGGTTGCCGCGTCAGGTAGTGCCAGCCGACCAGAAGTCCAACAGTCAACAGAGGCAACAAGAAGTATTGGCTGAAACCCAACCAATCCAACAGTTGCCGCATCCAGACATCGGCGCCGTTGCGCATGGCCTGCGGCCCCAGCCAGAGCTCTCCTGCTTCGTAGATGGCCAGCAAGGGCGTTACAAACGCCAAACTAGACAGCGGACGGCGCGATTGCTGCCAATAGTCGCCGCGGTATCCGTTCACCGCGAGAGGGTTTTTGTCGAGCGCCGCCTGCATGATGTTTTGAACTGAATTGAAGCCGGCGTGCTCTCGGCGACCATCATCCTGACAAGGTAAGGCGCGGCTAAACCGAGTCTTCCCTGGCCGACTGGATGAAGCGCGGCGAGATCCCGCCGCCGGTGGAGAGCAACACTTGCTGAGTTGTTTCGGTCCGCGGCAGCACGGGCTTGAGATTTGTGTTTACCGTCGCTGCGGTGGGAAAGATCGTCGCGGCTGAATCGCGGGCGGTTCCCGTCGCAGGCTGTTTATCGGGGGGAACTTGTTCGACAAATCCCTCTGCACGGCGACCGCCTTGGCCCCTATAATCGACACTTCCAATGGACCACCCGGCAACCATCTCGCGGCAATCCGCCATGGCCAAAGCTCAGTCTGCCCCGCGCAAGAGTCGGATTCTGATCGCCGACGACAACGTGCCCAACGTCGAACTGTTGGAAGCGTTTTTGGCCGATATCGATTGCGAAATTGCCGTAGCTGTCGACGGGCGTGATACGCTCGACAAAGTCGAATCGTTCAAACCCGACCTGATCCTGTTGGATGTGATGATGCCCAAGCTAAGCGGCTTCGAGGTGTGCCGCACGCTGAAGCAGAATCCCAAGACCCACGGCATCATGATTCTGATGGTCACCGCCCTGAACGAACTGGGCGACATCGAACGGGCCGTAAACGCCGGCACCGACGACTTCATCAGCAAACCGGTGAACAAACTGGAGCTGCTGAAGCGCGTGGAAAATATGCTCAAAGTGCTGAACTTGACGGATGAGCTGGAGCGGCTGCGGAGCTACATCCAAGGCATGGAAGACGACGCCGGCCCGCAGTAAACATTAGCACCGCGGAAGTAGCGGCCGCGGCCGCAGCTACATCGCCCGGTCGGCCAGTTCCGCTTCGACAAACGGTTCGGAACCGTCGGCCTTGGCGATTACCGTGATGCCCCGTTCGGTGACTAGAAAACCGCGCGAGCGATCCTGCTCCGGGTCGTAGCCGATCATCGTGCCGGGGGGAATTTGCACGCCTTTGTCGATGATGGCGCGGCGGATTCGCGCGTGGCGGCCGACATCGACCCCTTCGAACACGATCGAATCGTCCACCTTCGCATAACTGTTGATCCGCACGTTGGGTCCTAAGATCGAGCGCCGCACTTGCCCGCCGGAAACGATGCAGCCGGAACAAACGACGCTGTCGAGCGCCTCTCCTCGGCGGGCGTCGGCCCCGCCTTCGGCAAACACAAACTTGGGCGGGGGGAAGTTCGGCTGATAAGTACGGATGGGCCATTGCATGTCGTACATGTTCAACAGCGGATCGACCGACACGAGGTCCATGTTTGCATCGTAATAGGCATCCAGGGTGCCCACGTCGCGCCAGTAGGCATCTTGCTTGCGGTTTTCGTCGCGGAAAGGAAAGGCCATTACGCGGTGCGAATCGATCACCGCGGGAATGATGTTGCGGCCGAAATCGTGTTGGCTTCCCGGCTGTGTTGCATCGAGGCACAATTGCTCGAACAAAAATCGGGCGTTGAACACGTAAATGCCCATTGAGGCCAGGCAGCGGTGCGGATCGCCGGGAATCGTTTTGGGATCGTGTCTCTTCTCCTCAAAACCAATTACTCTGGCGTCTTTATCGACTTGCATCACGCCGAAATGCCGGGCCTCTTCCACCGACACGCGCAGTGCGCCCACCGTCAGGTCAGCTTCGCGCTCCAGGTGGAAATCGACCATCGTGCGGTAGTTCATCTTGTAGATGTGGTCGCCGGCCAAGATCACCACATAATCGGGCCGTTCCTTTTCGATGGTGTAGATGTTTTGGTAGACGGCGTCGGCGGTGCCCTGATACCAATGTTCGTCGATGCGCTGCTGCGGCGGCACGACGTCGATGAACTCGCCCAATTCGCGGCTCATCAAGCCTTTCCAACCGAGGCTCAGATGGCGATCCAGGCTCATCGCCTTGTACTGGGTAAGCACCAGGATTTTCCGCAGGCCGCTGTTGAGGCAGTTGGACAGCGTGAAATCGACGATGCGATAGACGCCGCCAAAAGGCACCGCAGGCTTCGCCCGATCGCGAGTCAACGGCTCCAAGCGAGTGCCTCGGCCGCCGGCCAACACGACCGCCAAAATATTGCGCTGCAGCTTGCTATCTTCCAAAAGCATCACCACTCTCCTACGTGGTAGACGGACTTCTGCCGTTCATTGTACCGGCGCGGTATATCAGGCTAAAGGGAGCGTAGCACGGACCCCGTCAGGAGCCCAACAGCTCGTCGTATAAGCGGCAGTAGCGGGAAACCATCTCTTCTACCCGAAAATACTGTAGCACGCGATTGCGGCCCGCCGCACCAAGGCGTTTGGCAAGTTCCTGATTTTCGATCAGCGGCAATGTACAACGGGCAAAACCGGCACGCTGACGCATCGGCACCAAGTAGCCGGTTTCCCCCTCGATCACCAGTTCGCGGTTTCCCGGAGCATCGGCGGCCACCACGGGCACGCCGGCGGCCATGGCCTCGAGAATGGCGTTCGATTGCCCCTCGCACCAGCCGGCCTGCCACAGCACGTCGACTTGCGCGAGCAGTTTCGGCACATCGTTGCGCGGCCCTAAAAAATGCACGCGCTCTTCAATTCGGTTGAGTCGCCGGTATCGCTCCAATGCCGCGCGCAACGGCCCATCGCCGACAATCAACAAGTGGGCCGGCACGCCTACGGCCCGCAGTTGATCTGCCGCCCAGATCAATTCTTTCAATCGCTTTTGCACAGTCAGCGGCCCAACATACGCAATCAACTTGGCATCTTGCGGCAGCCCAAGATCGCCGAACAGTTGGCTGCGCGAGAGGGAATTGTGGTTGGCAGGGGGCACGGCATTGGGAATGACGGAAATTTGCCGCGGAGGTAAACCGGCGTGGACGTAGAAATCCTGAACCGTGGTGCTGTTGACGACAATTCGATCGGTGCAATGCGCAAGCCGCCGGTCGATGGCCAATTCATGATCCATTTTCCACACGTCGACGCCGCGCTCCGTGGCCACCAGCGGCCGCACGTGATCCGACAGTGCCGCTGCACGGCCATACGTATTGGCGTCGAACAACCAGGTGTGAACGACATCCGGGTAAAGGCGGTGAATCTGCCGCCGCAATCGCCAAAACGCCATGGGATCAATTCGCCACCGCCGGCCGATCACGTGCACTTCGATTCCGCACTGCCGCAGATCGGCGGCCACCGCCCCCGCGGAATTCAGCGCGACAACGTGGCATTCAAAACGCTCCCGCGGCAGGCCGGTCGTCAGCAGCGCAAGTTGTTTTGCCGTGCCGCCGCGATCCAGATTGGGAATGATGTGCAGAATGCGACGCATCGCGTGAACAATGTCCCAGGCGGATGATTCACAGAATTCAGCAAAGCGGATGGTTCAGGAATTTCCGTTGCCTGAACCGCGCTTTCTTTTCCTAGTCGATCTTCTTGCCGATCTCGTGCTCTTCCAAGGTGGCCAAATAAGGCAGATTGCGGTACGCATCTTGATAGTCCAGCCCGTAGCCCACGACGAATGCGTTTGGAATTTCGAACGCCACGTAATCCGGTTCCATCACGACCGCTTTACGGCCGTGCTTTCGCAGCAGCACCGCGCTGCGAATGCTTTCCGGGCTGAACTTGCGAAGCTGTTCGACCAAAGCCAGCAGCGTTTTGCCGGTATCGAATATATCGTCCACCAATAGCACGTGGCGACCTTGGATGTCGGGCAGCATTTCCATGTTGACTACCAGTTTGCCCGGATCCGTGGCTGTTCCGCGGTAGCTGGATGCCTGCACCAGGCCGAGCCGCATGGGCATCGTCAGGCGGCGGATCAGATCGGCCAATAGCACGATGCTGCCGGTGAGCACGCCCACGATTGTCAGCGGGCGGTCGGCATAGAACTCCGCGATCTCGGCCGCCATCCGATCGACGCCCTCATTGAGCTGGTCGGCGGTGAGGATGACTTTCACAGGATCCGTCCTTCGCAAGCGATGATCGGGCGCTGGCCGTGCAAGCGAACATTCTAAAGGGTAGACAGCCGCCCCGGTAGAGCGTATCACCGAGAGACTCTTTTCCCACTATTCGTCGAATGAATCCGGCCTTATGCCTGCTGCTGGAAGTTGGTCATCCATCGACGTCGCCGGCAAGCCGTGCGATGTTTACGAGCCTGCCGCACCGAGCCCGCACGGGTATACGGTTATCTATCTGCACCCGGTGCAAATGAATCGGCTGATCGATCAACCCTCATTCACGGCCGAATTGGCGCGGCACGGCTTGCGCGTAATCGGCCCAATGACACGGCGCAGTTGGTGGACCGACCGCATTTGTCCGGAATTCGATGCGCAACTGACCGCCGAGCGGCATGTGTTGGACAATGTGATGGGTTACATCGGCGCGAACTGGAACGCTGGGCCGCCGCGAATTGCGCTGTTGGGCATCAGCATGGGGGGCCAAGGCGCGCTGCGATTGGCCTTCAAACATCCCAGTACCTTTCCCGTGGCGGCTGCAATTTCGCCGGCGATCGACTATCAGCTACGATGGAACGACGACGAAATGCTGCAGCAAATGTATGCCGATCCGGAGCAAGCTCGCCAAGATACCGCTACGCTGCACGTGCATCCGCTCAACTGGCCGCGCAACATCTGGTTTTGCTGCGATCCAGCCGATCACTGGCACGAAAGCTGCGATCGGCTGCATATGAAGCTCAATGCCCTGGGCGTGCCGCACGAGCACGATCTGGAAACCTCCCACGGCGGACACAGCTTCGAGTATTTCAATTACATGGCCTCGCGAGCGGTTGGATTTATCGCAGAGCGGCTGGAGCGCGAACGGCTACGGCTGGCGTAGAGGAAGAGTTGGAAAGTCGAAGAGTCTAAAGGTCCAAAAGATGGAGCCTGGCGCACACTTTGACGTTTGGGCTTTTCGACCTTTCGACCCACGTCGTCCTTGACACGCCCGGGATCCACGGTTAGATTCGTTCACAGTGCGTTGGTGGTCGGCCGGAGCGGCTTTTTCCGGTCGACAAACAGGGAACTCCGGTGCAATTCCGGGACGGCCCCGCCGCTGTAACCGAGCGGTAACGCATGTCGCTTTTCTGTTGCCATTGCCGACGATTTTCAATTTTTGGAAACCGGCGGCGAGAAGGCCGGCGATGTGCGGCTCGGAAGTCAGAAGACCTACCAATGCCGGTTTGCCGCTGAGCTGCGAGGGACAGCATCGGCCAACGTTGTCTCCTGTAAGGATCTGCTAATCGCGCTTCGGTAGCCGCTTTGTTCGCGAGAGCCTTGCGCCGCAAGTGCGCGCGCCGGCTCTGGTGATCGATGTTTGCCGCTGCGCGCTCTTGCACAACTATGGACTCGCACCCACCATCGCCGCGGCTGGCGTTCACTTTGGTTGAAGTGCTGGTGGTGATCGCCATTGTTGGCATCTTGATCTCGCTATTGCTGCCGGCGGTGCAAGGCGCCCGCGAAGCCAGCCGCTGCATGCAGTGCCAAAAAAACCTCCGACAAATCGGCGCCGGATTAAATCAGTTTCACGCAGTCAAGAAAGCATTCCCAATCGGTTGTAAGGGCTGCCAGGCCAGTCCACATGTCCAAATCGCCTGGTCGGCATATTTGCTTCCCTACCTCGAAGAGCAAAGCGTTTGGCGACTGTTTGATGAAACACAGCCATACAACAGTCAGTCCAATCACGACGCTGGCCGTACGCCGATCTCGATTTACCTTTGTCCGTCGACCGGCACACTCCCGCCGCGTCCAGGCTCCACGCCGCCTCGTTCCGGCCCGACTACCGCCGACGTCAACGGAAACGCAACGTGGGATCCCGGCGACGACCTGGCGTACATCGATTATGGCGGCATGTTCGGCGTGGGCGACCCGAAACTGCCGTTGGGCAACGGCACGATGATCTACGAACGGCCGATCTCCGCAGGCCAGATTCACGATGGCCTGTCGCAAACGATCATTGTCGCCGAGGACTCGGGACGCGATGGCTTGCAACACGGAACGTGGATCAACGGCCAGAACATCTTTGACGTCACCGGCGGCATCAACAAAACCCAGAACAACGAAATCTGGAGCGATCACCCCGGCGGCGCCAACGTCGTGTTTTGCGATGCGTCCGTCCATTTTCTTTCGCAATTGATCGATCTCAACGTCCTGTTCGCGCTGTGCACGCGCGAGCAGCGCGAAATTATCGCCGATGGTTCGTACTAACTAAGCGGAGCAACTAGCAATGAGAAATTTAATCGCGGCTTGCATCGCCACAATCATATTCTCCGCGCAGGCGCTGGCCTCGCCTTTGACAGGTGTTCCTTTGCCCGGCGGATTTTTCGATTCGCAATATTCCGCCGGCAGCGGAGCAAATACTGCGTACTTCGTCGTCGACTTTGGCATGACCGGAGGCGGCACCTATGGCTTAGTTTATCACTGGGACGGCACCGACACGGCCGATAACGCCATGTTGGCCCTCGACGCCGCCGGGGCGCTCGACATGGAGTACAACGATTATGGCTCGTCGGATGAACCGAACTTGTTGATCAGCAAGCTGACGTATCCACCCGACAGCGACGAACCGGACTACAACGTCGACAGCCGATTTTGGGATTATTTTTTGGGCAGCTATACGAGCGCCGACGTCAGTTGGACGGAATCGAACATCGGCATCAGCGGACGCGATTTCAACGGCGACGTGGTGCAGACGCTCGATGACGGCGGCTTCTACGGCTTCCGCGCCGACGCCCTGGACGAGAACTTTGCCACCGTCGGCGGCCCACCCATTCTGCCGGTGGCGGCTCCCGAGCCCGCTGCACTAGTACTGATCGGCGTCGGCGGCGGGATGCTATTGATTAGCAGCAGAGTTCGTAACTGCCGGCTCCTGCTGCGTGATGCAGTGGAACGCGCCTAAGCCCCACGCTAAATCGCGCGCCGGCAGGCCGATGATTTCATGATCCGGGAGCAATTCGGCCAGAATGTCGATCACGCGGCTATCGGCCGGATCGTCGAATTGCGGCACAATTGCCACGCCATTGGCCATGTAGAAATTGCAGTAACTAGCCGGCAGCCGTTGGCCTTCGTAATAAATCGGGCGCGGCATCGGCAGTGGAACCACTTCCAGGGGCCGATCATCCTGATCGGTCATCTTCTTGAGCCGCTCGAAATTTTCGCGCAGCGGTTTGCGATTGGCGTCGGCCGGATCTTCCTCCCGCGCCGCCACCACAGTGCGCGGACCCACGAAGCGTGCCAGTTCGTCGATGTGCCCGTCGGTGTCGTCGCCTTCGATGCCTTCGCCAAGCCAAAGCACTTTGTCGGCGCCGAGATAATCAGCTAGGTATTGCTCCATGTCGGATCGATCAAGGTCCGGATTGCGATTCGGATTCAACAAGCATTGCTCGGTCGTGAGAATTGTTCCGCGGCCGTTTCCGTCAATGGCGCCCCCTTCCAAAATGATGCCCGGCGTAAAGCATCGGCGGCCCAATAAACTGGCGACGCGGGCCGGTACAGCATCGTCCAAATCGAATGGCGGATATTTGCCGCCCCAGGCGTTGTAGCCCCAATCAACCAGTGCCGGCTGCGAACCCGGCGGGCCAACCAGAAATGTGGGGCCATGATCGCGGGTCCAAGCATCGTTCGTGGGTATATCGTGCAATGTGACATTCGGCACGTCGCCGACCAGCGCCTTGGCTTGGGCCATCACGGCGGCGCCGCCCGCCAACACGTTCACCGGCTCGAAGTGCGCCAAGGTGCGAACAAGCCGCGCGTACAGCGGCGGAATCGGCTCAAACTTCCCTGGCCAGCTTTCCAATTTGTGCGGCCAGGCAAGCCAGGTGGAAGCATGCCACTGCCATTCGGCCGGCATGCGGTAGCCCAGGGAGGATGGCGTGACGGATTCTGCGATCGTCGTGAGTCGAGCAGTCAATCGACATACCTCCGTGTCAGGTCGCCATAGGCGTCGATGCGTCGATCGCGCAAAAACGGCCAATGCGTGCGCACGACATTGATACAATCCAAATCACACTCCACGATCAGGGTATCTTCCTGCTCGTGTGATGCCCGTGCCAGTATATTGCCGTAAGGGTCGGCCACGAAGGAGGCGCCCAAAATTCTATTCCGCTCTCGGCGCCCACACGGTTCACGGCCACCACAAACAAGCCGTTGGCGATGGCGTGGCTGCGCATCATCGTTTCCCAGGCGGAATGCTGGCTTTCGCCGAATTCCGCTTTCTCGGCATGCAGCCAGCCGATGGCCGTGGGATAGAACAGAATTTGAGCACCACGCAGTGCCGTAGCACGCGCCGCTTCCGGATACCACTGATCCCAGCACACCAACGGCCCCAGCCGGCCAAAGCGCGTGTCGAATGCGGCAAATCCCAGATCGCCCGGCGTAAAATAAAACTTCTCGTAGTAGTTCGGATCGTCAGGAATGTGCATTTTGCGATAAAGGCCGGCAGTTCGGCCGTCGGCGTCGAATACGATTGCCGTGTTGTGGTAGACGCCGGCGGCCCGCCGCTCGAAGATCGAACCCACGACCGCCACTCTATGCTCGCGCGCTGCCGCCGATAATGCTTCGCTCACTGGCCCTGGAATCGGTTCAGCCTCCTCGAACCTCGCATGATCTTCACTTTGGCACGGGTATAAACCGTGGAACAGCTCCTGGAGGCAAACGATATTTGCTCCGGCCGAGGCAGCTTCGGCGATGCGCCGTAGCGCTTTTTCGACGTTCTTCTGCTTGTCGGCCACGCAACTCATCTGCACTAGCGCAACGTTCACGCGTTGCGGTGGCGATTCAGTGCGTGGCGATTTGCTATTAGTCATGGCACGGCGTTATTCACAGGGCGAACCCGTCATGGTAGCGTAGTTTCTACTATGCGAAAACCCGTGGGATTGTTCATCACCGGCAACGACACCGACGTCGGCAAGACACACGTGGCGGCCATGATCGCCCGGGCGGTTGTGGCTTCCGGCGCGCGGGTGGGCGTGTACAAGCCGGCCGGCAGTGCGTGCCGCATGGAAGACAACCGGCTGGTTTCGGACGATGCCGTGGAGTTGTCGCGCGCCGCCGGGTCGCCGGGCGACTTGGAGCACGTCTGCCCGCAACGTTTTGCGGCGCCGCTGGCCCCGCATCTGGCGGCGGTAAAAGAAGGAAAAGCACTCGACTCAAAGTTGCTGCGAAGCGGCTTGGATTACTGGCGCGAAAGGTCCGATTTTCTGCTGATCGAAGGCGCGGGCGGACTTATGAGCCCGATGAGCGATTCGGAATATGTGGCGGATCTGGCCCGCGATTTCGGCTACCCGCTGCTGATCGTCGCCCGAAATCAAATCGGCGTAATCAACCAAACAATCCAAACCCTGATCGCCGCCCGCACAATTCACGAAGGACCGGCTGTCGCCGGCATCATGCTAAATCGCGCCGCCCCGCCCGATAATGATCCCAGCGTTCCCGACAACCGCCGACAGTTAGAAATCCACTGCGACGCACCGCTTCTGGCCGAAGTGGCGTTCGGGCAAACCGAATTTCGCCCGGTGGTCGATTGGCTTGCTCTGGCGGCGCGGCTCAGTGAGCGGCCACGGGCGCCTTTTCGACCGTTTCAGACTGGAGGCGAGTTTCCGCCGCCGAAGTATCGAGCGTTAACTGGATGGCCACGCTCCAGCGGCCGTCGGCATCGCCCTGGATGTGCCAATGCGGCTGCACGCAAACCGATTGGTGAACCAGTTCGAAACCGCCCTCAGATTGGCTGACGGTTTCGATCGGATAGGTCCATAACTGCGTCGGACGGCTGAATTCCAATCCCACGTCGATGCCCAGCCACTGATCCACCAAATGTAATTCCCTGGAATCGGTCAGATTCAGGCGCGTTCCCAACGTGCCCAGATTTTGGCGTTTGGCGGTGTAGAAATAGCGGTCGTCGGCTCCAGCCGGTAATCCAGAGAAATTGAATTCGACGCTGAAGTGGAGCTGTCGGTCCTGCGGCAAGCCTTCCAACAGGTAGGCGATTTCCAGCATCGAACTGCCGGCCTGCAGCGTCACACCTTTGGTAATTTTCAGCGGAATGCCCCAAGCGTTCCCCAAGCGGGCAAGCTGTGCTTGAACCCGATCGGGGTTGCGCCGCAGCCTGGCTTCGAACGGGCCCTGGACGAAATCGCCGCGTTCCATCGCTTCATTGCGGGCCACGGCGTCAAGCGAAATGTCGTTGTCGTAGAAGTGGTCCAGCAAGCTCTTGCGAGCGTAAGCATCATATTGCAATCGCTCTGCCAGCCCTTCCTGTTTGAACTTCACCGACGTAGCCGAGTTGATTACGCTTCCGCCGGCGGCATCGGGCCCGGCCAATACGCGCTGATGATAGGCTTCAGGCCGACGGCTAAGCGTTGCCAACAAGTTGTGGCAAATCGCGCGCACGTCGAGTTCGTAAAGCTGGCCGCCGCGGCTGGGCGAAACCAGCGCCATCAGATGGTCGTTGGCCAACTGCACGTCTGGGCGGCCATCGAGGTTAAAATCATCCGACACGGCTTCCACCCAAACGCCGTCGCGCCCTTCCGCACGATCCAAAAGATTCTCCGCGGTGATCAAGTGCTGATAAATTGCGTTGCGCAAGTGCGGGAGATAAATGCCGCCGAATGCTCCATGCCAATAAGGGCAATTACACTGCGCCCGATACAGCTCGGTGCGTGCTTCGTCGAGCAATGCCCCGGGCGACGCCGACGCGCGCTTCTTTCTCGACGGATGCGGGGCCGATGCTGGCGCCTCGCTGTTCGATAAATTGTCCAACCGGCGGCTAACCATCATCATTCGGGCGTACATTTCGTTTGCTTCTGGATAGCGCGTCAGGAAATTGCGCCAAGTGCCGCCATGCACGAAGCCGGCAATCGTCGACCAGCGCGGGTGGTTCTTCAATTCGTTCCGCGCTTCTTCGTAGGCCACATGCTGTTCCGGCGGGAGGACCCATTCGGTCATTTCGCGGTAGGTGCCTTCCGGAATATAGAGCGTTCCCAGCGGCGCGACGTGATCGATGGTTTCCGCAGGCGTAGTGACCTGAATCCAGTCGGCGTTGGCGCGCACCAGGTCGAAGAACTGCCGCAACCAGCCCTCTTCGTACACCGGCTTTTTGGTATCGGGCCAGGAGCCGAATTTTTCGCCGTCGTCGGCGAACACGGCCACGGCGCCGGCCTGCCGCTCGGCGATGCCGCGCAGATAATCGATCGCCGCGTTGGGGGCGGCAAAGGGAATGTCGTACCGCAGCCGCTCGCTGCCGGGAAACACCCGCAGCAGCTTGCCGCCGTCTTCGGTGATGTAATAGCCGTGAAGCTGGTCTTCGCTGATTCCGGTCGCTCTAAAATGAGCGTCGTCCAGCACCACGTATTGCACGCCTGCTTCCACGAGGTCGCCCGTCAAGCTTTGTTCCCAAACTCGCTCCGGCACCCATAACCCACGGACTTCAGCGCCGAAGCGGCTTTCAAGAAATGCGCGATAGCTGCGAATCTGGCCAATTCGGTCGCGCGAAGGAATCATCGGCAAGATGGGCTCGTAGAAAGCGCCGCCGACGATTTCGATTCGCCCGGCCGCCACCAGCGCCGCCACACGATCGACATATTCCGGATGATGCGTTTCCAGCCATTCCAGCAGCGAGCCGCTGGTGTGCAGCGCCAGCTTCAACTCGGGATAGCTTTCAAACAGTTCCAGAAAGGGTTGGTAACTATCCCGGTAAACCTGCTGGAACACGCCATCGAAGTTGCCGATCGGCTGATGATTGTGCAGGACGAGCAGAAGGCGGATCGGATGTGGCATCGGTAAACGTCAAACTGCAGAATCGATTATCTCACGATAAATATGCCACTCACGCCGTACGCAATAGTTGTGCCGCTTTCTCCGGCAAAACTGTGTTGATGTAGCAATCGCTGCCCAGTTCAAAACCCGCCAAGGTCGTTGTGCGCGGAAGAATCTCTATATGCCAGTGATAGTGCGCCTCCGCAGTCGTGTCAAACCCGGCTGTGTGAACGATGTAATTGTAGGCCGTACCCTGGAGCACTGCTTCCAATTTCACTAATAAATGGCGGAACAAACCCGACAATTCAGGCAAGCTTTGCGGAGCAATTCTGTCGAAGTGCGGGGCGTGCTGGCGGGGCAAAATCCAAACTTCGTACGGAAGCCGCGAGGCATACGGGCAGATGGCCGCGAAATGTTCAGTATGAGTTGCCAGCAGCCTGCCGTCGTCGACTGCGTCGCCTAGCATTCGACAGGCAGGGCATTGGCCATGCTGTTTCGCGTGCGACTGGAAGTTTGTATCACGAGTGGTGAGCATGCCCGGCGGGCCATTGGTGGCGATCAACTGACTGTGCAGGTGCGACAGGGTGGCCCCGCCCAAAAGGCTGGAATTCTTGAACAGCGAACTCTCCCGAAATGCGCCGTCGCCGTGCAGCATGGCCAAACGCTCCCGATAGACATCAAGCACTTCCGCAAATTGGGAATCGTCAAGCTGGGTAATGCTGTGCAAGTGGCGCGGCGATTCAATAATCACTTCGTGCAGGCCAACCATTGCCCCCGCGCCGCTTTGGCGGCTGCCCGATGGCGGGTCCACGGCCGGATATAAATTGGGCACCACGCCGCACACGCCAGCCGAGGCCGTCGGGCTTGCTTCCGGCCGCGCGGCGAGCGAGTGTTTCGCCGGGCGTGCGCTCTTCGCGCCCCTCGCAGAATGGGCATTCGAACTGGTCCTGCACAACTTGCTGAAGGACGACTTCCTGCGGCCGCTGGCCCCGGTTTTCAGCCATGATCACCCAGTGGCCGGTGATCGGATTGCGGCGCAGTTCAGACATTGCAGCGGGACGAGGGGCGAGGGACGAGAGGATGGAAAATCACTCTACACTCCGCACCGGATGCTCCGCGCTGGAGCCTTCCATTTCTGCATTCTGCGTTCGGCCTTCTGCCTTTAATCGTCGTTCTTCTGCCATTCGGCGATCGGCCTCAGCATTGCCGCCCCACAACCAATTGATTTGCCAGATGCTGCGGCGGGAATCGGCCTGTTGCGGCGCCATTTTCTCGTGCCACTCCAAGGGCTTGTAGGTGCCGAACACCCGGTCCCAAATATCCAGCGCCATTCCAAAGTTGTGATGCCATTGGTTATGCGCGTGGTGGATAAAATGCACCGGCCGGGGCATCCAAAAGCACTTCGCCGGGTTCTCGTGCTGCAACTGGTGCGAAAATGCGGAAAAGAAGGAGAACCCGTTGGCCCCCAACAACCAGCCGATGCCCGCTGGCAGCGAGATCAAAAACGGCGGCCACATCATCCAGCACGTGCCAATGAAGTAATCCCAGAACTCCAGCAGCACCCCCTGCCCTGTGCCACGGGCATGGTGTTCTCGATGCGTCTTGCCCAGCCAGCGCACCTGGTGCATCAACCGATGGCCCCAGTATTCCACCAGGCTGGCGAAGATAAATCCGCCGATAAACCAACAAAACACAATACCAAATGCTTGCCAGTTCATTTCGCTAGCCCTTGTCGACGAGATGCTCGGCAATGCTTTAAGGGGGGATACCGGTAGTCTACACGTAGGCAAGCGGGGAGAAAACCCGTGGCGGCTTATCTCAGGTCGACCAACGTGTACCTGACTAGCGATTGAGATACGTCGCTTTGTGGCTGCGGCTGTGACCGGGAGCGATTGTAAGCCAGCGCCGTCCGGGTTGCCCAATCGCGCCAGACAGGCGATCTGTCCAACATGATAGGCGGCGTGAGTCAGACCCCGCAGGAGTGCCTGAAGCACCGTATGCGGTTCACCACGAATGGTGATCGACTTACCCAAATCATTCGCCGTTAGCGAATCGAGTGCTTCGAATAGGGCGGCCCAGCCGGCCTCCCATTTCGCGAGCAGATGGCGCGCGTGTCTGTCGATTCAATGCCAAACTCAGCGTCCCGATTGCGAGTCGGTTTTTCTCCGTCGGCCGTCAAAAAATCGGTCCACCGCGAAACCAGATTGCCGGCCATATGTTTGACAATCGCCGCAATCGGGTTGACTTGCTCGGCTGGGCGGTAAAAAAACGATGCGTCGTTGATCTGCGCCATGGCGCGATCGGCCAGTTTCTTGTGGCGGCCGAACTCGTGCGCAGATCCGATATGACATTGCTCATGGGCGTCCCCATTCGTAAGCTTACAGAGAATTCCGAGCGGCAACCGTATTATACGGCCGTCGGCTTCGCGCTGCGTACCCGGGCCAGGGTGCGTTCGTACAGGGCCACGTATTCCTTGGCGCTGCGCTGCCACGACCAATCTTGCTTCATGCCCGTGGCGACAATTCGATTCCAGACGTCGCTGCGCGTGAACAAGGCCACTGCCCGCCGCAGCGTTTCGCTCAGAGCGAAGGAACTGTAATCGTGGAAAGTGAAGCCTGTGGCGGTTCCGGAGGCCAGCGTTTCATCGGTCGTATTGACCACGGTGTCGGCTAAACCGCCGGTGGCGCGCACTACCGGCACGGTGCCGTACTTCAGGCTGTAGAGCTGGTTCAATCCGCACGGCTCGAAGCGGCTCGGCATGACGAACATGTCGGCGCCGGCTTCGTACAAATGCGCGAGCGCTCGGAAAACTCCAACCGTACGACCACTTTCTGCGGATAGCGCTTGGCCAGCGTTTGGAGTTGTTCACGATATTTCGGTTCGCCGGTTCCGAGGATCGCCCACTGCAGGTTGCTCGTTTGCACCCATTCCTGAATGACGGCAGCAATCAAATCGATGCCTTTCTGTTCCGTCAGCCGGCCAATGAACGCCACCAATGGTGCTCCGCCGTTGTCGCGCGGCAAGCCTAATTCTTGCTGCAAGGCGACGCGGCACTTGGCCTTTCCTTCGCGTACATTGGACGAACGATATGTCGCGGGCAGATTCGGATCGTTCTCCGGATTCCACTGCGAATAATCGACGCCGTTGATGATCCCTGAAAGCCCAGACCGACGTTGTTGCAGCACGCCTTCCAATCCGGCGCCCAAGGGGGCCGACTGAATTTCCTCGGCATAGCGCGGGCTGACCGTATTAATGGCATCGGCGAACACCAGCCCGGTTTTCAGCAAATTCAACTGGCCGAAAAACTCCATTTGATGCCAGTTGAAATACTTCCAATCCAGGCCGGTTAGCAGCATATCCCAATGCCAGAATGTGCCCTGGTAGCTGAGATTGTGAACCGTCATCAGCGACGCCGAGCGCTCGAAATGCGGCACATTGCGATACTCGATTTTGTGATAGGCCGGCACCAGGCCCGTTTGCCAATCGTTGGCGTGCAGAATGTCGACATCCAACTCCAATAACCGAACCGCTTCCATTACCGCTCGGCTAAAGAACACGAACCGCTCGCAGTTGTCGGGATAATCTTTTCCGGCAATTTGATACAACTCATCCCGGTCGAAATAGTCGGCCTGCTCGACGAAGTACACCGGCACATCGCTGTCGGGAAACCGACCTTGCAGCAGCTTGCCGGGCACCGTTTTGCGGCCGATGGGAATGGTCAGCTCGATGCCGGTGGGTTTGATCGGCTGCCCGGCCTGTTGCACTTCGCGATAGGCCGGCATGATGACGGCCACATCCTGGCCCATGCGGTCCAGCTCGACCGGCAACGATGCACTCACGTCGGCCAAGCCGCCGGTCTTGGCGAAGGGCGCCGCTTCACTGGTGGCCAGCACGATTCTCACGACCTGAGTTCCTCCTGCCCTTTGGCCTGGGTGAACGGAAAGATCGGCGCCAGGATGGCTACTTAGCGATGATCCTACAATAGCTTAGGTCATTCGCCGCGGCGAGGGAATCGTCGCCAAACCGGCCGGTTTTTACTTGGCCCCGGCGATGAACGCCGCCATCCGGTCCAGGCCCGCTTCCAGATCCGCCAGCGCCGTGGCATAGGAAATCCGCACGTAGCCTTCCGCGCCGAAGGCCGAGCCCATCACCGTGGCCACGTTCTGCTGTTCCAACAGCGTCAGGCACCACTGGGCCGAGGTGTCGCACTTGGCGTTGCCGTAAGTGCGGCCGAGTTGTTTCTTTATATTCACAAAGGCATAAAAGGCGCCCCCCATATCCGCGCAACTGACCCCGGGGATTTTCCCCAACCGGCGCTCACAAAATCGCGCCGCTTGGCAAACTCGCGGAGCATATCGGCAACGCACTGCTGCGGGCCCTCGAGCGCCGCCAGCGCTGCGTATTGGCTGATGCTGCAGGGGTTCGAGGTTTCCTGGCTTTGCAAGTCGGCCATCGCCTTGGCGATGTTCGCCGGCGACAGCGTCCAGCCGATCCGCCACCCCGTCATGGCGTATGACTTGCTGACACCGTTAACCACGATGGTGCGTTCCTGCAAGCCAGGCCGCACGGTGGGAAAGCTGGCAAAGCGGTGGTTGCCGTAAATCAGATGCTCGTAAATTTCGTCGCTGACCACCCACAGCTTGCGCTCCAGCACCACTTCGGCCAGCGCGGCCAGTTCCTCTGGCGAGTAGACGCTGCCGGTCGGGTTGCTCGGCGAACATAAAAGCAAGATCGTGCTGCGTGGCGTGATCGCTGAGCGCAGTTGTGCCGGCGTCAGCTTGAAGTCACCCGTTTCGGGCGTTTCCACAACCACCGGCTTTGCGCCGGTTAGCTTCACCAATTCCGCGTAGCTTACCCAATAAGGAGCGGGAATGATCACCTCGTCGCCAGGATTGCACAGTGCCGTGAACACGTTGTGCAACGAGTGTTTCGCGCCGTTGGAAACCACCACCTGGGCCGGCGTGTATTCGAAGCCGCTGCGCTTTTGATACGACTTGACGATCGCCTTCTTGAGCTCCGGAATGCCGCTGGCCACGGTGTAGTGCGTGTGGCCGGCTTTCATGGCCGCCAATGCTGCCTCGCAAATGTGTTGCGGCGTGGTGAAGTCGGGCTCGCCGACGCTGAAGTCGTACACCTTCCTACCGGCGGCGGACAATTCCTTCGCTTTGGCGGCCATCGCTAAAGTGGCGGAAGGTTCCAGGGCGGAAACAATTTGCGATACCTGCATCGACATAGCTGCGAAACCTTGAAGTGATGCCCACTTTGTAGTGCGCTCTAGATCGACAATCATATTCGCCAGCTGGTACACTTCCAAGCGGGCAGCGTCAACTCGAAATCGGCGGCGCTTGCTGCGCCAAGGGGTGCCGGGCGCAATTTCGGCGCCGCGCGTAAACTCGTATTGACCTTCTTCAGCCAATTTTGCTTCAATGGCGCAAGTTGTGAGAATGCACACAACGGAAACACGATCCCAACGTGCATCGATCAATCACAAATCAAGGCGGAGGCATATACTTCGTCTTCCAGCGACCCGGCGCCTGAAATGGAGCACCCCAGGCTCGGCCGCTTCAGTCCGCTGCGGTGCTCATTATCAGGAGCCACGGAAAATGGCAGCTAGAAGGAAAGCCGGAAGCAGCAGCAGGAAGTCCGCCCGCTCTCCCAAGAAACGCGGCGCCCGTCGCACGCAAAAGCGACGTTCCTCCTCAGGCCGACGATAGTCGATTGCGAAATAGTCGCAATTGCTACGTCAGCTTTTCATGAACCGACGAGAAAGGCCGGTCTGTGGCGGCAGTCGCCCAGGCCGGCCTAATTTTTTTTCAGCCCCTGCTCAAGTCGTTCCACTCCCAACCGCGTTGACCAAAGCTCCAGGCTGTGTTACAGTTGCAACCACTGTATTTTTGCCTGGCGCGAATAAGCCGGGCGCCCATGGTTCTCGCTGTTAGAGAACCTCATTGACCGTTACGGTGGATAGCTGCGCTGGACACTTCGGCCCGATTCGACGATCTCAAACTTTCGCGCACGATGCTCGAGGCCCTGGCGGCCGCCGAGTACTCTCAGCCCACGCCCGTTCAAGCCGGTTTGATTCCGCGCGCTTTGGAAGGAGTTGACGTGCTGGGGCAAGCCCGCACCGGCACAGGCAAAACAGCCGCTTTCGCGATTCCAATTCTGGAAAAGTTGGAATCCAGCAAGAAGCAAGGCCCCCAGGCAATTGTGCTGGTGCCCACGCGCGAACTGGCCGTTCAGGTGCGCGAAGAATTCGTGAAGCTGGCGCACGGCCGCAAAGTGCACGTGGTCGCCGTGTACGGCGGCAAGCCGATCCGCAGCCAGATCGAAAAGCTGCACCGCGGCGCGGAGGTGGTGGTGGGCACGCCGGGCCGCGTGCTCGATCATTTGGCTCGCGGCACACTGAATTTGCGCGATTTGCGGATCGTCGTGCTGGATGAGGCCGACCGGATGTTGGATATCGGCTTCCGGCCCGACATTGAAAAAATCCTCCGCCGCTGCCCGCAGTCGCGGCAGACTTTGCTGCTATCGGCCACGGTGGCGCCGCCGATCGAACGTTTGGCGCAGCGCGTATATGCGCGATCCGGAAATGCTGAACTTTTCGCCCAAAGACATTGCGGTCGAAACGATCGAGCAATTTTATTTCACCGTGGATGCGGATCGCAAATTCGATCTTCTGGAGCGTTTGCTGCAGCGCGAACAGCCGCGGCAGGCAATTATCTTTTGCCGCACCAAGCGCGGCACGGAAAAGATATATCAGCGGCTGGCGAAAAAACTTCCCGATGCCGCGAGCATTCACGGCGATTTGGCGCAAAATCGCGCGCGACCGGGTGATGGCCGATTTCCGCGCTGGGAAGGTGCGCTACCTCGTGGCAACCGACGTGGTGGGCCGCGGCATCGACGTTACCAACATCTCGCACATCATCAATTACGATGTGCCGCAGTTCTGCGACGATTACGTGCACCGCGTGGGCCGCACCGGACGCATGGGTCGTGAAGGCGTGGCCTACACGTTCGTCACTTCCGAGGAAGGGGGCGAATTGACGCGGATCGAAATGCGCATTAACCGATTGCTGAAGCGCGATGAAATGCCTGGCATCTCCGTCGCCGGAAAGCAAGCGGCTGTTCCCGCGCATTCAGGTCCGGCCCAGTGGACCCCCGCGCCGGCTGGGGTGAAGGCGCAGAAGAAACCGCAGTAAAAGAAGAATCGCCAAAACCGGCCGCCAAGCCGGCCGGGCGGCGGTATCGCCGCGCGTTGTGACAATCAGCCGGAATTTGCGGCGGCGCGAATCAGCTTGATTAGCGCCGAGCGATGACAGCGCGATTCATCCTCGCAATAACAGCCGATCGCAATCGGTGTGCGCTTGGCTAATGCCGCCAACAATTCGATCGTGTGCCTCGCCGCCGGCTGTTTCATTTCCGCCCGATACGCACGAAAAAATTGTGTACCGGTTTTCTTACCGGCAAAGTAAGCTTTGACCAATTCCCGGCTCGGCGCTACCAAGGGCATCCACACGTCCAACACGTCGCGCTTCGAGTAGTCGGCTTTTTTCACGCCGCGAGGCAAGAAGCGGACGGTGCCAATCCGCAAGCCTTCGCTCTTCTTGCGGGGAGAACCGATTTGATAGCTAGAGATGTGCAACATGGTTTCCGCGGTCGATTACAATAACCATTATATGCGCTTTCGATTCACCGCAGCGATGATCTGTCTCTTGGCCGCAGGCTGTGGCTCCAACGAGCCGAATTTCGGCCCCGACGTGCAGCACAATCGGCCCGTGCAAGTGTCGCCGACGCATCCGCTGGCGCATGTGGCAGACGATCCGGCGATTGATCGCAGCAATGTAGTCATCACGCCGCACAAGCAACAGCAGGTGGTGGCGCCGGAACAGCCGCCACCGACAAAGCCCGAGCCCCTCGAAAGTCTCTCGAAACTGCCGCAATGGCACACTGTCGATGAAACCAAAGTTCAGATCGCCGGCATTCGCAAGCTCGAAAGCAAACGGCTCGTCCTCTATACCGACTTGCCCAGTTCGCCGGAGATCGACGATTTTCCCCAAGTGTTCGACCAGGCCTTCGACCTATGGTGCAAATACTTCGGATTGAACCCGGACGATCTTCCAGAGTGGCGCCTACGGGCGTCGTTGATCGACGACCCGGCGCGCTTCAAGGCCTGCGGACTGCTGCCAGCCGACATCCCGAAATTTCTGAACGGCTTCACGCGGCAAAATGAATGCTGGCTTTACAATCAAACCAGCCCGTATTACCGCCGGCATTTGCTTTTGCACGAGGGCGTGCACGGTTTCATGTTCACGCTCATTGGCCGCAACGCTCCGCCCTGGTACATGGAAGGGATGGCGGAACTATTGGGCACGCACCGCTGGCAAGATGGCAAGCTGGAACTGCCGTACTTTCCCAAACAGGCGGATGAAGTGCCGAAGCTGGGGCGCATCGAAATTGTGCAAAAGGATTTTGCCAACGGGCAAGCCAAACAATTCCTCACCGTGATGGATTACGCCGGGCAAGATTATCTGAAAGTGGAGGCCTACGGCTGGTCGTGGACTGCAGCCGCATTCTTGGACGGCTATCCGCGCTATCGCGATCGCTTCCGTAAGTTGCCGGCGCTGTTGAGCACGCCGGGTGATTTCAACGCCAAATTTCGCGAAGCCTTTGCCGCTGATTTCGACCAGCTCCAAGAAGAATGGCAGGTGTTCGTCGCCGATATCGCGTATGGATATGACTTCGAACGTACGGCCGTCGATTTTTCGCCCGGCAAACCACTGGCCGACGGCGCGGCACATGCCACCGTGCAAGCCGATCGAGGCTGGCAAAACACCGGCATCCAACTAGAGGCGGGCAAGACTTACAAGCTGACCGCCACTGGCAGCTACCAAGTCGCCGCGGAACCCAAGCCCTGGGTGAGTGAACCTGGCGGCGTTTCAATCCACTATGTTCACGGCAAACCGCTGGGGATCCTGCTCGCCGCCGTGCACCCAAACAACTCCGAAAACCTCGGCATCAGCGCGCTCTTGAAACCGATCGTGGTCGGCACCGGCACATCCATCACTCCGGCTGAATCGGGGACCTTGTTTCTAAAAATCAACGATTCGGCCGGCGAACTGTCAGACAATTCCGGCCATGCCGACGTAGAAATCAAAGCGGAATAGCCGGTCGATTGACGAACCGCCGCCGCCGCCGAACAATAGTTGCTTCGCTTGCCCGGATATTTCGCTGGATGATATCTCCATGAAGAATTTTATCGAACTGCACGATCCGGACGTTTGGTCCGCCATCGACGACGAAGCGCGCCGCCAGCGCGATGGCCTGGAGATGATCGCCAGCGAGAACTACGTCAGCCCCGCCATCCAGCAGGCGGTGGGCAGCGTGCTCACTAATAAATACGCGGAGGGCTACCCAGGGCGGCGCTATTACGGCGGCTGCGAATATGTCGACGTGGTCGAAACGCTGGCCCGCGATCGCGCCAAACAGCTTTTCGGCGCGGAGCACGCCAATGTGCAGCCCCACTCCGGCAGTCAGGCAAATTTCGCCGTGTATCTGACCGCCGTGCAGCCCGGCGACACCGTGCTGGGGCTCGATCTGGCCCATGGCGGCCACCTGACGCACGGCATGAAGCTAAACATCTCCGGCATGCTGTATCACTTCGTAGCCTACGGCGTAACGCGCGACACGAGCCGCATCGACTTCGATCAAGTGGCGCGGCTGGCCCGCGAACACAAGCCGAGGCTGATCGTCGCCGGCGCCAGCGCCTATCCCCGCGAAATCCCACACCCGAAATTCGCGGAAATCGCCCGCGAGGTCGGCGCGGAACTGTTCGTCGACATGGCCCACTACGCCGGGCTGGTCGCGGCGGGCTTGCACGACAATCCGCTGAAGGTCGCGGATTTTGTCACCACCACCACGCACAAAACGCTTCGCGGCCCGCGCCGGCATGGCAATGTGCAAAGCCGATTACGCCAAAGACCTGGATCGCAACGTGTTCCCCGGTATTCAGGGCGGCCCGCTGATGCACGTCATCGCCGGCAAGGCGATCTGCTTCGGCGAGGCATTGAAGCCCCAGTTCAAGCAATACGCGCAGCGCATCATCGACAACGCCAAGGCTCTGGCGGAAGCGCTGATGAAAGAAGGCCTGCGCCTGGTGAGCGGCGGCACCGAGAATCACTTGATGCTAGTCGATGTGACTACGCTGGGCATCGGCGGCAAGCTGGCCGAAGCGTCGCTCGATAAGGCCGGCATCACCGTGAACAAAAATATGATCCCTTACGACGAACGCAAACCGATGGATCCCTCCGGCGTTCGCATCGGCACGCCGGCCCTCACCACGCGCGGCATGGGCCCGGGCGAAATGCGCACCATCGCCGGCTGGATTCTGCGCGCTCTGCGCGGCGCCAGCGACGAAAAAGTGCTGGCCGAAATCCGCGAAGAAGTGCTGCAATTGTGCAAGCAATTTCCCGTACCCGCCGCGCAACTGGCGGAAGTTTGATACGCTATAATGAAAGTACGCGAGGTACTTCGACGATTACATATGGATGGATGGTCGTTGATCGCACGCGGGGCAGCCACCGACAGTTGCGTCACCTCGCGAAACAAGGAACAGTTACTGTCGCTGGCCACCCTAATGATGACGTCCACCCGAAAACGCTTCGATCAATTTGGCGACAGGCTGAAATCGAATCCACATGACTAAGCAATACACTGTCATCTATGAAACGGGCGCCAACAATTGGTCGGCCTACGTTCCCGATCTGCCGGTGTGCATTGCCACGGGAAATACTCGCGAAGAAAACGAGCGACAAATTCGGGAAGCGATCGAATTCCACATCAAAGGCCTGCAACTGCACGCCGAACCCGTCCCCGAACCGACAACTCAAGCGGGCACCGTGTCGGTATCAGTCTGATTTGTCGCTTGCTTTGGCCTCGCGAAGCCGCGCCGAATCTGCTCCAAGCGCTGCACTAGTTCCCTTTCGAATCCGCGATCGGCTGGGCGGTAATACTCCCGCTCCACTCCCAAATAATCCTGCGCGGCCACGGCATCGGGCGCATTATGGGCATATTCGTAACCTTCGCCATGTCCCAGCCTCTTGGCCCCCGGATAATGCTTGTCGCGTAGATGCACCGGCACGGGCAGAATGCGGCCCTCGCGCACATCCTGCTGCGCTTCGCCGATGGCCACAGTAGCGGCATTGCTTTTGGGAGCACAGGCCAAATACGTGACCGCCTGGGCCAAAGTTAATTGACATTCCGGCAGGCCGACGAATTCACACGCTTGCATCGCCGCCACGGCCAGCGGCAATGCTTGTGGGTCAGCATTTCCCACATCCTCGCTGGCCAAAATCACCAGCCGCCGGCTGAGAAACCGTACGTCCTCGCCCCCTTCGAGCATCACCGCCAGCCAATAGATGGCTGCGTCGGGATCGCTGCCGCGAATGCTCTTAATCAGCGCGCTGGCGGCGTCGTAATGCGCATCCCTCTGATTGTCGTAATTCACGGCCTTTCGTTGCACCGACTCCGCCGCCAAGGCCTTGGTAAAGCGCAGCGGCCGCTCGGGCGTCGATAGCACGCCGATTTCCAAAGCTCCCAGTGCCCGGCGGGCGTCGCCGTCGCTCACTTCGGCCAGAAATTCGAGCGCATCGTCGTCGAGCTGCACTTGCTCGTTGCCCAATCCGCGCTGTTTATCGGCCAATGCGCGATGAATGATCGATTTGATCTCGTCGATCGAAAGCGGTTTGAATTCGAAAACGCGGCTGCGGCTGACCAGGGCGCTGGTGAGCGCGAAAAATGGATTGTGCGTTGTCGCCCCGACCAGAATCACCGCCCCCTCTTCCACATCCGG
This sequence comes from Pirellulales bacterium, assembly GCA_963773925.1. Lineage (GTDB taxonomy): Bacteria > Planctomycetota > Planctomycetia > Pirellulales > JADZDJ01 > CAVRAW01. Next base: position 63,459 of record CAVZDC010000010.1, read on the forward strand.
CAACAACACATCCTGCTGAGCACGATTAAAGCGATGGATTTCGTCGATAAACAAAAGCGTCCGCTGGCCGGTGGCGGCCACCAGGTCGCGCGCTTCCTCCAGCACTTCGCGCAGGTCTTTCACGCCGCTGGTGACGGCGCTCATTTGCCGGAACCGGCTGCGGGTGGCAGCGGCCAGTAGATGCGCCAGCGTCGTTTTGCCTGTGCCCGGCGGGCCATAGAAGATAACCGAGCCCAACCGATCGGCCGCCAGCAAGCGGCGCAGCAATTTGCCTTCGCCAAGAAAATGATCCTGCCCAACAAATTCACCCAACGATGCCGGGCGCATCCTCGCCGCAAGCGGCTGGGCACTGCGGCGATTTTCGGATTCGGTGGCGGCGAACAGCGACATGGCTCTGCAATTCTATGCCGGTTGCCCCGCCCCATAAAGCCGCGATCGGCGGTCGCGCACCGCGAATCAGAACAGCGTCTGCTGCCCGTCCGGCGAGCGCGGCGGCCGAAACTGGGTCGTATCCAACTTCGGCATCCGACGATCCAGACCAAACTTGTGGGCAAACACCTGGAACGTCTGCGAGATGCCGTCGGCATACTCCCCCTGCCCCGACATCCGCCGGCCAAACTCGAAATCGTTCATCTTTCCGCCGCGCACGACTTGAATTCGCCCAATGACCCGCTCGCGCAGCTCGGGGCGGTTTTTCGCCAGCCAATCTTCGAAAACCGGCCGCACCGCCCAGGGCAGCCGCAACATCTGCCAGCCGGCCGTGAGTGCGCCCGCTTCGGCTGCCGCCTGCAAGATCGAGGGTACTTCACGGTCGGTTAGTCCAGGGATGATCGGCGCCACCATGACCCTTACCGGCACTCCCGCTGAGGAAAGCTCTCGGATGGCCTTCAGCCGAATCGCCGGTGGACTCGTGCGCGGCTCCAGGTCCCGCGCCAGCTCGGCATCCAACGTCGTGACCGATAAATTCACCACGCACATTCGACGGTGCGCATGCGGCGCGAACAGGTCGAGATCGCGCAGCACCAGCGCGTTCTTCGTCACAATGCCAAACACCTGCCGCGCTTCGACCAACACTTCGATGCACCCTCGCGTGATCCGCAAGCGCCGCTCGGCAGGCTGATAGCAATCCGTCACGCCCGAGATGGCGATCAGTTCGCCCTGCCACGAGGGTTTGCACAACTCGGCGCGCAATAGCTTGGCCGCATCGGGCTTGCAGAACACCTTGGTTTCGAAATCGATTCCCGCGTTGAGGCCCAAGTATTCGTGCCCCGGCCGGGCATAGCAATACGCGCAGCCATGTTCACAGCCGCGGTACGGATTGATGCTAAAGCGGAAGGGAATATCGGGACTGTCGTTTTCGGTGATCAGGCTTTGCGTCGCGTCGGCGAAAAACTGCGTGGGAATTCGCCGGTCGTCAGCCGCGGCCGATTCGTCGTGCTCCAGTTGCTCCAAATCGTCCTCCAAGCGGACTGATTCGAACCGATTGGGCGGGGCAATCTGCGCACCGCGACCGATAACGCGATTGTGTGGCTGCTGAGACTGCATAGCGGTCACTGCACATAGTGTACAAATGTTCGCTCATGGCGTCAACACCGAGCGGGGGCTCTAGCAGGCCCGCACAGCGCGCGTTAGAATTCGCGTCGATATGCAAATCGTCGTGAACGGCCAGCCGCGCGATCTTCCCGAAGGCGCCACGCTTGCGCAGCTATTGAGCGAGCTGGGCTTGGAGCCGCGTCACGTGGCCGTGGAAGTGAATCTGGACGTTGTGCCTCGCCGCGAGCATGATCAGCACCGCCTGGCCGACGGCGATCGGCTGGAAGTGGTCACCCTCGTCGGCGGCGGATAAGGAACATCAACATGGCCAGCGATCTTCGCGAACCGGCGGCCGCCGAGGTTGCATCGACAGACGCCCTGCGGCTGGGCTGCCACACGCTGCGCAACCGGCTGATTGTCGGCACGGGCAAGTACGCCAATTACGAACTAATGGGCCGGTCGCTGGAGGCATCCGGCACCGAGTGCATCACGGTCGCGGTGCGGCGCGAGCGGCTGATCGACGCCCAGGGAAACAACCTGCTGGATTTCATCGACACCAAGCGCTATATCCTGCTTCCCAACACGGCCGGCTGCTTCACCGCCGACGATGCCGTGCGCGTGGCGCGCCTCGGGCGCGAACTTCTGCTGGGTCTGGAAAACCCCGGCGCCGATTGGGTGAAACTGGAAGTGCTGGGCGATACCAAGACGCTCTTGCCCGATCCTGTGGCCACGCTCGAAGCCACAGAGCGCCTGGTGGCTGACGGGTTCCAAGTGCTGTGCTATACGACCGACGATCCGATCACGGCACGTCGCCTCAAACAGGCCGGGGCCACCAGCGTGATGCCCGCAGGTAGCCCGATCGGCTCCGGCCAGGGCGTGCTCAATCCGAACAATATCCGCATTTGCTTGGAGTACCTGAAATACGGCGATCCCGATTATCCGGTCATCGTTGATGCCGGCGTGGGGACCGCCAGCGACGTGACGATCGCCATGGAACTGGGCGTCGACGGCGTGCTATTGAACACCGGCATTGCGCACGCCAAGGATCCGCTAGCCATGGCCCGCGCCATGAACGCCGCCTGCACCGCCGGCCGCCTGGCCTACCTGGCCGGCCGCATTCCCAAAAAGCTTTACGCCACGGCCAGTAGCCCGGAAACCGGCACGATCGCGCCCAAACCGCGGTAAGTTTCAGCGAAGATGATCGATCCCGTGGAAATCTTGGGGCCGAAGGGACGCATCGCCGCGCGGCTCGAGCAATACGAAGAGCGCCCGCAACAGTTGGAAATGGCCTGGGCCGTTGCGGCGGCGATCGAAGGGCGCCGGCATCTGATCGTCGAAGCGGGCACGGGCGTCGGCAAAAGTTTCGCCTATCTGGTGCCCGCCATTCTTGCGGCCACCGCCGAACCGCCGCCGTCGGATGATGACGGCGATGAAAATCGCCCGCGGCGCCGCATCGTCGTCAGCACGCACACCATCGCGCTGCAAGAACAGTTGGTGCTGAAAGATATTCCGCTGTTGAAGGCGGTCATGCCTAACGAGTTCACGGCGGTGCTAGTCAAAGGCCGCGGAAATTACGTCAGCCTGCGGCGGCTAAAGGCGGCGCAAGATCGCGCAAGAAACCTGTTTATCGACGATTCGGAAATCGAACAGCTCCGCGAATTGGCGAGCTGGGCAAAGCAAACCATCGACGGCTCATTGTCCGATCTGCCGTTCAGTCCGCAGGACGGCGTGTGGGATGAAATCAAAAGCGACAGCGGCAATTGCATGGGGCGTAACTGCCCCACGTACGACACCTGCTTCTACTATCAGGCGCGCCGCCGCGCCAGCCGGGCACAGATTCTAGTCGTCAATCATGCGCTGTTTTTTAGCGATCTGGCCTTGCGCCGCGCCGGGGCAAGTATTCTGCCCGATTACGAGGTGGCCATTCTCGACGAAGCCCATACGGTCGAATCGGTTGCCGGCGATCACCTGGGTTTGGGCATTTCTTCCGGGGCGATCGAGTATACGCTCAACAAGCTTTACAACGACCGCACGAACAAGGGCCTGCTGGTCCATTACAAACTCGGCGCTGCCCAGCAGGAAGTGGAACGCTGCCGAGTTCGGGCCGACGATTTCTTCGCCGACATCAACCGCTGGCTGGAGGATCAAACCGGCGACAATGGCCGCGTGCTCAAGCCGGAAATCGTGCCGAACCTTCTCAGCCCGGCATTGGAAACGCTGGCCCGCATGGTCCGCCAACCCGGCGACAAAATCAAGGACGAAAAGGAGCGCTTCGACTTCATTTCCGCTGCCGACCGGTTGCGCGGAATCGCCGCCGAGATCGACACCTGGGTCAAGCAGCAATTGCCCAAGGCGGTGTACTGGATCGAACGCATAAAATCTCGCCGGGGTCACACGCGATTTGTGCTGTGCGCCGCCCCGATCGACATCGGCCCCGCCCTGCGCGAGCAATTATTCGAAAAAGTGCCCAGCGTCGTCATGACCAGCGCGACCCTAGCCATCGGACGCTCCATCGCAGACGACTCGTCAGCCCCCGGTTCCGCCGGGGGGCAGCGCGACGAAAGCGCTTTCCATTACTTCAAAAGCCGCATCGGGCTGACCCAATCCGATTGCCTGCGGCTGGGCAGCCCGTTTGATTATCAAAGCCAGGTAGAACTGATTCTGGTCGATGGCATGCCCGATCCAACCGAGAAGGCCTTACGAGCAGGCCTGCCTGGAAATGATCCGCCGCTACGTGGCTCGCACAGACGGCCGGGCGTTCGTGCTATTTACCAGTTACGACATGCTCCGCCGCGCGGCCAGCGCCCTGACGCCGTGGCTGGTCCAGCAGAATCTGGCGCTGTTGTCGCAGGGCGACGGCCTGCCTCGCAGCCAAATGCTCGACCGCTTCCGTCAGAACCCGCGCAGCGTGCTGTTGGGCACCGACACCTTTTGGCAAGGGGTCGATGTGCCCGGCGACGCCCTGCAGAACGTGATCATCACGAAGCTCCCGTTCAGCGTGCCCGACCGGCCGCTGTTGGAGGCCCGACTGGAGGCCATCCGCGCGGCCGGCGGCAACCCATTTGCCGATTACCAATTGCCCGAAGCTGTATTGAAACTGAAGCAAGGTTTCGGCCGCCTGATCCGAACCAAAACCGACACCGGCATTGTCGTGATCCTGGACCCCCGAGTGCGCCCAAACGCTACGGCCGAATGTTCCTCGATTCATTGCCGCAGTGCCATCAATCGATCGAATCCGTCGCCGGCCAAGGCGTTGACCACCTTGCGAAGCGAATTTAGAGTGTCCGCATGCTCGCCAAACGTGTCATTCCCTGCCTCGATGTCAATCTCGGCCGCGTCGTCAAAGGCACGAAGTTCCTGAATTTGCGCGACGCCGGCGACCCGGTCGAAGTCGCCGCGCGCTACGAGGCCGAGGGGGCCGATGAACTGGTGTTTCTCGACATCACGGCCAGCCACGAGGAGCGCGACATCATGCTCGATGTCGTGCGCCGCACGGCCGAGCAGGTGTTCATGCCGCTCACCGTCGGCGGCGGAATCCGCACGCTGGAAGACATTCGGGCGCTACTGAACGCAGGCAGCGATAAAGTTTCCATCAATTCCGCCGCTTGCCGCAATCCCGAGTTCGTGCGCGAGGCGGCCCGCCGCTTCGGCAGCCAATGCATCGTGGTGAATATCGACCCCAAGCGGGTGCGGAAAAATGGCCACGAAGTGTGGGAGGTGCACATCAACGGTGGGCGAATTCCCACAGGCCTGGAGGCTGTCCCCTGGGCCAAGGAGGTGGAGCGGTTGGGGGCCGGCGAAATTGTGCTCACCTGCATGGATGCAGACGGCACGCAAAGTGGTTATGATTTGGAGATGACCGCCGCCGTAAGCCGCGAGGTTACCATCCCCGTGGTCGCCAGCGGCGGCGCCGGCCGGCCGGAACACCTGGCCGATGCCATCGCTATCGGTCATGCCGACGCGGCCCTGGCAGCCGGCATCTTTCACTTCGGCCAGTACACCATCCGGCAAGTGAAAGAGGAAATGGCCAAGCGGGGAATCCCCGTGCGGCTGTAACGAAACATGCGGAATGCTGAATTTGAATACGGCGAGCGCCGGCTGAACACTCACTGATATGTCGTATTCCAATATTCACCAGCAGCCTCCTTCGTCAAAGGCGGAAGCTTCGGCAATCCGCTTTTCGGGAAAGAATCGCGACCTGGAGGTCGACAAACTGTTTCGAGCGCTGGTGAAGCTCGAAGGCAGCGATCTGCACTTGAAGGTCGGCCGGCCCCCTTATGTGCGCGTGAAAGGGTCGCTAAAGCCGCTCAATCGGGCGCCCATCGACGACGAAGAAATGGTCCGCATGTGCTTCCCCATGCTCGACGAGCGCCTGCAGGAGATTTTCGACGACACCGGCGGTGTGGACTTCGCCCACGTGGTCGACGTGGACGGCGTGAAATGGCGGTTCCGCGTGAACATGCTCCAGCAATTGGGACACGCGGGGCTAGTCGCTCGGCGCATGAACAATCACATCCCCGACTTCGCCGGGCTCAACCTGCCGCCGATCATGGAAGACTTGTGCAAGTTCGATCAGGGAATGGTGATCTTGGTCGGCGTGACCGGCTCGGGCAAGAGTACGACGATTGCCTCGATGCTCAACTACATCAATCACCACTACCGCAAGCACATTCTCACTTTGGAAGACCCGATCGAATTCACCTTCACGGAAGACAAGTGCCTGGTGAACCAGCGCGAAATCGGCACCGACGTCAAGGATTTTGCCATCGGCATGAAGCACGCCGTGCGCGAAGATCCCGACGTAATGCTGTTGGGCGAAATGCGCGATCTGGAAACGTTCATGACCGCGATTCAAGCGGCCGAGACCGGCCACCTGGTGTTCGGCACGCTGCACGCCTCTAGCGCCCCCAGCACGATCGGCCGCATCCTCGACCTGTTTCCCCAGGAAATGCATCCCTCGTTGCGCAGTGCCATCGCGTTCAACATGAAAGCGATTGTTGCGCAAAAACTGCTGCCTTCCATCAAGCCGGGCGTGGGCCGGGTGCCCACCGTGGAAATCATGCTGTTCAGCCCGCAAATACGAAAGCTCATCTTGGAAGAGCGCGACGACAAGCTGGCCGACGTGCTTCGCATGTCAACCAATGAAGGCATGCAAGATTTTACGATGAGCCTAAAGGACCTTGTAGAGAGAGACTTTGTAGATCGACAAGTGGCGTTGGAAGTGGCGCCCAACGTGGAAGCTCTGAAAATGGCCCTGAAGGGCATCGACGTCAAATCAGCGGGAATTATGTAATGAAGCGCGCGGCAAAGCAAATTGTCGGAGCATTGGTGCTGGCCGTGGCGCTGCTGGCGGTGCATGCTGCGCTTGCCCAAGATCACACGGCTGCCACCGGCAGCGACGGCTGGCCGGCGAACTATAAATTCCAGCGCGGCCCGGGCTTCTATCTGGATCCGTTCAAGATCTTGCTCAGTTGGGGCCTGTTTGTGCTTTGGGTACGAACGACCAACTGGGTCAGCCAGGATTGCATACGCCTGCGGTTGAACTATGTGGTGTGGAACCTGATTGTGTTTGTGCCGTTCGTGGTGAGCTACATCCTGCTGTGGGTTTTGCCTGCGTTCGCCGTGGGTTTTCCGCTGATGCTGCTGGCCTACCTTGCCCCATTTAGCGCCTATGTGGCGATGCGCAATCAAACGGTGGCGCCGCACCAGCGGCTAATGACGCCGGCCCACCTGCGCTACATGCTTTCCGGAGTGGCCGGCAAGGTGGGCGTGCAAGTCTCGAGCGTGAAGGTGCTCGACCATCAAAAAGGTGCGCCGGTCGAATTCAAAGGCAGCGCAGGTGGCGGACGAAACGCCGAGGCGAACCTGGCGATCGCACGGCAAACGCCGGGCTATGTGCCGGCGAAAGGGTTGATTGCCGATCTGCTGGACCGCGGCGGCGACAGCCTGATGCTGGAGTTTGCCGCACAAAACGTGCCGGCGCGCTACCAAATCGACGGCGTGTGGCACAACGTCGATCCATTGCAGCGCGAGCCTGGAGAGATGATGGTAGCCGCGCTGAAAACTCTCGGCGGACTGGATGCCTCCGAACGAGCCAAACGCCAGGAAGCCGCTTTCTTCGCTGAGTACCAGGGCGCAAAATACAACTGCAAGTTGCTTAGCCAGGGGGCGCAGTCCGGCGAACGCGTTGCCATCACATTAAGCCCGATCCGCAAGAAGGCACTTACGCTGGATGAACTGGGAATGCGGTCCCGCACTCAAGCCCAGCTCGACACGCTGCTGAATCAGCCTCAAGGCATGGTTCTTTTTTCCGCGCTTCCAGGCGGCGGTTTGAGCGCCTTGTTCGATGCCGCGTTGACGGCTTGCGATTGTTATACTCGCGATTTCGCCGCCGTGGAGGAAGTGAAAAATCGGGAATTCGAAGTGGAAAACGTTCACGTGACCACCTACGATCCCGCCGCCGGCGAGAAAGTGCTGCAGGTATTGGAGAAGATGGTGCGCTCGTATCCCAATGTGTTGGTCGTGCGCAACAGCTTAACCGACGGCGAAACTGTCAAATACTTGTGCAACCAGGTCCAGGAAGAACGGCTTGTACTGGCGGCCATCCGCGCGAAAGATGCCCCCGAAGCATTGCTCCGCGTGCTGCTGCTGAAGGTGCCGCCAAAGGATTTTGCCCAGGCGATCAGCGGCGTGGCGGCCGTGCGCTCGGTGCGCAAGCTGTGCGAAGAATGCAAGGAGGCTTACACCCCGTCGCCTGAGGTGTTGCAGCAGTTCGGCATTCCGGCCGGCAAGATTCAAACGCTGTTCCAGCCGCCGTCGCAGGCCGATCCCAACCGCCCCTGCCCGGCTTGCGATGGCATCGGCTACAAAGGTCGCATTGGCATGTTCGAACTGCTGACGGTTGACGATAGCGTGCGCGACGTGCTGGTGAAAAATCCCAAGATCGAAGCGGTGCGGGCAGCGGCGCGCAAGGCCGGCTCGAAAACGTTTCAAGAGGAAGGTTTGGTGTTGGTGGTGAAAGGCGTCACGTCGCTGGCGGAATTGCAGCGCGTGCTGAAGATGTGATTCGATGCTAAACGAACTCGCTAATTCCCGCCCATGATTCTGTCGATCGTATTGCTGGTGATTTTTGTCTGTTGCCTGGCCTTCGTTTTTAACGAAGGGCTGTGGGGTGCTGCCATCATGTTCTTCAATGTGATGACCGCAGCCTTACTCGCGTCGAATTTCTTCGAACCGGTAGCCAACCGGATTACGAGTGCCTCGCCCAGCATGGCGTACATCGCGGATTTTCTTGCCTTGTGGGGCATATTCGCGCTGACTTTGCTACTGATGCGAGTCGTAACCGACTTTCTTTCCCGCCATCAGGTGCGGTTTCTGAAAGCGATCGACGTCGGCGGCGGCGTGTTTTTCGCGGCCTGGATCGGCTGGATCATGGTGCAATTCACGCTGTTTTCATTGCACACGGCGCCGCTGAGCCGCAATTTTCTCGATTTTCAGGAACAGCCCGGCTCACGCATGTTCTTTGGTTTAGTGCCCGACCGAAATTGGCTGGCCTTCATGCACTCGATGAGCACTCCCGACGGGGGCTCGCTGTCGCGCAAAGCGCCGGCCAACCAACCTGACGCCCACGTTTTCGATCCGCAGGCGGATTTCATTCTTCGTTACGGCGCGCGGCGTCAGCAATTGGAAAAAGAATCGGGTATTCTGGCCGGCAGAAGATGAACAGCCCGGCTGAGGGAGTGTCGATAGTGCCATGTCAGCTCCGCTAGCCGATTCCAATGCGTTGCCTGCCGATCGAGATGCAGCCCAATACCGCGCTGTCAGTGCCTGGGCGGTAACGGCGCTCGTGCTGGGAATTTTGTCTCCGTTGGCATTCGTGGGTCCAGTTTTGTGGCTAGTCCCACTACTGTGCGTCGTTGCTGCGCTAATCGCGATGTGGAAGATTTCTTCGTCGGCCGGAGATCTCGTGGGTTGGAACATCGCATTGCTGGGATTGTTGTTAGCGATTTTGTTCGGGTTGGCAGCGCCGGTGCATACATTGACTCGCCAATACTGGCTCGAAACGCGCGCCGAAGTAATCGCCCAGGAGTTTATCGATTTCCTTCGACAGGGGCGTCCACAAGCAGCGTTCCAACTCACGCTCCTGCCCCGCTCGCGAAAACCGCTCGATGCCGATCTGTCTGCCGAAATTGATAAAGACGCCAAAACCCGACAGAAATACGATAGTTTTCTGGGCTTCGAACCGGCCCCAGCGTTGCTGGCCCAGCGCGAGCAGGCACGAGTGGAGCGGTTGGGAAGCCGCGTCCTGTCCAGCGACGAAGATAGCGATCGGATTGTCGTTCGATATCGTATTTCGCGCCAGACAAGCGGCACGGCGCCAATGGTCATCCAATTGCGGCTGCTCAGATTCATCGACGCCAAGACGGGCCGCGAGCAATGGCGCGTCGAATCGTCGGATACTGTCGAGTAATGCCCGGCTTCATCAAGCGAACTGGCTGGCGTCGCCGCTAAACGCGTTAGCGCGGCTTCGATGGCGACAGTTCTTCATTTGGCGCCATGAATTGTTCCACCGGTAAGGCATAGTGCGGCCCCCAACCCAACGGCAAAGTGACGCCGGTAATCCACCGGGCGTCGTCGGAAGCGAGGAATGCCACGGCGCCGGAAACATCATGCGGCAAACCAACACCCAACGGATGGTTTGCTTCCAAGTGCGCGTGAACTTGGGGGTCAAATGCTCCAGGTGTTTCAGCGTCATCGGCGTCGCCACCAGCGCCGGCGCAATGGCGACAGCTCGAATCTTTCGCGGCGCCAACTCCCAGGCCAGCGACTGCGTCAGTCCAATCAGCCCTGCTTTGCCCGCACTGTAAATGCTGAAGCTTGGGCAGCCCCCCAACGCAAGCGCCGAGGCAACATTCACAATCACTCCGCCCGGCGAGGACAGATGCGGCAGGACGGTGCGCGTGAGCCGAATCGCGCCGTGCAAATTCACGTCGAGCAGGTACTGCCATTGTTCGTCGGTGTATTCTTCAAACGGCCGGGCATATTCCACTCCGGCATTGTTCACCAGCACGTCGATTTTGCCGAAGCGCTTCATGGCCTGGGCGACGGACTGTCGCACGTCTTCAGCAGCCGTAACGTCGCAGCGGATCCACTGCATGTCGCGCTCCGCACGCTGCAAGCGCTTCAGCAATCGCTTGGGCTCATTGCGCGAAAACAGGGCAACGGCTGCTCCCTCTTGAGCCAGCCGCTCGGCAATCGCTCCGCCAATTCCGCGGTCGCTGGCGCCGGTGATGATGGCCACTTTGCCGATAAATCGCGCCAGTACACCTTCGGGCGCAGCTTGCTGCTCTGCCGACAAGCTTTGTTGATCTGACGTCATGCGGAACACTTACGCAGGGGCCAATTCTTCTAGGTCGGCGTATAACAACGCTTCGTTATCATACCCGATCCACCGGCCGGCAGCGCCTTGGCGAATGTCGCCATTCTACGATACCGGCGGTTTGATCCGCTACGTGTCGGCACATCCGACAAAATCGCTAGCCTCGCCGCGCTTTCCTGCTAACGAAGCACGAAACGGTAGTCCTTCGTTTTCCACGGTCCGGCGTAGTCGACGCCGATTCGCGGCGAGCGCTCGATTTGCGATTGCCGCACCCGCAGGCTGCGGTCTTCGATCCACAGGCCCGACGAGCGTTCGGCCGGCAACATGTTCAATCGCTGCGTAATCTTCAATCCTTTTGTCAGCTTCCCCGGGCCGGTGAATTCTCCTGCGCCGCGCAGCAGCACAGCCGCCGGCCAGCCTTCCCGATCGGTTACCACATTGAGCATCCAGTGAATGCCATAGCACAAGTAAACGTACCAATACCCTGCTGGACCAAACATCACCTCGGTCCGCGCGGTGCGTCCGAACCGGCCGTGGCAGGCCAAATCGTGCGGGCCAATGTACGCTTCCACTTCGTGGATCAATGCTGCGTGCAAGCGGCCGCGAGTTCGCCGCACGAGATATTTACCCACCAGATCGCGAGCCACGGCCAGCGTTGGCCGGGCGTAAAAATCACGTCCCAAAATCTCAGTCGTGATCGGCATTCGTCGGGCGAATCAGAGCTGGGCTAGCCGTCGCACTCGAACAGCGCGACGCTGGCGGTGAAACCATGCAGGAAATTCTGGCCGCCCACGGGCCCGATTTCTCCCTGAGCAAAAAAACCGGCCGTGGGAATATCGCCCAACTCGTCGCGCACGCAGGCTGCATCGTGATCCGGACGAGAGAACAGCCTTGTGCCGCGACCGTTGCAGGTAAACAGCAACGCTCCGCGCGATTGGGTCGAACGGCCGGCTTGGGTTTTGAGCAGCGTTCGCAAGTCCTCGTCGGCCGATTGCTCGTCGCGCACGTGAAATTGGACGGTCTGGCCGGGCGCACGAAATCGCCGATGGCGATGGCCCCCGTGTTCGGATCGGCGCCGATGACGTTACGCACCAGAAAATCGCCCCGATCGAACTTGTCGCGATATTCGCTGAGCACGCGGCCAACGTGCACGCCGCTGCGTACCAGCCGTTGTTCTTGAGCGGAGAGCGAATCGAACACTTCCTGCAATCGCACCAGCGGCGGCGCTCCACCGAGCTCGTGAATCACATTCGCCTCGGCGCGCGTAACGACAAACGGCTGGCCGATCGGCCGGCACCCCTGCGAAACCACGCTGCGAATGCGCACCGCGCCGTGAATCAATACCGCCACCGCGCCGGTGTCATAAATCTGCCGGCCGAGAATCAACCGATTTTCGCCCGGCGACACGCCGCCGGACGCCATGCCACCCAAAACCGCCGCACCGGCATGATCTTCGTTCAGCCGTCGCACCAGCTCGTCCGCCGGAAAACTGAACGGCTCCCCCATCATCAGCATGCCCGCTCCGTCGGGCCACACGTCCGGCAAATCGGCAGGCCATCCGATGAATGTGCCTCCTTCATGCGTCTGCTGAAAATCCAAATGCATCGGGATCACGGTCGTTGCTGGTAAGGCGGCCAACCACAGCGAAATGGCCGGCGCCTGTTCGATCTCCTGCGAACCGCCGATGATCGATTCCCCCGTGCAGCCCATCAACATCTCGCTCCCGATGGCCTCGCACACCTGCGCCGCAACCTCATCCAGTCGTGAAGCATGATGCGCAGACGCGAATAACATCGCCAAATTCGTCGGCGCGCCAAGTTGCTTAAGCGCCGTGCCACAGATGTTCGCGATTGCGGCATCTGTGTCGTCGGCCGTCGAAAGCGCGGCCGCAAACCGACAAGCTTGAGTATTCTTCGGTTCCATTGCCCTCACCGCGCACTTACTTCGCGATCTCGAAAATCGCCTCGACCTCCACGGCCATATTCGCCGGCAGCGACGTGGCGCCGACGGCGCCTGCGCACCGACGCCCGCCTCAGGGCCAAACACCTCCGCCATCAATTCGCTGAAGCCATTGATCACTGCGGGCTGTCCTCTGAACTCCGGCGTGCAATTTACCAGGCCGAGCGTTTTGACGATGCGCGTGACGCGATCCAAGCTCCCCAACGAATCGCGCAACGAAGCCAAAATCGCCAGGCCGGTTTGCCGCGCGGCTGCCTTGCCGGCGTCCACATCCAAATCTGCTCCGACACGCCCGGTAATCAACGTTTTATCCGGCTTCAGCGGTCCGTGCCCTGAGGTGAAAGCCAAGTTTCCAACGATCACCACCGGCTTATAAACGCCCATCGGCTTGGCCGCTGGGGGGAGTTCTAGTTTAAGTTCGGCCAGTCGGCGTTCGGCGCTCATGAGTTGGCTCCGTTGCTGCGAAAGCGGCCAAGGAATGTACTGCTCACCATATACTGCTAACCCTTTTATGGGTAGATGCGGCACGCAACCAGATGACATATATTGCACATCGTTGCGCACCGATGACTTCTTCACTCGCTCAGCCGTATATGCTTCCCGCTCGTTTGGGCTATCCGAACCTTGGCTTAGGCGTCGGCCTGCGGAGCGTGCACTTTTCGCATATCCTGGAACATCAGCCGGCGGTCGATTGGTTTGAGGTCATTTCGGAAAACTACATCGATTCCGGCGGCAGGCCGCGCCATGTGCTCCAACAGATTGCCGAGCGCTATCCCGTGGTGATGCACGGCGTGTCGCTATCGATCGGCAGCACCGACCCGTTGAATTTCGACTATCTGGCCAAGCTCAAGCGGCTGGCCTGCGAGGTTAATGCCCGTTGGATCTCCGATCACTTATGTTGGACCGGGGTGCTGGGCCTCAACACGCACGATCTGTTGCCCTTGCCGCTGACCGATGAAACGCTGCGGCACGTCGCCGATCGGGTGCGCACCGTCCAAGATTTCCTGGAACGGCCCTTGGTGCTGGAAAATCCCAGCAGCTATGTGACGTTCGCCGGCTCAACCATGGCCGAATGGGAGTTTTTTTCGCAATTAGCCGCCGAAACCGATTGCGGCCTGCTGTTGGACGTAAACAACGTGTATGTATCGAGCGCCAATCACGATTTCGATCCGGTGGAATACATCCGCAACGTGCCGCACCGGAGTATCGTGCAGGTTCACCTGGCGGGCCACACCAATTGCCGCACGCATCTACTCGATACGCACGATGGCGAAGTAATCAACCCGGTTTGGGAACTTTACCGCTTGGCCCATCAGTTGACCGCCGGCGTATCCACGCTGTTGGAATGGGATGCGAAGATTCCACCGTTCCCTGTTTTGCACGCCGAAGTTCTCAAAGCACGCCAGCACATGGATGAAGATTTGCCAGCCCCCAGCCCCGTCATGGAAATTCCGTTGAGCAATGCCTGGTCGCACGCTACTCCGCCGCAACCCGCAACGCTGGTGACAGCCCAAATTGAATGACCCCTCCGCAAAAGCCAACTTTGGACGCCGTGCAGGGCTGGATGCAGTCGGTCATCATGCATCCTCAAGGGGTTGAAGCAGGCCTAGCGTCGGAACCGGCGCGCGATCAACTCGAGGTTGCTCCGGCCGATCTGGAATGCGTGATTGATCGCTCGCGCGCGCTAACCAGCATCGAACGACTAGGCATCTATGCGGGCGCAGTACCATGCTCGGCTCATCGAATGCCTCGAGGCGGAATTCCCCATGTTTCGCCAAGCGGTTGGAGCCGACGCGTTCGCCGACTTTGCCGTCGAATATCTCAAACAATATCCTTCACATAGTCATACGTTGGCAAACCTGGGCGCAACCTTTCCCAGATTTTTAGAGGAAACCAATCCATCGGCCACCTCCGATTCTTTGACTGCGGGCTGGCCGGAGTTCCTGATCGATTTGGCGCTGGTGGAACGAACATTTAGCGAAGTGTTCGACGGCCCTGGCATTGAAGAACGGCAAACGATCTCTGTCGATGAATTGCGGGCGATCGATTCGCAAAGCTGGCCGCAAGCTCGCTTGACTCCCGCGCCATGCCTTCGCCTGCTGGCACTGCGATTTCCGCTGAACGATTACTACACCACAAGTCAAACAGGGCCGGGAGCCGCCCCAGCCCAAGAGTGCCAATTCGTGGCTGGCCGTAACCAGGCGAGACTACATCGTGCGACGCTACGACTTGACGCAGGCGCAATTTGCCGTTTTGGTCGCCCTGAAAAACGGCCAGACGATCGGCCAGGCACTTGCCGCCGCGGTGAAGGTGTATCCCGAATCGATCGAGTCGCTCGTCGGCGACGTGCACCGGTGGTTTGAAGTTTGGGCCGCGGCGCCGATGTTTGAATCGATTCGATTGGACTAGTGTGCCAGCGCAGGGCCGCGCCTCACTTCAGCAAATCGAACAGATTGCTTCTGGCGTCCGTCCACACAACCGGTGGCGGCCGATCGTCGCTAGGCTTCACTGCGACAGCCTCCAAGGCATCGGCCAACTTGTTGTTTCGCGTGAGAATGATCCAGTCGGAACTGTGGATTGCATTGTGCGCGTCGCTGGCATTCTTGATGCGCACCTGGCGCAAACCGAACGTTTCGGCCGCGCCCCGCACCACCGGCTCCAAGTCGAGATATCGATTGGAAATGTGCACGGCAATCGCGCCGTCTTCAACCAAATGTTCCAGGTAGACGCGAAACGCCTCCTCGGTAAGCAGATGCACCGGAATCGCGTCGCCGCTGAAAGCGTCGAGCACCAGCACTTGAAAGTGTTGCGGTTGCTTCTCCTTCAACTCCCGCTCCAGCGTCAGCCGCGCATCGCCTAGCTTGATTTGATATTCGCCGCCGCGGTCTTTGCAATCTTCCAAATAGGTGAACCAGCGGCCGGAGTCGGCAATATCGATGACCGCCGGATTAATTTCATAAAAACAAATGGAGTCGCCTTTGTCGATGTAGGCCGCCAAGGTGCCGGTTCCCAAACCGACCGCGCCCACCCGCAAGCCGCCTGGCGAACTATGTTGCCGAAAATATCCAATGGTGCGCCCCACGCCGCTGTCTTCGCTGTAATAGGTGGTTGGCTTGTAGCGGCGCTCGTCGGTGAATTGCACGCCGTGCGTGATGTCGCCGTGCTTAAGTGTATAGGCAACTCCACCAACATTGTCCGCCTCCTGCCGCAGCACCGACAGCGTGCCGAAAAAATTTCGCACGGCCAATTGCCGGTGGGTGCTGGTTTCGTCCAAGTACCGCGGCAGATCGCACAAGCCAATGCCCGCTAAAAAAAGCGGCACTATGCCGCCGGCCACTCGCAGCCAGCCGAGCCAGCATTGCGCGATCCGGAATCGTTTGCGATGCCTTCGCGATACACCGATCGAACCAAAATCCCAATCGCCAGCAGATATCCCGCCATCAACGCCAAATTGAATTCGAAGAAGGTTTGAAAAATATGCGGGGCCACCAGCGTCACGGTCGCGCCCCCCAAGGCCCCGCCGGCGGCGATCATCAGATAAAATGCCGTCAGGTGCCGTGGATCGGGCCGCAACCGCACCAATTCGCCGTGGCAGAGCATGCAGATTCCAAACATGGCCGCAAAGTTCAATCCGACGTAATGCATGAAGCCGAGCGAAAATTTAGGCGCGGCAACATGCTCCCCTCGCCACGCGCCCCACCCATCGAGAACCGCGGACAACATTTGCCCCGGGATGCCGCAATTAATCAATTCGATGTCGCTGAATCCGTTCGAGTACACCACTGCCACTAAATAAACTGCCAAACACGTGAACACTGCAAAAATCGCCGGCCGATACCAGCGCACATGATCGAAGGCGATGATGAACGTCAGCAGATAAAGCGACAGCGGCACGACCCACAAAAATGGCACCGGAGCCACGTCGGTGCTCACATGATTGGTGGTGGCCAGCAACATCACAGAGGCAAACGCCGGCAGCGCCAGCCACAGCAGCCAGTGCCACCAGGTGATGTGCGTAATGCCTTCAATATCGCCCACGGAATTGGTTCGCATGTTTTGCAGGTCGGCCGACGACGCCAGTTCCAATCCTGCGGCTTCCCCCTCGACCAGCGCCGGCGCGATGGACGCTTCGCCACCCTGCTGCCGACGAAACAGCATCCACACACTGATCGCCGCGTAGGTACACAGCGCCGCATACGCCACGAACCCCCAAGACCAAAAGCCGGCTTGCTGCGGCACATCCCATACCCGTTCGAACAGAAACGGATAGCTCAACAGCGCCAGTAGTGAACCCACGTTCGATAGCGCGTACAGCCGGTAAGGGATCCGCCCGGGAAAGGAACGCGCAAACCAGGCCTGGATCAATGGCCCCGTGGACGAGAGCACGAAGTACGGCACGCCGATGCTGGCCGTCAGCAGCAGCAAGATCTTTTGCACCGGGTGGGTGCTGTCGATCGGCTTCCAGCTTTCCGAGGGCACCACACGCAGCAGTGCCAAGGCCAGCACAATCAAGCCCAAATGCACCACGGCCTGCAGCCTGGGCGCAGCCAACGCTGGCTTAAGTGCGCGTACGCGTAGCCCCCAAACAACAGCGTCTGGAAGAACAGCATGCAGGTCGTCCACACCGCCGGACTGCCGCCAAACCACGGCAAAATGTACTTGCTCACCAGCGGCTGCACCTGGAATAGCAAAAAGGCGCTAACGAAGATCGTGGCCGCAAAGTTGATCGCCAGCCAGCGGTCACGTCGGACGGTAGGCATACTTAGCCGATCGACAACTTGGACCGGCCCTTAGAACGTTAGTTTGGGCAGTTAAAAATCGCTAACTGCGGCCACATTACCGAGAATAACACGCTGCAAACAGCTTGACAATTCGTCGCCGGATCGCTCGTCGGACGGTTGCAGCCGGAAATCGTCGTATCATATAATGGAGGGCTATAATTCTCGCTCTAGCATCATCCGAATTGGTTTCGGCGCATCCACGTTACCCGCGGTTATTCTGCAGCATCGATAGGAGAACTCTACGTGGCATCCGGCAAGTTATTGTTCACCAGCGAATCGGTCAGCATGGGACATCCTGACAAGCTGGCCGACCAAATTTCCGACGGCATTCTCGACGCACTCTTGGCCCAAGACTCCCATTGCCGGGTGGCATGTGAAACGCTGGTCACCACGGGCTTGGCGCTAATCGCCGGCGAAATCACCAGCAAGGCGAGGATTGATTACCGCGAAGTCGTGCGCGACGTGATCCGCGACGTGGGCTACACCGACGATACCATGGGCATCTGCGGCGATACCTGCGCAGTGCTTTTGAGCATCGGCAGCCAAAGCCCCGATATCGCTCAAGGGGTGAATGAAGATTCAGCCAAGGGCAAGGAAATCGGCGCCGGCGATCAGGGCTTGATGTTCGGCTATGCCTGCAACCATACACCTGAGCTAATGCCGCTGCCGATCGCGCTGGCTCACCGCGTTTTGAATCGCATAACGGAACTGCGCAAGCAAAACGACGTCCCCTGGCTGCGTCCCGACAGCAAAAGCCAAGTGACCGTCGAGTTCGACGGCCCGCGCCCGGTGCGGGTCGACACTGTCGTAGTTTCCACACAGCACGCGCCTGAAGTTTCGCAAAAAGAAATTCACGATTACGTGATTAACCGCGTGGTGAAACCGTGCCTGCCCAAGGAACTGGTCAAAGGCGACATCAAATATCACATCAATCCGACCGGACGATTCGTGGTCGGCGGACCGCAGGGTGATGCCGGCCTGACGGGTCGCAAAATCATCGTCGACACCTACGGCGGCTGGGGCCGACACGGCGGCGGCGCCTTCAGCGGCAAGGATCCCACCAAGGTCGATCGCAGCGCCGCGTATATGGCGCGGCACGTCGCGAAAAACATCGTGGCGGCCGGCTTGGCCGATCGCTGCGAAGTGCAGTTGGCCTATGCCATCGGCGTTTCCGACCCGATCAGCGTGCATGTCGACACCGACGGCACCGGCCGCGTCGACGACGATCGCATCTGCGAGATCGCGTGCGACCTGTTCCCGCTGACTCCTGGCGGCATCATCCGCTACCTCGATTTGCGGCGGCCAATTTACCGCAAAACGGCGGCCGGCGGCCATTTCGGCCGCAGCGACAAGGATTTCACCTGGGAAAGCACGCATCGCGCGACGGAATTGGCCGAAGCCGCCGGCATCGCCGCGGCCGCCATGGCTTAAAGCGCCCGCCGCAACAACTGATGCGAAGGGATTCGCTTGATGGATGCAACCGTTTACAGCGCGGCGATCGGGCGACGCAACGTCGCGCTTTTGTCCGCAATCCGCGGATCCATCGCCGCGCTCCTGTGCGTGGTCCTAGCGTTCGCCGCGGTGTTTCTGTTCGCGCGCTGTTTGGCGGCGCGCTGAATCAACCGCTGTCTGCTGCTACGCTAGTCGGCGTTGGCATCGCGGCAGCGCTGACCGCCGAAGCAGTTCGATTGCTGGACCGGCAATCCAATCGACATTCTACCGCCAAATTATCTTCCGCCGCGCGGCAGTGGTTGCCACGCTTGGCTCTGCCAATGATCGCGCTGTCGGTTTCGGCGCCGGGAAGCTCTAAGTTTGGCCTCGCGTTGTTGTGGCTGACGATCGTCGGCCAGGAATATGTTTCGTGGAAGAAGCGGCCAATTTCCCGACCAGGGAATCCACCGTATCGCGCACTCGGCAGCGCGGCTGGTACACTTTTCGATGAATCTCGCCGGTTGCCCGAGCGTTCGCCGCCGGCCGACTGGATCAATCCCGCCGTCGCACAGCAGATCGCCCATCGGCGCAGCGCCGAGGGAAGCGCGATCGTTGAAGGTTGGGTGCGCGCGAACTTTGTGGCCGATCAGCGAACCGCCATCGTGCATGTGGCATTTTGTCCCCCGTTTCCAGACACGCCGCAGATTGATGTGGAACCCGTCAACGGTCCGGCCTGCGATATCCGCCCGACATTAGTGCTCCCCTGGGGCGTCCGCTGGGAAGTCCGACTCGTCGAGCCCGCGGCAGAAGCCGCCTCCGTGGTGCTGGAGTTCTTCGCCGCGGAAAAAGCTCCTATGCTGATAGGTTAAACCGGTGCTAGCGACCCGTCGCAGCGGCTCAAACTCTGCCTGAGCGCCATTGTTTTCCCACTTTGTCTAAGTTAATTTGACGTGATAAGCAGAAGCAGATCGCCGGCTTAGGCCCGCCGCTGAGCGCTTCCGACCGCCGCATCTTCATTGATTCCGCATCACGGAGAATTATTTCATGCCGCATCGCACTGGTAGTTCGCGCTGTGCCAATCCGCAAGCGCCAATCGCGGCACGGTCGCTCGCTCGATCCCCGCCTGCGCGCTCGATTGACGTTCGAGCGCCTTGAAGTCCGCCAGTTATTGACAGCCAATCTAACATTGGCCGGAACTCAGACCGTCGTTCCCAACGCGAATATCGATGCCAGCAACGATCACGCTACCCAGCAGCAAAATCTGGTGATCGACATCAATCCGACCAATCCGCTGCATGTTGCCGGCGTGAGCGAACAGAATAATCCAACGACCGGCACTTCGCTCGGGCTGTATCGCAGTTCCGATGGTGGTCTGACGTGGACGACCACGACCATCGATGACGCCGTGGATGGACTCGGCACCAGCGTCACCCGATCCGATCCGTCGCTGGCGTACGATGCCGATGGCAATCTTTACGTGGCCTACGTCGTATTCGATAGCTCCACCGTTACCAGCACTTTGATTGTGGCCACCAGCACCAACGACGGCGCCAGCTTCGCGCACGTAATCAGCGTCGATACCGTTGCGGTGCTTGCCAACATTGTCGACACCAATCTTGGCACTGGTCCCGACGGACTGGGAAATCAGGCTGTGTACGTCGCCTACACTGAAAACACTTTTCTCGGCAACGGCATTGTCGTCGCCGGCTCCAACGACGGCGGCGCCACGTTTACCACGCCGACAACTGTGAGCGATAACTTTGCAAACAGTTTCAGCAATGGCGACCCGTCCGTCGGCCCTAGCGGGCAACTGTACGTTTCCTGGTTCGACGTCACCGATAGCGCCGTGCGGTTCGACCGCGATCTGGACGGCTTGTTCTTAGGAGTGAGCGACTTCGGCGCTGACTCCACCGTGGTCGATAATAGCACCGCCCGGCCCATAGGCGGAGGCAACTTCTCTTTGTTTTTCAATCAAACGGTTGCCGCCTCGCCCAATCATGGTATCGGCACCGCTCCAGAACTCGATACCGATCGCAGCGGCACCGCCACCAACGGCAATCTTTACATTACCTTTGTGGATTTATTCGGCGGCAACGATACCGATGTGTTTATCGCCCGCTCTACGAACCAAGGCGCCGCTTGGACGTTGCTTCCGGTGCGAAGGTCCACCGCAACCGAGTTTATGCCCGCACTCGACGTCGACCAATCCAGCGGCAGCGTCAACGTGTTGTACTATTCCACCCTTGGCGATACGGCCACCGGCAACGACGACGTGAACGTGATGCTGGCCTCCAGCACCGATGCCGGCGCAAACTTCATTTTCGATCAGCAACTAACCACCGCCACCTCGCGCGCTTCGGCCATTACCGGCGGCAACGACTTCCTCGACTACATCGGCCTGGCCGTCCACGATGGAACCGTGCAAGCGCTCTGGTCCGACAATCGCGGCCTGTCCGCGGAATCTGAGGCTTTCACCACGAGCGCTTCGTTCTCCAGCGCCACCAACGGCAACATTCTCAACGTTTTGGGCACCTCCGGCGACGACGCCATCACCATTCGCCGCAGCGCGGCCAATCATGCGTTTATCGAAGTGGTGGTCAACGGAGACATTCAATACGCCGGGCTCGCCGCCACGTTGGACTCCATCGACGTCCAGGGGCTGGCTGGCAGCGACACACTGACAATCGACAATTCCAACGGCATCGTCAATTTCCCCATCAATTACGACGGCGGCACCTCCGTCGCCGACAACGACAAGCTTGCCATCACCGGCAACCCAGGCACGCCGGTCGCCCGGGAAACGTACATCGTCGGCGCCACCGCCGATCGAGGCACCTGGGTGCTCGACCCCGATGGCAGCCAAGGCCCTGGCGTAACCGTTGCCGGCAATGGCGACGAATTGGCTGTTACCTTCTTGAACCTGGAACCGGTCGATTCCGATACTCCTGCGGTGGTGTTCGACACGATCATGACCGGCGCGCCCAACGATGCGACGATCCAAAACGGCGGCTTGCTCAATGGCGTCAACTCGCTGCGCGTGCTCGACAACGACGGCACTTTCGAAACCTTCCGCTTCGCCAACAAAACTACCGTGCGCATCATGGGCCAGGCGAATGCGGACACCATCACCGTCGACTTCACCGCGGCGGCCGCCGGACTCATGGCGTTGGAAATCTACGGCCACGTGGCCCCCGACGTGCTGGGCCAGCCGGCGGACGACAATACCGCCGACAATCTGAAAGTATTCCGCAACACGGCGAACGTCGTGTACACGCTGTTCGGCCAGGGGGGCAACGATAATTTCATCGTCGGCAATGGAGATCTTTCGTTGATCCTAGCTCCGGTGGCGATTGTCGCCGGCGACGGCACCGATGATGGCCTGACCGTAAACGATTCCTCGCGCACCACGGCAGTCAACTACATCGTCGATCCCACGCATGTGGCCGTCCGTCCCGATCTGGGTCCGGCATCTCAAACCGTTGCCACCTACGACGGCACGCTGGAAAACGTGCAGGTCGATGGCACTGATGGCCCCAATCAATTCGACGTCAGCCCCAGCACCACGGCCGTCTATTTCATCAATGGTCACTTGCCAACTTCGGCCGGGCCTGGCGCCGACATTCTGGTGCTGCACCCCGCGGGCACCACCGGCCGCGTGCTCACGTACAATGCGGTCACTGGCAATGGCAACTGGATGTTCGCCGCGCCGCACAAAACCATCAACTTCACCAGCATCGAGCAATTGAAGTTCGCGCCAATGCTCGTCTATGCCGCCGACGCCGCCAAAAACGGCAAGCCGACCGTAAAGGTCGTCGATGCCGACACGGGCGCACTGATCACGACATTCCAGGCCTACGAACCGACGTACACGCAAGGCGTGCGCGTGGCGCTGGGCGATATCAATGGCGATGGCATTCCGGAAGTCATCACGGCGCCGGGCCACGGCCATACCGCGCTCATCGAAGTCTGGGACATCATGGCGCCGATCTGGTCACGCCCCCCACGCTGCTCGAATCGTTCCTCGCCTACCCGGCCGCGTACAAGGGCGGCGCGATGATTGCCGTCGGCGACGTGAATGGCGACAAGCTCAACGACTTGGTGGTCGCGCCCAGCCGCGGCCAGGTGAAAATCCACACGTATATCAATCAGGGCGGCGCGACGCCCTTGGACATTGTTCACCAGCTCAATTTCAAGGCCTTCAAAAGAACCTTCATCGGCGGCGCTTCGGTCGCCGTCGGCGACGTTGAAGGCGATGCCAGCGCCGAGATCATCGTCGGCTCCGGCCCAGGCATGCGCGATACCGTCCTGGTCTTCAAGGGAGACACGAGCGCTCCAGTCAATACCGTCGCGCCGGCTTTGCATACCATTCTGCCGTTTCAGAACAACGCCCGCGGCGGCGTGTTCGTGGCCACGGCCAACATCGACGCCGATCCGTATCTGGAAATCGTTATCGGCGCCGGCACCGGCGGCGGCTCGCAACTTGCCACCTACGACATCACCAACCTAACGACCCCCGTCAACTCGTTCATCCTCTACAGCGGCAACGGCGCCAACGCGCCACTGCGGGTGGCGGCCGCCACGCAAGTCGATCCCAGCGGAAATCTGATGAGCACAATCGTCACCGCTCAAGGCCCAGATGGAAAAAGCCAGAAAATACGCCATCTGGCCCCCGCTGGGCCGCCGGTCGATTTGCTGATGGAATCCGACCCCGAATTCCTCAACGGATTTTACGTCGCCTCGGACTTCAACTAATCTGCTAGCTAGCTCGCGACTGAAGCCCAGAGGTCGCAACCACTCGGCTTTTGCTGTTTGCCAATTGCGTATCGCTAGCATCTCCAATCGCCCTTGACCCACCTTGCCGCATCCGGTACTTATCCCGCCCCTGCGCCGGATTCCCGGCTGCAGACTTATCACTAATTGCGCCCGTGGCGGCAACAACCTCGTCTTATCGCCGTAAGCGCAACGATCGTTTCATTTCCATTGTGGATCACTGCGTGAACGCCATCCTACGGTGTTTTTGCATCTCGTGCGCCGTTTTTGGAGCGGCTTGCGCGACCGATGTCGCCCGCGCTCAGCGCGTGCGCTTTGACTCCACCGTCGAAGATCCGTCCTACGACGGTTCCACGGTGCAACTGGCCGATCGCTCCGACACTTCGCTCGGTAATTATTCAGTCGCCCCGCCCGCTGCGCAGTTCCACGGCCAATGCGCCAATTTACATCGTGCCCGTCAACGATACCTCCTCCGCGCCGCTCGGCTCCAGCCTCCCGGCGCCGCAGCCGACGGCCGCCAACTGGGATCCGTACCGTGTGGCCCAGCGATCGAGCGCAATCTTTACCGGCACGATCACCTCCACGCCGGGGCAATATCTGGTGCCGCAGCCGATGCCCCGCGTGCCCTACTACACGCAACAACCGGTCTCCGGTCCGTCGGCGGTTGTTCTTCCGGCGCAAACCGTCCCCGCTCAACCGGTGTTCCCCACCACCGTGCAACCCGGCCCAATTGTGCCGGCCACAGTTCCTCCGCCGGCAGTGATTCCGCCGGCGCCAACGATTTTAGCTCCGCCGCCCACTGTCGGGCCGGCAATCGCTCCGCCGCCGGTGCTGCCGCCGCCGATCAAAACCAGCTCGTGCTACGCTTACGCCGACGCGATTTTCTTCACCCGTGATGCGGAGATTGGCAACCGGCCGCTGGTGCTACTGGACATGAACGCACCCACGCAAACCAACGTGCTGTTGAGCACCGCCGATTTGGATTTCAACTGGCAAGTCGGACCGCGAATCACCTTGGGACGCGATTTCGACGCCTTCCGCAGCTTCGAAGCCACTTACTGGGGCATTTTCGATTTCAAAGCCGATGCCACCGTGACCGGCAACAATAATCTGAATCTCCCCGGCGATTTGGGCCTGGCCGCAGGTTTGGATTTTTTCAACGCCGACACCATGACCATCGACTACAAGTCGCAGATCAACGATGGCGAATTGACCTACCTGCAAAACTACGGCGGCCTGGCGTGGCTGATTGGCTTCCGCTACTTCGAATTGGGCGAACAATTCAGCATTACTTCGACCGACAACCAAACCGGCACGAGCTTCTACCAGCTTAGTACCTACAACAATTTGTTCGGCGGCCAGATCGGCGCCCGCTTGACGCAAGGCTGCGGCACGTGCACCAGTTGGTCGTACGACATCACCGGAAAAGCGGGCGTGTATGACAATGTAATCACCAGCTCGCAGCGGGTCGGCGATTTCAGCGGCTTCTCACTGCGCGACGTGAAAACAAACACCAGCGAAGTAGCATTCATCGGCGAAATCGATTTCAATGCCAACTACGCGCTCAATCCCACCTGGTCGATCCGCGGCGGCTACCAGGTGTTCTGGGTCGACGGGTTGGCCCTGGCGCCCAATCAGCTCGATTTCACCGATGCCGCTGGCAGCGGTACGCACGTCGACAAAACCGGCGGCATGTTCCTGCAAGGCGCTCACGCCGGCTTAATGGCCCGCTGGTAACAGAGCCGCTCCTGTCCTCAGCCCGGCAAGTCAAACCGCGACAAGTTCCCCGCGGCATCCAGCGGCAAATCACGCAACGGCGTCAATACTTCCAAATCTTCGCGCTGTTTTGCTTCGGCGAAATACGCCGCCGAGCACTCTGCCTCCGCAAGTTGCAGCGTGTTTTTGATCCGCACCATTCTGTCGCCGCCGCCGGCAAGCGCCGCATCGAGCATTTCTCGATCGGTTTCAAAATGCGGCGGAGGCGCAATAATGTCCAAGTCGCCGCTAGTCAGCCCGTTCAGCCGTGTCACTTCCGCATCCGTCTGTTGAATGAGCCGGGCCGTGCAAAACGCCGCCATCCCAATTCCATAGGTATTCCCATGCGAAGCGTCCGTCAGTCTGCGCACCACGATTCGACGAACTTGGGGAAACTCATCGACGGATGGCCGGCGCAGATGCTGTTTGCGACCCACGACGTTGGTATCCATGCCCGAGCCGCTGATGTCCTTGCCCATTTCATCAACGATCAAGACATCCACCAATGGAAACGGCAGTCTGGGCATGAAGTCTATTGCGATTTTCAGCAGTTCCTGCTCTCGCTGCTCAATGTTCTGCGGCGCGATGGCTTCGATGCGTGCGGTTTCATCGTATCCATTTTCCACAATTCCCAGTCCGGCTACGATGCGACAGTTGGCCAGCATCGCAGCCGCCGCGCTGCGCACCACCGGCGCAAAACCGTACTTTTGAAAAGCCTGGTGATATAGTTTTGCGCCCGTGTGCTTGCCCAGGCCCAGCGTCATCATCTTCATCAAGCCGCTTTGAATCTCGCCGCTGAAACGGGTGTGCGGCTTGACCCGGCCGCACACAAGCACGTGATCCGCCTCGTACGCGAACCGGTCGAAATGCACCGGCACACCTTCCGCGGTGTGGCACACTTCCACCGTTTCCATGCTCGATCGTATCGGGCAGCCGCAAAAATCTTCCGTGATGCCATACGCTGCGATTACGTCGCGCTGCCCCTGCGCGGTGCCGCCGCCGTGGCTGCCCATCGCTGGCACGATGAACGGCTTGGCCGCTATGCTCTTCATGTGATCGACGATCGCCCGCGTGATCGCCGCAATATTGGCAATCCCTCGGCTGCCGGCGGTGATGGCCACGCTCTGCCGCGGCTTGATCTTCCGGCCCAGATCCAACCGCGCAAGCTGTCGCTGGACCTCGCCGGCAACATCGTCCACGCAGGCGCGAGGGAACTTTTGGCGAACACGGAAGAACTGGGGATACTTGCTAGCACTCATGGCAATCGCTCAATCACCTCAGAACATGATAGTTCCCGCGACTTGCGCCCGTCGATGCACGGCACAAAAACGTCATGACTCGCCCTAGGCCGATTTGCGAAAAGCCTCTAGAATCCCGCCCCCTTTCTGTGGCGCCGCAAGTCGTCATCGGCCGCGGCGCCCAGGGCAGTCTTTTCTCACATCACGTTGATCCGTCCTCAGGCCAGGAGCCCTTTCGATGGCTACCGTTCCGCAACGGCGCTCGCGGCGCTACAGCTCGTATCAGCCTCAGCGAGAAGTCATTTACCGCACGCAACGAAAGGGCAAATGGCTCAAACGGCTGGTGATCGGCACGACGCTGCTGGTGATCGTCGTGCTGGTTGCGCCCATGATCATCGCCAACACACCGCTGCGCAACGCGCCGCTGCGGCTGGCCATGCAATCGCTGCACGGCACGGTGCACGCCGGCGGGGCATCGCTTTCCTGGTTCGGCCCGATCAGCTACAGCGACATCGAAATCCGCGCCGCCAACGGCGAATTGCTCCTGGCAGTGCCCAAAATCTCCAGCGAACGATCGCTGTTCGACATCGTCACCCATTTGAACGATCTGGGCACATTTCCGCATCGAGCGCCCGCAGGTGTCGTTGGTGCTGCGGCGCGACGGCAGCAACTTGGAAGATGTAGTCAACTCGGGGCCAGCGCAAACGCCGCCGGATGCAGCTCCGGCGCCTGCCAGTAGCCAACCGCTCAAGCTGCCGACCTTGTCGCTGGAAATCGTCGACGGCACCGTTAACATCGCCGACACCGCCGCAAAACAGCGCTGGCAAATCGACAAGTTCAATTTCCTCCTGCGCACTTCGTCCGAATGCTCGATGCCGGTCGAAATTAAGCTTACCGGCGAAGTGCCGCACGACGGCAAAAAATCGCAAATCAGCATCAGCAGCACGCCGGCCAGCAACGGCGTCGATCAAATCGACGCCCAAATCGACGCCCTGCCCTTGGCCATGTTTCGCGGAATGGTCGATCGCGCCCTGCCGGGCGTGCAGGTCGATGGCACGCTTTCCACTAATCTGCACTGCGATGGAGTGGCCCAGTATCCTAAAAGCCCTTTGCACCTGTCGGGCCAAACGACCGTCGATTCCGCTTCGCTTAGCGGCGGCCCGCTGGGGAACGATCACTTCGCGCTCAAGCATGTGGAACTTCCTTGCAAGCTGACGTATCAAGACCAGAAGCTCGACATCGAGCAGCTTGCGCTTAATTGCGATGTCGGCAAGCTTTCGGCCGCCGGCAGCATTGCGATTTCAGATCGACCCGACGCAAATGCTCTGGGCCGCCTGGCACAATCCACATTTACCGTGGAAGGCCAGCTCGATCTGGTCAGGCTGGCCGCCCTGTTGCCCAAAACGCTGCATGTGCGCGAAGGCACGCAAATCACCGGCGGCGAAGTGCGACTCAATCTGGCCGGCAAACCCGATGGCGCCGGCCAAACCTTCGAAGGCCGATTGATCGCCGGCGGTCTGGCCGCCATGCACGACGGCCGCCGCTTGTCGTGGGATACGCCCATCGATTTGCAGGTTACCGCTCGCCAGCAAGGCGGCCGCTTCTGGATCGACCAATTCACGGGCAGAGCCAGCTTCATGATGTTGACCGTGCGCGGATCGTTGGAGCAGTTCGAAGCCCAAATGCAGTGCGATCTGGATCGCTTGATGGGCGAACTTAGCCAGTTTGTCGACTTGGGCGAAATGAAACTCGCCGGGCGCGGCGATTCGCGCCTTAACTGGCAACGCAACGATCAGGGAGCCTTTGAAGCGGCGGCCGATGCCCGGTTGCAAGGCCTGACCATCGCGCTGCCTGGCCGGCAGCCGTGGCAAGACGATTCGGTTCTGCTTTCGGCCTGCCGCCTCCGGCATCGTCGACAACTTCGGTCTCGGCGCCGCGGGCTCACCCACGTCTGCGCCGGCTGAACGCTGCGCAGTTCACGGCCACGGTCGACAACACCGCCGCCCGCACCCACGAGCAAATTGGCGTGCGCTTGCTACAGCCGATCGACCAGATCACCACCACCACGCATTTGCCCATCGAAGCCAAAGTGCAAGGGCAATTGGGGCATTGGTGGCCGCGCATCGCCGCCTGGCTGAAACTCGACGGCCTCGATCTGGGCGGCGCCTGCGACCTCACCGCGCAAGCCACCTATTCCGACGCCGGCATCGAAATTCAGCAAATCAAAGGCAGCATCAACGGCTTGCACGCTTGGGGCTTCAATTCGGTGTTCATCGACGAGCCGGTGGTGCAAATGGAATGCTCCGGCGGCTACGATTTCGCCTCCAACCGCCTGACGCTCAATCGTACCCAGCTGCTCACCAGCACGGTGTCGCTGCAGACCGAGAGCCGCCACCATCACGCTGCCGGGTAAAAACCCCTTCGGCCTGCAAGGATTGATTTCTTATCAGGCCGATTTGAACCGCCTGTCGCGTTGGATCACCAACCCGAACACGTCCGCCAAAGTACGCGCTGGCAGGCCGACTGATCGGCACCGCCGACGTCGCCCGCAACGGCGCCGACCACCAGCGGCAAGCTCAACGCCGCGGCCGACGACTTTGCCGTATACGCATTCGATACATCCGGCGCCACAACGCCCCGCCGCGCACACGGTCGCGGCCCAAGCGCCGCAACCGGTCTGGGTCGAAAAGAAACTTACGCTGGCCCTCGACGGCAATTGGGATCAGATGAGCGACTCGCTGCAATTGGCCTCGCTGCAAATCGGCTCGCAGGCGCTGGCGCTGCAAGCCGCCGGAAAGATCGATTCGCTGGGCACGCGGCAATACGTCGATCTGGCAGGCACCATCGATTACGATTGGCAATCGCTCGGCCCGCTGCTCAAGCCTTATCTCGGCAGCAAGGTGGCGATTGCCGGCCGGCAGTCGCGAAAATTTGCCGTCCACGGCCCGCTGGGCGACGTGGAGCGCAAACTGCTCAAACGCTTGCCGGCGGCACTCCAGCCAGCGCCACATCATTCAAAAATCAAGGCGCATCGCAAACCGCCGCTGCCGATTCGTTCGCCTCACTTCGGCCCTTGGTGGCCGACTTCGCGGTGGGCTGGTCCTCAGCCAACCTGTACGGCATGCAGATCGGCCCGCTGGATCTGATCACACATCTCGAAAACGGCACCGTTACAGCCAAACCCATTCAAACCACGATCGGCGATCCGCGCAGCCCGGGCAAGCTCACGCTCACGCCCGCCGTGCGATTGTCGCCGGGTCCATCGGAATTGGTTTTGGGCCCCGGCCCCGTGCTCACCAACGTGCAATTCACGCAGCAGTTGAATAGTTCCTGGATGCGGTTTGTCGCGCCGGTTCTGGCCGAATCGGCCAAGGCCGAAGGCAATTTCTCGTTGGAGCTCGATTCCGGCCGTGTGCCGCTGGACGATCCCACCAAGGCCGAATTGGGCGGCCGGCTGATCGTGCATAGCGTCAATGTAACTCCCGGTCCGCTATTGCGGCCGCTGGTGTTAATCACGCAACAGATTGAGGCCATCGTAAAACGCCGGCCGCCGCCAGTCGATCTAAGCGGCAACCCGGTGTTAGTGCAAATCAACAATCAAAAAGTTGACTTCCGCATGGTCGATGGACGCATTTACCACCAGGGACTGTCGATGCAAATCGGCGACACCACCGTTCGCACGCGCGGCTGGGTCGGCATCGATGAATCGATCGGCCTCGTGGCCGAAATTCCGCTTAAGCCCGATTGGATTCAAGGCAACTCGAAGCTGGCCAGCGTGGCCGATCAAACGCTGCGCATTCCCATTACTGGCACGCTCAGCAAGCCGAAGCTCGATGCCCGCGTGATCGAGCAACTCATCGGCGCAGCGATGATCAACGTCGGCGGTAAGATCGAAAACGAACTGAGCAACGGCCTGCAGCGCCTGATTCCGCCGCAACGGTAGGCGGAAATACGACCTCACCCCAATTCCGCCAGCCGTATCCCCTCGTCAACCAGCAGAATCGGAATCTCGTCGATAATCGGATACGCCATCTGGCCATCGGCGCGCACCAAGGCGCCTTCTACAGGTTTTTCAATCGTTTGCCCTGAGCGGTTCTTCAATCGCCCCCCGGCGACTGCGGCGTTTAAGCGCGCTATCAGCTCTCCGTCGGCCAGGCTTAGCCGGCTATGGTCCTCCGGACAGCGAAGCATCGCCAGTAATTCGGGGGTGATCATCGACTTCTCCGCTGCACAAGTGCCCGCACGGTCATTGGCAAGCTACAAAAGACACATACCGACGGCAAGGCAAAGCCAATCTGACGGAATACGACATTCGGGTCGGCTTGCTGTCGGCGACTGCGGATCGCTTCTAGGCCGAAATTGCGCTTCGCGGCTTCCGATTTTGCCCCATTCGCCCCGCCACGGCAACGGCCTTAAAGTGCTGTCGCCGGCCGTGCCGATGCACATGGAAGGGGTATCAGGGGCTGGAATTGATCGCTACTTGCGTCGACGTTCTTGTGCCATTGGGCAATCGGCGAGAGTTCACGCCGCGCCGCCGCTGGGACGATCAACATCCCCAGCACCCGGGAGGACCAAAGGAATGCTCCACCGGACTATTTTCGCACTTCTATTCGCCGCCACCGCCGTCTCGGCTCTGGCCGACGACGTCCGTTTCTATAAGGGCGACGACGGCCAGACCTATCGGGAAACCCGCCGGATCGTCAAGCAGCCGGTTTCCGAAACCCAATACGTCGACCACCCCTA
The DNA here is from genome assembly GCA_963773925.1 of Pirellulales bacterium. Taxonomy (GTDB): domain Bacteria; phylum Planctomycetota; class Planctomycetia; order Pirellulales; family JADZDJ01; genus CAVRAW01. The sequence continues at coordinate 95,048 of CAVZDC010000010.1, forward strand.
CACGGTCTACTCCGAGCGGGTCACCACCGAGCTTCAGCCCAACTACCGCAACGTGTACACGCCGGTGACCGAGTACACCTGGGAACCGGTTTTGGCCGGCCGCTGGAATCCATTCGCCTCGCCGCACGTGGAATATAAATACACCCCGCATACCCGCTGGGATGTCCAAACCGAACAAACCCAGGTGCCGATTACCCGCCGCGAGCTGGTGCCCGTGCAGGGCGTCACCCGCACCCCGGTTACCACTCTGAAGATGGTCGACGTCGAACAGACCGAAAAGATGGCGGTTCGCAACGACACGGCCTTGGGCTCGCTGTCGACCGGCCAATCGGTCGGCGGAGTGGCCAACCTGCAGGGCAACGATCCGCCCCGCCAAGGCATGGACCGCCGCTAGAGTCGCGGAATTCGATCGCTATCAAATAAAAAAGCCCAGGGGTTGCAACCCCTGGGCTTTTTTATTCTTCTCTCTCGACCCTCGCCGCTACCCCTCGTCAGCGTTCGCTCGCCGCCGGCGCCGCCCCTTCTGCACCGCGCCCCATTCTTTCGTGAGCGACTCAAACACCTCGGGCGATTCGTAACGGATCACATTCTTGCCTTCCGGCATGGGCCCGATCAGGCCGCGAAACACCGGCAGGCCGCGCAGCCCCAAATCGGTGCTGCAATCGTCCACGCCAATTTGCGTGTGCATCCGCAGCAGCGTGTCGGGACCGTCGTAATCGCGGATGCGAAGCTTGCCGTCGGGACCGCGCGAAACCACACGGAACGTATCTTTGCTCATCGTCAAAGACCTTGCTGAAATCGGGTTAGGGATGGTTCGATCTCCGCCGGCCCAACTACCTTGGCCGGCAGGATCGATTGCCTTGGGTAAAACAGGCCATCCTTGAACCCAAGTAGCAAACGACGAACTGGGCGATACTGTGCGGCTGCGCTCCTCGGTATGGATAGGGAATAAAACTAGACACCGACATCCTGTCCTATCGGCGGCCAACCTCCCGCAAGCGCAAGCATTTTCCCCACGCCGCTACGCCCCTTCCCTGCGCCACACGCGGCCCATTTCTCCGTGCATAATCCGCACGAACTGCCCCTTATTTAGCCCCCGGTCAATGACCGGGGGGCAACGCGCGTTCACTGCTAATACAACCTTCACCTGGCCATCCCACCCGCACAACTCCGGAGCAACAAGACACGGTTAGAACTGTTTTGTCAGGATGCGGCCTCATCCAGATTACCGAGCATATTTCGTTCGCATGAGCTGGGCGACCAATTAATATCGCGGAGCATGAGTTAGTGGGTTTTTGATTGCTGGTGCGGCAATTCAGGATCCCGCCTTCAGGGCGTTTGCTCGCGCGCTTGTAGGTCGGAGGTATTGAGAAGCGAAGGTTTTGAAGGTCAGCTGGACGCCCCGAGTGCGGTTGCGGCGTCGATCAGAATCGAAATGTGCGTTTGGCGTCAACGCACCGCTCGACTCCCGTGCCGTTCGCCATCCGCTATAATCACCTTGCCGCCGCGGGGAGATATTCGATGAAAGCAATGACGCTCATCCTTGCTGTAATTTCGATAGTCATCGGGGCCGTCGGGATTTTTCTTGATTTTGTCTCAGACTTCGGGCACTACGGCGCGGTCATGCAGACCAGTGCAGTTCTGTTTTCGGCTGGCCTGCTCACCCTGGCTATCTTAAGCGCCGGGAACAATCCAACAGCACACTAATTGCCGCCGCGTGGGGAGCATCAGCGAGTCGCACTGAACGATGCGCTGGCGCCGATGGCCCAGGCCGCCGCTCGCGGCAGATCATTTTGTCGAATGTAACGGCGGTGTAACAAGCACGGGAATTGCCGTGCGTTCGCCGCGACAGCGCACTATAATGCTCGGCAGATCGATCGCGTTGGGTTGGGGCCGTTCGTAGCACATCTACGAGGAGCGCCGATCATGAAAACCGCGCCTCTCGGCTTGGGTCTGGTTCTACTATTTGCCGCCCCCGTTTCTGCAGGCGACGATTTGGCGCAGATAGCGCCGGCCTCGTAAATCTGCGCGACGAGATTCGTAAATCGCTTCCGGTAGGTTGGCGCGCGGAGATTACGCCCGACGTGCCGACGGATTTGATCGATCGGAATGATCATATCTTCGAACTATGCTGCTTGATGATTTGGCACGAAGGCAAGGTCATGGGCCGGCGGGTGGGACTTGCCAATCTTGCGAACGGGGAACAAGGACCTTACGAGCAGGTCGTACCCAGATTTCAATTAACCGTCGTGAAATTCATGTCGCCCGAAGGCTTTGCGAGGGCCGCGGATGAAAATATCAAGCGACAGCGCGAGGCTGGAATTTGAAGAGAAGCGGGCAATGGGCGGGGCGGCTTGAATGGGTGCGGGTCCCGTTCCGCCTGGAGGCCGTAAACCGACAACGGCCGAGCAGAAAGAAAACGTGCGACAATACGCCTTGTTGTGGACAAAAACGCAACTCGAACCGCTGCCGACACATTACTATCGGACGCTGGCGTTCGACGCATTGCTCAACGAGAATCTCGAATTGAAGGACACGCAATTGAGCGCGGAACAAGACAAGATCCGTGAAACTTTGTTGAAGCTGATCACCGCGTATCCGAAGAAGGTGTTGCCCATCGATCCTTAGCAGATCGGTTATAATCGGCGCGGCGTTGCTGTTGCGGGAATGGCGTGAATTCGACTTGCCTACTTGCGTTGAGCCTTCGCATGCAAGCGCGTCCGAAATTCTGGCGGTATTTGGGTGTGGCCTTAAGTTTGCCTGGGGATTTCCTACGGCATCACAGTTATTCAACAGGCGAAGAATGCTCGGGAAGTACCGGGAACAGTCGTCGCGTTGAAATCGGGCGTTTGGAAACGGCGTTCGTGGGATCACACACCGGATACGGCTCCGGTCGTCGAGTACACGGTCGCCGGGCAGCATTATCGAATCCAAGGCGGGTTTACGTCGTTTCACTCGCTGTATGTTGTTGGTCAGTCGGTGCCGGTGCTTTATAAGATTGACAATCCGGCTGAGGCACACATTGATACATTCATTGCGCGATGGCTAGGGCCGTTGTGCTGCATCGCCTTCGGCGCTGTTTTTATTGTGTGCAGCCAATTACTCGACCGCCGGCAACAGAACGCAGGCGGCAGCAGCGAGGAAATCAGGGAACGGAACGCTTCGCTGCCCATCGATCGTGCGAGCAGCCGCGGCGAGAGTTGATCGCCACCATCATTATTTGTTCCAACGGCTGGAGGCGTATTTGGCTTTCCGCGTGTCGGGGCTTCTTTGGAACGATCGGGCTTGCCTAGCTGATCCCACAAGCCCTGGAGGTTGTAAAGGGCCTCGGCCGAAGAAACGGCGCCAACCCGAGTTTGCGTCCCAAGTCCAAATTGTCATCTGCGCCGTTCAATCGTCCCACTAACACATCCGGGCGTGTTGAAAAAGTCCGCTCGTTTCCCTGCGGCAGCTAGCAGTGCTGCGCCGTTTTCGGCTTGATCCGAAAGGCGGTTTCGAGGTCTCTGAAGGGGTTTGGCGTTCTGGCCCGATCTTCTGCCTCCCTTCAAGGACGAGTAGCCCCATGCAAGGAGTACATGTCTTCGAGCGGCATGCCAAGACGGTCATCGACTTGGAGTCGTTTGTCGAGCAGGACCATTTATTGCGTCAGATCGATCGTGTTCTGGACACGGCGTTCGTCCGCGACGCGACCGCCGCGTGTTATGCCGATGGACTCGGGCGGCCGTCGGTCGATCCGGAAGTTTACTTCCGGATGCAACTGGTGGCCTACCTCTACGGCATCTCTTCGGAACGGCAACTCTGCGACGACGTCTACTACAATCTTGCTTACCGCTGGTTCTGCCGCCTGTCGCTTACTGACGTGGTGCCGGACCATTCTTCGCTCACGCGGATTCGCGACCGGCTGGGGGAGGAGGTCTTGGCGACCGTATTCCGCCAGATCGTTGCGCTCTGCCGGAAAAAGGGCTTGGTCCACGAGGAATGCCGCGTGATGACCGACGCCACGTTGATTGCGGCTGACGCCGCAACCATGTCGATGGTGCTCAACGAACCGGCACCCGCCGAGCAGGACAAGCAATCGCCACCGGCAAGCGGCGGTCCCCCGGGGGCCTCGGGGCAACTGAAAGTTTCGAACCAAACGCACCATAGTCGCACGGACCCCGACGCCAGCTTGGCTCGCAAGGATCGGACACCGCTGCAACTCAAATACAAAGTGCATCAGACGATCGACGCTCAGACGCGTATCATTCTAGACACGCATGTTACGACGGGCGCGGTCCACGACAGTCAGCCGTATCTGGCACAGCTCCAGCGCGTCGGTGAGCGGCATGGGGTTCACATTCGCGAGGCGACGGCCGATCGGGGTTACGGCTCGGCGGCGATCATTCGGGATCTTCAACAACAGGGAATCGAGACCTACATTCCGCTCTGGAGCGGCCGGTCGGGAAGTAGCAAGTACCTGAAAGGTGAGTTGGTATACGAGAAAGAATACGACCGCTTCCGCTGTCCGCAGGGCAAGTTTCTGACGCCCAATCCGGCGATCAGCGAAAACCAAAAGCGCTATGTCAGCTCATCCGAAGACTGCCGCCACTGCCCGCAGACGTCGACCTGCCCGGCTCGAACTCGAGGTCCATCTCCTCAACGCTTCGTACTGCGCAACCTCGATCAGGATCTGTTTGAAGAGGTCCAAGCGAAGATGCGCGATCCCACGTTCCGGCGAAAACGGTCCGAGCGGATGTGGAAGAGCGAAGGGCTGTTTGCCGAGGCGAAGCGGAATCACTGCCTGGCGCGCGCCAAGTACCGAGGCCGGTGCAAAGTGCAAATTCAGGCCTACTTCAGTGCGATCGTCCAGAACCTGAAGCGCCTCGTCGCGCAAATTTACTATTGGTTCGCGGCCTGCGGCTTACGCCAGCAAACAAGATCAGCCTCATCGCCGAAGTTGACGATTGCCGTGACCGACTTTTTCAACACGCCCCATCCGTTTTCGTGGACTCCGAGAAATGGACCGATTCTTGGCATTAGTGTCGCTACAGGAAATCAGACTGAACAGTGAAGAGGGTAATTGGGCTCGTCTTTCGCCGCTCTGCGTGATCGCCAGCAAATAATCAGTTGCCGCAGCCACCCTTCTGTCTTGCGTTGGGTACGAACCAGTGAATACAAACCGCCAGCAGCGTCGGTACATGCCCACGTTCCAGGAAAACACAATGCTCGCCATTGAAGAAGGTCTTAGCGCCCGTTCCGTCACCCGGAAGAACCCGCTTCGGAATTGGCCACTTGCGTTCTATAATGCCGTCGCGGAGCGCTGACTCCGCAGTGCGATCTTTGGCAATTGAAATCACTCAATCGGCATTTCTGTCGCCGCCGATTGCGCGCCGCCGCGGACAATACTCGCTCTATTTTGTCCACGCGGTAGGCAGCGGCCGCCGGCGGTTCCCGAATGCCTGGCCTGCAGAAGCCGACAAAACCACCGAGTTTCGCCGGCCAATGTGGGACCCCCAGCACCCGTGCCAATATTCCGACTGAACCCCGAACCCTGAACCCTCCGGGCAAACAAAAAACCGCTGCCGGGAGCTCTTCTCCCGGCAGCGGCGTTAAAGGTCAAGCGTTCAGCTTCAATCTACTTCTTGAAGCTCTTCATCGGATGGCTGCAGCTCTTACCGCAGTAGCTCTTACCGCAGTACGAATTGCAGCAGTGGCTGGGGCAGCAGTAAGTCGGGTACCAAATCGGCTCGCAGGTGTAAACCGGCGTTTCGCACACGGGCACTTCAACCACAGGCGTCTCGCACACCGGAGTGTAGCAAGGCTCGTAGCAGTACGTGGGGTAGCAGTAATCGTAGCAGTAGTTGTGGCAGTAGTTGTGGCAACAATCGTGCTTGCAATAGCTCTTGCAGCACTTGCCGCTGGAGCCGTTGCCCTTGGCTTCGGCAGTCATCGGAACCAGAACGAAAGCGACCAACAACATCAACACGGCGAACAACGCGATTTTCGAGAAGCGTGACATGATTCAATCCTCCGTAGATCAAAAACTCGTTTTTTCTTTTTTGGCCGGACGCACGTCCGACTCGTCATACAGTTGCCAGCGGAGGATTTCGCCGAATGTTACACCCCCCACCGAAAACACCGAGAAATGGCCGCAAATCCGGGCCAAAAGCAGGGGCCTACAAGGGGCAGGGCCAGAAATGCCGTGCTAGCAGAAAGCCGGCCAAAACGGGCTGCGGGGCTCGTATCCCCTCGCCTCTCGTCCCACGCCCATGGGTCTAGAACGTCCAGTCAAACCCAAAGTAAGGCGTGAAGCCGGGCGACAGAACGCGTGTGGCGGGGGCGGGGAAGCCGGCCGGGCCCAACAGTCGCAGGTCTAGATGCTCCTGATAGGAGCGATTGAACACGTTATCGATGCCCGCCACCAGCTTCATATCCTTCGACCAGTTGTAGTACGTGCGGATATAGGTGGTGGCGAAGCCGGGGGTGCGTTCTTCGACCACCTGCGGCACGTCGAGAATCAGGATCTCACCCAGTCGGTTTTGGGCAGTCACCATCCGCTCGCCGACCTCGAATTCCCACTTTCGCTGCCGCGCCGGATCGTGCCAGCGCAACCCCACGGTGCCTTCCAGCGGCGGGATGGACGGCAACGGCCCGTCGATGCTCTGGTCTTCACCTTGCACGTATTTCATTTTGGCAAACGGGCAGCAAGTGCTCGACCAATCCCACTCGCCGTTGGTTTCGAAGCCCCACAGCGTGGCCAGCGGCGTATTGATGTAACGCACCAGCCGGGCGTCAAAGAAGTTGACAACCTGGTCCCCCTCGAAGGTGTCGTAGTCCACAATCCAGGCGTAAAACACTGTGGCCGATCCGCGCACGTTGTCGTACTCGCACGACAGGCCCACGTCGATTTGGAAATCGCGCTCCGGCTTCAATTCGTCGTTGCCGATCACGCGCGTGAATCCGCTTTGCAGCAGGCCGAGAAACATGCCGTCGGCGTATCGCTCCGTAAGCGACGGCGGACATTGGGCGTAGCCGTATCCCACGTTCAGCTTCCAATCCGAGTTCAATTTGAATTCATTCGTTAAGTAGTAGGCATACAGCACGTCGTTCTGGTCCAGCGCGTTGAGGTCCAGATTGGTATCCGGACGCACGTCGCTGAACCGCACGTTCGTATTGATCCAATCCACGCGCCCGCCCAACGCCACCTTCCAACCGTCGGTCATAGGAAAGCCGTATTCGGCAAACAACCCTTCGTCTTGCAGCGAGGCAAACGGCAAATTGGTCGAAAATGTGCCCAACGACAACGGCGGAATTGTATTAGTGATGTCGAAGTTTTCGCGCAGGCCGTTCTGCAAAAAGTGAAAGTCGGCCCCCATCCGCAGGTATGTGTCGTCCAGGTCGCCGAACAAGAACACCGCCCGGGCGCCGCTGGAGCTGTTGTCCCCCAGCGTGTCGCCTTGCACCGTGTTCAGGCCGCCGATTTCCTGATCCAGCGCGTACTCCACGCGCTGAATCTGCGGGAAATTCGGATCGCGCTTGCTGTCGGTAATCGAGCCGGTAAATTGCGTGCGGTTCCACCAGCCTTCGTACACCGCTTTCGTCCACGGCGAAGCGGGATCGTCATCCACGGCACGCAGCGTGGCGCCCATGGTTTCCAGCGTGTTGACGTCCCAAAATTGGGCTGGGTAATTCGTCAGCCCCTGATCGAGCCGCAAGAAACTGAATTCCAGCTTCTGATATTCGCTCAGGTTGTACCCGTACTGCGCCCACACGTCGCCGTTATCGTAGCTCGAGGGAATCTTCAAGCCGTTTCCGGCGACGTAGTCGTCACCAACCCGGTGCCCATAGCTGATGCGATAGCCGTAATCGGAGTTGCCCCCGTCGGCCGTGAAGCGTCCGTAAAGCTGTCCGCCGTTGGTGCGCACGTCGCCGTTGGCCCGATAATCGCTGCCCGAGCCGTCGCTGTAGCGCGGCGTATCTTGCATCACAATGTCGATGTAGCTCAGGCCCGGACCGTACCGCAGGCCGTAAGGACCGGGGATCACGACCACGTCCTGAATCATGCCCGGATCCACCTTGCTAAGCATCGAATCCATATCTTCCCGCACGGGGAACCAGTACGCCCCGTTGGCTTGCGAGTAGATTTCGCTGAATTCGTAGCCGCGAATATTCGGCGCCAAAGCCACGGGCGAACGCCTGGTAGTGCTCACGCTTTGGACGCTGGAGGCGGATTGGAGCAAACCGCCCAAATCGGTCGGGGCAATCGCGGCCGCTTGTGCCTGCCCCACGCCTTGCACGGGGCTGCCGCCCACGGCGGCCGCCAATTCGGCGATCGAAACCGTGCCCAAGGCCCCTAGCCCGCCGGGCGCGGTCGGCTCGGTGGGAGCCAAACTCGGCGGCTGCACGGGCTGAAGCGGCTGCAGCGGCGCCAACGGTTGCTGGTAGGCCGAGCGGAAGACGCCGTGATCGACAATGATGTTGAACGTGTGAAAGGTTGAATCGAGCCACAATTGCTCGTCGGCCGTGGGTTCCGGCGGTGATGCCGACTCCACGCCGCTCGTTGGCCTGCGGTAATCCGCCGCACTGCAAACGCCGGGAACAAAACCGTTGGTTTCCTTCACCTCCCTATTGAAACGGCGCGACGGCGAATCGGCTTGTGAATACGGGTTGTAATCGATGCGGGTGCCAATCGGTTCCTTCCATTTCAACGGCGCGCTGTCGTTTTGAACTGCGCCGGCCTTCGGTTGTGGCAACAGCGGGGGCACGGACGGGCGATTCGCGGCCGGCCCGGTCGGCATGTCTTGGCGAACCAGCTCGACTTCTGGCGGCTGGCTGGCCGGCGGCAGATGCGCATCCTCAGCACGGGCTGCCCCTGGATCAACCAGGCAGCCGGCTAGCACCGCAATCATCAGTGCGGGCAAAGGCCAGCGCATCAAGGAATTCGCGTAGGGTCGAATCGGTCCGTATGACGGAATAACGCGCACAACCGTGCCCTGAGGCATAGTCGCTATCATCGTTACATTCGGACCTGGCGGTAAAAGAGCTACAACTTAACGCCGCCAGCCGTTTCGCCCCGCCTAATCGTTAGAGTTTGACACGCAAAAGGCCGGGCAATTCGCAGCTAGCAGCCGCCGTGGAAAGATTTTGCTAGCAAATCGACGCCTACCGTATACCGTCTGCCGCCTACTCGCCGTCACGGTAGATCGCGAAATTCGGTCATCGAGTGCGTCACCATTGTTCCTTTTTCTAAGTAGGTGGCACTTTCGACGGTGCGTAAGGTCTTTAGCACTTCGAGCACTGTTTGCACCTGATCGAGCACGAATTTGGCCGATGGATCGTCGTCGGCCGGCTGCAGTTCGGGCCGGGTACTATCGTCGGTCAAAAACATTCCCATCCCGGCCGCTTCCGCGCTTTGCGTATTGATTCTGCGCACGGCAAGTTGAATCCACGGAGTCATCGCTTCAACCGTGGCGGCCCAGTTGAAGTAAAACGCGGCGGCCAAAGGCCGCTTGTAGTCGGCCAGCGGTCCTGTGGGCGAAACATTCAGTGCGGCATCCGACAGCAACTGCGACGTATGCACCGGAGCCACCGAAAGCACCGCCACCTTGCTTCCCAACCCGCCACCCAGCGCCAATTGCGAATCGACTCCCAGCTCCTCGGGGAACGGATACGAAAAATCGACGCCGGCCGACGTTTCGTGGATCACAGGCCGCGCAATTGTGAACGACGATGGAATCGATTTTGGATCGAACGCCTTGACCTCCTTCACGATTTCATCCGCCACGGCCTGATACTCCACAAACGCCTGTTTCACCAATTCGGCATCGCTCACGCCAAACACCAACGCCGGCTCCAGCATCGGCAGCGGCCGATTGTTCTGCTGCAAACCGTCGAACCATTGCCTGCTGGTGAGCTTGGCGTCGAACACCAGCGCCGCTTGTCCATCCGCCAGTCCCGGCAACAACATCTGCCCGGTGGCATGGTCGATTCGTTCGACCAGCGGCACAGCCACTTCTTTGATTTTCTCATAGGTCTTCCGATCCGAAGCCGACATTGTCGGCAGGGCCAACTCTTCGAAGTATTCAGATCCCTTCCGCGCCCATTTACGCAGCATCTCGTACTGTTGCGGAGAGTAGGTTTCGCGAGCCACATAAGCCAAAAGCGGATTCCCGCCCACGTGCTCCAACAGCGTCAGCGGCTTGGAGCCATCGAGGCTGGGATTTGGCGTCCAATCGTACTGGTATCCCTCGATGCCATGTTCGTTTAAAAACGAGAACGACAAATGGGCTCCCGGCTTTGGCAGTGCGGTTTCCACGTCGGCAGAAAGGTCGTTTGCATCCTTGAGAATTCGCTCATTGGTGTCTGTCGGCAGGCCGGCCTGCGGCAAAAGCTGTCGCAGCGTCTCGAGAAGCTGGTCAATTTGCTGATCGCTCGACGACACGGCCTGCATGAATGTTTCGCTGGCGTAGCCGATTCCCGTCAACCGTTGCTGCGCGAATTTTTCGAGGGGTTGAAACTCGGGCAACTCGGCTAGCAGTTTTCCGGTCCCTAATTCTTCCAGCGGCGCCAAAGAACTGCCCAACGAAAACAGCAGATAATCGTCGCGCACGCCGGCACTGACCACCAGCTTCATCTGCTCGAGCTTGGCTTTCAGTTTGTCGAACTGTCCCGGTTGTTGCTCCAATCGCTCCCAAGGTATGTGATCCCACGGAACCAGGCTGCCGTCGAGCTGCAGAACAAGGTAATCCACGCCGCCAGCGGAGGCGTGCTTTAGCCGATCCTTCAGTTCGGGCTCATCTTCGAAGCGCCGCTTGCAGCAGCTTCTCCAATCGCGCCAGTTGATCTTTCGCGCGCAGCGGCATCGGTAAGTTTGAAAGCAAACACAATGTTGGGGGCAGAAAGCCGGTCGCGTTCGGCGTTCAATGCGCCCAGTGCCGCGCGGCCGGTGGCCAATTGCCGATCTTCCCCGGCGTCGGGGGCCATGGAACTGAATCGCATCGCATTCATGGCGCGCTGGGCAACGTCGATGGCATCGGCCGCACTGCGATCGCCATAGACCACCATTTCGTGCGACAAGCCATCCACGACCAAATCCCAAAGTTGCTGGTTCTCCGGCTCGGCGAGAAACTGCTGGATTTGGTCGCCTGGCCCGCCCGGCCGGTGGTAGCCCATTTGCACAAACTGCCAGGCCATTTGCACCGAAGGCAAGCTCACGATCTTTGCCCAGGCGTTGCTGTTGCCGATGATCTCAATCTGCTCGCCCAGTCGCAGCGAGGCGGAATAAAAAGTCGCGTCGGCCGGCGCCCAATCGAGCGAGTTGCCATATTTCGGCGCGGCTTGAACCGCGGAACACAGCGCCGCAATTGTGGCAATAGTGCCGATGCACAGCCACGTGGTATGTCGACGCACACGCAAAGCAGTTCGGCTCATGACAGCATCCTTGATCGACGAGATAAGTGTTGCCCTGAAGCGGCGATTCGAGAAACCGCGGCCCTCAACCGTAGTGCATTGTAGAGCACCAAACGCCGAGGCCACAATCGGCCACGATCGCAAAAACATTTGTGGCTTGCGAAGTGATTCGCCTCTGTTGACGTTATTCGACCGATGCGTAACGATATTGGCCGAGCGCTCGGGCTTTATTGTCTTGGCAGCCGCTTTTATTCCCGCCACCAGGCCCCGGTGAGAACTGCAAATGAAGCTCGTTCTCTTGGGCACCGCCGGCTATCATCCCACCGAGCGCCGGCACACTTCTTGTCTGGTGCTGCCCGAAGTGGGCGTGGTGCTCGATGCCGGCAGCGGGCTGTTCCGCATCAATCATTTCATTCAAACTCCCACTCTGGATATTTTCCTGTCGCACGCGCATCTTGACCACGTGGTGGGCTTGACGTTTTTGCTCGACGTGTTGAAGAAGCGTCAGTTCAATCGCTTAACCGTGCACGCCTTGCCGGAAAAGTTGGCCGCCATCGACGAACATCTTTTCAGCCAGCACATCTTCCCGGTGAAGATTCCGTGCGAAATGCGGCCGCTGGCGCAGAACGCGCCGTTAACCGATGGCGGCGTGCTGCGGCACTTTCCGCTGGCGCACCCGGGCGGATCGTCCGGATTTCGACTCGATTGGCCGGGACACTCGCTCGCGTACGTCACCGACACCTCGATGACGGGCGCCAAAGCATCGTACGTCGAACAGATTCGTGGCGTTGACCTGCTAATCCACGAGTGTTACTTCCCCGACGGCATGGAAGAAATGGCAAAGCGAACCGGCCACTGCTGCGCTACACAGGTGGCCGAGGTGGCCCGCGCCGCCGGCGCCAAGCGGCTACTGCTGAGCCACATCAACGCCAACTACGACGATGAAAAATCGATCGGCCTGGCCGGAATCCGCGCGATTTTTCCCAAGGCGGAACTAGCGCACGACAAGATGGAAGTGGAATTTTAGCTGCGGCGACTAAACGGTTCACTCGCTAATCCAGCCAGTCTTTTTCGTGTAATCGCTCCGGCACGTAAGTCTCGGTCACGTAGCTGATGTCCTTCGAGATAAGCGATTCCACTTCCAGTTTGAATCCATTCTTCAGCATCCGCTCGATTTCCTTTTGCCACGGTTTCTTGGTGGCAAACCACGGATAGCTGGCGATCTGCTTGGCGCGCTTGATATCCGAATCGTTGAGCGAAATCTTCACGCTGTTCGATAAATGGCAGCGATCGAAATCCATGCTCCTTAGCCCAATGAACTTCACATCGGGAATTGCCATCCGCTTGCTTTCGTAGGCCAAATTGATCGAGCCCTGCTTGAGCACGCTGTAGATGTAATAGCCCCAGGGATCGTTATCCAACAAGCAGTAGATCGGCAGGCCCAGTTCCTGATGCATTCGGCACAGCAGCCGCCGCACGCCGCGGGTCGGCTGGCCGGTCGCCGTGCGTCAGAATGCACTTATGTTTCCGCCAGAATTTGTCTTCATTGAACCGCTGCCAGACAGTATCTTTTTCCACGTGCAAAATGAATTTGGCGTCGCACTTTTTGAATTGAATCCGCTCCGGCTCGACGATCGAGGGAATCCCGTAACCGCCGGAACCCATCTTCGTGCAATCGATTTCGTCGCCGCTGTCGACCAAGGTGATCGCGCCCACCATGTCGCCCCGCTTTTGCGCATATAAATGCAGTTCTTCGCGCAAACTGTTCAGCGTCACTTCCAGATCTTCGATAATCGGATCGCACTCGTTCTGATCGGAAAACGTTTCTTCCTTGGTGCCTTCGATCGTGTGTTTCAGCAGATAGAACATGCCTCGCAAGCTGGTCGTTTTGGCCTGTTCGATGAGCCGCTTGCAGCCGCTGGCCACCAGCATCGATTGCATGTAGCTTTTGGCCTGCGACAAATTGAACAACTGCCGGCGGTTGGTCGCCTTGCCCATCTCGATAAACCGCTTCACCCGGTTGTATTTCACGTTCGACAAATTTCGGGCGGGAATATCGAGATAGGGATCCTTCTTTTTCTCCGCGGCCTTCACCACGCCGTCGGCCAGTTCGCGCAGCGTGCTCATCGTGCGCTTGTTGCGCGGAGTCAGCTTGGCGGCCACCGTGACGGCGCCGTTCGATTTAGCAGCTTTGCGAGAACGTCTTGCCATGATGCTATTTGGTTTTGCGGCCGGTTTTTTCCGGCGGTGCAGGTTCGGGCCTCGGCTGCGGCACGTTCAAAACTGCGCTGGCGTCGTCGACAATCAGCACGCCGCCCCCATAGTCTTCGGCATCCGGCGAATCGACCGCCCTGCCACGCTCATCGAGCACCGTATCCGCCTCAGCAGTTTTCTTCTTGGCCACCATCAGCAGCTTGTCGTACAGCGTTTTCGCACTGGTGCGATTGATTTCGCTGACCGCGGTCGCCACTTCGCCCAGATATCGCAGGAAGATGTTGCGGCGTTCCCCTTCTTGCTTCACTTTGATGCGGCGGCGCAAATACATGCCCAGCTTGCGTCCCACGGCCTGCAGCGCCAGGCGAATTTCCTTTTGGATTTCCGGATAGCCGGCGATTGCCTCTTTCGATTCGCTGGTGAACGGCACCCACACGCTGGCCATGTGCACCATGATCGTCACCGGGCCGCTGGGCAGCGAATTGCGCGATTGCTGCAGGCCGTACGACCGCCAGTTCGTGCCCATGATGGTTTGCGTAATTGCGCAGGCGGCGTGCTGGAACTGCAGTGGCACACGATTGGCGTACCGCAGCACGGTCATCGTTTGCCCGTCTTCCAAATTCACGCTATGCATGGCGGCGTGTAGCGCGGCGATCTCAGCTTTCTTCAACCGCGCCGGCGATTGCCGCGTGCCCAGCTTCGATTCTTCCAGGATTTTGTCGGCCGCAGCGCTCCCCAGACCGGCGAACGTGCTCACCAGAAACTGCCGCAGCGTGCGGGCATCGCTCTGCGAGAGCAATTCGGCCAGCATTTCCAAACTAACGCGCTGCGTAATTGGGGCCCCGCCATAGGCAATTGCCGCTTCGATCAAAAACGGATTGCCGCGGTACACCGACGGCGGCCGCGTGGCGGCGGCGTAAAACTCGCCGGGCACCACCTGGTGCAATCCCTTCAGCAGCAGGTCTTCGCCGATCGGCGAAATGCAATCGGTCGACGGCGAGGAGATCTTCGTCTCCTGAATCGCCTGATAAATCGCATCCGCCTCATGCCGCCCGATGCGGTGCACATTCGACCGCGTGCTCAGCTTGGCCGTCTCGCAAATTTTTCGCGCCACGCCGGAGCTGACCCGCGAAAAATTCTGCGTCAAGAACTGTGAAATCGTACTGACCGGCGCGTCTTTCATCATCGTGATCAGGCGGCCCAATTCCACGCCATACGGGTGCGGCTTGATCTCCTTGGGCTCCGGCGGCAACTGATGCGTCGATCGTTCGAACAATCGCTCGTTGTTCTCCGCGTCCTTGTAATGCAGTCGCAAATGCGGATTGGCGATCGCCGTTTGCTCCAGATACTCTTCGACGCTGCCGCGGCCGCGTTTGTACGCACCCTCCAATTCGATCGTCACTCGCGTGCCGTGCATCACTTCCTTGCCGCCGTCGTGCACGGCCACCCACTCAATGCCATGCTTGGCGATAATCGCCTGCCCTTTGTCGCCCGCCGGAATATCCACGCCTTCGCCGCGGCCATTCAAAATCTCCGGCTTGTTGTTCTTCGTGTTGATCTGAATTTCGTAATAGTGCGCCGGGGCCTTGTGCGAAATCTTGGAAATGATCTTCACCGGCTTGCCGGTGGTCAGCACGCCGTACATGCCGGCCGCGCTGATGCCGATGCCCTGCTGCCCGCGGCTCATCCGCAATCGATGAAACTTCGAACCATACAAAAGCTTGCCGAAGATCAGGGGGATCTGCTTTTTCACAATCCCCGGCCCGTTGTCCTGCACGCCGACCTTGTAGCGGTTGGCGCCGGTTTGCTCGATGTGCACCCACATTTCCGGCAGAATGCCTGCCTCTTCGCAGGCGTCGAGCGAATTGTCGACCGCCTCCTTCACCGCGGTCAGCAGCGCTTTGCGCGGATTGTCAAACCCCAGCAGATGGCGATTTTTGGCGAAGAACTCGCTGACTGAAATATCGCGCTGTGCGGCGGCCATCGTATGCGCGGTTGCCCGCTTGCGGCGCGGATGGGCCGCCGAATGCTCGGCTTCGTGGTCCGCAGCGTGGCTTGTCGCCGCGGCTTCGCCGTTTTGCTGCTGGCCGTTGCTGCCAGCGGAATGTTCGGCCGAATCTGACCGCCGCAAACCCTGCGGTTGGCGATCTTTCTTTGCAGCCTTGGCGGACTTGCTCCGGCGTGCAGACTTATCGCGGGCGCGAATCACAGGCGACAAACTCCGTTGAACTGGCGGGTGCTGGGGTGGGAGTAGCGGGAAGCGGCGAATTGACCACTGCACGTAAATCTAAGCCGGCCTTGGCGATCCGTCACTTAATGCAGGAAATCTAGGTAGATTATACCGCTTCCCGCCCTGCTCTCCCAGCCGGATTTCCCTCCCAGGCGCTGCGCCGTGACGATCTGGAAAATACTACGCACAAAGATTCATCCGCATCGCCGTCACAAGCCGAAGTAGCAACTGAAGGCCGCTGTGCGCTTACCCTGCCCACGCCAGACCTACCCATTAGTCCCACCGAGTTTCCCGTCACGTCTTTCGTCGCTGTCGCTGCAGCACATTCCGGCACTGATCGCTTGGCAAGCGTTTGTGCTTTTGCTCCGTGCGCACTGACGACGTTCGTCCCACCTCACTTTTCTTTTCGTTCCCGTCTTTTCGTTCCGGTTCTGTATCTCAGGAGGAGCTGAACCATGTCTCACTATTTCACCCTGCGCTTCTTGCGCGTCGTGATGCTGGCCGCGGTCGCATTCATCGGATTGCTGATGCTCAGCGGCAATCGCGCCCAGGCCCAAGATTATTGCGGGCCGTATTCCCGCCCCGATCTGTTCTACAACTACTACGTTCCGCCGGTGGCGTGCTGCAATATCGCCGCCGAGGGAGCCGAGCTGTACATCTCTCCCCGGCCTACGCCGCCGCTGGTTGGGCACACTTACATCACTTATCAGCCGCTGATGCCGCACGAATTCTTGTACAAGCATCACCGCTGCTACTACCGCGACAACGGCCCTTATGCGGGCATCACCCGCGCCCACGTGTTCTGGTGGTAGTCAACAGCAATAGCCGGAGGTCAACGACCTCCGGAAAATTACCAGGAGGTCCCCGATGAAACGCATCATTACCTGCGCAGCGATCGCCGCCGCGATTTGCGCCTGTGGATTGGCGCCACCCGCGCCGAATTGCCGCAGAACTACGCCTACCGGCAGGCAAGAGTGCTCCCGTGGCACAACGGCTTTTACGATCCCTACTGGGGCGAGCCGATCGCGCTGGTCGTCCCGCCGAACTCCGAGTTCCAAGCCAACTACGGCTGGGGAGTGTGTGGCACGCGTGTATCGCCCATTTACCACCAATTCTCGCGCCCCTTCCCCGGCTTTGGCGTCGGCGCAGGCGGCGAGTTCATCCCCACGCCGGAACAACCCAGCGACACACAACAATTCGGCGTCTACTACATCCGCGGCCCGTGGTAGTTCCTGATTTCTGAACCCCGAACGCTGAACCCTTCCCGCAGTCTCACTGCCACCGGGCAGTTCCGATGTCGCCTCCTCCTGCATCGGGCTGCCCGGTTTTTGCGCTTCGCCGATTGCCGGAGGGCAACGCCCTCCGGAGCCCTGCCGAGCCGTCATCGATCTTTCTTCGTCCGGATGGAATCGGCAAATTTAGTCGAATCGATCACCACGTGCTTGCCGCGGTTTTGCTCGGCCAGCTTGACCAGCGCGCTATTGGGCCGCGGGGCGGCGGCGAATTGAATCACGTTGATCGACGCCTCGCCGCTGTTCAGTCGTTCTAATCGCTTCAGATCCTCAGGCGTCGGATCATCTTCGGCTTCGCCGTCGGTCAGCAAAAAGATGACGTCGGGATGCAGTCGGATAGCGATCGTTAACGCGGCAACATGATCGGTGCCGCCGTCGGCGCTAATGGAAGAGATGAACTCTGTTGCTCGTTGTTTATTGCTGTCCGTCGCGAATACCAATTGGTTTTTCGCAGCGCCCGGATCGAACAGCCTCGGCTCGTGGTTGTAGAAGATGATGTAAAACTGCTGCTGGTCGTTCAGGTCGCTGAGGCTAGCTAGCAGCTCTTCCTTGGCTTTGCGCAGCGGCAGGTTTTTGTGCTCCTCCATGCTGCCCGAGCGATCGAACACGTACACGAATTTGCTGCCCCGCGCTTCCAGTCCGAACAGTTTGGTCGACGTGTACTCGCCGGAATCGCCCATCAATTCATTGCCACGCAGGGCGCTTTTGGGCGATTGTTTGGCTGGCGCCGCCGGCTGCTGTGCTACGGCGCAAGTCGACCACGATATCGCCAGTGCGGCGATCAGCAGGCTCGAAATCCTGCTATTTGAAATCATTTTGGAGCACCGATTTCCTGGATCGAGCCCCGGCGCGCCGCACGTCGATGAATTGATACTTGCCCCGACTCTCCTTGGCCAACTGCACCAGCGTGCTATCGGGCCGCGGCTCTTCGGCGAACTGAATCAGATTGATCGAGGCACGCCCATTGTTCAATCGCTCCAAATCCTTGATGTCCTGCGGCGTGGGATCGTCTTTCTCTTCGCCGTCCGTCAGCAGAAAAATGACGTCGGGCTTCATGCGAATGGCCATTTCCAGCGCCGGCACGTGATGCGTGCCGCCAGCCGCCGGCATTTCCGAAACGAAGTACCTCGCCGCGCGTTTGTTTTCCGTCGTGGCGAAAAACATCTTCGTCGCAGACATCGTCGGTTTAAACAGCATCGGTTGATGATTGTAGAAGACGATGTGGAACTGCTGGCTGCTATTCAGCTCGTCGATGCTCGCCAGCAACTCCGCTTTGGCCGCCCGAATGGGCACGCCGCCGAATTCGTTGTTGCTTTCGGCGCTGTAGAACGCGTAGCCCATGCTCTCGGATCGATCGAAAACGTACACGAACTTCGAGCCTTCGGCGTCGATTCCGTAAAAACTGGTGCGGCCGAAGCCCGAGCCCGGCTTGGAGCCGTCGCCGATGCCGATCGATTTTCCGGTGCCCCCGCGGGCTGGGCCAATGCCGGTGCCGCCGAAACCGGAAGCTGCCTCCGCCCCCTTTGCCGACGACGCATTCGGCAGATCGGGCAAGCCGATTTTAAGCCAGCGTCGACGGGTTGCTGGGCAGAATCCGAGCCCAGCGAAGCTAAATCCAATTTGTCGAGCATCGGCGGACCCTCGGGAACCAGGGGAGAATCGCCGTGCTGCCCGCCGTCGGAGGTGCCCATATCAAGCACCCCGGCGCCCCCCGGATCCGAGAAATGTCGCTTCGATTGATTCGCCATGATTCACTTGTACCGCGTGGAATTGCACGAGCACCAGCAGCACTAGCGCCGTGAGATGCACGATCAGCGAGGCCAGCCAAGAGGGCAGCCCGCGCAGCGAGAACCATCGGGGGACGCGGAATATTGACGCCGCCATGGACATGAGAGAAGTGCCTCTATCACCCCATTATCCCATTGGTCCGGCAGACCATCAACAAGCCGCTTGGGGAACCATGTCGCGAAAAGGCACCAAAACTGGAAAATTAACTACGGCCGAAGCACGATTTTACCGGCAAGTGTGCCCGATTTGCCGATCGTACTTTCCTCTTGCAGCTTGTGCGCCTGTGCTGTTTCGGAAAGAGGCAGTATGCGGTCGATGTTGGCTTTGATCTTGCCCGACGCCAGCCAAGCGTTGATCTGCTTGGCGCAAAACTGCAACTCCTCCGGCGTGGATTGGAACATCGCAAAACCGAACATCGAGCAGCCCTTCACGTAGAAGGGACCGACGGGAAACGGCGGCCTGGCTTCGCGGCCGGCCATCAAAATCATCCGCCCGCGCGGCGCGAACATGCCGACGGCCTTATCGAAATTGGGCTCGCGCAGCGTTTCCCAATAGACGTTCACGCCGTGCGGGGCGAATCGTTTCGCTTCCGCAGCCACGTCCTGCGCTTTGTAGTTGATGACGCAGTCGGCGCCCAACTCGCGACATTTTTGCACCTTCTTGTCGCTGCCGGCGGTGGTGACCACGCGGGCTCCAATGGCTTTGGCCAATTGCACCACCATCGAGCCCACGCCGCCGGAACCGCCGT
This sequence comes from Pirellulales bacterium, assembly GCA_963773925.1. Taxonomy (GTDB): domain Bacteria; phylum Planctomycetota; class Planctomycetia; order Pirellulales; family JADZDJ01; genus CAVRAW01. Next base: position 114,708 of record CAVZDC010000010.1, read on the forward strand.
TGACAAATAGAATTTCGCCGCTTCGCAACTTCGCGTCCCGCAACAGGCCCACGCCCGCGGTAAGCGAAACCAGTGCGACGGCAGCGGCTTGCTCGTCAGTGATCTCGGACGGCGTCGGATAGAGCCAACATTCCTCGACGGCCGCGTATTCGGCGAACGTGCCTTGGCGGCCCAGCAAACCCTGGCAACTGCCCCACACACGCTCGCCGAGTTTCGATCGTTTGGCGCCGGGGCCAATCGGCTTCGACCGTGCCAGCCAAATCGCATCCCACGATAAACGGAAAAGGCAGCGGCCACCTGCACCATGCCGGAACGCATGTAGATATCGATCGGGTTCACGCTGACCGCGCCGACTTTCACCAGCACTTGTGAACCCGTTGGCTGCGGCTTGGGCAAATCGCCGAAAACAATGCTCTCGGCCGGTCCTGTTCGCTCAATGTAAGCAGCCTGCATGGCGCAATTCGATTCCGAGTTAGGCTACTTGCCTGGTGCGCTTGCGCCGATTTGCCGGTTTGCCGGTTCTCACGAAAAACGCCGAGCACGCAATCAATATGCCGACGACGCACACGGCCGCCGCGACCCAGAGCCATTGGCGAAGGGTATTGCGGACACTTACGTTGGCAACGAATTGGGCAGTGTATTTACTAGTTTCTTCTTGAATGGCAGTCATCTGTTTGGGCGCCATCGGCCCAGGCCCAAGTCCCTCGAACTCCAGCAAGGGCCTTTCGCTGAGCAATAAGAACGACGGAACCGACTTGTTGTGCAATCGCTCTTCAAACGCGGATGGAAATCGTCGTCGGATCAGTTCGAAACGCCGGAATGATTCCGCAGGAGGCAGATTGGCCACTTCTTTTTCGACCGCGCCGTGGTCGAAGTTGATTGTTGGAGGTACGAACGGCGCCGGCAGGTTGAGCCACAGGACCGCAGCAAAGCCCAGCGAGCACACCGAGATTAGCGACCCGAGAAAAAGCAACCCTTGGTGCTTCGTCCAAAGCGGCGGCAATGGTTCATCGGCCGCCGGTTCCAAGTTGCGCAGGTTGCGGATGGACGGTATCTCGAACTGCTCACCACACGGGCATTGCACCATCTGTCCTGCCTGGCCGGTTGCTACCGGAGTCTTACTTCCACAGGCGGGACAAGGAAGAAGATATTTCATGGATCAAGCGGAAGGGATGCGAAACGGCTCCGCTGGGAACCATAGAAACTGTGGGTTCAACATTTGCGAGAAACCAAGTCGCCGTATGCTATTTTGTCACCTTGGCTGCCACAAGCAAGGTTGAATCATCTGTCGCCGAGACAGGGCAAACGACGTCTGGAGCTCTTTACGGGCAATCTTCAATCGTGCCGCTGATCGATCAAACTGCCAATCTGCCGCGGCAGTGAATCGTCGTCGATGGGCGCCCCGGCGGTGTGGTTGAAGCATGGCGACAGTCACCGTAGCAGCCCCGGTTTATGAGCGCCGAAGACTGGAAATCATGCTGCACCCAACTGTCTATTGCTGGCAAGAATACGTTGACTGCGGACAATTGATTGATAACCGACCAGTTGTATCCTCCCAGAAGCCCACCAAAGAGGACCAAAATGTTAATCTGGGAAGATTGCGTAGGGATTGAACGCCTAGTTAGAATCTGGACATCGTAATCTTTTACCAAATGAAACCGTCGCCCAGACGCATCGAGAAGCAGTGGTAGAATTTGTTGGATTTTGGCCGCCGTTTTGTCAATAATGAGTAGCTTGGAATCGGTATGGCATGCGACATCGCGGTGCAATCTCGGCGGAAGTCCACGACGGGTATCTTCCGCTTCTGTCTTAAAGAGAACCATGCTTTCTGGTCAGCCGATTTCGTGACTTTTTCTGCCACTCGTCCCTCTAAGCTTTCGTAGGAGCCGCCGACTTGTACAACACACTTCTGGACGACTTGGAAGATGATGCCACACGGGCCCCGGATGAGGCGGTCGAGTTGGTCGACAAAGTGGTCGACGATTCGGAAAACGTGGAAGTTGAAGACGATCTGCTGGTTGCCGATCTTCCGGCGGGCGAGCTGGATTCCGAATTCAAGGCGGATGAGGTGCTGGCCGGCGAAGCGGATTCGGAGAGCTGGTCGGACGATCCGGTGCGGATGTATCTGACGCAGATGGGCGAAATCCCGCTGCTCACCCGGCAGCAAGAAATCGCGCTGGCGAAGCGGATCGAAGTGACGCGGGCCTTGTTCCGCCGCAAGTTGCTGGAATGCGATTTTGTGATTCAGTACGCGGTGAGAATTCTCAATCGGGTGCACAAAGGCGAATTGCCGTTCGATCGTACGGTGCAAGTCAGCGTGACCGATCGGCTGGAAAAAGATCAAATTCTCGGCCGCCTGCCGCACAACCTGAACACGCTCGAGGAGCTATTGCGGCGCAACAAGCTCGACTATCGGACTTCGTTCAGCAAATCGACCAAAATGGCCGTGCGGCGCGATACCTGGCGGCGATTGAATCGGCGCCGCCTGCGCAGCGTGAAGCTGGTGGAAGAACTTGGTTTGCGGACGCAGCGCATCGAAACGATGATCAAAACGCTCGATGAGTTCAGCCGCCGGGCGGACGATTTGAAATCGCAAATCGACGGCCACAAGCGGGCCAAGCTACCGACTGCCGAACGAGCGCCCTGGATTAAAGAATTCCGCCAGATTTTGCGTTGCACGCAGGAAACACCCACGAGCTTGCGAAATCGCGTGCGCAAGATCAAAGCGATCTATGCACAATATCAACACGCCAAGCGCGGACTGTCGGAAGGCAATTTGCGATTGGTGGTTTCGATTGCCAAGAAATATCGCAACCGCGGTTTGAGCTTTTTGGATTTAATTCAAGAAGGCAACGCCGGTTTGATGCGTGCGGTCGATAAATTTGAATACCGCCGCGGCTTCAAGTTCTGCACTTATGCCACCTGGTGGATTCGCCAGGCGATTACTCGGGCCGTGGCCGATCAGAGCCGCACCATCCGCATTCCGGTGCACATGGTGGAAACGATGTCGCGAGTGCGGAACGTTTCGCGAGAATTGTTGCAACGGTTGGGCCGCGAGCCGACGATCGAAGAAACCGCCCGCGAAGCCGGCACGGCGATCGACGAAACACGCCGCGTGTTGGCCATGAGCCGTTACCCGATCAGCCTGGATCGGCCGGTGGGCAACAGCGAAGACAGCCACTTCGGCGATTTGCTGCCCGATTGCGACGCGGAAAACCCCGCCGTGGGCGCTGCGCAGGAAATGCTGAAGAGCCGCATTAGCCGGGTACTGAAGACACTGAGTTATCGCGAACGCGAAATCATCAAACTGCGATATGGTTTGGGCGACGGCTATAGCTACACGCTGGAGGAAGTGGGCCACATCTTTAAGGTGACCCGCGAGCGAATTCGGCAAATCGAAGCCAAGGCGGTTCGCAAGCTGCAGCAACCCAGCCGCGCCCAGGAGCTGCAAGGCTTCCTGGATTGAGGACTTCCTGGATTGCGATAGCGATTTGAATAATCCTTCGGGATTTGACAGCATATATGAGCCGGACGATTTCGTCCGGCTCATTGCGTTTTCCGACACTTCTTCTCCGGCACCACGTAAGCCGACTTGCTGGCGCACGAACGACCACACGCAACCATGGCTGATTCGATGGAGTCAACGCCGGCTGCCGAACTGGACAGTATGTTCATGGGCCGCGCTCTGGAATTGGCCGCGCGTGGCCAGGGCTTTGTCGAGCCGAATCCCATGGTCGGGTGCGTAATCGTCAACGACTGCGAAGTGGTGGGCGAGGGCTGGCATCGGAAGTTCGGCGAGCCGCACGCCGAGGTGGAAGCGCTGCGGGTGGCGGGGTCACGCGCCAAGGGCACCACCGCGTATGTCACGTTGGAACCGTGTTGCCACCACGGCAAGACGCCCCCCTGCACCGACGCGCTCATGGCGGCCGGCATGCGCCGCGTGGTTTGCGCTCTGCGCGACCCGTTCGAGGCAGTGTCCGGCCGAGGAATTGCCGCACTGGAAGCGGCGGGCATCGTCGTCGAGGTGGGCTTGATGGAAGCCGAGGCCAGGCGGATCAATGCGCCCTATTTGAAACTTGTGACGACTGGCCAGCCGTGGGTGATCGCGAAATGGGCCATGACGCTCGATGGAAAAATTGCCACGCGCAGCGGCGATAGTCGCTGGATTTCCGGAAACGCGTCGCGGGCCATCGTGCAAGAGCTGCGCGGCCGGGTCGACGGCATTCTCGTGGGCAGCGGCACGGCCAAACGGGATGATCCTTTGCTGACGGCGCGCCCCAAAGGGCCCCGAGTGGCGACGCGGATTGTCATTGATAGTAAGGCTTCGCTCTCGCTGGAAAGTCAACTTGTTCGCACCGCCCGAGCGACACCGGTGTTGATCGCCGTGGGCAACGATGCGCCGCAAGCGAGAGTCGACGCGCTCACGGCGGCAGGCTGCGAAGTTCTAACGTGCCGAAAAGTTGACACCGATGCCCTGCCGGAAGGCGGCATCGACCACTCTGTATCTATCCGAGCGCTGCTGAATGAACTCGGAAAGCGGCGAATGACCAATGTGCTGGTCGAAGGCGGTGGACAACTGTTGGGATCGCTGTTTGACCTGGGCGCGATCGACGAAGTTCACCTATTCATCGCCCCGAAACTGGTAGGCGGTAGAGAGGCGCCGACGCCACTGGCAGGGAAAGGCATGGAGAAGATTGCGGCAGCTTTGCCGATTGCCGATCTACAGGTGCGGCATATCGGCGATGATCTGTATCTGAGTGGCCGGCTTGGCCGCTAAATTCGCCCGCGGTCGCCGAAGAGAATTCGGCCGATAAGCACGCACAGCGTAATGAAGGCGCCGGTCAGCATTGGGTAGAGAATGTCCAAGGGCATCAGACGCTCCTTGCGCAGCCGGGCGTGACGACGCATCCATGCAGTACAGCAAGGCCTTCCATGCCATATCTTCTATTCGGCCGGCGAACTGCCGATCTGCAGATTTGATCCAGAGGTCGGCATCGCCGTTATAGCCGCACCATTTCGATTCCGCGGCAAGCTGCCCCGGGGGAGGCACTGCGGCGCCGCGCGAGGGAGTCGGAGGCTGTTTCTAGAGCTGTGGAAAATGCCAGGAGCTTGGCACGACTGGCCCAATTTTTCTGCTAGGCAAAGCCTTACCGCTGACTGGAAAGTGCACTGTTTGTACCGCATCCGGCAGCGTCTTCGGCCAGGGGTCGCATCGAACCTATCTCCCGCGTGCTTCGGTTGCAAAGGATTGCCATGGCTATCGATTTCCGCACGTTTGATTTGCCGGGTAGGAGCGTCGTCGGATCACCGCGCGTATCGGCCGGCCGGGGCAACGCCGAGTACGGTGACGAAGACGACCAGGACGAATGGGAAGATGTCGATGGCTGCTATGCGCCTGATTTGGACGATGACCCGTTCGATCCGGAACCGATCGACGACGAGATTTGGGACGACTTCCCGTGGGAAGACCGGTCTGACGACGATGGACCGCCGCCGGAGGAACTTTGGAGCGACGCCGATTGGGAATGACAGGCAACAGTGCAGCAATACGATTAAGGAGCTTAACGTATGTTGGCGCCGGGGACAGTTTTGGAAATTCGGCGGCTGCTGGCTTCCGGACACCATTCGCAGCGGCAAGTGGCGCGGATCACGGGTGTGAGCCGCGGCACGGTGGGGGCGATCGCGTTGGGGCGACGCCCGGATTATCCACCGGAGCCCGAGGATAATGAACCCAACACCAATGTGCCGCCGGTACGCTGCCCGGGATGTGGTGGGTGGGTGTACGCACCCTGTCGATTGTGCCGGGTTCGAGCTGCCAAAGTGCAACAGCTTGATTTAACTAATCGCCGCGATTATTTGCGCGCGGCGGGATAGGCATTCAACGCGAAGGCGGCGGTGGCGCTGGATCCGTTTCATCGTCGGGGCGATCGCCAGGCATATTTTCGTGCGGCCCGGGCTGGTCTTTACCACCGGCAGCGTCCCGCGGTCCATCGTCGCGTGAACGCTGGAATCCACGCGGTGGCCGGCCATTGGGGAATCGCAGCTTCATGTACTCGGCGCGTCGTTGCTCCGGCGGCAGGCTCAGCAATCGCTCTTTTTCCTCCAGGGGCAACGTATCTGCAAAGCGCTTGAATTCTTCTTCAAAATGCGCTCGGCGATCGGAGCTTGAGAGCGCCGCTGCCCATGCGCCAATCGCCTTGCGAGCCGAACCGCGCACGCTGTTCGGCCGCGGCGGCAAGTGCCGCGCGAATCCACTGGCGCATTACTTCAGCGCGCTGGTCGGTATCAGTCGCAGCCTTCAGTTCGGTTTGCTTATCGGACGAAAGCTGTGTCAACAAAGGCTGCAAATCGGCTTCAGTGATTTCGGGCATCTTTACCGGCGAATTGGGGCGAAACAGCTCGAAAGCCAGGCGGCGCTGATAGAAACGCGGGCCGCCGTGCTCGCTGCCGCCGCGCTGCTCAAGTTTTTTAAATTCTTGTTGCTGGTCTTCGGGCAACGCTTCAAGGATATCTTTTTCGTGCTGAGCGGCAAAATCTTCCATCCATCGCAACGTTTGGCCCGTATCGCCACGCGGGCCGCTGCGGCCACTGCCCAACCGCGCGAACAGCCGGCCTTCTTGTTCCTTTTTGATTTTCTTGATTTCCGCCAGGTGCTGCTCCGGGGTTGTCGTATCGGACAAATCGGCGCGTTCAGCAGGAGTGAGTGTTTTCAGCCAGTCGTGATACCGCTGCATGAGATGCGTTAGCTGATCGGCTTGATCCGGATTGGCTCGCAGATACTCGTCTATGCCGTGCAGGGCTTGTTTCTCATCCACTGACAGAGCATCGAATTTTTCGAGATTACGATTCAATTCCAACTTTCTGTCGGGGGTAAGGTTTGCGATCCAAGCGCGGCGCTCGGTAATTGAATTCGGGATGGATGCCATGAGCGAGCTTGCCGCGCTTGCTGGGGCGGTTACAGCCAGCGAGGCGGATTGGGACGCCGTTGCCGTAACGGTTGCGACAAACAGGTCGGAGCTTGCCAATTTCCTGAGCAATTCGACGTCGCCCACCGATCGGTACAGATCCAGATTCGCAACCACAGGCAGATTGCGCAAGAGCGGATCGTTCTGATCGGGCATAACCAAGCCGAACGCCACGAATCCGACGGTCGCGGCCAACAATGCTCCGACGCCGACGCCCAGCCAGCGGCGTCGTTCTTTGGTTGGGGCCGCGGCGGAAGTTTGGGCGATTTCTTCTTCAGCGGCGACGGCCACCATTTCTACGGTCGTGCGGCTAAATAAATCGTCGACGGTGGCCCGCGGCAATTGATCCAGCAAATCCCAGGAAACGGCCAGTTGATTCAGCCGCTGCCGGGCGCGCTCATCCGTGGCCAACCGGTTTTCCAATCGCTGCGCGTCCTGCGACTGCAATTCGCCGTCGAGATAGGCGACTAGTTCCTCGTCGAATTCATCCGCCGGCGATTTTTGAGATGCGTCAGACATCGGCTTCGGCCTTATTTTTCACCGTTTTGTTTGGCCCGCAGTTCGCCGCGCTCCAGGTACGGCTCCAACACGGCCCGCAGATTGCCACGCGCTCGAGAGAGCAACGACTTGATGGCCTGTGGCGTCATCTGCATGGCTTCGGCAATATCCTCGTAGCTCATGCTCTCGAACTTGCTCAACAGGACCGCCATGCGTTGGCGTTCGTTGAGGGTGCTAATGGCTTCGCGCACGACGTCGCGCATTTCGGCTTTATCCATTTGCCGGGTGGGCATCACGCTGCTGGCAGCCTGAGCCAATTGGTCCAAGCTGTTGGCGCCGGACGATTCGCCCGACGGCCGCCGCCAGTTGATTTCGCGCCGCCGCGATTGGCTGCGCAGCGCATTGGAGGCAACGTTGTTGGCAATGGTGAACAGCCAGGTAGAAAACTTTGCGCCCGGCACGTAGCGCTTGCGAGCACGATAAATTCGTAGAAACACATCTTGCGCCAGATCCTCCGCCAGATCGCGCTGACCCACCAGGTGCTCCAGGACCGTGACCAGGCGGTTTTGATAACGGAGCATCAACTCTTCGAAGGCGGTGGCGCTATCGTCGCGCACTTCAAGCATGAGCCGCACGTCGGGATCGTGCAGTTGATAATTCAGGGCGGACGATTCACTGGTGGCCAAAGGTTGCTCCGCCGGACGGATCATGAACGGGACCGATAATTCAAGTCTATCCGCTGCATTCCGGTGCAGCCAGTTGGAGGTTTTGCACTACCGGAAGGCAGACCAACTGCCCTAGAATGATAAACCCCGCAAGGACTTGCAGGTTTTCCGCGAAGCAGGAAAGCAGCGGCCTTTAACCGGGTACTTTCGTCGAAGTTTAAGGGTTTTTTATGGGCATTATTGCCTGGATCTTTTTTGGCTTCATTGTCGGGCTATTGGCGCGGCTGTTCGTGCCCGGCCCCAGCGACTTCAGAGGCTGCCTGCCGACGATCTTACTGGGGATGCTGGGATCGGTCGTAGGCGGTTTAATTGGGCGCGGGCTGGGACTGTATCGCGCCGATGAAATTCAAGGAGGCGGAATCTTCATGTCGATTCTGGGGGCCGTGCTGGTGCTGGTGATCTACCAGGCCGCGATCGGCCGCCGACCGCCGCCGTGAGCTATTCAAAGCCATTCCCACAGCGGCTATTCCCCCAGCGGCACGGGCTGGAACTTTTCGACGTCGAATAGTCCGCAGGGTCCGAGCTTGAGCGCCGGGATTACCAGCAGCGCCATGAACGAAAGCGTCATGTACGGCGCAGCCCAGCTTGGAGCCCAGCCGTTTGGCAAGCGCGTCGATGCGCGAATACTCTTCGGCCACCTGGCCGCCATCTTGGCCCGACATCAGCCCGGCGATGGGCAGCGGCAAGACGGCTTCGACTTTCCGGCCGTCGATTTCGCCGACGGCACTGACTCCCCCCTTGCATTCGATCAGCAGATTCATGGCCTGAGCCAGCGACCGGTCGTCAACACCTACCGCCAGCAAATTGTGCGAGTCGTGCGACACGGTAGAAGCGATGGCGCCGCTTTTCAGGCCGAAGTTCTTGATGAAGCCGAGGGCCGGAGGCCCGCCGTTATAACGGTCGACGAGCGCGATTTTCAGCACGTCGTTGGCGATATCCGAAACGACGCAACCATTTTCGATCTTCGCATCGGCGCTCACTCGCCCGGTGACGATTTGCCCATCGATGGCCTCGATCACGCGCAGTTTTTGGCCCGCGCTTTTTGGTGCGGGAACCTCAAATTCGTTGGCGGTGCGCGCCGGCGTGCGAAATTGATTGACAATCGGCGGAGCGACGCGCTCCAGCGGCGTGCGGCCTCGCTCGGCGACGACTCGGCCATTGATCACCGTGCGCAGCACGTTGAACTGTTGCAAATTGTCGACTTCGATGAAATCGGCTCCGTCGCCGGGGCGCAACATTCCAACGTCGAGCTTGTAATGCAGCACGGGATTGATGCAGGCGGCGCGCAAAACTGCGAATTGCGGCTGGCCGTGCTCCAGTGCCCGCACCACGAGTTGGTTAATGTGCCCCACGACCAAATCGTTGGGGTGTTTGTCGTCGCTACAGAACATGCACATTTCGGGATACTGCCCGACGAGCTTGTACAAGGCTTCGAAATTCTTGGCAGCGGAGCCTTCGCGAATGAGGCACTTAATGCCTAGGCCAATTTTTTCCAGCCCTTCTTCATAGGTGAAGCTTTCATGGTCGGTCGTGATTCCAGCGGCGGCGTACTTTTTCAGGCCGTCACCGCGCAAACCGGGCGCATGACCGTCGACAGGCTTCTTTCGATCGCGAGCGGCGCGAATCTTGGCCATTACGTCGGGATCATCGTGCAGCACGCCGGGAAAATTCATCATCTCGGACAGATAAATGATCGCCGGATCATCCAGTAGTTTGGCCACTTCCGTGGCATCGAGCACCGCGCCCGATTTGTCGAATCCGCAAGCCGGCACGCAACTGGGCGCGCCGAAGTGGAACTTCAAAGGGGATCGCTTGGCCTCGTCGATCATGTAGCGCACGCCCAGGGCGCCCATCACGTTGGCGATTTCGTGCGGATCGCTGATGGTGGCCACCGTGCCGTGCAGCACCGCCAGCCGAGCGAATTCGCTGGGCACCAGCATCGAGCTTTCGATATGCACGTGGGCATCGATGAAACCGGGCAAAAGAAACGTCGAAGGCGCCGAAGAGGTTCCCTCGATCTTGGAAATGCGGCCGTTAGCAATGTGAACTGTGCCAGGGAAAATTCGCTGGTTGAGGATATCAACCACCTGGCCATAAGCAGTGCTAATAGTGGGAATCTTGGCGGTCAACGAAGAGTTCCTTTCGATACAGAAACCGCAGGGGAGCAACTCGATGGCATGATTTTATCGCCAAAGCATCACCGCCAGTAGGGTTCCCAAAAGAGAATTGACTGAGGCGTCGGTTTCTCGTGGTCGGGCAGGCGTGGTAACATAGGACCAGTTTAGAAACGTCGGAACTGGGAGGCACGGTTGATCTCGGGTGGCGGTGCGCTACGCCCCTGAAAACTGGTGCGGCCATGCGATTTGGCTTGTATTCCACCGACGGCTTTTATGACGAAATGTTTTTGCCCAGTGGGCATCCCCGGCCTCGCTGCGAGGGATTGGTACGGCGGATTGAATCGCTATGCGACGGCGAGCTACAACGCCGCCAGCACGACGCGGAACGGACGCTCTTGAACCTGGGCATCACGTTCACGGTGTACGGCCACGAAGCGGGAACAGAAAAGATCTGGCCGTTCGACCTGGTGCCGCGGATTGTGGAAGCGGCCGAATGGGACGTCATCGAACGGGGTCTCACGCAGCGCATTCGGCGCTGAATTTGTTCATCGACGATGTTTACAATCGTCGGCAAATCATTCGCGATGGGATTGTTCCCGAATATCTGCTTCACACCAGTAAGTGCTTTTTGCCCCCGTGCACCGGCTTGAAACCGCCGCGGCGTGCGTGGGCCCATGTTACCGGCACGGATTTGGTGCGCGACCGTGACGGCCAGTTTTACGTGTTGGAGGATAATTTGCGCTGCCCGTCGGGCGTATCGTACGTCCTGGAAAATCGCGAGGTGATGAAGCGCACTTTGCCACAATTGTTCGAAGGCTTGCGCATCCGGCCTGTGGAAGACTATCCAGAACGGCTGTTGAACACGCTGCAACGCGTGGCGCCGGCGGGGCGGGACGATCCCACGGTCGTGGTGCTCACGCCGGGCATGTACAACTCGGCGTATTTTGAACATTCGTTCCTGGCGCAGCAGATGGGGGTGGAGTTAGTCGAAGGGCGCGATCTGGTGGTGCTGGACGACTACGTCTATATGCGCACCACCCAGGGGATGCAGCGCGTGGATGTCATTTATCGCCGCATCGACGACATATATCTCGATCCGGAAACATTCCGCGCGGATTCCCTGCTGGGCATTCCTGGCTTGATGAGGGCGTATCGTGCGGGGCACGTGACTTTGGCCAACGCACCGGGCACCGGCATCGCCGACGATAAGGCCGTGTACGCCTACGTTCCGCAAATCATCAAATACTATTTGAAGGAAGACGCCGTATTGCCAAACGTGCCCACCTTCGTGTGCGGCGACCCCCAACAGTTTGAGCACGTGCTGGCCAATCTGAAGAAATTAGTTGTGAAACCGACGAACGAATCGGGCGGATACGGATTGATGATCGGTCCCAAATCGTCGTCGGCCGCCCGCGAAGATTGCGCTCGGCGGATCAAAGCGCACCCGCGCGATTACATTGCCCAACCGATGATATCGCTGTCGCGCGTGCCGTCGCTAATCGAGGATCATTTTGAGGGGCGGCACGTCGATTTGCGGCCCTACATTTTGTTCGGCGAAGATATCTATGTGCTTCCCGGAGGATTGACGCGAGTGGCCTTGGAGCGCGGGTCGCTGGTGGTGAACTCCTCTCAGGGCGGCGGCAGCAAAGATACCTGGGTATTGCAGGAGGAACCCGCTGCTCGGGAAAGCCAAGCGCCCGAAAGTGCGTTCGTAGCGTCCACCGGAAAACCGTGAATTTCAGGCACAGACAGCATGCTTAGCCGAGTGGCCGATTGCGTTTACTGGATGAGCCGCTACATCGAGCGGGCCGAGAACACGGCGCGGTTCGTCGACGTGAATCTCAATTTGACACTTGACGTGGGCCGTCCCACTGCGAATCAATGGGATTCGCTGATCTATACGACCTGCGATCACGAGGAGTTTTATGAACGCTATGGAACTGCCACGCAGAAAAATGCGCTGGCCATGCTCACGTTCGACGAAGAAAACCCGAACTCGATTCTCTCCTGCCTGAAGGCGCGCGCGAGAATGCCCGCTTGGTGCGCGAAATCATCTCGTCGGTGGTGTGGGAAGAACTCAACAAGTTTTATTTGCTGGTGCAAGGCGCGTCGCAAAACGGCCAGGCGGCCGACAATGCTTCTGAATTCTTCAATCAAGTAAAGCGTTGCGGGCAGTTGATCGTGGGAATTATGGAAGCGGCAATGACGCGGGGCGAGGCCTGGCATTTTTGCCAGCTGGGGCGTCTGCTGGAGCGGGCGGACAAAACGTCGCGAATTTTGGACGTGAAGTATTTCATTCTGTTGCCCAGCGTGGACGACGTGGGCACGCCGCTGGATATCATTCAATGGTCGGCGCTATTGAAGTCGGCCAGTGCGTTTGAAATGTATCGCAAGCGGCACGGGCGGATTGCTCCGCGCGAGGTCGCCGATTTTTTGATCCTGGATACCGACTTTCCGCGATCGATGCGGTTTTGTTTGCGCGAGGCGGAAGAATCGCTGCACGCGATTACGGGTGGGATGCCGACGACGTATCGCAATCAGCCGGAGCGGCGGTTGGGGCAACTGCGCTCGGAGCTGGACTATGCACAAATTAACGACATTATCGACCGCGGATTGCACGAGTTCATCGATAGTTTTCAGGTAAAGTTAAATGAAGTGGGAGAAGCGATTCAGACCACCTTTTTTGCCCGCCGGCCTTTGGCCGACGCCGCAACGATTTCCGCACACCACGGAGATGTCCAATGACTTTTTGCTTGGGAATGAAAGTGCAAGACGGGTTGGTGGGCATTGCCGACACGCGCATCACCTCCGGGGCCGAATGCATCACGGCCCATAAGCTGGCGCTGTTTCAGCACGCGGGGCTTCCAATGTTCGTGATGACCTCCGGGCTGCGCAGCGTGCGCGACAAGGTGATCACGTATTTCGAGGAAGTGCTGGACGAATCGCAAGCGGAATTTGACCGATTGCACAAGGTTTTGAACGCGCTGGCGGAGCAAACGCGGCGCGTGGCGGCCGAAGACATGCAGGCGTTGGAAAACAGCAAGCTGTCTTTCAATTTTCATGCCCTGGTGGGCGGCCAAATGAAGCATGACCGCGAGCACAAGCTGTATTTGCTTTATCCACAGGGTAATTGGGTGGAAATCGGCGCCGGCACGCCATATTGCATCATCGGCGAAACCGGTTATGGCAAGCCGATCCTCGATCGCACGCTGAAGTACACCGACAGCATGCAACTGGCGCTGAAAGTTGGCGCACTGGCGTTCGACAGCACGCGGATTAGCAGCACGACGGTCGATTTTCCACTGGACGTCGTAGTGTTCGAGCGCGGCACCCAGGAGATGTACGAGTGCCGCTTCGAAAAGGCCGAGCTGGCGGAAAGCTGCCAATGGTGGCAAGACCGGTTGCGAGCCTCGCTGAACGAGTTGCCTTCGCAATGGGTCGCCAAGGCGTTCCTGCGGCTGGAGCAGCGCGACTCACAAACGATACCGCTCACGGGATAAGGGCCCAACCAAGGGCGGGATGCGGGGCGCTGAACAAGCTCCGCGGACAATCGTTCGCCGATCTCCGTCCGACTTTCATTTTCTGCCTACCGCTGACCCATGCTGTTCCACATTAAGCACACAACTCGCTACAGCTACAGTCAAACGGTATTTTGCGAACCATTTACCCTGCGGCTTCGTCCGCGCGAAGAAGCCGCGCAGCATCTGATGCGCTACAAGTTGGTGGTTGATCCGCTGCCAGCGGGAATAACTGAGTATCTCGACGTGGAAGGAAACACGGCCACGCAATGCTGGTTCAATCAGCCGACTTGCTCGCTGACGATTACCGCCAATAGCGTTGTGGAAACCAAGCGCACAAACGCATTTGCTTTTCTGATGGAAAATGATGCGGCGGAACTGCCGGTGAAATATAAGCCGGAAACATGCACGGCATTGGGCGCGTATCGAGTTCCGGCCCAGACGTCGGGCGCGGTGATGGAACTGGCGGAAGAAATTCAACGCGGCGTGCATCGACAGACCATCGGGTTCCTCTGCAATCTGGCACAGTGGATACGAGATCAAATGGAAATAGTGATTCGTCGGACGGGCGATCCACTGCCGCCGGAAACAACGCTGGCTCAACGCCGGGGCTCCTGCCGCGATTTAGCCGTGCTGTTCATCGAGGCCTGTCGATCAATGGGTTTGGCCAGCCGGTTTGTCAGCGGCTATCAAGCCCACCCGGATGACGACGGCCCGCAGGATCTTCACGCCTGGGCGGAAGTTTATCTTCCGGGCGCAGGGTGGCGTGGTTTTGATCCGACCCAGGGCTTGGCGGTGGCCGATGGACACGTGGCAGTGGCCAGCGGGTTAGCACCATTGGCGGCGGCGCCGACGGCGGGGGCGTATCGCGGCACGGGAGCAACTTCGAGCATGGACGTGCAGGTTGTGGTTCGCGTTTCTTAAGCGACATTCCGCCCCGGATCATGTGCAAGTTCCAACGGAAACTTATCTTGCAATTCAGGGGAATCTTCGTATCCTGTGATTCTGAAAGATGTTACACTGCAGGCTGACCGTGCCCACGAGAGAATCGGTTTCGCAAGTGCCTTAATTCCTCCCTCCTTGAGTCTGCAGCGGCGCGAGAGCTTGGCGAACGCTGGCCCTGGGTACGAATCCGACATGCAGGCTGGCCCAGCGGCTGCGACCGTACTTTCACCATGAGCGAAATCCTGTTGTATTACGAACGGGTTAGCCCCACGACATGGGTTTACCTGTCGTCGCTGTTGATCATCGCGCTGTTCTTCAAGTTCAACCGGCTGTGGAGCGTGCGAAATCTGGACTTGATCGGCTTGATTCTGCTGGCCCCAGGGTTGCTGTTTGTGATCTACGGGCAGGAGAAAGAAATGCCGGTTTACGAGCAGGCCGGATACATTTGGCTGTTCATTATCGACGGCTTGTTTCTCGTGCGAATGCTGCTGGACCCGATGATGGTGCGCCGGCCGCTGCTGGAGCCCAATTTGTCGGTGGGCGGGATGACGTTCCTGGGAATATCGCTGCTGATATTCTTGATGGCCAATGTGGTGACCGAAAAATCTGCCATCAAACACTTTAACGTCGATAGCGCCGGCGTATCAGCCCCGGCCGACGTGGCCGCCGAAACGAAAACCGACCATCCTGTGGCCGACCAACCGGAAAAGGCGCCGCCGGAACAACCGCTGGTGCTGTACGGTCCGGGCTATCCGTGGGTGTTCGAGATTTTCCAATTGCCTACTCGGTTCTTGTTCGAGCGCGACAACAAGGCGCAAGTGGTCGCGCCTGATCAAGAGCGCGATTCACAACGGCTGATTCGCCTGGCAACGGCGCGCACCGTGGCCATTTTTTCGCACCTGGCAATCGTCATCGGACTGGTGCTGATCGGCTACCGGCACTTCGACAATATCAAGACGGGCATTGCCGCGGCGGTGCTGTACTTGTTGTTGCCCTATACTGCCATCCTTACCGGTCAGTACATGGCGGTGCACGTGGGACAAGTTTATCACGTGCTGTTGGCGGCATTGTTAGTGTGGGCCATCGTTATGTATCGCCGGCCATTAGTATCAGGAGTGTTGCTGGGTTCGGCGATCGGAATGTTTTATTATCCGATCTTTCTTTTGCCGTTGTGGTGCAGCTTTTATTGGCAGCGGGGCGCATTGCGGTTTAGCGCTGGAGTAATTGCCATGCTGCTGACGCTGGTGACCATTCTGTATTTCCATCCGTATAGCGCATCGTTTGCCGATGATTTGCGCCAAATGTTCGGCTGGATTTTCCCCCGGATGGAGCATCTCCAAGGCTTCTGGGGCCTGCCGTTCAATTATTCGGTGTACCGCATCCCGGTATTGGCGACCTTTGTGGCCATGTGCATTACGCTGGCCATTTGGCCGGCGCAGAAAAACCTGGGTACGCTGATGAGCTGTTCGACGGCGGTCATGCTGGGCACGCAGTTTTGGCACGCGCTGGCCGGCGGGCAACTGATGGGGTGGTATTTGCCGCTGATGTTGCTCACGATTTTCCGGCCCAACTTGGAAGACCGTGTGGCGCTGTCGGTGTTGGGCACATGGTCGTTCAGCAGACGACGAGCGAAACCGCACCTGGCAACCATCGATCAAGCGGCGTGATCAGCCGCGTAACCACTAGTCAACACGGCTATGCCCACCGTTGCAATTCTCGGCGCTAGTGCTGATCGCTCGAAGTTCGGCAACAAATCGGTCCGCGCATCAGCAGATGGGCTTCACGGTGTATTCGGTGAATCCGAAAGGGGGGGAAATCGAAGGGCTGGCCGCATATCGCAGTCTGGCGGAGGTACCGGCCGGAAAATTGGACCGCATCAGCATGTACTTGCCGCCGGCGGTTGGGCTGAAGGCCCTCAATGAAATTGCCGCGCGGGGCTGCGACGAATTGTGGCTCAATCCCGGGAGCGACAGCCCAGAAGTTGTCGAGAAAGCTCGCGACCTCGGACTGAACGTGGTTCAAGCGTGCAGCATCGTCGGCGTGGGAGTTCGCCCATCGTCGCTGCCGGAGTGATGCCGGCCGAGCGGCTCAATCACGCCGAACATCGATCGGCGTTTTCGTCTTCTGCGAAGCGTACCAGGTTTTCCACGCCCGCTGATCGAAGTTCAGATTTACACCGGTCAGCGCGACCAACGCATCGAGCACCGGCTGGTTGTTGAAGGTGCGCTGAACTTTTCTGGCAGAACTGCCCATGGAAAACGCCATGCCTGCCTGCGGTGAAAAGGCAGCATTGATGGAGTTGGGGTTTTCGTCCCCTTCCTTAACCATGTGCGTGGTGACGAGCGACTCGATCAATGGACCGACCGTCGATTTATCGCCCAGCCTGCCTAAGGCACGTGCGGCGCGATTAATCCGCGCGTTGCTATCGCTTTTCAAAGCGGCAACATAAGCGGCAACGACTTCTGGCGTTGACTGACCGACGATTCGGTCCAGGCACGCCAGGCGGATTTCCTCGTCGGCATCGTCCAGCGAACGATCGACTAGTGTTCGCAGGGCTGCCGGCGTGCCTACCGCAGCCAGCGCTTGGACGTACAGCAATCGCACCGTGCGATCGCGTTCTGAATTGAGCATTTGTTGCAACGCCGGCACGGCGTGCGCATCGCGGATGGAAAGCAGTGATTCCTTTGCTTGATCTGCCCTGGCGGTTTCATCCAACCACATGCGCCAGCGCTTCAGCGTACTAAACCATTGCCGTTCGGCCGCATCTTCTTTTTGATGCCGCTGGATCAATTCGACTTCCTGGGGCAAGCGCCACTCCCCTTTGTAGCGCACGTAGCCGCGCTCTTGCATGATCTGCTCTTTTTGCATCCAGCGCCCGTCGATCGACTGATAGCCCAACGCCAAACGTGCCTGGCGCATGTCGGGGTTGAGTTCGATCACGTGCTCCAGGACCGCTTGGCGCTGGCGCGTGAGCGAATTTTCGCGGCACCATTCGGCTAGTTTCCACTGGTCTTCGGCCGTATCGGCGAAGGTGGGCCGGATTTTTTCAAATTCGATTTCCGCGGGCGATTGCGGAATGATCTGCTTCACCTCGGAGCGGTCCAGCGTAACCGTTGCACCTTCCGGCGTCAGGATGACATACTTTTGACGAGGCGATTCACTGGTGTTTTGCAGTTCGCCGCGCACCTGGCCGTCGTTGGCAAGCACGTAGATGTCGGCGCGCGCGGGGAGCGTTCCGACCGCGCAAAAGCTAGCGGCAATCATGCCGGCGAATAGGAACTGACCAATTGGATAGCGCATAGGAGCGGCGCGTGATACACGGCCTTGACCAGCGGATCGGGTCCACTTCTAGTATAGATGCTGGATAACGCAGGGCCAATTCAGTGCTTTCCGGGGCCGCAAAATGTCTACGTCGGTCGAACAACATCGCTCGCAAGCGCCGCATTCCATTTCGGCCGGTGTAATCACAATCAGCGATACGCGCACCAAAGAAAACGACACCAGCGGCAAGGCCATTGTCGATTTTTTGCAGCAGGCTGGGCATCGCGTAATAGCCTGGGAAATTGTGACCGACGATCCGCAAAAGATTCGTGAGCAAATCGAGCGGATGCGCGGGCTGCCGCAAATCGACGCCATCTTGATGACCGGCGGCACCGGCGTGGGCAGCCGCGATCAAACCTTCGAGACGCTCAGCGCAATGCTCACCAAAACGCTGACCGGTTTCGGCGAGCTGTTTCGGATGCTCAGCTATCAGGAAATCGGCGCTGCGGCCATGCTCAGCCGGGCCATCGGCGGCTTGATCGATCGGACCGTGGTGCTAGCAATGCCCGGTTCAACCAACGCCGTTCGGCTGGCGATGGAAAAGCTAGTGCTGCCGGAAATCGGCCATCTGGTGCGGGAAGCGCGGCGGTAAACCTGGCCGTGCGGCGCGATATCATCGGCCGCCGTAGTTGCCCTGGAGCGATCTAAAACATCCGGCTATCCTACGCGGTCCAAAACCGGATCGAAACGGGGCTGCGGCGGCTAGCAGCGTTGGAGCGACTGCTGGATGCCGCTTGGGCGACGATCGCTTTTTGCGCGTGGTGCAAGGAGGTGCCGGGTGCGACGTCCACGAACACTTGTCGTTTTGGCCGCATTGATCTACGGCGGCATTTGGTTCTTTCAGCATTTTCAGCTCGATGGTCTGGACAAGATTCTTGTCCGGCCCAAAACACAGGCCACCGCCACCAGTTACGGCGTCGAGGCGGCCAGTGTGCCGGCACCAGCCGGGGGCACGATTCGCGTTGCATCGTTCAACATCCAAGTGTTCGGCACGTCGAAACTGGCCAAGCGCGACGTGATGGAGGTGCTCGCCGAGACCGTCAGAAAATTCGACCTCGTCGCCATCCAGGAAGTGCGTTCGACGACCGACGACATCCTGCCACGGTTCGTCGAGCTGATTAACAGCACCGGACGGCATTACGATTATGTGATCGGCCCGCGCAAAGGCCGCACCAACAGCAAAGAGCAGTACGCATTCATCTTCGATGCCCAAACGATCGAAGTCGATCGCGGTTCGGTTTACAGCGTGAACGACCCCGACGATTTGTTTCAGCGGCCGCCGCTGGTGGCCTCGTTCCGTGCCCGCGGACCGCCCCCGAATCAGGCGTTCACATTTACGCTGATCGACATGCACACGGAACCCGACGAGGCGGAACAGGAATGCAACTCTCTGGCGCAGGTGTATCGCGCAGTGCGCAACGACGGCCGCGGCGAAGACGACATCATTCTGCTGGGCGATTTGAACGCCGACGAAAAGAAATTCGGCCAGCTCAAGCAATTGCCGAACATTGCGTGGGCAATCGCCGGCGTTCCGACGAATACGCGTGGCACGAAAACGTATGACAATATTATTTTCAATCGAGCCGCCACCGTTGAATTTACCGGCCGAGCCGGAGTGTTCGACATCATGCGCGAATTCAACTTGACGCAGGCGCAAGCGCTGGAGGTATCGGATCATTTTCCGATCTGGGCGGAATTCAGCGCGTATGAAGGGGGCCCACAGGCTCAAACTGCCGCTCGCCCGGAACCTGTGCCGCAAAGATGAGCGGGTGTTTTTCAAAGCGGCGCAAAACAATTTGCGCTGCGGCGGACAAAACCGCCTGTTGCAATTGGGCCACGCAATCGTGTAGCATACTGAACATCAGATCACGTGCCAGGGTCCAACGGGAGAATTGGGCCACCGCTTAAGATTGTTCCGAGCCGTGTTCCTGAAATAACTCATGATCGACGTCGAACGTTTGTTGAACCGATTCCTGCGGTACGTGCAAATCGACTCCACAGCGCGGGAAGATGCCGGCTGCTACCCTTCCTCGCCGGGGCAGTTGGAAATGGGCCGCCTGTTGGTCGAAGAGCTGAAAGCCATCGGCCTGAAAGATGCGGCTCAAGACGAACATGGAATTGTAACAGCCACGATTCCGGCCACTGTAAAACGGGCCGTGCCCACCATCGCACTGAACGCTCACGTCGATACCTCACCGGAAACCAGCGGCGCGGGCATCAAGCCGCAGGTCGTGCGGAACTATCAGGGGCAGGACCTTGTGTTGCCGGGTGACACGACCAAGGTGATCCGCGTGGCAGATAATTCCGAGCTTCGCGACTTGACCGGCCGCACGCTGATTACCACCGACGGCACTACGCTGTTGGGCGCCGACGACAAGGCCGGCGTTGCGGTGATCGTGGAATTGGCGGCCAGCCTGCAAGAGAATCAAAGCATTCCACACGGCACGGTGCGAGTGTTGTTCACCTGCGACGAGGAGATCGGCCATGGCGTCGATCACGTCGATTTGAAAAAACTCGGCGCCGTGGCAGCCTACACGCTCGACGGCCGCGCGGCCGATGAAATCGACGTCGAAACATTTTCCGCCGATTTGGCCATGATCACGGTGGGCGGCGTAAATATCCACCCCTCGATCGGCAAGGGCCGGCTAGTGAATGCGTTGCGCGTGGCGGCCGATTTTTTGTCGCGGTTGCCGCGCAATCAATTGTCGCCGGAGACGACCGATGAGCGAGAGGGGTTTTTGCATACTTATGCCATCAGTGGCGGCGTGGGCGAAGTGACGCTGCGAGTGCTGCTGCGCGATTTCGACACGGCGAAACTGGCCGAACATGCCCAGCGGCTACGACAGGCGGCCGCGGAATCGACCAAGCAATTTCCCGGGTCGACCATCGACATGCGCATTGTCAAGCAGTATCGCAACATGGCAGACGGTTTGGCGAAAGAGCCTCGTGCGGTGGAATACGCCAAACGGGCTCACGAGCGCTTGAGCCGCACGCCGAAATTGACGATCATTCGCGGCGGCACCGACGGCTCGCGGTTCACTGAATTGGGCCTGCCGACGCCGAATCTTTCCACCGGTCAGCACAATCCCCACTCGGTGCTGGAATGCGCCTGTTTGGAGGAAATGCGACAGGCCGCCGAGGTACTTGTGGAGCTGGTGCAATGCTGGGCCGAAGGCGGCTAGCAACGGCGAGGCGACCGTCCCTCTCCCGCCAAAAAGCGCGCTATCCGTGAAAGAATTCCGATTAGATAAACCCTGTGGGCCGACGACAGGGCTTTCTGTGGGGCTGAGGTAAACTTGCCATCACTTACCGGCCGAAGCTAAAGGATGGAAGATAACGGATCATCCGCGCGCTCGGCTGCCTTACCCCATAACGGCGGGTGCGTCGGATCAACATGTTCCTCGCTGGCGTAAGCCCAGGAAGGATTCTGTGCCCCGCCTGGCCTGCATTATTCCCGCTCTGGGTAACACGGAGAGTTTGGAAACCACGCTTGTGTCTGTGTTGGAACGCCGACCGGACGATTGCGAAGTGGTGGTGGTTCTAAACGCTCCGTACGAAGACCCCTACCATTTGCAAGGGGAAGTGCAGTTTCTACAAGCCGCGCCGAAGAACGATTTGATCGCGTGCCTGAATCTTGGAATTGCTGCCACCAAAGCGCCCGTTGTGCACCTGTTGGCCAGTGGTTGGCAGGTGGATGACGGTTGGACCGATCACGCCTTGGCGCACTTCGACGACCCCCGCGTGGCTGTTGTGACGCCGCTCGTTTACAATGCGCACGATCATAATCAGTTGCTGGCTGCCGGCGTGGGCCATCGCCGCGGCGGACGTAAAGCAATCTGCCAAACGATTCCGCAAGCCGATGACAAATCATCGCTGCATTCGGTTGGTCCGCTGCTGCAAGCGGCGTTTTACCGAAAGGCCGCGCTTGACGCGATCGGCGGATTGCCCACCGGCTTGGGTGACGATTTGGCCGACGTCGACTTGGCGCTCTCGTTGCGCCACGCATGCTGGCAAACCGCGCTGGAACCGAAGTGCCGGTTGTTTGCGCCGGCGATCGAGACGCCGCAGATCGACGGTTTTCGTGCCGGCATGCACGCAGAGCGCCTGTTCTGGCGTCACGTGCCGGAAGTCGGTGGGCTGGTTGGCTTACTCAGCCATCCTGTCACCGCGCTACGCGAAATTGCTGATGTTTCACCGCGAAGGAAGATTCCCGCGCACATTCTGGGCCGGCTCGCAGCTCTGATTCAGCCTCGCCACTACCGACAGTACCGGCTGCGAGTGGCGGGCGCCCAAGTGGAGGCGGCCGCCGCCAAGTCGCTTTGGCAAGAGCGCCAAAACCGCAACGCCGCCGAAGCAAAAAGCGCGCAGCCGATTCGTGTTGATGCTCCTCATAAGGCGGCCATCCCGACTGAAACTCGTCCCGCCCAGGCATCGCGGCGGCAAAAGAGTCGGTAGACCACGCCTCGCTCGCGCTGCTTGCCCTTCGATTTTTCTCCAGCGGCGTGCTTGATCTTTCCGCGGGAACTGCAAACGATAGTCGGTGATGGCTACTCTCGTTTCGGATCATCCTGCAAAATACTGCGTCGTTGGCGCCGGCGCATCGGGTCTGACGGTCGTCAAAAACCTCCTCCAACACGGCATCGCCGTCGAGTGCTTCGAACGCGAGGACAATGTCGGCGGCAATTGGTACTACGGTCGGCCCTCGAGCAGCGTGTATCGTTCCACGCATCTGATCAGCTCGAAGCTGCTGACCGAGTATCCCGATTTCCCCATGCCTGAAGATTGGCCGGAGTATCCTAGCCACGAACAGGCGCTGGAATATTTGCAATCGTATGCGCAGCAAGTTTGGGCTAGCAAAGCATATTTGCTCTAACACCGCGGTGGCGAAAATCGAACCGGCCGACACGGAGGCCAGCTCCTGGAAAGTGACGCTCGCATCCGGCGAGAGCCGAATCTATCTCGGCGTGGTGATCGCCAACGGACATCACTGGGATCCGAGCTGGCCGAAGTACCCGGGACAGTTTGACGGCCTGACGCTCCATTCGGCCCAATACAAAACGCCGGATATCCTGGCGGGCAAGCGCGTGCTTGTGATCGGCGCTGGAAACTCTGGATGCGACATCGCGGTGGAATCGGCCCTAGTTGCCGCGCGCACTTTTCAGAGCTTGCGGCGCGGATATCACTTCATTCCCAAGTTCATTCGTGGGAAGCCGGCTGATCGCTGCGGCGAATTCTTGCTGCGTTGGCATGTGCCGTTATGGCTGCGCCGGCGGATCATTTCGCGCACCGTTTTTACAGCCATCGGTCGGCCTGAAGATTATGGATTGCCCGCCCCCGACCACAAATTCTTGGAAACGCATCCGATCATCAATTCACAGATGCTGTATTACGTGGGGCACGGCCGCATCAAGCCTAAGCCCGACGTGGCAGAGCTTTGCGGCGACCGCGTACAGTTCGTCGACGGCACCAGCGAGCCAATCGACGTGATCGTGTACGCCACGGGCTTTCATCTCACCATTCCGTTCATTGACCGGGAACATCTCAATTGGCGCAACGGTAAGCCGGAACTGTATCTTAATATGCTTCATCCCCGGTACGACAATCTGTTTATCGCCGGCATGATTCAACCCGACAGCGGGCTGTGGGGCCTGGTGCACTATCAGGCCGAGCTGCTGGCGCGATTCATTACGGCCCAGCGCACCAATCCGCAACTGGCAGACCGCCTGCGCAGCCAAAAATTGCGGTCCGACCAGGCCGGTGGCGGCATTCACTACGTGCGCACGCCACGCCATTTGCTGGAAGTGGAACATTTCGGCTATCGCCGGCGGTTGAAGCAGCTAATCGCGCAATTCGATTGACTGCGGCGTTGGCTGCCCGGCGACGTCTCGCCGTTTTATGTTTTCGATAGGCAACGTACAATTGGCAAAGAGGTAATCTTTCCAAGTGAATCACACGGCGTCGATGTCTGAGTTGAAAATCGTCCAGTATCCACATCCTGCGCTGCGGCGCATGTCGAAGCCGCTGAAGCGCGTCGATGCGGAGCTGCGCGAAATCATCGCGCAAATGTTCAAACTAATGTACGAAGCCAAGGGCGTGGGTCTGGCCGCGAACCAGGTGGACCTGCCCTATCGGTTTTTTGTGGTGAACCTGTTGTCCGATCCCGCCAAGGCCGAGGAGCAAGTGTTCATCAATCCTGTGCTCAGCCGGCCAAAAGGCTCCGCCGAAGCGGAGGAAGGCTGCCTCAGCCTGCCGGGTTTGTATGCCCAAGTGAAGCGATCGGAAAAGGTGATGGTCGACGCCTACAACTTCGCAGGCGAGCCGTTGCATTTTGAGGCCGATGGTTTTCTGGCACGCGTGCTGCAGCACGAAACTGATCACATCAACGGCAAGCTGTTCATCGACCGCCTGGGCACGGCGGCGCAATTGGAAGTGCGCGACGTGGTGCGGGAATTCGAAATTCAATTCGCTAGCCAGCAAGAGCGCGGCGAGGCGCCCAGCGATGCCGAAATCGCCCGCCGACTGGAAGAATTGGAAAAGCTGCGGACCTGATAGGAATTGCCGCCATGCGCTTGGTAATGATGGGCACCGGTCCGTTTGCGGTGCCAACGTTTCGCGCCTTGCTCGCCTCGCCGCACGAGGTGCTGGGCTTGATTACACGGCCCGATCGGCCCGCACATCGCCGCGAGAAGACGCCGGTCAACCCCATGCGCGAAATGGCGCGGCAGCAGGGCCTGATTGTCTTCGAGCCGCCGAGCATCAACTCGCCTGAAGCGCAGGCTCAACTTCGCCACTGGGCGGCCGATCTGTTTGTCGTCTGTGACTATGGGCAAATTCTTTCGCGCGAAACGTTGGCGCTGGCCCGCCTGGGTGGGATCAATTTGCATGCGTCGCTATTGCCAAAATATCGTGGTGCCGCGCCCATTAATTGGGCCATCTACCACGGTGAAACGGAGACGGGCGTGACCGTCATCCACATGACACCACAGTTGGATGCAGGCCCCTGTCTTGTGCAACTTCGAACCGCGATCGGTCCCGATGAAACCGCGCCCGAACTGGAAGCCCGGCTGGCAGAACTGGGCACGGGCGCCGTGCTCGAGGCGATCGGCATGTTGGCCCGCGGCGAAGGCGCCGCCGGAATGGCGCAGGAATCCACAGTAGCCACAAAAGCGCCAAGGCTCAAGAAAGAAGACGGACTCGTTGATTGGTCGCGTTCGGCCGCCGAGATCGTCAATCAGGTGCGCGCCTTGAAGCCTTGGCCAACGACCTACATATTTTGGCGGCCGCCGAATCAGGAGCCGATCCGGTTGATTTTGGACAAAGTGCGAATTTTGCCCATCGGATTCGTGGCACAAAGTCAGCCCGGTCATATAGTTGGCGCTGATAATGACACTCTCAGCGTAGCCTGTGGCCAAGGAACCCTGGCCATTGAGAAGATTCAGCCGGCCGGAAAACGGGCGATGACCGCCGGTGAATTCCTACGCGGCCACACGCTTCGCCCCGGCGATCGGTTGGCCTAAGCCGATAAAAGTTTGCTTAGAGGTTCGGCTGGCCCTGGTTTTCCGCAGGACATTCGCACTCCCCTGGTTTTGGCTTCCCGGTTACAATACGCCCCCGCTTCCAGAAGTTGCACGCCACGCGGAGGGAAACGCCATGGATGGCTTGAGTCGCTGGGATCTCGTGTTGTGGGTGGTCGTTGCGTACGGCGTAGTGGTGGCTTTAGTGCGGCTGTTGCTTCGCCGCCGCACTTCATTTATCCGCAAACTGCATCATCGATTCTCGATGCAATCTCGCGGAACCGCAGTCGCGGCAACAACCGACGACCACGGCGAAGTTGCTTGACAACTTGTGCAAGCCGATTCGCCGCCAATAGAATAGCCGGTGGGACGAAAGCCCCACGGCTTTTATTTCGCCCCGACGATTCGAAAATCTGATTCCTCGCCAAACCGCTGAACCGTGTCCAAGCGTTTGTACATCGAGACTGTCGGCTGCCAGATGAACGTGCTCGATAGCGAGCTGGTGGTGGCGGCGTTTCGCAAACAGGGATACGAATTGGTCGATGCGCCGGCCAAGGCGGATACCATCTTGTTCAACACCTGCAGCGTGCGGCAGCATGCCGAAGACAAAATCTATAGCGCGCTGGGGCGGCTGAAACACGCCAAGGTGCGCCACCCGCACAAGATCATCGGCGTGCTGGGCTGCATGGCGCAAAAGGATCAGCGATTGATCTTCGAACGGGCTCCCTACGTCGATCTGATCGTGGGGCCCGGCCAATTGCATCAAGTGCCGCGGTTGTTGGAGGAGGTCGCGCGAAAACGAGAGCCACGGCTGGAAGTAAGCCTGGACCGCAAAGCCGGCAGCCGCGAGGAAATCGAGCGCAGCTTCGAAAGCTACGATCCCGACCGCGACCCGCAAATGCGCCCGTCCCCCCACCAGGCGTACGTGCGCATCCAGTTCGGCTGCGACAAATTCTGCACTTATTGCATCGTGCCCCGCGTCCGCGGCCCGGAGCAAGGACGGCACCCAGAGCACATCGTGGCCGAGGCTCAGAAATTGGCCGCCGAGGGCTGCCGCGAGATTACGCTTTTGGGTCAAACCGTCAATAGCTACCGGCATGTGGACGGCGGTCGCACCACACGGTTGTCCGATTTACTCCACAAGCTACACGAAATCGTCGGCCTGGCGCGACTGAAGTTCGTGACCAACTTTCCCAAGGACATGACCGACGACTTGCTGCAAGCAGTGCGCGACTTACCTAAGTGCTCGCCGTATTTGCACGTGCCGGCTCAGAGCGGTTCCAACGACGTGTTGAAACGGATGAAGCGCGGATACACGGTGGAAGAATATCGCGAAATGCTCGGCCGCATCCGCGCCGCCATTCCGGACGCCGCGGTCACCAGTGATTTCATTGTCGGCTTTTGCGGTGAAACCGAGGACGAGTTTCAACAAACGGTCGGCTTGGTGCGCGAGTCGCGCTTCAAGAACAGTTTCATCTTCAAGTACAGTGAACGCCCCGGCACAAAAGCGCCGGATATGTGGCCCGACGACGTGCCGGAAGATGTGAAGCGCCGCCGCAACAATGAACTTCTAGCGGTGCAGAACGCCATTAGCGAAGAAGACAATCAACAGTTTGTCGGCCGCACGGTCGAAGTACTGGTCGAAGGCCCCAGCAAACGGGCCCAGCGCTTCGACCGAACCGACGAACCGGTCTCAACGGACGAATCTGCAAATAAAATAGAACCTTCGGCCGACGGAAGCCCGATTACTCAACTTGTGGGCCGCACACATTGCGATCGGATTGTGGTATTTCAAGGCAACCGCCGCCAGGTCGGTCAAGTGTTGGACGTGGCCATCTACGACTGCACGCCGATGACGCTATTCGGCGCCGTCGTCACCCGCGAGGTAGGTCCCGAAGTGTATAGCCTGTGCTAAGCGTCACAATTCGAGGCCGCACACCCGGACCAACAGTCAATTCATCGGCGCCTCACTGCGCCGGCAATCTCGGCGCGGCGAACTTCACGGTTTGCGGTCGATGTCTGTCTCCGGATGAACAATCTTGGGGAGAATATCGATCGATATCTTGCCTGGAATCGTCAGGATCGACTCGCCATGCTCGAATTGGTCTCTGAAAAAGGGATATTGGACCAGGTACACGTTGTTGAGCGAGCCATACGTCACTTCAAGCAGACAAATATTCTTATCAATTAGCTCTTGCCGCACAGCTTGGGCGTCCCGAATTGGTTCAAATACAAATGCCACTTCCGGACTCCACGCCATGATGGGTCGGAATCGCGTGTTGCGTTGCAATGCAACGGCAAAATTGCAATCTTCGGTGAGTATGCCAGTTGGCGGAAGATTCGATTCTTCAAGTTTTTTGGCAATCCAGAGCTCAATCTGGTAAAGGTCCAGAGGATCTTCTCTTGTGCTCCCAACCGAAGTTAAAAATGTAAATGGATCGGAAGGCTCCGACCAGCAACTTAACATTGCGTAGCAGCCGCAGACCACGAACGCCACGCTTGCGGCTTTACGGAGAACGAGCTTCCACCTGTCGGTTGTGGGCGCCAATAAGCCGCCAAGCGCCCGCAACGATCGAGAAGGCCACCCATGCCGGTGTGGTAAAGCGCCAAGTGAAGCCAATTCCGCCCGCCGTGTTGGCAACGGAGGCATACCAAAGCCCCAGCGCGAATACTGCTGAAAATGCCAATCCGATCGTGCGGCGACCGGCGGTGAACATGCCCGCCAGCCCCAGCAACAACGCCAACGGCGCACCAATCATCATCCGGCCCGCAACTTGAAGCCAGAATGTGATTGGGTAGCCGGCTATTCCCAGAAACTGATGATATGTCGATCGGATCCCTCCTAGAACTGGATTGACGGGCAAGCCCAAACCCGTATCCATCGGATAAACTGGATTTCCCGTTAGCGCCCAAATTCGAATGTACCAAGGGGCTGCGCAAGCGCTGCAACAAGGCAAAACAGCGGCAGATAACGGCGCGTCTCGCGTCGGCTTGCGAGCACAGCAAATCCGGCCAATGACAACAGCGGACCGTATTCGCGCGCAGCGCTCCCAGCCCGGCAAACAGTCCGGCGATCACAACCGAATTGGCCTTTGGCTCGCGGATAGTTGCATATGCAAACAACAATTGGCCGGCGTACGAAATGGCCATCAAGCCGTTCTCTTGGCCGATCGCCACTCCGACAAGAAAGAACGCTGAGCTCGAAAGGGCAGTTACGGCCAGGACGCCTCCCGCGCGCCCAAACAGGATGCGTGCGGCAAAAAACACCAGCGCGAAACAGCTAACCGCCTCCAGAAAAATGGCGACCGAGGTCAGCCTCGCCCACGGACTATCCCACGCGGCATACAGCCACCAGTAAATACCGGCCACCAAAGGAGGGAAGCTATCCGGCACGAAGTATTTCGCAAAGTCCTTAGCAGTAAGCGGCGGATAGTATGAGAGGTTTTGATACTCAAGCATCAGCCGCGGCAGCGCGTTCCACCGCAGCGCCGTATCCGGACCGCTCAGCGGATACAACGTAGTGCGCACCAATATTCCCAGCGATGCAAAACTGACCAAAACCGCCGCCAGCACAACAAACGGTTTGGAAACTTCGTTCGCCCCGTTATCGTATAGCTTTGGACTGGCCGGAAAATTGCGGCGAAATTCGACGGCCAGCGCAGCAAGAACAACAACCAACTCCGCGCACAGCACGTATCCAAAACGCAACGGAATACCGAGCAAGGTGTACGCGGTGACAATTTCTATGAGCACCAGCGCAGAAAGCGGAAATGCAACCGCCCACGGCACCGGTGAGCGAAGCGCACGTGCCAGCGCATAACCTGGAATCACCAAACCCAGGATGGCGATCACGATCATTGGCGGGTCATCTCGTCGAATTCGCTGGCATTCGGTCGACAACTCATCTCTTGGGGTAGCCTTATTATGTGACCGGTGGCCGGGGCGCTGGCGAAAGTATAATCTGGTATGTGTGCCGTTGCCACGACCGCGGCACGGAAGACTTTGCGCGCAACGAAACTAACCGATTGCTTCCGCCCATCGTTCTGCAATTGTCTGTCCGCCAGCAACCGACTCCATGGACATTGCTCAACTTCGCGACTATCTCGATCGCCCTAATGCTGCCGGCGGATGGCTAGCCGCTTGGGGCGTGGACGACGTGCAGCGCGCTCACGCCAGCCTGGTACGCACCGCATTGGCGGGCATCACGCTCGATTTGTTGGGAACCATTTGCGAGCAACTGGCCGAACAACTCCCGCGCCTGAGCGACGCCGACATGGCGCTCAACAATCTGGACCGCTTTGTGGCAGCCAGCCGCAATCCGCTTTCGCTGGCCACGCTGTTCGAGCGCGACCGCGAAGCCCTGCCCATTCTTCTGCAAATTTTCTCGACCAGCCAATATCTGAGCGATCTGCTGATCACCGATGCGGAAGCTTACGATCTGGTGCGAATCACCGAGGGCCAACCCGTACCGCGTCAGGTTCTGGTCGACGAATTATGTGCCGAAGTGATGGCCCTGAACGACAAGCGCTCCGTGATGACCGCCTTGCGCCGCTTCAAGCACCGTGAAACTTTGCGCATCGCCTATGGCGACATCATTCGCAGCCAACGCCTGGAAATTGTGGCCGGACAAATCTCCAATTCGGCGGATGCCGTGCTCGAGGCGGCCTTGCGATTCGCCCGCGGCGCGTGCGTGCAAAAGCGCGGCATTCCGCGGCGGCCCGATGGTCAGCGCCGCTCGTTTTGTCGTGCTGGCCATGGGCAAATTGGGCGGCAGTGAGCTGAACTATTCCAGCGATATCGACTTGATCTTCCTCTACGAGGCCGACGGCGCCACCGACGGCGACCGGCCGCTGGACAACGTCGAATTCTTCGATCGCCTGGCGCACGACCTGGTAAAGCTGCTTACCGAACCCACGGATTTGGGACTGGCTTATCGGGTTGATTTGCGCTTGCGCCTGAAGGGCAGCGCGGACCCATGGTGCGCAGCCTGCAAAGCGCACTGCAATATTACGACGTGTTGGGCCGCACCTGGGAACGCCAGGCGTTCGTTAAAGCCCGCCCGGCGGCTGGCGATTTGGATTTGGGGCGGGAGTTTCTCCAGGAACTGGAGCCATGGATCTATCGCCGCTACCTCAGCCGGGCCGACATCACGGGCATCAAGGCGCTCAAACGCCGCATTGAGCAGCGCGTGAAAAACCAGGGCGCCGCACTGCAAAACGTGAAAACCGGCCTGGGCGGCATCCGCGATATCGAATTCACCATCCAATTTTTGCAACTGCTCAACGGCGGCGACCTGCCGGAATTGCGCACCGGCAATACGCTGGAAGCCATTGCCAAATTGGAAATCGGCGGCTGCCTGACGCACCAGGAACGCATTCTCCTGGAGGAAAACTACGCCTTCCTGCGCAAAATCGAGCACCGCTTGCAAATCATGTTCGATTTGCAAACGCACCTGTTGCCCACCTCCAGCCAGGAATTCCGCCGCCTGGCCATTCGCATGGGCTATACCGATCTACCCAATCGCACAGCGCAAGATGCTTTTAACGTCGATTACAAGCAAAAGACGGAGCTGAATCGAAGAATCCTCGATCATGTGCTCCACGACGCATTCGGCGAGGACGACAAGCCGCAGCCCGAAGTCGATCTGGTGCTCGATCCCGATCCGCAGCCCGAACAGATCGATCAGGTTCTGGGAAACTATGGCTTCCATGATGTTGCAGGCGCCTACGGGAATTTGACGACGCTGTCGGAAGAGCACATCAAATTTCTTTCCACGCGGCGCTGCCGGCATTTTCTCGCCAGTATTGCCCCACGCCTGCTGGAGGCCATCGCCAATACGCCTGATCCCGATCAAACCCTGGTCAATTTGTGCAAAGTCAGCGAATCGCTCGGCGGCAAGGGCGTGCTCTGGGAATTGTTCAGCTTTAATCCGCCTTCGCTGCATATGTACGTGGAGCTGTGCGCATCCAGCCCCTACCTGTCGAGCATCTTGATCAGCAACCCCGGCATGATCGACGAACTGATGGACAGCCTGGTGCTGGACAAGCTTCCCACGCACGACACCTTGGAAAAGAACCTGCGCGAGTTATCCCGTGGAGCGGAAGATATCGAGCCCATTTTGCACAGCTTCAAAAACGCCCAGGTGTTGCAAGTGGCCGTGCGCGATATTCTGCACAAGGAAGATATCGTATCCACCTGCCGCACTTTGGCCGATATCGGCGAGTCCTGCCTGCGGCTAATCACTCGTAACGAATATCTGAAGCTGGCGGCAAAGTTCGGCACCCCGATGATTCCCGACGGCGAGCGCACTGGCCAGCCTTCTGAATTCGTCGTGCTGGCGATGGGCAAATTCGGCGGCCGCGAAATCAACTACCACAGCGATCTGGACATGGTGTTTCTCTACGAGGCCGACGGCGACACCTTCCACACGCAGCTCACCACCGAAAGCGGCGAAACCACCACCAACCAGCACTTCTACAGCGAACTCGGACAGCGGATTATCAAGGTCGGCAGCCAGGCCGGGCCGCACGGCCGTTTGTACGAGATTGATCCTCGCTTGCGCCCCACCGGCCGCAGCGGCTCGCTGGCCACTTCGCTGGAGGAACTGCGGCGCTATTTCAAAGGCGGCCAGGGGCAGCTTTGGGAGCGCCAGGCGTTGTGCAAAGCGCGAGTTGTTTATGGCGCCGTAACTGCCGTAGCGGTGGCGCTCGAAGCCGTCATCGATTGCGCCTATCGCGTTCCCTGGAGGCGAGAGTTTGCCGACGAAATTTCAAATATGCGCCATCGCTTGGAGGAAACCGCCCGGCCCAACAATCTGAAGCGCGGCCCCGGCGCCCTGGTCGACGTGGAATTCATCGCCCAAATGCTGCAGCTCAAGCATGGCGAGCAGCATCCCGAAGTTCGCGTGCCCGGGACGTTGGAAGCCCTGGCGGCCTTGGAAAAGCTCGGGCGCTTTCGCGAGGAGATTTCGAATTCCTCGACACCAGCTACCGTACGCTATTGGCCTTCGTCAGCTATTTGCGCTTGATGAACGCCACCGCGCGGCACGACATGCCGGAAGATCCTGACAAGCAGTTCAAGCTCGCTCGCTTGCTGGGCTACCGCAGCCAGGAAAAGATGTTGGCGGATTGCGACAAGCTAACCAAAGAGAATCGAATCCGATTCGACCGCATTTTCGCCGCCGAAGGCAAATAGCGTTAGAAGTCGATGGTTTCCATCGGCGTCGCCGGCAGCACGAAGATTTTCCCGTCCCCCATGCGCCCCGTGCGCGCCACCTCGACGATTTTCCGGATAATTTCCTCGGAGCGCACCTCTTCGACCCAAAACACAATTTCAACCTTGGGCAGAAACGCCAGCGAATACTCGCTGTCGCCATACTGGTCCAAATAGCTCTTCTGCCGGCCGTAGCCTTTCACTTCGCGCACGCTGGCTGCTTCCAGCGAGGCGCTCTCGAGGCTGTCTAGCACCTTTTCCGCCAGATAGGGCTTGACGATGGCGACGATTTGTTTCACGGTGACCAGCCTGGCTACTTGCGATCGGCGATGCTAGCTAAAAAAATTCTCGCCAAATAAATCGACTTGCGGATTGGTGAGCACCGTGATGTCGCCGCGCACTTTTACGCAGCAGGCCAACCGCATCGTGTGCTCGTGCCCGATGTAGGCCAGGCAAGGCAAAGGATCGGGAATCGGCGTGGGCAGCGGCGTCTTGAATTTCACCTTCTCCATGAGCGTCATCTTATTGGTGTTTTCCATCCCTTTGGTGATCAGCACGCGGCACGTGCCGCACAGCCCGAATCCATGGCAGTTGAAAACCTTGTTCAGCGAAGCGCCGACGCCATTGAATCCATGATACAAATTGACGCCGACTTTGATCGCCTCTTTGCGAAGATTGGCCCCCTCGGGAACTTGAATTTCTTTCTTCTCGTTAACAAATGTGATGGTCGGCATTGCAGTGATTGGAATGTGTTTTCTGCGGGTTCGTCACTCCGGTTAAGAGTTCCAATTTAATGCCAATTTCGCAGAAAATCCAGGGTCCGCCATTCCGGCGGTACGGAGCATGCCGGTCATGCAGCGTGACGGAATTCGCTCCATTCGGCGCGACCGATCAGCACCAGCACCATGGCGTAGACCACCACGCTGGCAGTTATCGGACCCGCAACTCGCGCCAGCGCATTAAAGGTGCCTGGTTCGACAGAGATCAATTTCAGCGAGACGACTCCGGCCGCCGTCATGGCCGCCACGGCAACTAGAGCACGCATTGCGGTCAGTCCAAGTCGTCGCCAATCCAAAGGTACGTGTCCCCGCGAAAACAAAATCGCCAGTCCCGCAACTTGGATCGCCGCCGAAATCGCTGTGGCCGTCGCCAATCCTGCCTCGGCCAGTGGCCAAACCAGCGTCAGGTCCAGCGTCAGGTTGAGCACTACGGCCGACAGCGACATCCGCAGCGGCGTGACTCTATCCCCCACTGCATAAAATCCGCGAACGATCACCGGCAATACACAGTAGGCCCACACTCCGCTTCCAAAGACCGCAATCATCCTTGCGGTGCGCGCCGTGTCGTCGGCCGTGAACTGTCCGCGCTCGAACAGCAATCGGGCAATGGGCCCGGCCAAAAATATCAGTCCGGCGGAACACGGAATAGCCGCCAGCAGCACCATCCGCAGGCCGAGCGTTAGATCTTTCCCGATCGCCGCTCGATCGCCGCGCGC
Organism: Pirellulales bacterium; assembly: GCA_963773925.1. Taxonomy (GTDB): domain Bacteria; phylum Planctomycetota; class Planctomycetia; order Pirellulales; family JADZDJ01; genus CAVRAW01. Next base: position 149,018 of record CAVZDC010000010.1, read on the forward strand.
GGCATGCTGGCTCAATAGCGGAAACACCACCGTTGCCGCCGCAATTCCCAATAACCCCAAGGGGAATTGATACAACCGCTCGCCGAAGTACAGCGCCGAAGCCGCGCCCGATTTCATCGGATACGCTGCGCCCCCACCCAGGCGATCGTCGCCGCACTGCCAACGGGCGCCGATAATCCCCAGGCCACCAAACTATCCATCAGCGTATTGAACTGCACGACCGCCACACTCAACGCAGTTGGAATCATGCCGCGGTGAATCTGCCGCAGGTCATCGCGCGTGGCACCAAAATCGTGATCGAATCGAAACCCCGCTCGCCTAAGCGCCGGCCATTGCACCACCCACTGCAATAAACCGCCGATCAGAATACACGCGGCCAGAACGTAGGCCTGCGCCTTTGGATCGTTCGCCAGCCGCGGCGCAATTGCCGCCGCCCCGATAATCCAAACTACGTTTAGCACCGCCGGAGCAAACGCTGCCGCGGCGAATTGTCCCAGCGCTTGAAGTGTGGCGGAAGTAATCGCCGCCAGGCAAACCAGCACCAGGTACGGTAGCATCGCCGCTGACAGGCCCGCCAATAGCAAAACGCGGGGATTGTCCCAAACCAGTCGCGCCCAGATTCCGATCAGAATCTCACCGGCGATAACCACCAGCGTCAACGTTCCGGCCAACCATAGCGACGTTGCTACAAACAACCGCCATGAACCGCGCCGATCCCGCTCCAGCGACTGGGCGAACACAGGCAGATAGCTGGCCGTCAGCGCCCCTTCGCCAAACAGACCGCGAAACAAATTCGGAATGCGAAACGCCACCACCAGGGCATCCATCACTCCGCCAGCGGCCAATCCGAACAGGGCCGCGGTGATCATGTCGCGCACCAGGCCCAGCACACGGCTGACCAGCGTGCCCAAACTGGTGACAATGGTGGCGGTCAGCAGCGGATGGCGACGGTCGGCTTTCATTCCGCACGATCGTAAGGCCCCCAGCCACTGCGGGGAAGGCGAACTTGACGGCCACCCCAAGGCGCCGCGGAAAAGCTATTTCCAGCAAAATCTGGCCCACTTGTCGATCGGCGGCAGAACGTCTACTTTCAACGCACGTGCGGACCACAACTCCAAGCAAACGAAAGCACGCCGTGGCCGAACATTCGAAATATCAGCAGAATATCATCAAAAACTATTACCAGAATCAGGGCGCGATTCTACTGCAGCGGCTGGGCGAGCAGGTCACCGAACTTTATCTGGCGGAAGGTAAGGCCCGCGCAAAACGCTGGAAAGGTATCGCCACAATTCTGGAAAAACTGAAAGTGCCCGCCACGCGAATTGACAATCTGCTAAAACGAGATGATCCGGCGCTTGTTGCCAAAATTCTGGAAGAATTGCTCGCGAAACAGAACTGAACCGGCCAACAACTGTCGAATGCCCACCAACATCGCCATCGCCGACCAACTGCGCTGGAAGAAATTTCCAGTGTTAGACGATGGGTTCGTTTGCCTGGTCGACGTGATGGGCGACGATCAGGCCGTCGTCCAGGCGGCGCGGGTCAGCTACGGCGAAGGAACCCGAAAAGTTTCCGACGACCGCGGACTGATCCGCTACCTGCTGCGCCATCGCCACACCACGCCGTTCGAAATGGCGGAAATCAAGTTTTTGGTGCGCGTGCCGATGGATTGCTGGCGCCAATGGATTCGCCATCGCACCGCCAACGTGAACGAATACAGCACCCGCTATTCGCTGGCGATCGATGCGACGCAAACCACGTCCCCCGATCAATGGCGCACTCAGGCCGCGGCGAACCGCCAAGGCAGCGGCGCCCCCTTGTCACGCGACGTGGGCCAAGGACTCACCACCGCGGAAACCGAATTTCAAACCGGCGCACGAAGGCTGTACGAACAGCGCATTGCCGCCGGCGTGGCCCGCGAGCAGGCCCGCAAAGATCTTCCGCTTTCCACCTACACCGAAGCCTACTGGAAGATCGATTTGCACAATCTGCTCCATTTCCTGGCGCTGCGCATGGATGCCCACGCTCAAGAAGAAATCCGCACGTACGCCAAAACCATCGGCCAACAAATCATACGGCCTCTGTTCCCGTTGACGTGGGAAGCATTTGTCGACTATCGCCTGGAAGCGATGTTCTTGACGCGGCTGGATCGCGAGCTGATCGCGCGCCTAGCCGCACGCCTGGCTGGCACGGGCCGCGCCGCGCCACGGAGGCAGATTTTCTAGCCGTCCAAGATCCCACCTGGGCCGAGCTCACCCGCTGCCGCGAACGAGACGAATGCCGCGAAAAACTCGTGGCCCTGGGATTGCTCGAGCGCCGGGGTATGATAGGCGTTAGGCAATTTGTTGCCGACGCCGCTATCTGAGGTGCGCCGTGACCCGAATTGTGCTGCCCATCGCGCTGTGCCGCATTGTGTTGGCGCTAGCATTCCTGCAAACGGCCGCGCAAGCTAATTCGGAACCCGGCGCAAAACCGGCCGGTAGTTCAATTCAGGTGCCGCCCGGGCAAGCCGAGCAAATCGGCAAAGGCGAGGAATTTCAGCGGCAAACAAGCTCGAGCAACGCGCACCAGAAGCGATTGCGCGAACGAGCATCCGGCCTGGCCGATGTTCGAAGCTCCGAACCTGGTTCTACCGAAACCAGCCAGGCAGATGTTGCCGAAACGCTCGCCATCGACCGCATCGGCGCCGTAATCCGCGATGCACTTTCGCTGCGAAAAACGCTGGTGGTTTGGCTCGTCGAGCAGTCGGCCGAAGCAGCGCCGCTTTCGCAAAGCATGGCCGACCAAATCTGCCGCACTTTGGAAGACCTTAGCGCCGGCGCCAGCCTGCCGCAGATGGCCGTTTTCCGCTACAGCAGCGATGTGAAGCTGCTTACCGCGGAACCCACCAGCGACGTCGCCACGTTGCGGAAGGAACTTACTGATCTCGACCGGCGCGGCAAAGTTCGTTCCGAGAAAACGCTGCCATTTACCGCCGTCAACAAAGCCGTCGACAAATATCTCCCCTATCGAAAACTAGGCTTCGAAGTCATCTTTGTGATCGCCGGCGCATCCTCCGGCGACGATTTGAAACAGGCCGACGATGCCATTGCGGCCCTCAAGCGTTCGGCAGTGCCCGTGTTCGGGCTGGGGCCCGCCGTGCCGTTTAACGACGAAGTGCCCGGGCGATCGCATCGCTCAATCGCTTCGTCGGAATCAATCCCGCCCAAACCGTGTTCGGAGACGCTCTATCCGGAGCGAGTGCCCTTGGAGTCGGCCGGTCTGGACGACACCAGAGATTTGACCGATTCCGGCTACGGCCCGTTTGGCCTGGAGCGGCTATGTCATCAAACCGGCGGCCGATTCTTTCGGCTTCGCGCTGGCGGCAGCGGCGGCTGGGACCTCGATCCTGCCACGGGCGACGTTAAGCCCGAAATGCTGGCCAATTACGCTCCCGACTACGTAAACGAAGATCAATACAAACAGTTGCTTTCCGAGAACAAATGCCGGCGCGCTCTGCACAATGCCGCACAGTTGCCGACGACATTGGAATTGGATCCCAATGTTCGTGTTTCGTTTCCCAAAGAAAAGGACGAAGCCACAATGGCCAAAGGCATCACCGTGGCGCAACGTGCTGCGGCGGAGCGCGATCAGCCGCTCCAGCACTTGTACGACGCGATGGTCGCCGGGGAATCCGACCGGCCGAATCTCACCGGCGCCCGTTGGCAGGCCGAATACGATTTGGCGATGGGGCAAGTGCTGGCCGCCAAGGCGCGGCTCGACGGCTACAACACGATTCTGGCCGTCCTCAAGCAGGGCAAAACCTTCGCCAACCCCACCAGCAAACGCTGGGTGCTGGAACCGGCCGACGAACTGGCCGTTTCCAGTGCGCTAGACAAAATGGTGAAAAGCTCCCGCGCCTATCTGCAACGAGTGGTTACCGAACACAAAGGAACCCCGTGGGCGGCGATGGCGCAAGCCGAGTTGAACCACCCAGCCGGCTGGAAGCTCGTGGAAAACAGCGAAGTAGACCCCAATGCTCCTATCCGCCCAAAGAGGCGCGCAAATCGGTAATGGCGGTTTCTTGCCGTCGCACGGTTTCGGCAAGCGACTCCACTTCGCGGCGTAATTCGGCCAATTCCCGCCGCAGCGATTGCATTTCCTCGCCTCCGCCGGACTCCGCGGGCTCATGTCTGGCCGCGGACGCAGCGTGCTCTCGCGGCGGCTCAGCCCATCCGCTTTCAGCCGAGCCCGCACTGCCAAATTTGTCCTTGAGCCGCTCCAGTTCTTCCGGCTCGTAGAGATTATGGCTAATAATTTGCCCCCTGCCCGGCGGCGTAATGTCGATAACCAATCGCTTCGCGCGCAGCGATTGCAAAATGCCGCGCAGCGCGTTCAAGTCGGCAATCAGCTCCATTCGTGAAGCGCGGCCTCGCAGCTCCCCTTCAGTTTGCGCCGCGCAGGAGCAGCTCTCCCATCACCGCCAGTTCCACTTTGTCGACGCCCAACCATTCGTACAGCAGGTGGCGAAATTTCGGCACTCGCCCGCTCCCCTGCACTTCCGCCACCGCGCCGGTTGATTTCAACCGGTCGAGCGATTCCATCACATCCGCCTCTTCCAGTTGCATTTGGGGATCGCGATTGTTTTTCTGATTGCAACCGTTGACCAGCGAATTGACCGTCAACGGATATTGCTCCGGCGTCGTCTTCGCCTTCTCGACCAGTACGCCGGCCACGCGGCGATCGATTTTCTCCAATGGCCGCCAGCGTGCCGCCAACGCCAAAGATGCAGTGCCTGAAACTCCCTGTTGTTCATCCATTGAACTGTTCATCCCATTAGAATATGGTGACCACCGACCGGTGGTGTTGTAGCACGATTCAATTCGTTTGGCCATTAGCCCATGCTGCACCGCGTACTCGAGCCCGAATTGATGGATACGCCCGAAGAGGCCCACGCTTACGATGCGATGGACCACAGCGAGGTGAATCGGAACTTCGTCGGCGACCTGCTCGAAGCGCTGGGCCAATCCAGTCAAGATAGTTCTTCCAGCCTGGAAATCCTCGACCTCGGCACTGGCACCGCGCAGATTCCCATCGAACTGTGCCGCCGCATGAAGCTGGTTCACGTAGTCGCAGTCGACGCCGCACAGCACATGCTTCAGTTGGCGCGGCGCAATGTCGAAGCAGCCGGGCTGGCTGAACGCATTACTCTGCAATTGTGCGACGCCAAACAGCCCATCTGTGGTGAGCACAGCTTTGATGTCGTCATGTCTAACAGCATCATCCACCATCTTCCCGAGCCGATTCAATGCCTGCAGCAAGCGGTGCTGGCAGCCAGGCCAGGAGGGCTGCTGTTTTTCCGCGACCTGTTGCGCCCGACAACGACGCGGAGCTAGCCCGGCTCGTGGACCTGTATGCGCCGTGCGCCGGTAGCACGCCCCAGGCGGAACATCAGCGGGCGATGTTCGCCGCCTCGCTGCACGCCGCCCTCGCTCTTGCTGAAATCCGCCAACTGGTCGCCATGTTGGGCTTTCAGCCGCAAATGGCGCAAGTCACCAGCGACCGCCATTGGACGTGGTCAGTTCGCATGCGCAGACCAATCGACGGTCCAGCGGTATGATACTGCCGGTGGCGCGACGCATAATGCGGCGCACGCCAACGTGCCTATATTCCGCGGATTGCGTCTCATTGCGCTATGGCCGAAAAAAACCGCCCATCACTCGCCGATCTTGTCGCTCAACTGGCCGAGCAGGAAGCCGACATTCGCCTCGGCGGCGGTCAGGCCGCCATCCAAAGGCAACACAAAAAGAAGCGGCTCACGGTGCGTGAGCGCATTGAAAAACTCCTGGACCCCAGCAGCACATTCTTCGAGCTCGGCCTGTGGGCCGCGTGGCAAATGTACGCCGATTGGGGCGGAGCTCCCGCGGCGGGTGTCATCACCGGCATCGGCACAATCGCCGGCCGCCGGCACATGATCATCGCCAACGACGCCACGGTCAAAGCCGGCGCCTTCTTTCCCGCCACGGCCAAAAAAGTACTGCGGGCGCAACGCATCGCCATGCAAAACCGCTTGCCGCTGGTGTACCTGGTAGACTCAGCCGGCATCTTTCTTCCGCTTCAAGAAGATGTCTTCCCCGATGAGGACGATTTCGGCCGCATCTTTCGCAATAACGCCGTGATTTCGGCGATGGGCCTCGGGCAAATCGCAGCGATCATGGGCAATTGCGTCGCCGGCGGCGGCTACTTGCCTGTGTTGTGCGACAAATTGCTCATGACCGAAGGCTCCGGCCTGTATCTGGCCGGGCCAGCGCTCGTGAAAAGCGCCATCGGCCAGGAGGTCTCGCATGAGGAACTCGGCGGCGCCGCAATGCATGCGGAAGTCAGCGGCACGATCGACTACCGCGATCCCGACGACCAGTCGTGCCTCGCGCGCTTGCGACAATTAGCTTCGGCCGTGCGGCCCGACGACCCGCAGCCATCTCCTCCTTTTCAGCGCGCTGAAACCAAACAGCCGCAGCGGCCGGCGACAGATCTGTACAACATCCTTACCGACAATCCCACCGGCGATTACGAAGTGCGCGACGTCCTTGCATGCCTGCTCGACGCCGATAGCTTCGAAGAATACAAACCAGATTATGGACAGACGGTCGTCTGCGGCACCGCGAGGCTGGGTGGATTTTCAATCGGCGTCATAGCCAACCAGCATCATCGAGTGCGGCCTGCCGATGGGCCCTTTCAATTTGGCGGCGTGTTGTACGTCGACAGCGCCGAAAAAGCCGCGCGCTTTGTGATGAACTGCAATCAGGATTGGCTTCCGATCGTCTTCCTCCAAGATGTGAACGGTTTTATGGTGGGGCGCGACGCCGAACGCTCCGGCATCATCAAAGCCGGGGCCAAACTGGTCAGTGCCATCAGCAACAGCCGTGTGCCAAAAATCACGGTCATCACCGGCGGCTCCTATGGCGCCGGCAACTATGCCCTGTGCGGTAAAGCGTTCGATCCGCGATTCATCTTCGCCTGGCCGTCCGCGCAAATCGCAGTGATGGGGGGCGAACAAGCCTCCGACACCTTGCTTGAGGTCGCTGTGAAGAGCCTCCAGCGGCACGGCGATCAGATCGATGCCGCGGAACTGGAGCAATTGCGCGACAAAGTGAAAGCCGACTACCAGCGCCAGATGGATGTCCGCTACGCCGCCGCGCGAGGCTGGGTCGATGCCATCCTTGATCCCGCCACCACTCGCGATTCACTCATCACCGCGCTCGAAGCAGCGACCCGTCACGCCGAACCCGAACCATTCCGCCTGGGTGTGTTTCAGGTGTAATTCACCATGTCCATTCGCATTGCCAACGGCGCGGGCTTCCTGGGCGACAATTTGGATGCCCCGCGCTTGCTGGTCGAAAACGCCGAAGTCGATTATCTCACGCTGGAATACCTGGCCGAATTGACGATGTCGATTCTCGCCCGCCAACGCGAGAAAGATCCGGCCGCCGGCTATGCTGCCGACTTTCTAGATGTGCTTGAAAGCCTGCTGCCGGCCCTGAAGTCCCAACCCAAATTGAAAATCATCACCAACGCCGGAGGAATGAATTCCCAGGCCTGCGCCGCGGCGGCCGCCATGATTCTCCATCAAGCCGGTTTGAGCGACACAACCATCGCCGTCGTCAACGGCGATGATTTATTGCCGCGCTTATCCGAACTGCAGTCGGCCGGCTGCCGGCTCGAGAACCTCGATACGGAACAACCCCTGGCCAAGCTCGGTTTCCCGGTCGTGAGCGCGAATGCGTATCTCGGAGCGCAGCCAATTACCAAAGCCCTCGCCGACGGCGCAACGATTGTCATCACCGGCCGCGTGGCCGACGCATCGCTCACTGTTGGCCCCGCCGCATATGAATTCAATTGGAATTGGAACGATTGGAATCGCCTGGCCGGCGGCAGCGTCGCTGGCCACTTAATCGAATGTGGCGCAAGTGACCGGCGGCTTGTACCGCCATTGGCAAAATCTCGACTTGGTCAATGTCGGCTATCCAATCGCCGAAATCAACGATGACGGTTCCTGCATCATCACCAAGCCCAAAGACTCCGGCGGGGCGGTCAATCGAAACACCGTCATCGAGCAATTGGTCTACGAAATCGGCGACCCGGCGCATTATCTCACGCCCGACGTCGACGTCGATTTCACCAACGTAGAAGTGACTGACTTCGGCCCTGACCGCGTCGCTGTGCAGGGCGCAACTCGGCCGACTCGCGCCGGACAATTACAAAGTGTCGCTCGCCTACCAGGCAGGTTTCACTGCCAGCGGAACTCTCTTGGTTTACGGCAACGACTGTGTGGAGAAAGCACGCGCCTGCGGCCGCATGATACTGAAACGAGTCGCGCGGGCAGGATTTGAATTGCAAAACACCCTCGTCGAATGCCTCGGCGCCGGCGATGGTGTGCCAAAGCTGGCGACCGCTGCTTCAAATCTCAAATCCGCCGATTGCCGCGAAGTTGTTCTCCGTGTCTCCGTTTCCGATTCGCGCCGCGACGCCGTCGAACGTTTCACCAAGGAATTCGCCCCGCTGATCACAAGCGGCCCACCCGGTCTGGCAGGTTACGCCACCGGCCGCCCGCAGGTGCGCCAAGTATTTGCCTACTGGCCCACTTTAGTGCCCAAGCAATTTGTCAAACCCGCGGTTTCCGTCAAACCTGCGTCCCAATGGGCGAAGGCATAACGATGTCCACAATTCGTCTTGGCCAAATCGCTCACGCCCGCAGCGGCGATAAAGGCAATCACGCCAACATCGGCGTGGTTGCGTACACTCCGGCAGGCTATGAGTTCTTGCGGCGTGAGCTCACCGCCCCGCGCGTCGCCGAGTTTTTCGCAGGCTTAGTCGCAACACAAACCAATCGATATGAACTTCCCAAAGTCGGCGCGTTGAACTTTGTACTGCAAAACGCTTTGGCGGGCGGGGCCAGCCAATCGCTGCGAATCGACACGCAGGGTAAACTACTGGGCACGGCCATCCTCGATTTGCCGCTTCCGGCGCCCTCCGACAACGACCTGGCCAAAATGTTGCCGAAAGAAAACCGATGAGCAAGCATTCGCCGCTGATCAAAGTGCACGTCCACGAGCACACCGGCACGCTCACACTGAACCGCCCGGACAAGCGCAACGCGCTCACGCGCGCCATGCTGGCGGAACTGTTGCAAGCCTTGGACGACTTGCGCTGCGAGCGCCGCGTGCGCAGTCATCGTGATCTCCGGCGCGGGAAGCGCATTTTGTGCAGGTATGGATTTGCATGAAATGCAGGAAACAGCGCGACATCCCAATGCACATACGCAATGGCACGAAGATGCCGACGCCTATCGAGAATTGGTGGTGGCAATGATGCGGCTGCCCAAGCCAATCATTTCCGCTGTCAATGGGCCCGCCTTGGCCGGCGGCGCAGGAATCGTATTGGCCAGCGATATCGTGCTGGCCGCGCCGGAGGCAACTTTCGGCTTGCCGGAACCGAAGCGCGGCATTGTCGCCGGTTTGGTCGCGCCGATCTTGGAGTTCCGCATCGGCGGCGGCCGCGCCGGCTTATCTCCTGCTGAGCTCGCAAGTCGTTTCGGCCGAGCACGCCTTCCGCATGGGAATCTATCACGAGATGCACGCCGGCGATAAGCTCTGGCCGCGAGCGCATCAATTGGCCGGTGAGATTTCCGGCTGCGCTCCCGAAGCAATCCTGCTCACCAAGCGAATGCTCAACGAGACCATTGGCGAGCACTTGGGAACCATGCTGGCCGCCGGCGCGGCGGTCAGCGCCACTGCCCGCACCACCGAAGCGGCTGCCGAGGGCCTGGCCGCCTTCCTCGAGAAGCGCAGAGCCGAAGTTTCCTTAGATCTTAAGGTCGCCTCATCCGGCCAGAGCTCGATTGTCTAGCTCGCGGCGTGCCTCGATTTGACGCTGGTCCAGCAGGTCGTTCCTCCGGCAGGTTGATGCCGCGCTCGGCAAGAAGTTGCGGCAACAATTCGCCGATCCGCCGTGGCTCGGAGAACAACGCGCTGGATTCGTCCGATGTCGATTCGCAATGGGGCGATCATGAGAAACTCCTTTTCGCGGGCACTGGTGGTCACCCGTTCACTATATTCTAGCGATATGTGAACTTGTGTCCAGTATGCTAGCGTGCTGCGTCTTTTTCCCGCGGGGAATCGTCGTCTGGCGGAATAGCAAACCTATGCTAAAACAGAAGTTAAGGCCTCTGACCCCGGACGCCAGGAACAGGGAAGGACGGTCCACGTTTCGATCATCGATTCTCGTGGCAGCCCTGTCATGTCCGGCACCACCGCCAAGCCGACGCCCGATAACGCCACCGTCGCGTGGAACGAGTTGGCCGAACGGGCCGACGCGCTGATCACCGCCTGGCAAGGGGAAAATCTGCCCCCCGATTTGGCGCAGTTTCCACCGGCCGAGCCGCTTCACCTGCGCCGTCTGGTGCTGGTCGAGCTCATCAAGATCGATCTGGAATACCGCTGGCAACATCACGAGTTGCCCAAGCAAGTGGAGGAATACGTCGAAGAGTTTCCCGAACTGGCGCAGGACGGCGAAGTGCCCTGCGACCTGATTTACGAGGAATTTCACATCCGCCGGCAGATCGAAAATCCCCCCAAGCCAGAAGATTATTTTTCCCGCTTTCCCAAACAATCCGAACAGCTTCGCCGGATGATGAAGCTGGAACCGAACCAGATGACCACCACGTCGATGGTGGGCACGGTGCGCACCGCCGATATCGACGTCGGCCAGCAAATCGACGATTTCGATCTTTTGGTGAAGTTGGGCAAAGGCTCGTTCGGCTCTGTGTTTCTGGCGCGACAGCGCTCCATGCAGCGGCTTGGTGGCCTTGAAAATCTCGCGCGATCGCGGCGTCGAACCGCAAACGCTGGCGCAACTGGATCATCCCAACATTGTGCGCGTGTACGATCAGCGCGTACTGGCCGATCGCAAGCTGCAACTGATGTACATGCAGCACATTCCCGGCGGCACGCTGCAAGAGGTGATCGAAGCTGCCCGCCAACAAGCCCCCGCGCTGCGCAGCGGCAAAACGCTGCTTGGCGTGATCGATAAGGCCTTGGAAGGACGCGGCGAATCGGCGCCGGCGGAATCGAGCGCTCGGCGGCGGTTGAATGCTGGCTTCCTGGCCCGAGACGGTCTGCTGGATCGGCGCCCGGCTGGCGGCGGCGCTCGACTACGCCCATAACCGCGGCGTGCTGCACCGCGATATCAAGCCGGCCAACGTGCTGCTGGCGGCCGAAGGTGCGCCGAAGCTGGTCGATTTCAACGTCAGCTTCAGTTCCAAGCTCGAAGGGGCTACGCCGGCGGCCTATTTCGGCGGCAGCCTGGCGTACATGTCGCCGGAGCAAATCGAGGCTTACAATCCCGATCACGCACGCAAGCCCGACGAACTCGACGGCCGCAGCGATGTTTATTCTTTAGCCGTGGTGCTGTGGGAATTGCTTACCGGCTCGCGCCCCTTTGGCGACGAGCATCTGCGATGCAAGCTGGAACGAAACGCTGAAACGCCTGACCGAGCGCCGCCATGCCGGCGTCACCGAAACCGCTTTGGCGTCGTTGCCTTCCGATTTGCCGCCGGGCTTGAAGCAATTGCTGCTTACCTGCCTGTCGCCGAAGCCAGAAGATCGGCCCGCCAGCGCCGGCGTTCTGGCGCGGCAACTGGAACTGTGCCTGCAGCCGCGCGTGCAGCGGCTGTTGCGCCCCACTCCCGGTTCGTGGCGGCAGCGCTTGCGCCGCTGGCCGTTCTGGTTTTTCGTGGCCGTGGGTCTGATGCCCAGTGCTGTGTTCAGTTTTCTAAATTTGAAATTCAACTCGCAAGATATCGTTCCGCCGCCCGACAATGCCGATCGCACCGAAATTAACCGCTTCTTTTGGAATGTCGAAGTGCCGACCGTCAACCTCGTTGCGTTCCCTATCGCCATTGGCCTAGTCGTTGGTTTCGCCTGGCCGGTGCTGAAAGCGGTGGGCCGCGTCGGCAGCGGCAAGCCGGTTGATTCAGCCGATCTCGCGCGAAACCGTCGCCGCGCGCTGTGGGTCGGTGATTTCGCCAGTTGGATGGGCATGTCGCTGTGGATCATTTCCGGTTTCGTGTTTCCCTTCTGGCTTCAGATGTATTTTGGCGGCTCGTCCGAAATCGCGCTGCCCCAGTACCGAAGTTTTATGGCCTCGCAAATCGCTTGCGGCCTGATCTCTTCCACGCTGACGTTCTTCCTGCTCACGTTCATGTTTGTTCGCGCGTTTTATCCAGTGCTGGTGCGTCCCGAGCAGGCCCATCCGGAAGAGGTGAACGAACTCATGCGGCTGGTGCGTCGCTGCGGCTGGTGTTTTTATCTGACCATGTTCGCGCCGTTTTTCGCGGTGATTGTGTTGGCGTTCTTCGGCACGCGGGAGCATGTCGAACAGATTTGGATGGGCTCGCTGGCGATCATCGGCGTCATCGGCTGCCTATTGGCTTTCCGCCTGCTCCAGGCGCTGCGTGTGGATGTGGCTGCTTTGTCGGTGGCGATGGATCCGACTCGCGACGTTTCCTCAGTCACGGCGGATACCGTCGAATCGCTGTGGACGGGAACGCGATAAGCAGGGGTCAGGGGTCGGGAGTCAGGAATCAAGAAATTGGCACTGTGTTGTCAGGGGGCCGTTGGGCGGTAGAATGAAAGCGGTCTTCCGGGCGCATGGGAGATCTGTCATGAACGGGTTACGTGCAGGCTACTTGGTGCTGGCGGTATTGGGGGCGGCGATCTTTCTGGTCCGCGACGCTTCGGCGCGGGATTCTGAACAGCAGAAGGCGAAGCCTGATTATTTGGCCGCGCCTCCGGCAACTGTTGTTGATGGGGGCGAGATTTTCTTTGGCCAGCCATCGGCAGATTTTGGGAATCCTCAGGATATGAGAAAGCTAATCCAGCAATTCGCTGCACATCCACCGGCGGGCGGAATGCTTTCCACGAGACACGAATCATCGGGCGTGCGGGTTCTCGATTTAAAGGGAATGCAAGCGGCAGGATTGCTGCCCAAGCCGGGTCAATTGGCAGGGCCGGGGCTGGTCGGGCAAATGGGTTGGCTCGCAACGCCGCAGGGGATGCCCGATCACCAACCGCCTGATTTTGGTGAACTGAACCTGCCGCCGATGCCCAGTCCCGATCCTGATCCTGAGCATCAGACGTATCAAGATAGAATCGATGCGCTGGTAGCGGCGGCGCATCGGAATGCGGAATCGCACTTGCGCGCGTGCGCGGCGATTTGAGGCGGAAGGTTCGATTGGAGCGGCGAAAAATTATTTTGAGTTGGCCGCCCGACTTGGCACGCCGGAGGTCCGGCAACAGGCGATTGCGGAGCTGCAGGCATTGGAGAGACGGAAGCAGTAGCGAAGTGGGTTGGCGACAACGGCGCGATTGATTGACGGGGAGGTGCCATGCGTGGATTACGAATCGGATTCATTGGGCTGACTGGTGTCGCTCTATCGTTTGTTGCGAGCCGGGCCGTGGCGCAGCAGCAGGCGGCACAGCAGCCCACCACGGTGCAGTTGCCGGAGTTTCATCAGACTTCGGTTAGTACGACGGTGAGTGTGCCGGATCGCGGGGCGGCATTTTTGGGCGGAATGAATTCGGCGGCGGCGGGCACGGTTAATCAAGGCGTGCCCGGGATGAACGTACGGCCATTCTCGAATGCCGGGTCGGTTCGCATAGGCATCGGGGGCAGTGCGTCGATCAGCGCTCGGATTCATGACAGGCAAGCGATGGATGCGGCGATTCTGGGACAAACCGCGGGCAGTGCGCAGGAGGCATTGGTGACGGCGCCGGAAGTTTTGAATTCGGCCGGCGGAAGTGTGGCGGATTTGAAGGCGCGCGCGGAGGCTGCGGATGCGGCGCGGCAGGCACAGGCGGCCGACGAACTGGCGCGTGCGCGGCAGTTGTTGGCGGAAGGGAAGCCGGGCGTGGCCAAGATTTATTTTCAGATGGCGGCGAAGCATGCTTCCGGGGATGTGAAGCAGCACGCGCTGGCTGAGTTGGAATCCTTGAAGCAGCCGAAGGCGGCTGTCGCCGGCAAATAATGAGGCGGCGTTCTAGCGCCAGAGTTGGCGAAGGGATTCGGGGGAGATGACTCCGCTTTCGCGGCGGATTTCTTCGCTGCCGCGCATCAGGATGAATGTCGGCACGGCGTGGATGCCGAAGCGCATGGCCTCGTCGCGGTGGCTGTCGACGTCGACGGTGCGGATGTCGAAGCCTTCGTTGCGGAGTTTCGTGACGACCGGCTTCATGGCTTTGCAGGCCCCGCACCAGTTGGCTTGGAAGAAGAGCACTTCGCCTTCGGCCGTGTTGGGATCGATCGGCTTGGGCTTGAGCAGGTCGTAGTTGAGGGCCACGACCGCCAGCGGTGGACCGATGGCCATCGCCACACAGATGTAGAAGAGCCGCGGGGACATATTCCAAACATAGCTTTTTTGATCTGGATTGGTTCATGCGGGTCGTGGCTGTGTGATGCGATTTGTCGACAATCCAAAGCCGCCGTTGCATTTTGTCACGGTTGGCTGGGGTCCCAACCCGACCGGCGAAATTCGATGGTTTTGTCCTCGTGTTAATTTGCCATGTACGGGGAATGCCGAACGCTGCGGTCATTGAGGCGGACAAAAGGGGTTGAGTTTTGTCCTCTGCGCGCTGGTGAAGTTGGCGGTCAGAAGGCGTTTGGAGGCGGTGTCGCGTGGCGGGTGGCTGAATGTCTAGGGGAAAACGTTGGGAATTTTGTCCGGGCGGCGGATTGGCTCACGCAAAGGCGCAAAGACGCTAAGAAGCGGCGAAGGGTGCGCTTCGGAGACGCCGACGTAGCGGGAGGCCCACTGGATTCCGCAGCCTGCGGCGACGAGGGCGGCAGATTTCGCGGCGTTTGACTTCGTCTAATGCCCGAGGGGGGCCGACTTGGGCCATGGTTGGATCTCCGAAGTGGTATTCCACCGTCCTGCCCGGCTCGCGAGCGCTGCGCCAATTGTTCGGCGTTTCCGTAAGCGAGCTACTTCGTCGCGCGACCGAAATCGCTGGGGTCGTGGCAGTATTCGCGCGTATCGGAAGTGGGCTGCGCACAAACAGATCAAGTTGCTATGTATCGTGCAATGCGACGAATAATCCCCCGGTATATCTCTCTGAGCCGCTCGAACAGCTGATCGCGCGAAAGATGAACGATGGACATTGCCCCCGCTTTTCCGTAGAAGCGGCGGCTGGCGATCAACTGGTTGAAATTCCATGCGAACTCCGGAAGTTCGCAACCGGGATGTCTAACAGCGGATTAGTTTACGGTTTGGACAATCCTATGAGGATCGCAGCTGACCTGGGCGATGATCATCGTCGCGCAGCAGTTGGGACGGTCGAACGCGGTATCATCTGATTGGCACGCGCTCCGCTACGCGGACTTCGCGTCGCGGCTAAACGGGGTGGGCGGCGGCTACACGTCCAAGTTACGCACTTCCAGGGCGTGTTTTTCGATGAATTCGCGGCGGGGTTCGACGTGGTCGCCCATGAGGGTGCGGAACATGGTGTCGGCGCCGCTGAGGTCGTCCATGGTGATTTGCAGGAGGGTGCGGTTGGTGGGGTCCAGCGTGGTGTCGCGGAGTTCTTCGGCGTTCATTTCGCCCAGGCCTTTGAAGCGGGTGATGGAGAGGCCTTTTTCGCCGGCGGCGCGGATAGCGCCTAACAGGCCGCGCAGGTCTTCCAGGCCGACGGAATTTTCGCCGCGGCGCATGGTGTAGCGCGGTTCTTCGGTGCCGGTGCGTTCTTGGGGAATGAGGGATTGGATGTCGAAGCCCATTTGCGCGAGGTCGCCCAGGAGGGTGTTGATGGAGCGGACTTCGTGCAGCTCGACGATGTGCAGTTTTTTGGCGGCGGCGGTGAGACTGGGCTTGGCGTGGCCGTTGGTTTTTTCCTCGCCCGGGGCGGTGGCGGGGAGCGCGGCTTTGGGTTGGCCGTCGGGGGGCACGGCGGGTTCGCCGGTTTTGGCGGTGGGACCGCCGGGGGTGGCGCCGACGTCGACTTCCTCGCCCGTCTCTTCCTCGTGCTGGGCGACGAAATCGTCGAGCTCGTCGCGGCGGGTGAACCAGTGTTCCTGGCTGCCGAGATAGACGTGATAGATGGGGAGCTTGAGCGTGACTGGATCCTGGCGGACGGCGTGGGCGCGGAGGCTGATGCCGCGGCGTTCCAGCGCGATGAGGGAATCTTCCATGGCGGCCAGGGTGCGGGCGAGCTTGGCCATTTCGGCGCCTTTGATGACGCGGCCGCCTTGATCGCCGGGGATGCCGTCGGGCTCGAATTCGCCTTCTTTGAGGCCGTTTTCCAGGAGCTGGGCTTTCATTTCCTCTTCGGTTTGGACGTAGTAGACATCCTTCTTGCTTTTGACGCGGAACAGGGGCGGCTGGGCGACGTAGACATGGCCTTGGCGCACGAGCTCGTACATCTGGCGGTAGAAGAAGGTGAGCAGGAGAGTGCGGATGTGGGAGCCGTCGACGTCGGCATCGGTCATGATCACGATTTTGTTGTAGCGGCGCTTGGAGAGATCGACCTCTTCGCCGATGCCGATGCCGATGGCGGCGATCATGCTGCGGACTTCCTCGTTGGCGAGCACTTTATCTTCGCGCGATTTGTAGGCGTTGATGATTTTGCCGCGGAGCGGGAGGATGGCCTGATATTCGCGGAGGCGGCCTCCTTCGGCACTGCCGCCGGCGGAATCACCCTCGACGAGGTAGAGCTCGCAGCGCTCCATGTCGCGGCTGGTGCAATCGCGGAGCTTGCCGGGGAGCGCGCCGCCGGCCAGGGCGCCTTTGCGCTCGCGGAGCAGGGCCTTGGCTTTGCGGGCGGCTTCGCGGGCTTCGGCGGCGAGGATGCCTTTTTGGACGATGACCTTGGCGATTTTGGGATTCTCTTCGAGGTATTTGCCCAGGGCGTCGCCGACGACGGTGGTGACGATGCCTTCGACCTCGCCGTTGCCGAGCTTGGTTTTGGTTTGGCCTTCGAACTGCGGGTGCGGGACGCGCAGGGAGAGGACGGCGGTGAGGCCTTCGCGGACGTCGTCGCCGGAGGGGACCAGGTCGCGGAGCAGGTCTTCCTTCTTGCCGTAGTTGTTCAGGGTGCGCGTGAGGGCGGCGCGGAAGCCGGAGACGTGCGTGCCGCCTTCGATGGTGTTGATGTTGTTGACGTAGGAGTGGACGTTTTCGGTGTACTCGCCGCAATACTGCAGGGCGATTTCGTAGCCGACGCCCTCTTGCTCGCCGGAGATGAAGATGACCTCGGGATGCAAGGGCTCGCTGGCGCGGTTGAGGTGCTCGACGAATTCGACGATACCGCGCTCGTAGTGGAATTCGTCGTGGTCGCCAGTTTGCTCGTCTTTGAGGAAGATGTGCACGCCGCGGTTGAGGAAGGCGAGCTCCTGCAGGCGGCGGTACAAAATGTCGTAACTAAACTTGGTGGCCTGGAAGATTTGGGGATCGGCCTTGAAGGTGGTTTTGGTGCCGGTTTTGGTGGTGGCGCCGACGCGGCGGACGGGGCCTTGCGGGATGCCACGTTCGTATTCCTGCTGCCAAACGTGGCCATCGCGAGAGACTTCGACTTCGCACCATTCAGCGAGGAAATTCATGACGGTGACGCCGACGCCGTGCAGACCGCCGGAGGTTTGGTAGGCCCCCTTCTTGAACTTGCCGCCGAATTTGAGGACCGTCATCACGCCTTCGAGCGTGGAAACTTCGCGATCCATTTCTTCGCTGAGCTGTTCGTGCTTTTCCACCGGGATGCCGCGGCCGTCGTCTTCGACCGTGACCGAGCCATCGTTGTTGATGGTGACGCGGACGTTGTGGGCGAAGCCGGCGAGGGCTTCGTCGATGGAGTTATCGACGACTTCGTACACTAGGTGGTGCAGGCCGCGGGTGGTGTTGTCGCCGATGTACATGCCGAAGCGTTCACGGACGTGCTGGAGATCGGAGAGATGTTCCAGGTCAGCGGCAGTGTACTTTTCGCTGGGAACGGCGGAGGATTTCGAAGGTTTAACGGGTGCGTCGGCCATGTTTGGTTTATTCAAAAGATTGGTTACTTAGGTCTATGTTCCGGGATCAGCTTGCGATGCGGCCGGTGCGAAAGCGGAGGTTGTTGATGGTTTCGTCGGGAGCGAGGCGGCGGAGTTGGTTGATCAGATCGTCTTTTTGGAAGCCGAGTTCTTGGGCCAGCAGGTTGTTGGCGACGGTGATTTCCAGCGTGCCACGGCGCAGGAGGCCGGCCTGGGTGGTGGCGGCGAACTTTTCGCCCACCGCTTGGCGCCAGGCCGATTCCAAGGTGGCGGTGGAACGCTGGCGGGCGTAGCCGCGCTTGGCGATCAACTGCGAGAGGACATCGGCGATCGGCTTGGGGTATGCCAAATATGGGTTCAGGGTTCGGGGTTCGGAGTTCAGTAATTTTTAGCGGTCGCGGGCCAGCGGCATGATGACGTAGCCGTAGCCGTCGTCGGTGCTGCAGACGGCGGCGCTGTCGGAATCTTTCAATTCCAGGGTGAAGGTTTTTTCGGGATCCAAGACGCGGAGGAAATCGCTGAAGAAGCGGGGGTCCAGCGCGATGGAAACTTTCGGTCCGCTGTAGGCCACGGGCAGCTCAACGCGGGATTGGCCGACGTCCGCGGCACGGCCGGAGAGCACGAGCAGGCCGCCATCGAACGTGAAATCGATGCCGCGGCTTTCTTCGCTGGTGGCGATAGCGGCCTGGCGGACGGCCGAGTGGAGCGGCCCGACGGAAAGCTCGACCTTCACCGCGTCGCTACGGTGCGGGAACACGTCGCGCCATTTTGGGAAGCGACCTTCGACCAGGCGCGAGTAAATGGTGAAGCGCGGGCTTTTGATCAGGATGTCGTTGGCGCGGGCGGAGAGTTGCACTTCGCCATCGCTATCGCTGACGGTGCGCTCCAACAGGTTCATGGCACGGCTGGGAACGATGGTGGTTTGGCCGGTGGTTTGGTGACCCCCGACGCTGTGCGCTGGACCTTCCATTTTCGCCAGGCGGCGGCCATCGGTGCCGACGGCGATCATTTTGTCGGCCTCCATTTCCAGGAGCACGCCGCCCAGCGCGTAGCGGCTGCTTTCGTTGTCGGTAGCAAACACGGTGCGGCGAACCATTTCGCGGAACAGCCGCGCGGCCAGTTCGTGGAATTTTTCTTCCTTGAAGGTGGCGACGTTGGGAAATTCGTCGGGGTTTTCTTCAGGCAGCTTCCATTGGCTGCGGTCGCCGCGGATTTGCGAGCTTTGGCCATCGCTTTCCAGGTGCAGCCTTTCGTCGACCGATTCGCGGAGGATGGGGCCGAAGCGGGCGATCGGCAGGACGGCGCTACCCGGCGTTTCGACGGTGACGCCGGAGACGTTGATGCGGATGCCGACTTCCAGGTCGGTGGCCATGAGTTGGGCCTCGTCCTTCGAGACTTCCAGCTTCACGTTCTGGAGGATTGGCTTGGGACTGCGAGCCGGGGCTACGGCGGCGGCGGTTTGGAAGGCGGCGTGGAATTTTTCGCGTTCGAAGGAGATCTTCATGACTGGTTACTCGATTGTGCGTACTGGCGCATTGTTGGATTGCGTGCGAAGCGGTGTGTTCTATCAGGTTAAATGCTCTTTTCAATCAGTAGGAGCAGTAGTGCGGTGCGTCCGGATGTCGGAAACCCAGTGCGGCGGCTGATGCACCGCGGGGAATTCAATATGAATGGGTTGATACTGGTTGTGGAAAGGATGTTGGAGCCGTGTTTGAGCGATGCGAATTCAACTTGCGGGATTTCAGTGCGGCGACTTAGGCGATGGACGGTTTGTTTGCCGGCGGTGATTCGATTTGTTTTGGCGACAGCGATCGGACAGGTATTCCCCAACTTTCGCGGCGGGCATCAGCAGCTTGCGAAGGTGCATCACGGTGGAGCGCAACTGGCGGTCGCATGCCAGCTGGGCTTCCAGCGTGCGGTAGCTGTGCAAAATGGTGGTGTGATCGCGGTCGCCGAAGTATTTGCCCAAGGCCTGCAGGCTTTTGCCGGTGAGTTGGCGGCCGATGTAAATGGCCACGCTGCGTGCTAGAGCCACCTGTTGGCGGCGGGAAGCACCGCAGAGTTGGCTGCGTTTCAGGCCGAAATACCGCGCCACGCAGGAGGCGATTTTCTGCAAATTCGGGCGCAAACGGGCGCGGTGCGCGGCCAGAAATCGGCGAACTCGCTGAGTGCTTATTACCAAACCTTTTCCGGCCGGTTGCGGAACGGCCGTTTCCAGCTCAAGCAGAATTCCGCGCAATTCCGGCACAGTGGCATACAAGCCGGTTGTCAAAAGTTGCACTGCCCCGGCAGAGAGCCGAATGCCGCGGTCGGCGGCCAGGCGCAGCACGATCGACTTTAGCGCGGCGGGGCCGGGAGGAGAAAGGGGCACTTCCAGGCCGGCTGCCAGTCGGCTGCGCAGGGCGGGGGAAAATTGAGCGATCTCGGCCGGCGCCAGACGAGAAGTAATGACGACCGGCACTTGCAGCGCTGCTAATTCGTCGAGCGTGTGCAGGAGTTCTGTTTGGGCGGCCGGGCGATTGGCGATCTGGGTCAGATCTTCGAATACGAGCATTTCGGCCGAGCGGTATTTGCTTCGCCAGCGCACGACCGTGCTGGTGTCGATTGCGTCGGCAAGTTCGCGTGCGAAGTCAGCAGCGTGGGCGCAGGTTGCGTTATTGTGCGATCGAGCCACTGCCTGGGCAAGGTGCGATTTACCGGTTCCCGATGGGCCGTGCAGCACCAGCGGACTGTAGCCGTGTTGGCCGGGGTGCAGCAGCCAATCGATGGCGGAGGCGGCCAGGCGGTTTTCGGGGCCGGCGATGAACTGGGAATCGCCCCCAGCTGCAGCCGCGCTATCGCGCACTGCGGTCAGAGAAATGGCGAAAACTTCGTGCTCCACGCGGCTCCATCCGTCAGGTAAAGAGGTCGACAACAGACTCAGAAAAACAGTCCCTGCCGGCGGCAAAATGCCACCCAAATAGCAGCCCGAATTTTACCAAAATTGACCCTGTTTTGCGACCCAGCGGCGGCCGTTTTTTACCCATGTTTATCGCGGGAAAAATGGGGGTTTTGGGATTCCGTTTTGGTCCAGGAAAAGGGGCCGCGCAAACGGCGGTTTTTTGCGACTGCGGCGGGGCCTAAGATATACCGCGAACTACGCCGGCCAGACGGCGGAGACCCTCGTCGATTTCCTGCTTGGTTGTAGTTGCGCCGAGGCTGAAACGGAGGCTGCTAGAGACAATTTCGCTGGAGAGGCCCATGGCCACCAGCGTCGGCGATGGTTCGCTGGAGCCGCTGGCGCAGGCGGAGCCGGTGGAGCACTCGACGCCGGCGAGGTCCAGCGCTATGAACAACGCCTGGCGATCGTGGCCGATGAAGGCGACGTTGGAAGTGTGCGGCAGGCGCGGCGCGGCGGATCCATTGATGATCGCCCGTGGGAAGGCGGCGTGGATGCCCGATTCGAGCCGATCGCGCAGAGCTGCCAAGCGGCGGGGGCGATCGTCGCGCTGGCGCTGCCAGGCGCGCAACGCAACGAGAAAGCCGATTGGCAGTGCGACAGATTCAGTGCCGGGCGCAAGCCGAACTGTTGCGTGGCGCCGCGCAGCAGCGATTGCAGTGGAATGCCGTGCTTTACCAATAGCCCGCCGATGCCGCGCGGGCCGTGGAATTTGTGGGGGCTGACCGTCATTGCCGCCACGGCTAGAGCGCGGAAGTTGACGGGGATTTTGCCGATGGCCTGGCTGGCGTCGGTGTGGACCGGCACACCAGCCCTCGCGCAGCGGCGGACGATTTCGGGAATTGACTGGAGCACGCCGGTTTCGTTGTTGGCGAGCATGACGGTGACGAGCTTAGGAAGTGGTTCGGCGGCCAGGAGTTTGTCGAGATGATCGAGGCGCACGATGCCGCTGGAGTCGATAGAGAGTTTGTCGATTTGCCAGCCGAGCCGCGTCAGCGAGTCGGCTGCAGCGGTGACGCTGGGGTGTTCAATCGCGGAGATGACGATTCGGCCAGGACGAGTAGCGTCAATCATCCCGAACAGAGCGAGGTTATTGGCTTCGGTGCCGCCGCTGGTGAAGAGCAGTTGATCGGACGAATCGGCGCCCAGTAGCCGGGCGATTTCCTCGCGAGTATCTTCGAGCACCTGGCGGGCGCGGCGGCCGGCGGTGTGCTGGCTGGCCGGATTGGCATATCCGGCTGCGTATGCATCGGCCAGCGCTGCGGCCACCTCCGGCAGCAGGGGCGCGGTGGAATTGAAATCGAGATAAATCGGCTGCATCAGGCCGATTATATGGCAGCAGCGCGACGACAGCGCCGGTTGTTAATTGGCATTGTTCGGAAATCGGACCGTCGGTATGATTCGCGGCCCCGTGGATGGACCCAGAGTGCGCGCGCCGCAGCGCGCCGTAAACGTTGGCGGGGAAACGATTTTTGGAGGGAGCCGTCGGCCGATGCAATCATCGACCGCCATTGCGTTTCGGGCGCTAGTGATGCTGATTTGCATGATCAGCATCCCGCTGTTTGCCATCTTTGGCAAAGACTTGCCCGAGGTCATCAAGAATCTGCTGGCCGGCCGGCTAGTGGTTCGTGTCACCGATTCAACTTCCGCGAATCAGCCGGCCATCGCGCCGGCTGCCGCCGGCAATCTGCCGACGCGTCCGAATAGTCCGTTTTCGGAGCCGGCTTCGTATCGTGCTGAGGGAGCTGCAACCGGGCCGGCGGGCGCACAACCCACCAGCGTGCATGCCAGCGCAGCGAACTCCGCCACTGCCCAGCCGGCGGGCTTTCAAGCGCCCAGCGAATCGCGGCCGATTCCGCCGAACGAGTACGCAAGCCGCGAAGTATCGCCGGTGGGTAACACGAGCGATCAAACCGCCGGCGAATCGCCGCGCTTGTCGAGCGGTGCTAATGGCGGGGCGCGGCGGCCGGCGGCGCGGGATCCGACAGCGAGCAATTCCGCCGGGCCGAGGCCCGATTGCGTGAATTGGGCGCCACGCACTATACGCTGGAAACCTGGGGATCGGACAACAACCGCTACCGCTTTGTCTGCAAGATGGCAATCGGCGGCAATCCCGGCGTGAACCGATATTTCCAAGCCATAGAAGACGATCCGTGGCGGGCGATGAATGCGGTGCTCCAGCAGGTCGAAACCTGGCGTGCCCAGCAGCAGCAATGAACGGTTTTCGGCGGCGTTTCTCCGCGGATGCACAAATCCTGCCTCTGGGAAGCGGGAATTCTTTTCGCTGGGGCTGTTATTTGAGGCGCCACGGGCGTAATCTTTCCCAATCGGATGGTTGTGGGCTCTCAAACCGACAGGTATTCCACAATCCATGAGCGAGGCTGACTCGTCGGAAGATCCTGGTTCCAGGAAAATGTTTCCCGGTGAAACAAAGCCGCCTAGCGGCCGCGGTTACGCCGCGCCGAACCGGCGGTATTGCAACCTCCGACCGGCTCCGGCGAACCTTCATGCGAGGGTCCCCACGCCGGTCAGCGTACCGCCGAGCTGGCTCAGCTTGAGGCGGTGCTGTTTCTGGGTCGGGAGCCCATCTCGAGCCGGAAAATTGCGGAATTGGCTGGCTTGGCGAACGGCCCGGAAGCGCGTAAATTGATCCACCGACTGAATCGCATGTATGACGCTGGCGGGTCGCCTGTGCGGGTGGAGGAGTTGGCTGGCGGGTATCAACTGCTTACGCGGCCGAAGTTTGGGGCGTGGCTGCGTCGGTTGCTGCATAATCCGGTGGAAACTCGGCTTTCGGCGCCGGCAATGGAAACGCTGGCGGTGGTGGCGTATCGGCAGCCGGTGCTGCGGACGGAGATCGAGTCGGTGCGGGGCGTGCAGTGCGGCGATATCCTGCGGCAATTGATGGAGCGCGACTTAGTTCGTATTGTGGGACGGTCGGATGACTTAGGCCGGCCGTTGTTGTATGGTACGACGAAACGGTTTTTGGCAATGTTTGGCTTGAGGCATCTGGACGAGCTGCCCCGCGCCGCCGAGTTCCGCAGCGAGCGAGGAACTCCACCAGTCGATCGAAATTCGGAGGATGAAGCTGTGACGACGCGTATTCGCCCTGCAACCGACCGTGATGAAGAATTGAAAGAGCCGCTGATGGCGCTTGCCGAAGCCGCGCGCCGCCAGGCAAATGCAAAACCGGTTGCTGCCGCCGATGAAGATGAAGACGAAGAGGACGATCTGGACGAAGACGAAGATGAAGAGTGGGACGACGACGAAGATGACGAAGACGAAGATGAAGACCTAGATGACGAAGACGACGACTTCGTCGATGAAGAATGGGAAGAAGTGGACGACGAAGAACCCGATGAAGACGATGAAGACGACGAAGACGACGAAGAATGGGACGATGAAGAGGAAGACGAAGAGGACTGGGACGAAGACGACGAGGACGAGGACGACGACGAAGAGTGGGAGGAGGGAGACGAGTAGCGGCGGTCTTACTTGAGGGACAAGTCTGTCCCAGATGAAACAACGGGACATCGCCGCAGGCTCTGAGGACTCGGCGTGATGAAGACTTGGCTCATCTGTTTGTGGGCATTAATTCTGATTGTCCACGTCGTGGTGGTGTCGTCGATTCTGCTGCAGGACCGTCCGATTATCTGGCCGCTGCACAACGACACAATTCACCGCATGGGAACGGGCGTGGACTTATATGGCGTTTATCATGCGGCACTGAACGAGCGACGGGGTTTGAACCCGTACGACTTTTATAATCTCGACGGAATTACGCCGTACTGGGAGCCGTATCGCTATTTGCCCATCGTGGCGATCGCCGCAGAACCGTTGACCTGGCTGTCGCCGGGGGCAGCACGAGTGGTGTGGGGACTGCTTCTGGAGGCGTTTTTAGCCATTCTGCTGGTGACGCTGTGGAAGCGGATTGCGGATAAGCGAGTGCGATTGATCACGATCGCGCTTTTGTTGGTGAACACGCCGTACTTTTTGGAAGTTTACATGGGGCAGTTCACGTTTCTGGCAATTAGCTTGTGTTGCCTGTCTGTGCTGATGGTGGCGAGGGGGCAGGCCGTGTACTGTGCCTCGGCGCTTTTGAAACCGTTGACCTTTGCTGTGGTTCCGGCGCTCTTGCGAGAACGTCGCTATTGGGGCCATGCGATCAGCGCGATCGCGTGTGTTGCGCTGCTGACAGTTCCCTATTTTGTGCGTCACCCGGAGCAGCGCGGCGTTCATGGACGCGAATTTCCACCCCGTCGGCGGATTGGACGCGGGCAACTACGGCTTTGTTCGGCTGGTGGACCTGATCGCGGTGGACTGCAATTTTTCATTCTTGTTGAATCACTGGTATGCGTGCGTTGGATGTTTTCGATATGCGGTGCTAATCGGGACCGCCTTGTTTGTGCTATTGGCGAAGCGGACCATGGTGGCTGCCAGCGTGCCGGCGCTGCTGCTGGCGCACTTTCTGACGTATCAACATGTGTGGGAACACCATATGAGCGGCGTGTGCGTGCTGGGTGCCCTGCTGTTGACGGCGCCGGCTCAGCCGCGATGGTTTACCGCGACTGTTCTGGTGTCGCTTTTGATTCTGGCGTTGCCCACCCCGTTTGCACTGCTGGATGCAGCGAAGGTTCCGGAAGTGGACGACCCGAGTGTGGACTGGCCATGGTACGGATCGTACCTGATCGTGCTGCCGAAAGTTTTGCCGACGATCGCGCTTTTTTGCTGTGCGGTTGGTTACCTGGGCGGTGACGGCTGGATTTCGCTAAAGGCGCTGAGCAAGGGACGGAGCACAATGGCCGAGGTTGCGACGGCAAAGTTGAAGCCAACCGGCGGCTAGTCGCTCAGGCGAAACAACCGTTTCAGAGCATCCAGTAGGCTGTGTGGTACGCCGGTGCGCGATTCGTCGCGCAGCGATTCCAACGGCGGATGCAATAGCTTATTCACGTAGCGATCGAAGGCCTGATTGATTTCTTGCTGCGAACGTTCGTCGAGTTCAGGCAACTTGTTGAACAGGCGGCGCAGCTCTTGATCGCGCATTTCGTGCCAACCCTGGCGAAGTTGTTGGATGATCGGGCCGGTGGCGCGGTGATATAGTTCCTGCATGAACAATCCGGTTTCCTGCTCGACAATCGCCAAGGCCTGCGGAAGTTCCTGATCGCGCTGGGCGCAGTTGCGCTCGCAAGCCATCCGCAAATCGTCGATGGAATAGAGGTAAACGCCCAGGCAATCGCCGATGCGGGGATCGAAATCGCGTGGCACCGCCAGGTCGAGCACGAATAAGGGCCGCTGAAAGCGTCGTGGTTCAACCCGGCGAAACAAATCGAGCGTGACGACCGGCTGCGCCGCCCCCGTGGTGCTGACGACGACATCGACTTTGGCCAATTCCGCCTCGAGTTGTTCCCACGGGATGGTCGTGCCACCATGTTGCTTGGCGAGCTGCTGCGCGCTTTTCGGATTACGGCCGATCACGGTGATTTGCCGAGCGCCTTCTTCGCGCAGGTAAACCAGCGTTTCGTCGGCCATTTCGCCGGCGCCGATCACGAGGATCCGTTTGTCGTCGAAATGCTCGAACACGTTCCGGGCGAAATCGCAGACGGCGACGCTGGGAATGCTGACGCGGCGCTCGTTGAGGGAGGTTTCGGTTGCCACGCGCTTGGCGACGCGGAGGGCGGCGCTGGAAGATTTCGTGCGTGATGGGGCCGACGCTTTGTTGTTGCTGGGCGAGCTGGTAGGCCTGCTTCACCTGGGCCAGAATTTGCGGTTCGCCCAACACCATACTGTCGATACTGGCTGCCACGGTGAACAAGTGGCGCACCGCCCCTTCGCCCGATTGCTCGAACAGGTCGTCGAACACTTGGTGCAATTGCAGGCCGTGGAATTCGGCCAGGAATTGTTTCACCTGCTGATCGGAGGGGACGGCGACAGGATCTGTGCTGGCGGCGTACACTTCCACCCGGTTGCACGTGGAGAGCAATACGGCTTCGGTGTGGGGAAAGCGGCTGCGCCAAAGACCCAGGGCCGTGGCGGTCTGTTCAGGACTGAATGCCAGCCGCTCGCGCACCTCCAGCGACGCATTGTGATGACTGCAGCCGACCATCTGGAGTTTCATATGCATTTCTCCAGCAGGCAGCCCCGGTGCGCCGGGACATGCGGCAGGCAGCTCGTGACGTTGCGCATTGCCGATCGTTGATTGTTTTCTCGCATCGCGCCGTGTTCGCTGGGCACGAGCAGCCGTACGCCGAGCAGCACCACCAGGAAGACGAAGCTGGCCACCGTGAGGTAGGCAACCTTTCGGCCGCTGCGCGGGGCGATACACCGCGCTGAAAATGGCCGCCGCCAGCAGCCAGCCGAACAGCAGGGCCGACCGCCAGACGACGGGATCGGTCCAGGGAAGTTCGTCCAATTGGCGGCGTCTTAGGGCGACGTTCAGAATGATGCCGCTGATGAAACCTGCGCCGACCATCAGGACGGAGATCACAATCGCCCGGCTGTTGACGTGTTCCAGCCATTCGAGGCTCGGTAGGCCCAGTTCCTCTGCCGGCGGCATTTTGTGCTTCAGCCGGTAGGACTGAATGAGGTACATCATTCCGGCGACAAAACCGACCAGCACGGCGACCACCCCCAACAGGTTAAAGATGCCGTGAATCATGCCCCATACCTGGCCCGCCATGGAATGAGGAAACGGTTCGTGATCGGCAAAATGCGCCAAACCGATCAAAGCCAGAGCCAAAGGCAGCAGGAACAATTCCAAGGCGGTTTTGGGGTGATACCAGGCAAGGTACAGGCAAACTGCCACCAGGGCCCATGCGCCCAGCAAATTCCAATCGAACGGGCTGGAAAGTGGCGTGCCGTTGGCGGTCAGCGCGCGCTGGAACAAGAAGACGGTTTGCAGCAGGAACCCGGCCCAAGTGAAAAACAAAAGTAGCATCCCTCGCCCCGGACTACGGGAGAATAATTGCGAAACGGCCAGGGCGAAGGCCAGTGCGTAACTGACCACAAAAATTCTAGCCAACAGGGGCATACATTCACGTAGAATAACGGCACGAAACGGCAGGCGGTATACTCTCCTATCATCGGTTGCCGCTACGCGTTGGGCAAGGTATGGATAGCGAGCATGGCAAGATCGAAAGAGCCGATCAATCCGTTTTACGTTGTGACCGCCGGGATCGGAGTGGCGTTTACCATCACGGCTTGCGGCTATGGGCTGTTTATGCTGCGTGCGAATCGTGCCACGGCTTCGCAAGCGCCCGAAACTTTCGTCGCCGCGCAGGGATTGCACCCGCTAATGAACTTGCTGGATCAGCACGGTATACTGATTCTGGCCGTCGAAGTGGGGCTTTTGGCCGTGGCTTCGGTGGCGGCAATTGTTTTGGATCATTACCGCGGCAAGCAAATTGCGCCGCGAATTCATCACGACACCAAAGGGAATGAATCTGGCCATGAAAGTGAATCAAGCTGAAAGCGTGCCCGCCAAGCCGGTCGATATGGAAGGTTCGAACAATTGCGCCGTGCGATGGCTGCTGAGCCAATCGGATGGCACGCCGACTTTCGCTATGCGTCAGTTCGAAGTGGCTCCGGGCGGGTACACGCCGCGGCACAGCCACGACTACGAGCACGAAGTGTTCGTGCTGGAAGGCAGCGGCGTGGTGTTCGAAGGGGACAAGCAGCATCAACTATCGGCCGGCGACGTAGTGTTTGTGCAGCCCAACGAAGTGCACCAGTTTCGCAATACGGGGCAGCAGCCGCTGAAATTTCTGTGCTTGATTCCTAACTCGGCCACCGGGAAGACGGTAAAAGTGGCACCTGAATGCGGCTGCGATTAGCATGCCCTGAGCGGTGCTCTTGAACCTGGATGCCGAAGTTGGTATCGATCAAGCGGCATTTGTACCTTTGACCCGGCGGTCGATTGGGTTAGAATCTGCGGGACGCACATTGCGGGGCGTGGCTCAGCCTGGCTAGAGCGCTTGGTTCGGGACCAAGAGGTCGCTGGTTCAAATCCAGTCGCCCCGACTAGACTTACAACAATTCTTGCAGCCGATTGCAGAGATTCAATCCTCTGGAAGAACTCTCAGCCGGAACATGATCCGAGCGAGCAGTTTTTCGCTCGTGTTCATTTTGCCCATTTTTTTGCGATAGGAAACTTTTCTGCGGACAAAGAGCGGGCAGGACCGGTAACGGTCGTTAGTGTAGCATCTCTGCAGAAAGCGCAAAATCAGCCGGTCACAGCCCGTTGACATTCTGAGCTGACCACGGTGAAATCACACGCCTAGGCGCCCCCATCGTCTAGTGGCCCAGGACGTCGGGTTCTCAGTCCGAAAACCGGGGTTCGACTCCCCGTGGGGGTAGTGGCTGGTTCTTCTGAGTGGTCTGAGTGGCTTCTTTCTTGCGGTCAGCACTGATTCGCTCTTGCCATATCTTCTTCCACTCATCTGCGTTTGGGCGCACACCGCCTATCTCAGTGATAATGCGTTTCCATCACTGGTACTCAATAACTGCCGATTTTGGGGCATAATTCGTTGGGGACCAGCAGTTAGTTGCTGGGCCTAGTTCCTGCTAATGATGATGGCCCCGAGCCGCTGGATACGTCCGGCGGCGCGGGGCTTTTTGTCATGGGCTGGTTTCGATTTGGTTAACTGATCGGCCGAATTGACGCCCCGGCGCGGTGCTGCGGCGGTCTTGTTTCGCTACAACAGGACCGCCCGGCGGGGGCGGTCCTCCTTCACGAGGAGGTGCTCTTATGATCGCGCCCTTGAGAAGCCCGACCATCGAGAACCACACCCAGCTGGTTCCGAAGCGGTTTCTGGTGATGTTGCCAGCTATTCGTCGACAAGCCAATAGGGCCCTGCGCCAGCTGCGCGGCGAATTCCGAGAAGAGATTCTTCAGGAGGTCATCGCGAACACTTTTCTGGCCTGGGTGCGGCTGGTGAAACGGGGTCGAGAACAGGTCGCTCGGCCCACGCCGTTGACCGACTATGCCCTGCGTCAGATCCGCGCCGGGCGCCGGACAGGCTGCCAGTTAAATGGGCATGATGTTCTGTCCCCCTACGCCCGTCGCATACACAATCTGACGATTGAACGGCTGGACCAGAGGATCGATTCGACAGGCGACTGGAATCAACAGCTGATCGAAGACCGAACAGCCGGTCCGGCCGAGACGGCGGCGGCCCGCCTAGACGTGGCGGCGTGGATTGGCACGCTTTCGGCGCGGAATCGCCAGATCGCCAAAGCGCTTTCGCAGGGGGAATCGACAAGTGCCGTAGCTCGACAATTCGGTGTCAGTCCAGGCCGCATCAGCCAGCTGCGCGTCTGGTTCCAATTCCGCTGGGAGCAGTTCCAAGGATGTCAGCAAACCGCTGGCAGCAAGCAGATACTTTGAATGTAGAATCTGCCCCTCTGCAGTCCAGCCTGCACGGCTGTTGTGCAGGCTGGACAATTTATTCTACGAGGGTTGGATCCAGAAAACATGCTGCTGCCAAAGAGAAATCAGTACGCTAAACAATGGATATGCGATCGATCAGAGGAACACTAAATTGCCGCAAATGTTCATTCCATCGGGAGACTTGATCCCAAAAAATTTCAATAGCTGTCCAGTCGCTCCGATTAAGAGACACAATCATCTACCGCCCTGCGCTCGATTGCCGTTACGGCAAACTTGCTTGATACCGATCACATTGTTTCGGCGAATTCAACTGCTGAATCCCCCACGCGCAGCGGCCGGCGCATTTTCGCTCAGATCGTCTTCCTTTCATCCCTGTTTATCGGCGCAAAAGAGTTAGGGAAAGCGCAGGACGTTAGCAAGGACTTATTATTAGGCGTGCGGCGAATGTACTGGCCGTCTGATGCGCGTGCAGCGGCGAGAGCAGCCGGTACGGCATAGATTCGATGTGTGCCGCCAGTCGCCGACACGGCATCGTGCACTGACAAAACGAGAGCAGATCGATAAGGGAGCGGACATATGGAGTCGCAGGCCAGCGGTAATGCGCGGATGCCGAAGTTCGAATGAAGAGTGCGTGATCGCGTCGCTTAACGCCAATCCCGGCAGCGATTTACTTCACTTCCACGGCGACGGATTCGAACGATATGTACGTCGGATTTTCGGGGAGGTTTCGGGGCGGAATGGTGTTTGGCCCTGCAACGGTCATGTTGCCCAATTGATGCCGGCTTTCTAAGTTATGGCCTTATTGATTTCGGAATGATCGCTGGGCGGATAAGTGCCAATTACCAACCACACAGCGGACGGACAGATGGAGCCAACAGCGACTTTCCCCGGGGTCACGGTTGCGCGAGATCTCGTGGCCGGCGCGATTGTGTTTTTGGTGGCGCTGCCTTTGTGTTTGGGGGTGGCACTGGCGTCGGGCGCGCCGCTGTTTTCCGGCATCTTGGCCGGCATTGTCGGCGGCATTCTGGTGGGCTGCCTTAGCGGTTCGCATACCAGCGTTAGTGGGCCGGCCGCCGGGCTAACGGCGATTGTTGCCACCGAAATTGGGCGGCTGGGAACTTTCGAAGCATTTCTGCTGGCGGTGGTGATCGGCGGTTGCATTCAAATTGTTTTGGGAATTTTGCGGGCCGGCTTCATCGCGACGTTTTTCCCATCGAGCGTGATCAAGGGCCTGCTGGCCGCCATCGGTGTCACCATTATTTTGAAGCAGATTCCGCACCTGGTGGGTCACGACACGGCGCCGGAAGGGGAATTCGTATTCCAGCAATTGGACCAGGACAATACGTTCTCCGCGTTGGCGGCGATGTTTTCGGATTACCAGATCGGGGCGGGAGCGATCGGACTTTTGTCGCTGGCTACCTTGCTCATGTGGGACCAGGTCAAGGCGCTAAAAAAATCGGTCGTGCCGGCGCCCTTGGTGGTCGTGATTTTGGGCGTGATCCTGGGACGAGTGTTCGAAACGCTGGGCAGGCCGTGGTCGATTCCGGATACGCATTTGGTGCAAGTTCCGGTGGCGGAGCACATTGCCGGGTTTTTTGGTTTTCTGACCGCGCCCGATTTTACGCAGTGGAAAAATCCAACGGTCTATATCGTGGGGCTGACGATTGCGATCGTGGCGTCGCTAGAAACGCTGTTAAATTTGGAAGCGGTCGATAAGCTCGATCCGCAGCAGCGCGTTTCGCCGCCCAGCCGAGAGCTGTTGGCGCAGGGCATTGGCAACGTGGCATCGGGGCTGATGGGCGGAATTCCGGTCACGTCGGTGATCGTGCGCAGCTCGGTGAACATCAACGCCGGCGGCAAAACGAAATTGGCGACCATCATTCATGGCCTGCTGCTGTTGTTTTGCGTGATGTTTCTGGCCACGTATTTGAACATGGTGCCGCTGTCTTGTCTGGCGGCGATACTGATCGTCACCGGCGTTAAGCTCGCCAGCCCGGCACTGTTCAAGCGCATGTGGAGCGAGGGTCGTTATCAGTTCCTGCCCTTCATCGTCACGCTGATTGCAATCGTGCTGACCGATCTGGTGGTCGGCATTTTGATCGGTCTGGCGATCGGCCTGGCGTTTATTTTGTACAGCAATTATCGCCGGCCGATCAGCCGGATTGTGGAAAAGCATCTTGGCGGCGATGTGTTGCACATCAGCTGGCCAACCAGGTCAGCTTTCTCAATCGGCCGGCTTTGGAAACGGCGCTGCGCGATGCGCCGGCGGGTTCGCACGTTCTGCTGGATGCCAGCCATACACACTATATCGATCCCGACGTGCTGGACTTGATTCGCGACTTCAAAGAAACCATCGCGCCGGCCCACAACGTGCAACTCAGTTT
Organism: Pirellulales bacterium; assembly: GCA_963773925.1. GTDB lineage: Bacteria > Planctomycetota > Planctomycetia > Pirellulales > JADZDJ01 > CAVRAW01. Next base: position 181,773 of record CAVZDC010000010.1, read on the forward strand.
GCAAGGCTTCCGCGACAGGTACGACCTGCGCGACGACATTCAGTACGTCGATTACTCCACGCGCGAATTGCAGGAGAAAGTGACGCCGGACCAGGTGCTGCAAATCCTCCGAGACGGAAACGAGCGCTTCCGCACGGGAAAACAGTTAACCCGCGATTTCACGCGGCAACTTGCGGCCACGGCAGAAGGCCAGCATCCGATCGCCGTCGTGCTTTCGTGCATCGATTCGCGCACGCCCGCGGAGATTATTTTCGACATGGGCCTGGGCGATATCTTTAGCGTGCGCGTGGCCGGCAACGTGACTAGTCCGAAAGTGCTGGGGAGCATCGAATACGGCTGCGCGGTCGCCGGGGCGAAGTTGATCCTGGTGGTGGGCCATACCCGCTGTGGCGCCGTGACGGCGGCGGTGAATTTGGCCTCCCCGAAGGTGAATATCGCGGAGACGACGGGCTGCCAAAACTTGGAGCCTATTGTGCGCGAGATTCAGCGGTCGATCGATGCCGACGATCTGGAGAAGAACGGGAATTCGCCGGGATTTGTTGACCTGGTGGCGCGTCGGAATGTCGAACATTCGGTGGAACAGATTCTCCAGCAGAGCGAGACACTACGACGATTTGTCAGCGAAGGCAGCGTGAAAATCGTCGCGGCGATGTACGACGTGGCGACCGGGCAGATCGAATTCTTGAGCGGCGCACCGTAGCGGCAGAGGCCGATGCTATGGTTGGGCCGGTTGCTGTCGTTCTTCCGCATCGGGCAGCCAAGTGGCTACGTCCTGGCAGTAGAAGTCGGCCAGGATGCGGTATAGTTGCGGGTGCCTGTCGCGCATGGCGCGGGCCGTTCGAAGAAGCATTCGCTCGCAACCGCGAAGAATTCCGCCCGGTTGCTAGCGCCATAGCGATCGAGCAGCGTGGCCTCGCCGCGCGAAGCTTCGCCACGCAGCCGCTGGAATTCCGTTTCCATCACATCGTGCCAGGTGCGCTCTTTTCGCGGCCCACCAGCGGAGGCGATCCATCGATTTCGCCGTCCAGGCCGTCGACGTGATGCGCGAATTCGTGGATTACCAGATTGTTTCCCGGGCGAGTTCTTTGCGGTCCCACGATCTCCGCCCACGAAAGCACAATCGGACCGTGATGCCACGACTCGCCGAGCCGTGGGTGTTCCAGGCCCAACGGCTGATATTGGTCGTAACTGCTGCGCTGCGGTTGATAGGTGCCGGGATAGACGATAATGGTTCGGAGCCGATCGAAGTAGTACGGCTCGATCATTCCCAAGGTCATCACGCCGGCGTAACCGGCGATTGTGACTTTCATGCCGACGTTCAGATCGAAGCCGCTGCCGCCGACCCAATCTTTTTCCGCGACGAGCACCTGGACGAACTGCTCCAAGCGCTCGCGCTGTTGGGTGCTGAGGTACTGATAATGGCGCACCAGCAGGTCGAGCACTTTGCGCCACTCCGGCGGAAAAGGGACCTGCAGAATCTGCTGGCGGCGTCGATCGCGAATCCAGGAGAAGATCATCTTAATCCAGGTAGATTCTATGCAGTTGCCGCGAGTATGAGCGTATTGTGCTCTTTTCGGACGGCGCCGTCGAGCGAAAAACCGCCGCCAGTTGACCGCGAATTTGCTACCATGATGACGAGTGCGACCCACATGGGAAATCGAATCGAAACCACCGCCGGCGTCAGCGACGAAGTTGTGCCGCTGTTGAAGGCGTTGGAAAACAGAGATCCAGTCAAGCGCGAGCGGGCTCGCGCGGCGCTGGTGGCGCTCGGGCACGAGGCGGTGATTCCACTGTTGCGGATGCTAAAGAGTTCCAAGCATCAAGTTCGTTGGGAGGCCGCCAAAACCTTGAGCGAAATTCGCGATCCGTCCACCGCCACAGCGCTGGCAGGAACGCTGGATCACGACGATCACGATGTGCGATGGATGGCGGCTGAAGCGCTCATCGCGCTGGGGAACGAAGGACTGAAGCAAACTCTGGCTACGCTGTTGACCAATGCGGAATCGATTCGCGTGCGCGAATCGGCGCATCACGTGCTGTCGCATTTTGCCAGCCGCAAGTCGAAAGCGTTCTTAAAGCCGGTGCTGGCGGCGTATCGCGGCTACGAGGCGGCCGTGACGATTCCGCCCGCGGCGCTAAACGCGTACCACGCACTCAAGTAGCCGCGCGGCTGTTATCTGAGGCTGCCCGACGCGCTGGTGTGCGCCGCAAGCGGCAGCGAACGCAACAAATCTTGGAGGGTTTCCAAGCTGGCGGGCTTGACGAGATGGTAATCGAAACCCGATTCGATTGCGCGGCGGCGGTCGGCGTCTTGACCGTAACCGGTGAGCGCCACCAGCACCAGGCCTTCCATACCGGGCAGTTGGCGCAGGCGATGAGCCAGTTCGTAGCCATCCATGTTGGGCATGGCGATATCGGAGATCACGACGTCGGGCCGTTCGTGCTGTGCAATTTCGAGCGCCGCGGCGCCGCTGTCGGCGGTGCGCACTTGTTGTCCCAATACTTCCAACAGCCGGCCGAGAATAAAGACTGCAGCCTGGGTGTCGTCGACCACCAAAATGCGGCACAGCGGCAGCGTTTGTTTTGAAGTCGGCGACGGGGGCTGCGCAGCGCGGGAACTGCCGCGGCCGACAGCGGCAAACGCACGATGAACTCGCTGCCTTTTCCGGGGCCTTCGCTGCGGGCTTCGATTCGGCCGCCGTGCATTTGCACCAGGTTCTTGGACAGGGTTAGTCCGATTCCCAATCCGCCGTGCGAGCGCTTAAGCGTGGGATCGACCTGGGCGAACATGTCGAACATGCGCGGCAGCATTTCGGCGGGAATGCCCACGCCGTTGTTGCGCACGGAAATGACCACTTCGCCGGCGTCGCGCTGGGCAGAAAGCCAGATTTGTCCGCCGGTTTCGGTATATTTGGCGGCGTTATTGAGCAAGTTGGAGATAATTTGCACCAGCCGCACCGGATCGGCATCCAAAGTGATGACGTCTGGAGGAATGGCGATGGCCAATTGATGCCCGGCGGCCTCAATGAGCGGGCGGCTGGTATCGACGGCGCTATCGATGACGCGGGCCAGTTCCACAGGCTCTTTTCGCAGTTCGATTTTGCCGCGGGTGACGCGGGAAACTTCCAACAGGTCTTCGACCAGGCGCACCAGGTGGTTGACCTGGCGATCCATGATGTCGCGCATGCGCTCGGCGGCCGGGGGCAGATCGCCGGACAGCCGCAGAATGTGCAGCGCATTGCTGATGGGCGCCAATGGATTGCGCAGCTCGTGGGCCAGGGTGGCGAGAAATTCGTCCTTGCGGCGATCGGCCTCTTGGAGCGATTGTTCCATTTTCAACCGGTCGGTGACATCGACGGCCATGCCGCCGATGAGCGCAGGTTTGCCGTCGGGTCCTGGAATGGCGAATTTGCTGACGATGGAATGATGGATGTCGCCGTGCCCATGATCCAAGGTTTCGACGGTTTGCAAGCCGGATTCGCTGGCCAGGGCGCGGCGGTCGTTTTCCTGGAATTGGGCGGCGGTTTCGAGAGGAAAGAGCTCGATGTCGGTTTTGCCGTACAGTTCAGCGGTAGTTTTTCGCCAAACTTTCAGTGCCGCGTCGTTGGCGAAAACGTACCGGCCGGCCAAATCTTTGCTCCAAGCCAGGCCAGGCAAGTGTTGCATGAAGCGGCCGAAGCGGCGCTCGCTTTCTTCGACGGCTTCAGCCGCCTGCTTCCGTTGGCTGACGTCGCGAATGTAACTGGTGAAGACGGGCTGGCCGTCGCCGAACATCCTAGTGATGCTTAGTTCGACGGGAAATTCGGTTCCGTCGGCGCAACGCCGGTAGTTCAATGCGTTGGTTCAAAACCGGACCTTGGCCGGTGGCCAAATAGTGAACCAGTCCGCGACGGTGAGCTTCCCGCAGACGCAGCGGAACGATCAGCTCCGCCAAGGGGTGGCCCAGAGCTTGTTCGGAGCTGTAGCCGAACATGCGCTGCGCGGCCGGGTTGAATTCAACGACGCGCCCTTTGTGATCCATGGAGATGATCGCGTCCAGCGCGGTATCGAGCATGGCGGTTTTGCGAGCTTCACTGGCGACAGCGCATCTTCGGCCCGTTTGCGGCGGATGAATTGGCCAAGCTGATTGCCCAGGCTGGCGATCGTTTTCAGTAAATCTGGATCGGGTTTGCGAATTTCTTGGCTGAAGAATTCGACCACGCCGAACATCTCGCCTTCGATCACGATGGGAAAACCGAAGGCTGCGTGCAGCGAAGCCTGCCGGGCCACTTCGGCGCGAGGAAAATTGCCATCCCTGGCCACGTCGGGTATCCAGGCGGGCCGGCCGGAAGACCAGATTCTGCCGGGCAGCCCGACGCCGCGCGGGAAACTGATGCTGCGAGTCATGTTCTCGAAGGCGGAGCAGTTTGCTCTGGGCCGGATCCAGATATTCGCGCAGCGCAGCACGTCGGAATCCGGATCAATTATCCACAGGCCGCCGAAGGTCCAATCCAACGATTCGCATGCGGCGCGCAACACTTTAGGGACGGCGTCGCTGAGTGCAGCCGATGCCACGAGCACGGTGTTGACGGCGTCTCGGACGGCCAAACGGCGGCGTGCATCTTCGCTGGCGCTGCGCGCGGTTGACCAGCCAGGCCATGGCGACGATGAACAGCGACGTGACCACGAACAGCCCTAGCCCGATGAAATCCTCGAGCGAGGACATCTGGAAGATTTCAATTTCTTTTGGCCAATAGACCGGGGCCGTGGCGCTCAGCATGGTGGCCAACAATCCCGCCAACACGCCGCCGAACAGAGATGCCGCGATGATCGCGGGGAAGAAGGTGAGCCACTGCAGATGAACGCCGATGAGCTGGTGAACGCCAACGCGGGCAATTACACCCAGAGCGAAAGCAACGACAGCCACGAACAACTGCCGCCATGGTTCGCTAACGCGGATGCGCTTAATCACGACAGCGTCTCAAGGGTGAAAGCAGAACGTCAGCGGCCGAATTCGGCCCATTCGGCGCCGATTTCATTATTACTGCCGTATCTGCCCGCAGCTAGGCGGGTTGAGCAATGCTGGAGGTAGAGTCATGGGCGCTGGCGGCGGCGCCGTTGGCTGGGTGGTTGGACGGGGCCGGTAGCGACGCCAGCAGTGCTTGGAGTGCGTCCAAGCTGACGGGTTTGACAAGATGATAATCGAAGCCCGATTGGCGGGCGTGTTTGCGGTCGGCATCCTGACCATAGCCGGTGAGCGCGACCAGCACGACGCCTTCCATGCCGGGTACGTTTGCGCAGGCGAAGTGCCAACTCATAGCCATCCATGTTTGGCATGGCGATGTCGGAGATGACCACGTCAGGGCGCTCTTGGCGCACGATATCCAACGCCGCGGCGGCGCTGTTGGCGGTGCGAACATGTTGTCCCAAGGCTTCTAGCAGCCGGCCGAGAATGTAAACGGCTGCCCGCGCGTCGTCGACCACCAGAACGCGCCGCACGGGCAGGGTCGTGACCATCGGCGGCTGTGGTGACGGTGCCGCCAGGGTGGTAACTGTGGTGGCCATCCGGGGCAGCCGGACGATGAACTCGCTGCCTTTACCGGGCCCTTCGCTATGGGCTTCGATGGTGCCGCCGTGAATTTGCACCAGGTTTTTGGCCAGCGTCAGGCCGATTCCCAAGCCGCCGTGGGTGCGCTTTAGCGTTGGGTCGCCTTGCTCGAACAGATCGAAGACGCGCGGCAGCATCTCCGCGGGAATGCCCACGCCGTTGTCGCGGACGGAGATGATGACTTCCGAGCTGTCGCTTTGCGCGGAGAGCCAGATTTGTCCGCCCGGCTCAGTGTACTTGGCGGCATTGTTCAACAAGTTGGAGATGATTTGGGCGAGGCGTACCGGATCGGCTTCCAGGGTGATGACGTTGGGCGAAATGGCAATGGCCAATTCATGGCCGGCGGCCTCGATGAGCGGGCGGCTGGTGTCGACGGCGCTTTGGATGACGTGGGCCAGCTCGACGGGCTCTTTGCGGAGATTGATTTTGCCGCGCGTGAATCGAGAGACTTCCAGGAGATCTTCGACCAGGCGCACCAAATGGTTGCATTGCTGCTCCATGATGTCGCGCACGCGCACTGTGGCCGGCGGCATTTCGCCGGTAAGGTTCAGGACGTGCAGTGCGTTGCTGATGGGGGCCAGCGGATTGCGCAGTTCGTGGGCCAGCGTGGCCAGGAATTCGTCTTTGCGGCGATCGGCTTCGCGAAGCTGCGCGTACAGTTGGGCATTCTCGATGAAGTCGACCGCTTGCCGGCGCACACGTCGATCAAGTGGATTTCGCGGTCGGAGGGATGATGCGGTTGGCGGAAGTAGGTGGACAGCACACCGACCATTTTTCCGGAGCGCGTGATCAGCGGAGTGCTGTGAACCGCGCGGAATCCGGCTTCCCGGGCCAGATCTCGAAAAGCGGCGAAGAGCGGATCGGTTTGCGTGTCTTCGACAATCACGCGTTGCCGCCTGGTGACACAAGCTCCGCAGCAAGCGGCGCCCGGCGGGAGTTGCTCGACAGCTTGCCGGAATTCATGGCTGAAGCCCAGGCAGGCGCCACATGGAGGGCATCGCCTTCGCCGTGGCACAGCGACAACAGCGCCAAATCCGTGCCTTCCAGCGCCGCGGCGGTGCGGAGTGTTTCGTTCAGAATGGGTTCCAAGTTCCAGCGTTGTCGAAAGGTGGATACTCATCTCGTGCAGACGCCGCAAATCGGAGAGTTGCTGGGCTAACGTATCTTTCAGGTCCACGAACGCTTTTTCGGCTTCTTTCTGCGCGGTGATGTCGCGGGCGATTTTGGAGATGCCGACGATGCGGCCTGTGCCGTCGTGAATGGGCGACATGGTGAGCGAAATTTCGACGCGGCGGCCGTCTTTGGTGAGCCGGACGGTTTCGAAGTGTTCGACGCGCTCGTAGAAGCAAATTCGCTCGACGATGCCGCGTTCCGCCTCCAGCTTATCGCGGGGCGTAATCAATTCGATCGGCTGGCCGATGATTTCCGCGGCTTCGTAGCCATACAACCGCTCGGCGCCGGCGTTCCAGGAAAGGATGCGGCCCTGATAAATCGCGGCTGTAGATGGCGTCGTCGGACGATTTGACGATGGCTGCCAACAGCGATTCGGCGCGGTCGGCGCGGGTGCGATCGGTGATGTCGACCAGCACGTTGATGGCGCCGATGAGCTTGCCATTTTCGTCCCACAGCGGATTGGCGTGCGCCAGCACCGTGAAGCGGCGATGATCGGGGCGCTCGACGACAATTTCCTGCGCGTGATATGCCTTGCCGTCGCGCAGCGCCAGGGCCATCCAGCAGTTATCGTGGGTGATGGGGGTTCCATCGGCGGCGTACAACTTGAACGAGCCACAAAAACGATCTTCCGGATCGTTCAATTTCGGGCGCGGCCCCACATCCGCTCGGCATGATGGTTGTAGTAGGTGATCAGGCCGTCGGCATTGCACATGTAGGCGCCGACGGGCAAATTTTCGACCCATTGGCGGAAGTCGAATCGCTGGTATCCGGCCGGCGAACTGGCGCGGGAGGTCGGCGGGTCGCTTGGAAGATGACGGCCTAATCATTTCTGCGGCCTGTATCCGTTGGATGCGGGTCATAAAGACGAGCCAGTGCAGAGATCGACGCTGACGGCCGGAAAAGGTCCGTTCAGACTTTGACCTCTTCCGAGAAGCGTTTCAGTTCCGCTTCGGCCTCTTCTTTGGCGATGCCGTAGCGTTCCTGCAATTTGCCAACAAGCTGGTCGCGTTTTCCCTCGATGGTGGTAAGGTCCTGATCGGTGAGCTTTCCCCAGCGCTCCTTAACGCGGCCTTTGAGTTGTTTCCAATTACCGGAGACTTGATCCCAGTTCATTTCGCCCTCCTTGCAGCAAGGTCAGTAGTTTCGAAGTAGTGAAAAGCGTTCCTGGCAGCGGCAACGCCCCCCCGAATAACGGGAAGCACTGGGAGGCAAGCCGCCAGGCTCCAACAAATCCTGTCAGCTTCGTGCAGGAATCGTGCCGAGAGTTCAAAAATCAACGGATCCGACCGCAAACACCAAAGCTATGAGCGGTTTAGCGATGCCACGGCCCAATCTTTGAGCGGTGCCGCCAATTGCCTGCGGAGCTGGACGGCCATATGGTAACCAGTATGAGCGCACTGGGGCCAAGACAGGGGCCTTCCGCAAGAAGTAACGCGTTTGCTGAAAAT
>CAVZDC010000011.1:0-128581 GCA_963773925.1 Pirellulales bacterium
ACATCTTGGTAGTTCCTTCTGCCGCGGTGAGTTTTTGCCCCGCGTTGCAGTCAGGAAACCATAGCTCGCGTGTGACGATGTGCAAACACAACCCGAGGGCCGCGTGTACCGATTTTAACGAATGTGCGGCCGGGCGGCCGACAAACTCGAACATCGCGCCGGCGACTGAGCCACCGCAGAATTACTTGCGATGTCGAATGCGAGAACGCATGCGGCGCTTCTTGCGGCCTAACTTTCGGCGACCCTTGCCTGTTTTTTTGACACCCACAATGAACTCCACTTTAAAAGGAAACAAATAGAACGAAATCCGGTGGCGACGAAGGCCGTGATTTTAGCACGGCACCGCCAAGCGGCAAGAGCGAAGCGACCGACAGCGCGCCGCTTAACGATTCCGCCAGTCGATGTTCGACAGTGAAGCCAGCGCCAGAATCAACGAATGCGTGCCGTCGCGGCCGTGTCCCTGCGCTTGGAGCGCGACGTATAGCTCTTCCGCCAGCGCCAAGCCCGGCAGCGAGAGCCCCATCCGCTTCGATTCATCCAAGGCGATGCCCATATCCTTGATGAAATGCTCGACCATGAAGCCGGGGGCGAAAATGCCGGCCATGATGCGCGGACCGTAATTCGAAAGCGACCAACTGCCGGCGGCCCCCGAAGCGACCGCTTGCATCACGCTTTCCAAGTTCAAGCCGGCCTGGTAGGCGTACAGCAAAGCTTCGCAGACGCCGATCATGCCGGCGGCGATCAGAATTTGATTGACAAGTTTGGCGTGCTGCCCCGAACCGGCTGGACCCTGATAGACGATGGTTTGGCCCATCGCTTCCCAGCAGGGGCGCAGGGCGTCGACCACGTCTTTTTCGCCGCCGATCATGATCGACAATCGCGCTTCGCGGGCCCCCACGTCGCCGCCAGAAACCGGGGCATCGACCGCGTGAACGCCCTTCGCTTTGGCCGCCTCGGCGATTTCGATTGCCAGCGACGGCTGGCTGGTGGTCATGTCGACCAAGATCGTACCGGGCCTGCTGCCGGCCAATGCACCTTGGGGCCCGAGAATCACTTCGCGCACGTCGGCGGGAAACCCGACGATGGAGAACACCACGTCGGATTGCTCAGCCACGGCTTGCGGAGAAGTGGCCCACTTCGCCCCTTGGCCAGCAGGGCATCGGCTTTCGATTTTGTGCGACGTGAAGATCGTGACCGCAAACCCGCGGTCCAGTAGATGGCCGCACATGCTGCGCCCCATGACGCCCGTGCCGATCCAGCCGAGGCGGGTTTTAGCGGGAGCGACGGGAGTGGCCATAGTGGAGCATCATTGCGGGAGGCAGAACGGCAGAGAAGTCAGAAGTTGCAGGTAAACGAGAAATTCTGACTCCTTTCCTGCCTTTTGACTCCTGCTCTCACCAACGGTGTTCGGGGCGGTTCAGGATTTCGGTGAGGATGATGGCGTCGCGAATGTTTTTGCGGCCGGCCAAAAACAGGGCGATGTTGCTGGCCGCTTTGCGCGTGGCGACGGGCGCTGTGGCCGTTTCAGCGCCAGCGGCGGAGGCGGTCGCTGAAGTGAGGGCGGCTGCGGAGGCGGCCGCTGCGGCAGCGCCGGCGGCTTCGAACATTCCCAGCGGGCCTTCTTTCAATTTGCCGACGTCGCGATCGAACACGCGCTGCATGTGCTTTTGGAACTCGTCTGTTTCCTTATCGATATTGCTGAGCGAACTGGCACGCTGGGCGAACTTGGAACTATCGATATGCTCGGCGACATATTGCGCGACCGATTGCGCGGACGGTCGGGAGATTGCGCCGTTGAAGCTTCGGGCACAGGGAGCGATGGCGGCGGACGCTGAGAAGTCGGCTTCGTTCCGCTTTGTGGCGTGCGGCGGGGCGGGCGCGGTCGGCGGCTGGCGCCGCCGGGTGTGGCTTGGGGGGCGACTGGCGGCGGGCCGGCCACGGGCTGATTGCGCGGCGGCACCGGCCGGCCTGCGCGCATTGCTTGGGCCTGCCGCAGGAATTCTTCGATCTCGGCCTGCAAGGGCTGCTGGCCCGGCGGCGCGGCTTGTTGTGCGGGGGGCGGGACAGGAGGCTTGAACGGCGGCACGCGCTTCGGCGGCTGCGGCGGCTGTAATTTGCCGGCAAACTGATTGATCACCCAGACCAGCACCACGATGATGAATGGGAGAATCTTGAAAAAATCGTCCCAGGCGGCGGCTAACAAATAGGAGGTCATGGTTCCGAGTCTCGAGTTTCGCGGTTTCGAGTTAAGAACAGTTGCGGCCGCAACTCGAAACTCGAAACTCGGAACGCGAAACATGGATGTTATGTCGGCGTCGATGTCGTGGTGACGCCGGAAATGCTGCGGCGCATTTCGGTGTCGGCTTGGATATTTCGCAGCTTGTAGTAATCGAGGATGCCCAGCGCGCCGTCCTGAAACGCCGCGGCAATGGCCTTGGGCACCTCGGCCTCGGCCGCCACCAGTTCGCGAGCGAGATTCTTCGATCGGCGGCGATGTTTTCCTGCTCCAGCGCCACCGCCATGGCGCGGCGTCTTCGGCCTTGGCCCGGGCCACGCGCATGTCGGCTTCCGCACGATCGGCCTGCAGGCGGGCGCCGATGTTATCGCCCACCATGATGTCGGCGATGTCGATCGAGACGATTTCGAAGGCCGTTTGCGAATCCAAACGCCGGGCCAGCACCGCTTTGGAAATGCGATCGGGCTGCGCCAGCACGTCCATGTGCGTTTCGGCGGAGCCGATGGCGCTGACGATGCCTTCGCCCACACGGGCGATGATCGTTTCTTCCATCGCTCCGCCGATCACCTGATTCAAATTGGTGCGCACCGTTACGCGGGCTTTGACTTTGAGTTGGATGCCGTTTTTCGCCACGGCATCGAGCGAATCTTTGCCGGAGCCGCGGGCCGGGCAATCGATCACCTTGGGATACACGCTGGTCTTCACGGCTTCCAGCACGTCGCGGCCGGCCAGGTCGATGGCGGTGGCGAGTTTATAGCTGAGCTTGATCTTGGCTTTGCTGGCGGCGATGATGGCGCCGAATGACCAGCGGCACGCGTCCGCCCGCCATGATAATGCGCCTCCAGCGCCTTGCTGGTCACTCCGGTATCTTCGCCTAAGCCCGCCTGCACGGCCATGATTTTGCTGCGCACGATCACCGCGGGGTTGACCTTGCGGAAGGTCATGCCCAACAGATCGAAGATGCCGATGCTGGCGCCGGTGGTGACCGATTGAATCCACAAGCGGAAATAGCGAGCGAACACCACGAAGGCGAACAGGGCGAAAATCAACACCAGGAAGATCACGGCGATGGTGATGACCTGGCTAACTTCGCCGTCGGCAAGCAGAGGTTGAAGCATGAGGGGTGAGGAGTCGGGAGTCTGGAGACAAGAAACCAATGCGCAGTGTCGTGCGCGCGCGGCTGGCTGTCAAGGGAAACGCAGAAGGCGCCTTTAAGCCAGCGGATCTTCCAGCGGATCGATGCCCAGCGTTTCGATCGGGCGAGAAAGCACATCGTCGGTTGGCGTGGCTGGCTGCTGGCCTTCTTCCACGGGGCGCACCACCACCAAATTGCCGCGCACTTCGATCACTTGCACCGGCTGGTTGGGCTCGATGGGTTGCCCTTCGCTGACGGCGTCAATGGTTTGGCCGTCGACGACCACGGCGCCGCTGGGCAGCATTTTGGATTTGCGCGTCCCACGTGGCCGACTAATTCCCGCAGACGGCGACGCTCTTCGCTGTCGGGCATTACCTCTTCGGTTGTGGGAATGCTGGGGAGCAGGCGCTTGCCCATGGGCGTTTGAGGCAAATAACGAAATGCCACCGACAAGCACGATCGGCACGGCCAAACAGGCGACGATCACAAAAGCGATGCCCACCTTCGGACCGCTTTGCTGGAAGGCCACCACGATGGAGGCCAGGATGGCGGTGAACGAGAGGAAGCCGAGGATTCCTCCCGAGGGGACGAAGGTTTCGAGCATCACCAGTCCCAGGCCAACCAACAGCAACAGGACTGCCCAAAAAAATGGAGACATGCGCCTTCAGACAGTGGGTGCTAAAGCGGGTTCGGGTCGACTTAATACGGATGCGGACCGTAGGCAGTTTTATGCCGCCCAAGCCGCCTCGGTCAACCTTCGTGCACCGGCCGCACCACCACGCGGTTGCCGCTGACCTCGACCACGGTGATCGGCGTGCCGCGGTCAATCGGTTCGCCGGCGGCCACCACGTCGACCAACTTGTCGCCGAAGCGCGCTTTGCCGGAGAGCATCAAGCGCGTGGCGGCGACGCCTTCGCTGCCCAGCAGGTGGGCGTAATCGGCCAGCGATTCGCGGTGCGAAATGGCCTCGGCTTCTTCCATGGTTGGCGGATGGAGCATCATGCGGCTGAAGACCGGCGCATTGGGCAACAGCCGGCGCATGACCGCCGCCATCATGAGGCAGCCGAGCGCCGCTCCGCCCAGCACCAGCAGCGAATCGCGCAACTGCCCCAACTGATATTCGTTGGCGGGGATGATGAACGTCTGGCTGGCCAACACCAGCGAGGCGATGATCAACAATCCCCCGCCGAGACCGAAGATTCCAAAACCCGGGATCACAAAAATCTCCAGCACCATGCAGAGCATGCCGGCCAGGAACAGCAGCACTTCCAACACTTGCGCGGTGCCCTTGAGATGCTGGGCCCAGAAGTAAAGCATGAACGCGACCAAGGCGATGAACGCGCCCGCGCCGAAGCCCGGCGTGTGAATTTCCAGGTACAGGCCCACGAAGCCCATCACCAAGAGGAACATCCGCGCGCCATCGGTGGTGAGCGCATCGACCAAATAATCGACCCAGCCGGGCTCGACCATGGCCGGATTTTTTTCCAAGCCGTACGCCTGCTTGAATCCATCGAAATTGTCGACCAACTTCCAAGCCACGCCCAGCTCGGCGGCCCGGCGGCCCGACAGCATCAGGGGACCGCTAGAGCCGGTGACCAATTCTTGTTGCTTCCAAGAGCCGGGATCGCGCTGCTGGGCCAGCTCTTCCTCGCAGAAGTATTCCGTCAAGCCGGTGGAAGGTTGAATGTACCGATACACTTTCAATTGCGGATCGACCATCGCCACGGGAATCGACCAGCTTCGTGTTTTATCGGCCTTAATGGCCTCGCGCAGCACTTTGGCAGTTGGCTGAATTTCGTCGGGGTGCAACGTGCCGGCGCCCGAACCGCCGATGCGGGCATCGGGGCACATCACAATCTGGTTGCACGCCAAGGCGATCAGGGCCGCATCGCCGCGGGCACTGCGGGGCACATAGGCAACGGTGCGAACCTGGCCCGGCTTGAGCGAGGACAAGAATGTTGCCAACCGCAGGCTGTCGGTGTAGGAACCACCGTCGCTGTCGATCCACAGCACCACCAGGTTGACGTCGTTTTCGCGAATTTGATCTTCGATTTTCCGCTGCACGATGTTGATGTCTTTGGCGGTGATCGCACGCTTGATATCGACCTGCACCGGCTGCCAGCCGCCGGTCAGAGCAGGGTTTTCCTGCAGCGCGGAGGGAGGCAGGTTGAGCGAATGCGCCAGCTCGGCGCGATCGTCGGCCAGGTAGCTCACCAGGCCCAGCTCTTCCCGGCCGCGGCGACCGTCGAAGATGAACGGCCGCGGTTTGAGTTCTTCGGTGGCTTGAACCACGCGGCGTTGCTTCAGGGCATCGAGCTCGTCGGCCAGCACGTACTCAGTGCCGACTTCGGTAGTTACTTTGAGCGCCTGGACGTCGCGATCGAGCATCGCTAGCGCCACGGCGGCGGGAATGGTGCGGCGCGCGTCGGCAATTTCCTTGTAGCCGCTGCGCACCGTGGGGCCGATGGTTTGCTCGTCGATGCCGGCTTCGCCCAATTCGGCATCGGGGGCCATGACGATTTCCTCGCAGGCCATTGCCACCAGCACGCCATGCCCCTTGACGGTTTTGGGCAGATAGGCCACGGTTTTGACGCCGGCCATGTCGCGGCTGGAAAGGAAACGTGCCAGCGACATGGCGCGGAAGAAATCGCTGCCCGCTCCCCCTTCGACCTGGCCTGGCCACAGCTCAAGCACCAGCACCGGCCGGCGACTGCGCCGTGCGGCAGGCCGCCGAGCAGCTTGGTCACGCCGGCGCGAACTTTCGTGTCGACCTCACCGGTGATCGGCAAATCGACGCGGATCAAGTAGCCAGTGGCTTGCTGGCCGGCGGCGGGCTTGTCGGCAACGGGTTTTGTCGCGTCGGATTTATCCGCACCCGGACGCTCGTCGGCCCAAACCGTCGAAAATGCCGCGGCCAGCACGCACAGCCAAAAGAGCTGGCGCACCTTCTTCCATCGAGGCGCGCTGGCACGATTTGAAAATGCCATACCTGGCCAAACATCGGGCCCGTGAGAGACTGCGCAAACCGTTGCGCAATCGAAGTTTCCACGACCGATTATAGAACGGGGGCGGGGTGAGTCAAATTTGCCGCGCCGCGTGGCACGCCAGAACCAGCACGGCCGAAAGAACTTGGGATTCGCCCGGTGCGCGCCGCTTTCAGCGCTGCGGCGATTTGCCGCGGCCGGCTTGCTCCAGACCGTTTGAGCCCGGCGATTGCGGCGCGCTAGGCGGCGGCACTTGCGGCTGCTGGACCACATGCTTGTAGCCCAGAATGCTGGGCGCGCGAAATCGTTAAACAACTGTTGAATCGGCGCCCAGGGGCTGTTGACCGAGGCGTTTTCCAGCTTGATGACCGTGCGCGATTGGTTCTGCGGGCCTGCGCCGGGATTGTAAATCTGAATTGCCACCGGCTGCAGTTCGGGCTTGGAGAGAATCAATTCGACGCGGGAAAAATTGGCGGCATCCTTTTGGGTGCGCGGCCGCGCATCGAGCCAGACCTCGTCGTTGCTACGCTCCGGCGGCGTGACTACCCGCATGAAATAGCGCTTGCGCAGCGTGTCGGCTTTGGCGCCGAAGACGAAGGGCAACGGGCCGTCGGTGATCGATTTGCCCTGCAGCTCGGCGGGGATGGGCTGCTCGATGATCTGCTTCTTCTTGGCGTCGACCTCGTAAATGGATTTGCCGTCGCAGGTCCAATACTCGGTGGGATCGACGCTTTTCATGACCCACGCTTGCGTCTTGGGATCGAGCACGGCTTCGGAAGCTTCGGTGACGTGGAACAAGCCCTTGTCGGGGGCGGCGTATTTCAATTCACCGTGGCATTCGGTCTTGGGCTGCTTGGGATTTGGAATGAACGCCGGGTCGTACTCCCAGCGCGTGAACGAGCACTTAAAGGTTTTGATGGCGCTGCTTTGCTTCTCCCATTCGTCCAGCAAATGGTCGAGATCCTGCTGCTGCTGCGCGGTAAGCACAAACGGCGGCTGAACGGCAAGGTGCTGCTGCTGGGCCGATTGGCCGTTGGGTAGAACGCCGCTCGGCTGCGCGGCGGATTCCGGCGGACGCGGCTTGGGTGCATCCGGTTGTGTTTGCGCCGACAGCGTGGACACGAAGCAAATTTCGCACGCCGCGCACAACACTGCGATCCACCAGCCCGGACGTTTGGCCATTGCAAAACCTCGGAATTCGACAGAAATTGCCACTGCGACGGGTCGGGAATTCTATCGAGCACGCCGCTGCGGCCCTAGAGCGTTTCGCGCAGCCAGCGCACAAAATCGTCGGCCGGATGCAGGGCCGATAGCACGTAATCCGCCTGGCTGGCCCAGGCGGGCAGCGATTCCCGCAGCCGGCCGGCGGTGTAAAGCACGGCGCGCGTACCGGCGCCGCGGCCGGCTTCCAGATCAAAGCGATAATCGCCGACCATCGCGGCGAGCTGCGGTTCGATTGCCCACATCTCGCAAATTCGCCAAATCGCCTCAGGGTCGGGCTTCGGCGGGGCGTCGTCGCGGGTCATCACGGCGTCGAATGTCAGCCCGAGACGCTCGATTAATTCTTCAGTGAAACGCCGACTGTTGCGCGTGAGCAATCCGCGATGGAAGGCTTGCGCGGCCAACTCGCCCAACAGCTCGGCGGCGCCCGGCGTGCAAGTAGCTCGTTGGCAACCGGCGCGCTCGTGCTGTTCTAGAATTGCCCAGCAACGGGCCGCTTCATCCGTCGGAAGTGCCGCGATTCCTTCCAACACCGGCGTGCCAGGGGGAAAGCCCATCTCGCGGCGCATCTGATCGAAATCCAGCGCGGAATCAACGAGCGTGCCGTCGAGATCGAAGATCACGCCGCGCGCCGGTGGATACCGTGAGGGCATAGGCCGCTCACCGCTGCTCGGGCTCTTCCAGGTAGGTGTAGCCTTGGAGGCCTTCTTCGTAGAACTTAAGGAAGCGTCCGGCTTCCTCGAAACTGATGCGGCCTTCGCGCACGGCGCACTCGGTGGCGTCGCGCAGTTGGCGCACCAAGGCGTCGGGCTCGAATTCGACGTAGTCGAGCACTTCGCGCACCGTGTCGCCTTTGATCACGGTTTGCAGCAGCACTTCGCCCGAGTCGTCCATGGCCACGTGCACGGCGTTGGTGTCGCCGAACAGGTTGTGCAAGTCGCCGAGAATTTCCTGATACGCGCCGATGAGGAAGGCGCCCAAATAGTACGGATTGCCTTCGTACTGGTGCAGCGGGAGCGTACGCTTCACGTCGCGGCGGTCGATGAACTGGTCGAGCTTGCCGTCGCTGTCGCAGGTGATGTCGCCCAGCACGGCGTGGCGCGTGGGGCGCTCCGCCAGGCGATGGATGGGCATCAACGGGAACAGTTGCTTGATGGCCCAGCTATCGGGAATGGATTGGAACAGCGAGAAGTTGCAGAAATACGTGTCGGACAATAGCGAATCGAGCCCCTGTAATTCCTCGGGCACAAATTCCATTTGCTGAGCAAGCTTCTGGATTTTGTGGCAGATGGCCCAAAACAAATTCTCGACCAGGCTGCGCTGATCCAGCGGCAGGTAGCCATTGGAGAACAACGTCATGGCGTTGTCCAACGATTGCTGGGCGTCGTGGTAGCTTTCCAAAATGTTGCGCACGCCAAGGTTTTGGTACGTTTCCATCAGATCCGACAGCGGCTGCTCCATGTCGGGCGGCAACTGCGGCGGAATGCCGTTTTGCCCCTGCTCGGAAACACCCAACACCCCGAACACCAGTACGCTGTGGTAGGCCACCACGGCGCGGCCGCTTTCGGAAACGATTGTGGGATGCTTCACCCCGGCATCGTCGCAAGCCCGCTGAATGTGGTACACCACGTCGTTGGCGTATTCCTGCAGGCTGTAGTTGACGCTGGATTCGAAGTTGGTTTGCGAGCCGTCGTAATCGACGCCCAGGCCGCCGCCGACGTCGAGGTATTCCAGTCCGGCGCCGCGAGCGGCCAATTCGGTGTACACATGGGCCGCTTCGTTCAGCGCCGCCTTGATGTGGCGGATATTGGTAATTTGGCTGCCCTGATGGAAGTGCAGCAGCTTGAAGCAATCTTGCATGCCGCGGCTTTTCAGTTCCTCCAAGCCTTTAAGGATTTCGGAAACTGTCAGGCCGAACTTGGAGCGGTAGCCGCCGGACGATTGCCAGCGGCCGCTTCCGCGCGCGGCGAGCTTCACGCGCATGCCGATCTTCGGGCGCACGCCGATCTTCTCGGCATATTCCAGAATCAATCCCAGCTCGGTGTATTTTTCGACCACCGGGATGATGTTGCGGCCGATTTTGTGCGCCAGCATCGCGGTTTCAATGAACTCGGCGTCTTTGAAGCCGTTGCAGATGATCGGCGTTTCGTTGGAGGCCATCGCCACCACAGCCAACAGTTCCGGCTTGCTGCCGGCTTCCAGGCCGAAGCGAAACGGCTTGCCGAATTCCAGGACTTCTTCCACCACCTGGCGTTGCTGGTTCACCTTGATGGGATATACGCAGCAGTAGTCGCCTTGATACTTTTGATCCGCCATCGCGGACTGGAAGGTGGCGTGAATTTCGCCCAGGCGCTGCTTGAGGATGTCGGCAAAGCGGATCAGGATCGGCAGATCGATGCCGCGCAATTGCAGGCCATCGACGAGCTTCTTCAGATCGATCGAGCGCTCGCGATCCTTCGTGGGGTGAACGCAGACATGCCCTTCGTCGTTAATCGAAAAGTAGCCGTTGCCCCAGCGCGCCACTTCGTACAGTTCGGCCGAATCGACAGCCGACCAGCGTTCCAAATCCAGATCGAGTTTCAACGTGCTTGCCCTCGTGGCTGTTTCATAAGAAGAAGGAGCGAGCGATCCAATCATCGTATCATACAAGAATCCGGTGGCTTGTGTACCCGTTTGCGGACCAATCGAGCGATTAAAGAAAAGAATTTGCAGCGAGCGATAACGGCGGCGGCAACGCCAGCGATGCCAGCGCGGCGGCGCGTGGAAATCAGGCGCCGCGGGGCAACAGCATAATCGGTGCCATTTGAAAAACCGTGCGCCCGGGCGAAGAAATTGCGGCGGGTGGCGGCGCCAGAGCGCGTCAAAAGATTCCCGCGCCGAAGTCGCCCTGGGAGCCGTCGTGCTCGGGCTTTCCGTCGGAGCGGGCGCCGCCGGCCGAGCCAGAACCGGCCGGCTTGGCCGATCGCGCCTCGGGCTTTTGTGCCGAGCGAGCGGCCGGCTCGGCCATTTGCATTTGTCCGGAAGAATGGCCGGATCGAGCGTAGTGGCTGGTCGGATGGCTGCGCGGCCCACCGCGGGAATGCCGGGCCGGAACGTAGTCGTCGATATCGAAATCGTCGTAACGGGAAACGTATCCGGGCAGCTTGGCCCGCTCTTTTTCCTCGCGAAATTCGCGGAGAATGCGCTCTTGAATCGCCTCGCGGCAGGCACTGTTGATGGGGTGGGCGATGTCGGCGTAGAGCTTGGCGCGCCCCTCGTCGTCCAGCGGAGCCCGGTTGGGATTCATCTTCATGCCGCATTCGTTGCAGTAGCTGGCGCGCAAATGGTTCTTTGCGCCGCACTGAGGGCAATGCGAGGTCAGTTTCCGGCTGGGCATGGCCACGAACGGGCCGTTGGCGCCGTCGATGATTTTAAGATCGCGGATGACGAAGCAATCGTCGAACGTGATCGAGCAAAATGCCTGTAATCGCTCGCCCGGCTCTTCCATCAGCTTGATGCGAACTTCGGTGATCTCCACGGCTGTTCTCCTTGCGAATCGGAGGATCGTACGCCCGAAATCCCTCGGGCGAGGATTTGACTCTGACCAACAATCGCACTGAACGCCGCCGTCGCGTCCCGTAATGGGACGCCCCGACTACATCGACCGAACCACCCACACTCGGCAGCGGCCCCGCAAGCGAGCCCGCACACGCGCCGCCGTTCGGCGCGCCCTCGTGCCGTGGGACACAACGCAAAACAGCTCGTTCCGCTGCCGCTCATGCCGATCGCCGGGCAGCCTTCGCCTGCCAGCCGATCGAGCACCTGCCCGATCCACGCCGACATCCGCCGGGCTGGCTCCAGCAGGCGGTTGTGCGTAACCGGACCGATGGTCTTCAACTCTTTCCTACGTATCGCCTCAATTACCGGATCAATTGGCCGGGGCCGGCCGGGGTGACAGATCTGATAAACCGCCGCCGTCGACAAGCCCTCGGGTGGTCGAATCAACACCAGGTGTAAACTTCCAAAACCGCCGACCGGCTCAACCTTTTCACCGCGTCCCCGGCAGACGGCCGGCCCGCCGGCCAGGAAAAACGGCACATCGCTACCCAACTCCGCGGCAATGGGGACCAGCCGGCCCAGCGGGCCAATTCAGTCGCCACGCCAAGTTGGCCGCCACCAAGGCGGCAGCGGCATCGCTCGATCCACCTCCCAAACCGGCGGCCAGCGGAATCCGCTTTACCAGCCGCACTTTGGCGCCGCGCGCAACGCGCGGCCCGTTGGGCTAGCAGGCGCAGGGCTTTGACCACAATGTTGTCGTCTCCTTCCGGCAACGCTTCTATTTGCTTCAAGCCGTGCGGCACGCTTGGCGCCGCGGAACTCGGTTGTTTTCCAATCGAAATGGTGCTGCGCACTTCAAGGGTCATGCGGCCGGAAGGGTCGTCTTCCAGCGTCAGGGTATCGAACAACCCGATGGGAACCATGAGGGTTTCGATCTCGTGGTAGCCATCCTCGCGCCGCGCGAGCACTTCGAAGAAAAGGTTGACTTTCGCCGGAGCGAGGATTTCGACCCGCTCGGCGCTACGGCAAATTTGCACCCGACGTTCCCTCGACGGCCAAACGCAACGCGGCTCTTTCTCGGCCCGCGATCAACCTAGCCAGAAGACAGAATGAATCATGCCTTGGCACGTGGACCGATTCATTCGGTCCAAATCCCAGCCCCTCTGGCGGTAAATCTATCCGTAGGCACAAGAAAGGTCAATTGAATTCGCGCGAAAAGTAGTCATTTATGCCAGTCGGCGGGTGGCGGTATGCCCGGCGACGTTCCGGCGGGCACCGGGACGGCCCGGCAGCCGCCGGTCGATGATGCCCGCTTTATTTTTCCCGCGTCAGCGCGTGGAAGCGCTCGATCAGATCGCGGGTGACCGGGCCGGGTTTACCGGTGCCGATGGTCCGGCTGTCGATTTTGACCACCGGGATAACTTCGGCGGCGCTGCCGGTCAGGAAGCATTCATCGGCGACGTACACGTCGTGGCGGGTGAGCGGCATTTCGCGCACCTCGGTGCCGGCCGCGCGGGCCAGCTCCATGACTGCCGCTCGGGTAATGCCCTCCAAGATGCCGGCATCCAAGGGGGGCGTTTGCAGCACGCCGGCGCGCACCAGGAACAGATTGTCGCCGGTGCACTCGGCCACTTCGCCCTTGTGGTTGAGCATCAGGGCTTCGATACAGCCGGCCTTAAGGCCTTCGATCTTCGCCAGGATGTTGTTCAGATAGTTGAGCGATTTGATCCGCGGATTCAGCGCCCCGGGATGATTGCGCTGCGTGCTGGCGGTGACGATTTCCAGGCCGTTGCGGTAGAAATCTTCCGGATACAACTCGATTTTGTCGGTGATGATGATCACCTGCGGCTGGCTGCAGCGATTGGGGTCCAAACCCAGCGTGCCCACGCCGCGGGTGACGACCAGCCGAATGTAGCCGTCCTGGATGCCGTTGGCGGCCAGCGTATCGTTCACCGCCTTGGCCATGGCTTCTTGCGTGAGCGGAATTTCCAGCCAGATGGCTTTGGCGGAGTTCCACAGGCGTTGGAGGTGTTCCTTCAAGCGGAACACGCGGCCGTTGTAGCTGCGCATGCCCTCGAACACGCCGTCGCCGTACAGCAAGCCGTGGTCGAAGACGCTGATCTTGGCGTCGTCTTTGTCGTAGAACTTGCCGTTGATGTAAATCTTGAGGGACACAGCAGGAGAAGCAGAAGGCAGAAGTTTTATTTGTTTCGGATTAGGCAGCCTCAGCGACCTGCCCGTTCACTAACCGAACGATGCGGTCCGCTTCGGCGGCAATCGAGGGATCGTGCGTCACCATGACTATAGAGAGGCCGTGCTCACGGTTCAAGGTTCGCAAGATGTGGAGAATTTCCTGACCGGTGCTTTGATCGAGATTGCCGGTCGGCTCGTCGGCCAACAGCACTTGCGGGGCGGCGACCAAGGCACGGGCGATGGCCACCCGCTGCATTTCGCCGCCAGAGAGTTCGCGCGGCCGATGCTTCAGGCGATGTGCCAGTCCCACGGTTTCCAAGAGCTGCGTGGCGCGGCTCGAGGCATTCGCGCCGCCGGCCCCAGTAACTCCAAGCGCTGCGGCCGATCATCAAAGGCGCCAGCACGTTTTCCAACGTCGTTAGCTCCGGCAACAGGTGATAGAACTGGAAGATCATGCCGAACTGTTCGTTGCGCAGCCGTTCGCGCAAGTGCGATGGCAGATTATCGATCCGCTTGCCCAGAAAATAGACTTCGCCGGCGGTGGGCGCGTCGAGCGTACCGAGTAAATGCAGCAAAGTGCTTTTGCCCGAGCCGCTTTGGCCGACAATCGCCAAAAATTCCCCTTGGCGCACCTCGAGATCGACGCCGGTGAGCACGGGGATTTCGATGGCCGCTTTTTGGTAGTTCTTTTTCAAGCCAAGGGCGGACAGATGGACAGCAGTGGAAGCAAATGGGGACTGGGGAATGGGGAATGAGGAATGAGGAACTGGTGGCGACGCGCTTGCGGACTCCCCACTCCCCATTCCACATTCCACACTCGCGGACCGGGTACGCGGCGCACTTGATTGATTCAGCGCAGTCTTAGCTTGCTCACTCATGGCGCAGCGCCTCCACGGGATGCAGACGCGCGGCACGCATGGCCGGCAGCACGCTGGCCAATACGGCGATAATCAGCGCGCCAAAAACAATCCACGCGACCGTGAACGGGTCGACGATCGTGGGAATTTCATAGAAGTAATAGATCGACGGATCGAACACGGCCTGACCCGTGATCCATTCCAAGGCCGAGCGAATTTGATTGATGTATTTGACGAACAGCAGGCCGATGCCCAAGCCCACGCCCGCGCCGACCAGCCCCAGCGACAATCCGTAGCCCAGGAAGATGCCCATGATGCCGCGGCTGGATGCGCCCAGCGACTTGAGGATGCCCACGTCGCGGGTTTTTTCCACCACGATCATGAAGAAGATCGCCAGGATGCCAAAGCCTGCCACGGCGATGATCATGAACAGCAGAATGTTGAGCACGGCTTTTTCCATTTGCACGGCGGCCAGCAGCGGGCCCTGCTTGTCGCGCCACGTGTAAACGCCGTAGATTTCCGGCGGGAATTTGCTGCGCAGCAGGTCGCGGACCATGTCGCCATCCACGCCCGGCTTGAGCTTGATCTGAATCGAAGTAACGTTGCCGATGCCGGTGGACGGATCGATCATGCCGCGCAGCTCCTGCAGCTTGCGCATGGGCACGAACACGAACGTCGAGTCGTATTCGCTCATTTTGCTTTCGTAGAAATCGACGACGGTGAAGTTGTCGTGTGCCTCCTTGGGGGGCATGCCGGCGGTGGGGAAAATCAATTTCACGTCGTCACCGGGAAGCACCAAGAAACGATCGACCCCCTCATGATCGCGTATGCTGGCCAAGGCGATGCCCATGATCGCGCCGGTATGCTGTTCCCGGGCAGGATCGAATTCCTCGGCTTGCGGCGCGTCGGCAATTTCAAATGGATTCTCGGAAGATTGCGCTTTCGTGCGTCTTGGCTGCGGACGTTTGGCTTTTTGGATCGGGCACCTGGCTGCGCGTTTTTTGCCAGGCCTTTTGCTGGTCGGCCATGTAGCGGCGCCACGTCCAGCCGGCGTTTTCCATGCCGGGGCGCAGCGGGGCCTGGTCGCCGATTTGATGATCGCGCAGGTCGTAGCCGCCGTCGCGCAGTTCAAAGCTCAGCTTCTGGCGATTGGCCGGATGCTGCAGGTATTTGCCGAAATCGCTGACCGAGGAGTGCGTGGCCGCGTCGACGCCAATGAGCATGATTTGCCGCGTGATCGATCGATCGCGGACTTTCAAAATCGCCAGGGCGGGCACGTTCACCGTGGGGGTCATGCCCTCGATGAACGGGCCGGCAATCTGCTGGATTTGCTGCATGTGCCACTGCGGATCCTGGAAGCCCTCCAGGCCGTGGCTTTCGAACACGACGTCCGAGAGGATGCCGTGAATGCGGTTTTGCATTTCGCTGGAGAAGCCGGCCATCACGGCGTTGACGACGATCATCGTGGCCACGCCGAGCATCACGCTGATGATCGAGGCCAGGGCGATCCAGCGCGTTCGCAGATACCGCCAGCACAAAAGCAGCTTGTACATCGAGCCAATCCTTCGGCTAATCGCAATCCGTTAATTCATTTGAACCGCAGAGACGCCGAGCCGCTAAGAGGTCATTCAGCATTTTCATTTTTGCGGAATCTGCGTCTCCGCGCCTTGGCGGTTAATTATTTTTCTCCACTTCCGGGCGCAGCAGGGGGAACAAAATCACGTCGCGGATGGAGGTGCTGTTGGTGAGCAGCATTACCAGGCGATCGATACCCAGGCCCAAGCCGCCGGCCGGCGGCATGCCGTGGCGCAGGGCGCGGATGAAATCGTGATCCATTTTGGCCATCGAATCTTCTTCCTTCTGCCCGGCCAACTGCGTGCGGAACAATTGTTCCTGCAGGTCGGGATCGTTTAGTTCCGTGTAGGCGTTGGCTACTTCCATGCCTTGCACAGCAGTTCGAACCGCTCGGCGATGGCAGGGTTGTCGCGCTTGCGCTTGGTGAGCGGACAAATGCTGGCCGGATAATCCATCACGAACACCGGCCCTGCCAGTTTGTCTTCCACCGTCTCCTCGAACACTTCGTTTTTGATCACGTCGGGATGGATGCCAGCCGTGTCGAAGCCGATTTTCTCCGCCAGCTTTTTCACGCCCGCCGCATCGTCGGCCGCGACGCCGGTGTGCTTCTGAAACAGTTCGTCGTACGTGTGGCGCGCAAACGGCGGCGTGAAATCGATCGTCGCTTCGCCGTATTTCAATTTCAGATCCTGGCCGGTGGCGCGGATGGCATTCACGACCAGCTTTTCGGTCAGGTCCATCATCGAACGGTAATCGCCGTAGGCCTGATACGCTTCGAGCATCGTGAATTCGGGATTGTGCCGCGGGCTGATGCCTTCGTTGCGGTACACGCGCCCCAGTTCATAAACGCGCTCGACGCCACCGACCAGCAGCCGCTTCAGGTGCAGTTCCAGCGCAATGCGCAGGAACAGATCGATGTCC
The DNA here is from genome assembly GCA_963773925.1 of Pirellulales bacterium. Taxonomy (GTDB): domain Bacteria; phylum Planctomycetota; class Planctomycetia; order Pirellulales; family JADZDJ01; genus CAVRAW01. Next base: position 16,660 of record CAVZDC010000011.1, read on the forward strand.
AGCGTGTTGTGATGCGTCACGAACGGCCGGGCAGCCGCCCCGCCGGCAATCGAATGCAGCGTTGGCCCTTCGACCTCGACGAACTGTTCGGCGGCCAGCGTCTGCCGGATCGATTGCACAATTTTCGTGCGGTTCAAAAAGCGCTGGAGCACCCCCTCGCCATGAATCAGATCGAGATAGCGCAAGCCGGTGGCGTAGTTCCGGATCGTGCAAGCCGTGAAACTTATCCGGCGGGGTTTCCAGCGACTTGGTGAGGAAAAACAACTTGTCGGCGAAAATCGTCAGCTCGCCCTTTTGCGTGTGCTTCAGCTCGCCTTCGACACCGATCAGATCGCCCAAATCGAAGCACTGCGCCAGCGCCCAGTTTTGCTCCCCGACCTGCTTCTGGCCGATATAGAGCTGAACCTTTCCGGTCCAATCGCGGATGTCGGCGAAGATGAGCTTGCCCGTGTCGCGCATGAGCACGATGCGGCCGCAAGCACGGACTCGCGGGCCATGCTGCTCGCCGTGCCTCTGCCCGGCGGCCGGCGGGTGAGCGACAATTTCGCCTTCGCGGCTGCGGATTTCGCCGATGGCCTGGTAGTCGTCGAAGCGGCCGCCCCAGGGATCAAGGCCCAGGGCCTCGATTTTTCGGAGTTTTTCCCGCCGCGCGGCTTCCAGCGCCTCGCCCGATCGTTCCGATTGATTGCCGGCATCAGGGGTCATGACGAGCGACATGCGATTTGCTTAACTCCAAGAATCGCAACATTTTAGTGAGAACCGGCGGGGGGTCAATGTCATCTCGACTGGCGCACGGTTATTTGGTAATTGCGGGCTTCGCCGTCGATACCGCAGCGGTCCTGCCTCGTAATGACGTGTGACGAGCGGGTATTGTTCGGCGACGAACGTTGTAAAGCGTTGCTGCGATTGGAGGTACCGGGATCGACTGCCGCGGAAACTGCTTGATGAAATCTGTTGACTTAGGATTTTCGGCCGAGGAATTTCATGCCAGCACACCAGCGCGCATCGATGCCTGCCACGAATCACGGTCATCCAGCGCCCAAGCTTTTCGATCCCGGACAGCAAAAGCCGAAGCCTAGTCGAGGTTCCGTTCCGCGTTCTCCGCTAGCCATGAGCATCAGCTACAAACCACATCGCCGGCCCGGACTGTACTGCATCGAACTGCGCACCACGCAGTGGGAGCAGACGGTGAAGTGGTATCGCGAAGTGCTTGGCTTGCGCGTGCTGGTGCGTGCGGTGGACGACGGCTACGCTTTGTTTGAGGCGGGAGATACTCGGCTTTCGGTGCTGGCACGTCAAACCGCCGGCGAACCCAGCGCGCGCTGGAGCTTGGGTTTCGAAGTGGATAATCTCGACCTGGCGGCGCGGCGATTGGAAGAAGCAGGATCTCCGGTTACCCGCCCGCCGCGCAATCCCGAGGGATTCCGGGAAGTGCTCACCACCGATCCCGATGGGAATACCGTGCGGCTGTTCATGTGGCCCAACGGCTAAGCAAAAGGCAGAAAGCAGAACAGATCAGCACAATTTCGCGGCGAATTGACCGGCCACTGTCCGAGCGGTCATCATTGAATCCTAGTTTCCGCTGCCTCTCACGTTCTGCCATCTGCTTTCTGCCTTCTGCCTTTCTCTATGCCATCCGACTTCACTCAAGCGCAGGGCAGCGAAGAGCTGCTGCGGGCCATCCAGCTTAGCCAGCGCAGCCAGCCGCCGTGCCAGGTGCCGGGCTACGAGCCGCGGCGCTTTCTGGGAGCCGGCGCGTATGGCGAAGTTTGGGTGGGCATCGATCGCACCACCGGCCGCCAGGTGGCCATCAAGTTCTATTTGCATCGCGGCGGGTTGGACTGGTCGCTCTTGTCGCACGAGGTGGAAAAGCTCGCGTTCCTTTCGGCCGATCGCTACGTGGTGCAGTTGCTCGACGTCGGCTGGGATTCCGAGCCGCCGTACTACGTGATGGAGTACGTCGAGCACGGGTCGCTCGAAGAGCGATTGCAGAAGCAGGGGCGATTGCCGGCCGGCGAAGCCACGGCGCTGATTGCGCGAAATCGCCGTGGGCCTGATGCACGCGCACAGCAAGGGCGTGCTGCACTGCGATCTGAAGCCGGCCAACGTGCTGTTGGATCAGGACGGCAAGCCGCGGCTGGCCGATTTCGGCCAATCGCGGCTGTCGCACGAGCAAACGCCGGCCTTGGGCACGCTGTTCTACATGGCCCCCGAGCAGGCCGATCCGCAGGCCGTGCCCGACGCGCGCTGGGACGTGTACGCCTTGGGGGCGATGCTGTACGCCATGCTCACCGGCGCCCGCCGCATCGCAGCGCAGCAAGCGATCGGGCAAATTGAAGCCGCCGCCCGATTTGGATCAGCGGCTGGCGCGCTATCGCAAGCTGATCGTGCAATCGCCGCCGCCGACCGAGCACCGCGAAATTGCCGGCGTCGATAAGTCGCTGGCGGAAATCATCGATCGCTGCTTGGCCGCCGATCCGCGCCAACGATATCCCGACAGTGCAGGCGGTGCTCGATGCGCTGGATGCCCGCGCAGCGCCGCCGTTCGCGCCGGCCGCTGGTGGTGCTGGGGGCGCTGGGCCCCGTGTTGCTGTTGACGGTGATGTCGGTGTTGGCGTGGCTGTGGTTCACCACCTCGCTGGAGCATTCGCGCGATGCGCAGATCGATCAATCGCTGGAGGCCTTGCGATTTGCGGCCCGCAGCGTGGCCACCGCCGCGGGCAAAGATTTGGAAATGCGATTCCGCGACGTGGAACAGGTGGCGTCCGATCCGCAAATCATCCAATCGCTGGCGGCCTTGGAAAGCGACGCCGCGACGCAAAAAATGCTGGAGCAACTGAGCGATCCCAAGCAAGCGGCGCCAGGATTTCAACGAGCTGCGCGAAAAGCTGCGCCGCGCCGCGCAGGCCGAAGCGCTGGACGCGCGGCTGAAGGATCTGAAGAAAGCTGACCGGCGAAAAAACGAAGGCGGAAGTTTCCAGTTGGTTTATCACCGACGCGCAAGGCACCCAGGTGGCCCGCTGGCCGGCCAGCGACATACACGCTGGGGAAAAACTTTGCCTGGCGAAGTTATTTCAACGGCGAGATCGGCCGATCACCGCCGCAGTTGGCGGCCCGAGCCCGATCAGCATCTGCAGGCCACGCAACTTTCGGCCGTCTACACCAGCGACTCGTCGGATCTGTGGGTCGTGTCCATTTCGTCCCCCATTTTTTCGCAGGACGGCCGACGGGCGCAAAAAATTTCTGGGCGTGGTGGCGATGTCGTTCAACGTCGGCGAACGATTCATCGAACTTCCCTTGGTCGATCCGACCGAAGCAGCCAACCGCGCCAATCAATTTGCCGTGCTGGTCGATGGCCGCCAGATCGATCACACCGGCGAATCGGACGGCAAGCCTCCCGGCTACATCATCTTGCAGCATCCGGTTTTCGACGACGTGATCAAGAACGACGGCCAACTGCCGGAACGGTTTTTCACCGATTACAAACTCTCGCCCGAGGTGATGCAGTCGCTGAATGCCGGCGATTCGAATTACCGCGATCCGCTGGCCGCGGACAAAGAGGCAAAAGCCTATCGCCAACGCTATCTGGCCGCCCAAGCCCCCGTCGATGTGCGCGATAGCCCGACAGGCTGGATTGTTGTCGTGCAGGATTCCTACAATCAGGCCATCGGCGCCACGCTGGCCGAACTGAGCGGCAGCTGGTGATCAGCGGGCTGGTCGGGCTGGGCGTCATCGCGCTGGTGATTGTGGCCTTGTGGTGGTTCGTGGTTCGGATGTTGGAAGAGCCCACGCGCTGGCGGCCGCCGGCGACGGTGCCCAAAACGAAGGCGTCTGATACACTACCCATCCGGCACCCACAAAAAACGTAGGCACGCCCATGGACCTGGATGAAGAAGCCGTTGTGAAGCAAGTGCGCAGCGGCGACGGGCAGGCGCTGGCCGATTTCATCGTCGCCAAGCGGCCGCAACTGTTGGCGTTCATCGATCGCCGCTTGGGAGCGGCGCTGCGGCGCAAGATCGAGCCGGACGATCTGTTTCAGGAAACCAGCGCCGAAGCGATCCGCTCGATTGGCGAGGTCGATCTGGCCGATCGCGATCCGTTCAACTGGCTGTGCCAGGTGGCCGAGCGGCGGATCATCGACGCCCATCGCCGCTTCTTCGGCAGCCAGAAGCGCGATGCCGGGCGCGAAGTTTCGCTCAACGCCGGCGGCAGCACCAGCGACACCAGCCGGCCCGGCTTGATCAATTTGCTGGTGGCCAGCATGACTTCCGCCAGCCAGGCCTTTTCGCGCGATCAGCGGCAAATGAAGCTGCTGGCGGCGCTGGAAAAACTGCCGGAAGATCATCGCGAGGCGTTGCGGCTGCGCTACCTGGAAAATCTGCCGTCGAAAGATATCGCCGAGAAGCTGGGAAAATCGGACGGCGCGGTGCGCGTGATGCTCACCCGCTCGCTGGCCAAGCTGCAGCAGATTCTGGAATTGGAAGGCACGTTGTGAAAAGGAGTGAGTAGGTGAGTAAGTGAGTAGGTATACTGGTGAACTTCCTTATAATGAAATCGTCTCACTTACTCACCTACTCACTTACTCACTCGTTGCTCCGAAGGAGCCCCCGTGTCTCGAGTCGTGATGGCAATGTCGGGCGGGGTCGATAGCAGCGTGGCCGCGGCGCTGTTGTGCCGCGCCGGCCACGAGGTGATCGGCGTCTTCATGCGCCACGGCGAACATGCGTGAAGCCGCTGATGCAACAGCTTGTTCAAGCCCAGGGGTTGCAACCCCTGGGCTTGCGACGCTGCCGATCGTGCAGCGCCCGGCCGATCACAAGCAGGGCTGCTGCAGCGCCGCCGATGCGGAAGATGCCCGCCGCGTGGCCCAATCGCTCGACGTGCCGTTTTACGCTTTGAATCTGAGCGAAGATTTCGCGCGGATCATCGATTACTTCGTCGACGAATACACCGCCGCCCGCACGCCCAACCCGTGCGTGGTGTGCAACAACTGGCTGAAGTTCGGCAAGCTGTTCGAGTATGCCGACAGCGTCGGGGCGGAATTCGTCGCCACCGGCCACTATGCGCGGATCGAGCATGCCGTCCTTGTGCTGCGGATCCAGCCACCGCGCTGCATGCGCGGCCTCGATGCCGCCAAAGATCAGTCGTACGTCCTGTTTGGCGTCGCGCGGCACTATTTGCCGCGGATGATGCTGCCGATCGGCGCGTACCGCAAGCCGCAAATCCGCAGACTGGCCCACGAACTTGGCCTGCGCGTGGCCGACAAGCCCGACAGCCAGGAGATTTGCTTCGTGACCAGCGGCGACCATGCTGAATTTGTGCGCCGCCGCCGCGGCGAAGTCGAACTGACACTTCTGGCGAAATCGTGCTGCACGACGGCGAAGTGGTGGGCCATCACGCGGGCATCGAAGCCTTCACCATCGGCCAGCGCAAGGGCTTGGGCGTGGCGCTGGGCGAACCGCATTACGTCACGCGCATCGAAGCCGATACGCGCCGCGTGGTGATCGGCCGGCGCGAAGAATTGGCCCGCCGCGAACTGATCGCCGATCGTGCCAATTGGCTGATCGATCCGCCGGCCGAGCCATTTCGCGCGCTGGTGCAAATCCGCTACAACAGCACCGCGGAACCGGCGCTGGTCGAACCGCTCGGCCCGGATCGCTTTCGCGTGCAGTTCGACGAACCGCGCTACGGCGTGGCGCCGGGCCAGGCCGCCGTCTGCTACGACGGCCAGCGCGTGCTGGGCGGCGGCTGGATCGAGTAGCTGCTACGTCGATTCTGTGGCGTGCAACTGGTCGGACGCCACACAAAGCGGTATGCTATGAGCCGCGGACTGAAATTCCGCTGCGCCTCCTCGACTCTGGAACTAACCAATGTCCGTCTCGGCAACTCATCTACTCGCCCAGCTCGATCGCATGCCCGACAACGTCTGGCTGTACCTCGTCGGCGGCGTGGCGGCGTTTTTCTTCCTGATCTTTCTGATCCTGATGCTCACCTACGGCAAGATGTGGTTCCAGGCGTACATGTCCAACGCCCGGGTGAGCTTGCTGAACCTGGTGGGCATGAGCCTGCGAAAGGTCGATGCCCGCGTGATCGTGCAAGCCAAAATCATGGCCATGCAAGCCGGCGTGGGAACCGATCCGCACACCGGCATCACCACGCGGCGGTTGGAAGCGCACTACCTGGCCGGCGGCGACGTGCCGCGCGTGATCCGCGCCATCATCGCCGCCCAGCGCGCCGACATCGATTTGGATTTCGACCGCGCCGCCGCCATCGACCTGGCCGGCCGCGACGTGCTCGATGCCGTGCAAACCAGCGTCAATCCGAAAGTCATCGATTGCCCCGATCCCAACACCAGCCGCAAAAGCACGCTTTCGGCCATCGCCAAAAACGGCGTCGAGCTGCGCGTGAAAGCCCGCGTGACGGTGCGCACCAATTTGCAGCAACTGATCGGCGGGGCCACGGAAGAAACGATCATCGCCCGCGTCGGCGAAGGCATCATCACCGCCATCGGCTCGGCGGACAGCCATCTGAGCGTGATCGAAAATCCCGATCGCATCAGCAAAGCGGTGCTGACGCGCGGCCTGGATGCGAACACGGCGTTTCAGATCGTCTCGATCGACATCGCCGACGTCGACGTCGGGGAAAACATCGGCGCCCGGCTGCAAGCCGACCAGGCCGAAGCCGACACCCGCGTGGCCCGGGCCAAAGCCGAAGAACGCCGCGCTTTTGCCATCGCCAAAGAGCAGGAAATGAAAGCCGCGGTGCAGGAAAATCGGGCCGTGGTCATCAAAGCCGAAGCGCAAGTGCCGATGGCCATGGCGCACGCCTTCCGCACCGGCAATCTGCACGGCAAAGCCGCCGACAACGGCGCGCCGTGAGAATGCGGACACGACGCTAAATTGCGGCCCTTCTGCGCCGCAATGTCCATACTCCAGCGATCACCAAGCCGGTTGCGCTAAGCACCAGCGTGCCCGGCTCCGGCACGGCGGCAGCAAAGACCGCCGTTTGGGCGTCGAGCAGCGTGTGTCCACCGGCCCCAGTGAACCCAGAAGTGTTGAAAGCCACCACCAGCGTGTCGCTGGGATCATACGGATCCGCAAGGTTGCCGTGCTGCCAGCCGCTGATCCGGTAGGCCAAGCCATACACTCCCGGTGCGACCGTGCCGCCGGATAGCTCCCACAAAATCTCGTGGGCATCCTGGCCGGAAATGGCAAATCCGGTCTGCGCAGATGACGTTCCGGTGATCGTCACGGAATCGAACGGCGGGTACTGATTGGTGGCATCCAAAGTCAGGCCTGTCGATTCCTGAACCGCCGCACTGCCGTCTGAAAACCACAGCGGGCCCAGGAAATCGATCTGAAATGTGTCGTCGGAGTTGAAGTCGCCCGAGTCGGTGTCGTCCACCGCGCCATGATCGGTGAAGTAAACGCCGGAAATGGGAAGTGAAAACGCGGCGACGAACAACTGGGGATCGATCACTGGGGTGTTTTCGGGATCCGTTTCAATCTTGTTGCCGCTGAGGCTCAAGTTGAAGCCGTGCCCAGCGCAGGAATGCGCCATTGCCACGGCCAACAGGATCGCCAAAGGTGCCGCACCGAAGGAAAAAAGTTTCATCGAACATTCTCCAATGAAGTTAAATGTCAATTAAAACGAATCATGGCGCGTTGCCTCGCCTGCTAATGGGGCAGGGCGAAGTTTGTGCCCGCAGCGATGTCTCGCTGTACCCAGCCGTACACCGCGAGCTCGCTGATGGTTTCCACGTGGCAGTCGGCGAACAAGTAGTTGGCCGAGCCGCCGGAGTACGTGCCGTCTGGCTGAGCGCCGAAACTACGTGTCGCGAGGGATTGATTTCGTTGGTAATTCCCGGCCAGACCAGCCCTTGGGCAATTTTGAGCGGGGTATACCAAACCGACGCATGCACGTGATCGTCCTGAGCGCCCCGATTGTCGGAGCCTTCGAACAGGACGATCAGCTTCGACGTGTCGTGCACCTTGTACAGGCGCAAGATGGCGCCGTCTACGCCGGCCGACGAAACGTACTCGTTGATGACGTAGCTCGACTCCTTGCTCGGATCGGCCATGCGCTGCACGTAGTTGGGATCGTCGGGGCACATGCGAATGTCGTCCACGTTTTCCGCAAACGGCATCAGCGTGTACATCCAGCCTTGGGTTTGCCCCGCGTGCACGTTCCAAGGGAATCGACCCTGGTGCGTCATTGCGTATTGCTGCATTGCCAGGCCGATCTGCCGTAAGTTGCTGGCGCAGCGCGGTGCGCCGAGCGGCTTCGCGCGCACTCTGCACGGCGGGCAGCAACAGCGCGGTGAGCAGCCCAATGATGCCAATTACAACCAGCACTTCGACCAGCGTGAATGCGCAGTTGTTTGCGCATGGCAATCCTCCACTCGCACGGATTCTGAGGCTGGGGCGCGATTGGGAGTTGACCGAGCGCGCGGCGGCGGCGCACGTCAACTCTCAGAATCAGATGGCCGCAGAGCGCGGCGGCGGCGTTGTGGGGGCAAAAGAGATCGACGAGAATTGCTCGGTCGGCACCGACAATTGCTCGGCCATATTCGGAGAATCCGCCAATTGTGCTTCCGCCGGCGGCGGTATTGAAACGGTTTGCCCCGACCAATTCAAATCGCTTCCCTGGCAGGCGAGCGCCGCAATCCACACGACGCCCTGCGGCGGGGCAGCGGGGGCATCTTCGTGCTGAGATGACCCGTTTTGTGGTTGGCCGCGGTGTTCTTCATGGCAAACGTGTTGGCGACAGTTTGCGGGTTGCTCTTCGCCGTCGCGGCAGATGCGCGATTCGTGCTCCGCGCCGACCGCACAATAGGTTTCCCAATCGATGCCGCGAGCACGCGCGTCGGCCAAAGCGTAATCGGGAGGCGTCACATGATGTTCGCGGGCCCAAGCCAGTCGTTGTTCCAACGTCGTGCAGCAGCAATGTCGCCAACACTGCTCGGCGGAAGCGCAGCCGCAGGGATGATTCATGCAGGGATACGGCTGGCCGGATTTTTTCGCAACGGCCAGCGGCAATTGAATGCCCAGCGACAAAAACAGGTAAATGCCGAGGGCCGTCCAGCGGGCTGCAGCTTGCGCACGGCGAAAGAGAATTCGCCGAACTCGGCGCGAAACAAACAACTGGAAGAATCTTGATCGATGGCGCTGGTTCATCTAACATTTTCCAATCGAAACACTAATGGACGGCCAGATACTGCGGTCAGCAATCTGCGTTCACGAGCGCTCGCTTTGGAAAACGATCCAGGCGTCAATCAATCGCATTAGTTCTAGTCGTCTGGGGCAAGGTTGACAAGTCCCGGGCAAAGAAGTAGCAAATCTCCATGCGCAGCAATCTTTCACGCCGTGATTTCAACAAACTCACTTCCGCGGCATTCGGCGGAATGGTTGCGGGTACAATGTTCGGCTGCTCTTCGGAAAAGAACGAAAAGAATGCCGGCGGCGGGCATGCGGGCGCGGTGGTGGCAGTCGCCGCTGGAATTCACGCCTGCCGCGGGCTGAACGATTGCAAAGGCAGAAGGGGCCGACAAGCAGAATGCCTGCGCCGGCCAGGGCTCATGCGCCGCGGTGAAGCACGACTGCGCCACGCAAAACGATTGCAAACACCAAGGGGGCTGCGGCGAGGCGCCCGGCTACAACGATTGCAAAACCAAAGGCGGCTGCGCCGTGCCGATGAGCGCCGGCATGTGGGAAAAGGCGCGGGCGCGATTCGAGCAGCAGATGAAAAGCGAAGGCAAAGCAATTCGGCGCCGCGCCGGCCGCGAAGACAGGTTGATTTCACCTCGGTCGGCTGCGGGCGCTCGAGGGGGCAGAGCGGTGAGTCAATCACCATCCATTTGCTGGTACCGACTCGATCTGCGGGTGCACGATCATCCTGCGCTGCGCGCCGCAGCCGCCGAAGGCGGGCCGATGATTCCCGTCTTCATCTGGGCGCCGGAAGAAGAACAACCCTGGAGCTCCGGGCGCCGCCAGCCGCTGGTGGCTGCATCAATCGCTGGCCGAGCTCGCAAAAGCGGATTGGTCGCCTGCGGTTCCAAATTGATCGTTCGCCGCGGGCCGACTGCCGAAACGCTGTTGGCGATCGTAAAGGAAGTCGGCGCCGGCAGCGTCTTCTGGAACCGCCGCTACGAGCCGCCGATCCGCCAGCGCGATGCCCGAGTGGAAACACACTTCAAGCGGCCGGCATTCAAGGTGCAAACATTTCGACCGCAAGCTTGCTATTCGATCCCGACGAAGTCCAGGCTGCTGCGGGAGGGCCATTTCAAGTTTTCACGCCGTTTTGGAAAGCCTGCCTTGATCGACCGGAGCCGCCAGAACGGTTGCCCGCTCCGGCGCGGCTGCCCGCGCCGCCACGTGGCCTGCCAGTCTCGAGCTTGCCGAATTGCAGCTCGAGCCGACGGTCGACTGGGCCTCCGGCCTGCGCGAGGCTTGGACGCCGGGGCTGGAGGGCGCACCAAAAGCGACTCAAACACTTTGCACAGCACGAGCTCCGCGGATATGCGTCGGGCGCGATCGGCCGGAGCCGCCGGCAACTTCGCGGCTTTCGCCCCATCTGCATTTTGGCGAAGTCGGCCCGCGGCGCGTGTGGCACGAAGTCAAGGAAGCGGCCGGCGGGCAGACGGGCGGGCCGATGCCCTTGGCGGCCGAGCCCTTTCTTGCGACAGTTGGGCTGGCGCGAATTTGCTCATTACTTGCTCTACCATTTTCCGCACACGGAAAGTCGGCTCCGCTGCGGCCTCAGTTCGCCGAATTTCCCTGGCGCAACGATCCGCAATCGCTACGCGCCTGGCAGCGCGGCCAAACCGGCTATCCGCTGGTCGACGCCGGCATGCGGCAACTGTGGACCACCGGCTGGATGCACAACCGCGTGCGGATGGTGGTGGGATCGTTCCTGGTGAAGCATCTGCTGATTTCCTGGATCGAAGGCGCGCGCTGGTTTTGGGATACGCTGGTCGACGCCGATCTGGCCAACAACACGCTGGGCTGGCAGTGGGTCGCCGGCTGCGGCGCCGATGCCGCGCCGTTTTTCCGCATCTTCAACCCCGTGGTGCAGGGGGAGAAATTCGATCCGCAGGGGGACTACGTGCGCCGCTGGGTGCCGGAACTGTCGAAACTATCGCACGAGTGGATTCACAAGCCCTGGGAAGCGCCGGCCGACGTGCTGCGTGCCGCCGGCGTGGAGTTGGGCAAGACGTATCCGCGGCCGATCGTCGAACATGCCATCGCTCGCGACCGCGCGCTGGAAGCGCTCAAGAAAACTCGCCGCTCTGCCAGCCACGCGAACAGGCCCTAAACCGAAAGCGGACGACCAGCTCCCCAAAGCCATTTGGTCGTCCGCTCGATGAATTTTCTGGTTTTCGTTTAGAAGCCGAACCGCAGCGCGAAATTCCGCCCGAAGAACGAAACGCTGTTGGTCGGATACACCACCGGCGCGGGATAAACAACCGGGGGCCGTACACGACCGGCGGGGCATAGGCGACAACGCGCGGCGGATAGTAGTATCGCACCGGCGCGTGGACCGCAGCCGTGATGCCAATGGGCTTCGGCCGTGCCGGCAAAACCGGTAAGCGCCGAAACTCCCAAAACGGCGGCTAGGATGAAACGCTTCATAACTGAACTCCTCGTTGGACGGTAGCTTCCTTGCCTCCCTGCTTGTCCGGCAACATGTCGGATCTGAGAGCGTAAAATTGCAAGGAGCGTGCCATAGTGCGGGCGGTTTTCCGGAAACCATTGCGGCGACGATGATTAACCGTCAATAATCCGTGCGGCCGCGTGTAAATTTTGCCGCCAAAATGTCGTCGCTCTGACAACGAGCGGCGTATTTTTGATAGCGGCTGAGTTCGCTAGGCGCAGAGGTGTCCAGTCCAATGCTGCAATTCCCAGCCATGACTCGCCAAGCGACTCAACCCGGCCCATCTTGCTGATTGTGCTCACCGTGGCGCTGGCCGCATGGGGCATCTATCTGGCGATCGGCGCCTACTTCGGCGGCTTCGGCGGCGAAAACCTGGCCCACGATTTCCGCCGCTCGCTGGTGGTGCTGGCCTGCATGGGCGTGTTTTTGGGCATTTGGTGGACGCTGGTGTTGACGAGAAAACCGCGAAAGTAACCGACGGGTGAGTAGGTGAGTAAGTACGTTGAACGATCTTTCTTACTTACTCACCTACTCACCTACTCACCTCTTAAAAGCACCTTAGAATCGCCACCATGTCGCAAGCCCATCCCAAAACTCCGCCGCGATACAGCGAATCGGCCCTGCTCGAATCGCGGGCGATCACCGGTCTGTCGATCGGCAAATACCTGATCAAGCGCCTGCAAGATTACGGCGTGCGGCACGTGTTCGGCATCCCCGGCGACTACGTGCTCACCTTCTACAAGATGCTCGACGACAGCCCGATCGAAGTCGTCGGCTGCACCCGCGAAGATTGCGCCGGCTTTGCCGCCGACGCTTATGCCCGCGTCAACGGCATGGGAGCGGTGTGCGTGACGTACTGCGTCGGCGGGCTGAGCTTGTGCAATTCGATCGCCGGGGCCTACGCGGAAAAATCGCCGGTGATCGTCATCAGCGGAGCGCCGGGGCTGGGCGAGCGGATCAACAATCCACTGTTGCATCACAAGGTGCGCGATTTCCACACCCAGGCCGACGTGTTCGAAAAAATTTGCGTCGCCGGCGCCGAGCTGGACGACCCGGTGGAAGCCTTTCGCGAAATCGATCGGGTGCTGGATGCCGCGGCCCGCTTCAAGCGGCCCGGCTATCTGGAATTGCCGCGCGACATGGTCGAGCGTGATGCCGATCAAGCCGCACCAGTTCCGCCTGGAGGAAGCCAAAAGCGATCCGGAAGCGCTGGCCGAAGCCGTCGAAGAAGCGATGCGCTGGATTTCCGGCTGCAAAAAGGCGGTGATCATCGCCGGCGTGGAAATTCACCGCTTCGGCCTGCAAAACGACGTGCTGGCCCTGGCCGAGGGCTCCAACATTCGCCATCGCCGCCACGATGCTGGGCAAAAGCGTGGTGAGCGAAGTGCATCCGCTGTACGTGGGGCTGTACGAAGGGGCCCTGGGCCGCGAGGAAGTGACGCGCTTCATCGAGGAAAGCGATTGCGTCATTCTGCTGGGCACGTTCATGACCGACATCAACCTGGGCATTTACACCGCCAATCTCGATCCGGCCAAGTGCATTTACGCCACCAGCGAGCAGTTGCGCATCCGGCACCATCACTTCCACGGCGTGCAACTGGGCGATTTTATTCGGGCCTTGGCGGCCAAGCGTCCGCAGCCTCCCAAGCGCACGCTGCCGCAGCGACCGAAAGAGCGACGGCGAAAAAATTGTGATCCGCCCCGAGGCGCCCGGTCACCATTCAGCGGCTGACCGCGCGGCTGAACGAAATGCTCGACGACAAAACCGTGGTGATTGCCGACATCGGCGACTCGCTGTTTGCCGCCACGGAACTTGTGGTGCGCGGGCAGACCGATTTCATCTCGCCGGCCTATTACACGTCGATGGGTTTTTCGGTGCCGGCGGCCCTGGGCGTGCACGTGGCCAACAAAGATCGCCGCGCGGTGGTGATCGTCGGCGACGGCGCCTTTCAGATGACCGGGCAGGAACTTATCGACGCTGATCCAGCGGCGATACCCCTCAATCATCATCGTGCTGGATAACGGCGGTTACGGCACCGAGCGATTCCTGCATCCCAACTGCAAGTTCAACGACATCCCCTCGTGGCAGTACCACAAGCTGCCGCAGGTGTTCGGCGGCGGCACCGGCTACGAAATCCGCACCGAAGGGGAATTGGACGAAGCCCTGAAAAAAGCCTGGGCCGACACCAGCGGCCCCAGCCTGCTGCACGTGCATGTTGGCCACGCCGACATCAGCACGGCCCTCTCGCGTTTGGCCGCGCGGCTCAGCAAACGGGTTTAGGCCGGCGGTCGCGTAACCCTATGACAAAGCAGGGCTTAGTGCGCCAGATCGCTACAATCGCTAAAGGCTGAAGTTGCGGCCCAAAGCCGGTCGATAGGAGCCAAGAGATCGACTATAGTTGACTTTGGTACTCAACATTCGTATCATTCGACGATTCCCGCCGATTTCCGCGGGAATCTTGGACTTCAGCCGTCGATGATTTCGGTTTTAAGGCTCTGCCTATGTCCGACCCTGCCACCTCATCGCCTGTCGCTAAGCCGGCGCCTGTCGCCGGGGCTTAGACGGCCAGCCACTTTCGGCCACGCCGGAACTGCTGGAGTTTTTGGCGGCCGAAAGCCAGAAGCTCGAAACGGCCATCGCCCTGGGAAATTGTGCAATGGGCGGTCGATCATTATTTCCCCAAGCTCACGATGGCCACCGCCTTCGGCCCTGAAGGCTGCGTGATCATTCACATGCTGGCGAAGATCGAGCCGCGCGTGCACGTGTTCAACTTGGAAACCGGCTACCAGTTCAAAGAAACGCTGGAGCTGCGCGAGAAGATCCGCGAGCGCTACGGCATCGAAGTGGAATACAAAAGCTCGCCGCTGACCGTCGAGCAATACGAAGCGAAAAACGGCGGGCCGATTTACAAAACCAATCCCGACCAATGCTGCTTCGATCGCAAGGTAAGCGTGCTGCGCGAAGCGGCCAAAGGCTGGCACGCCTGGATGAGCGGCATCCGCCGCGATCAAAGCCCCGACCGCGCCAAGGCGCCCATCGTCGGCTGGGACAAGAAATTCAACCTGGTGAAAATCAGCCCGCTGGCCAATTGGACCAAGAAAGATATTTGGAAACTGATTACCGACGAAGACATTCCGTACAACCCGCTGCACGATCAGGGATACCCCAGCATCGGCTGCTGGCCCTGCACGCGGGCCGTGCTGTTCGGCGAAGACGAACGCGCCGGCCGCTGGAGCGGGTTCCAGAAAACCGAGTGCGGATTGCATACGTCGGATTAACCGCGAGAGGCGAGTAAGTGAGTAAGTAAATTGGACGACCTTTGTTCGCTTATTTCTTACTCACTCACCTCTGCGGTTCAAACTGCTTACCATGAAGCTATCCGCCAAAACCGAATACGCTTGCCTGGCCGTGCTGGAGTTGGCCCGCTCCTACGATACCGGCGAGCCGGTGCGCATTCGCACGATCGCCGATGAGCACGGCATTCCCTCGCGGTTTCTGGTGCAAATTCTGCTGCAGCTCAAAGGCGCCGGCCTGGTGAACAGCACCCGCGGCGCAGCCGGCGGATATCAACTGCTCAAGCCGCCGGAGGAAATCACGCTGGCCGAAGTGATGGCCGTGGTCGATGGCCAGGAAAAACTTCCCAATCCGGCGACCGCCAAAACTCCCACCCGCCGCGCCTTGTTGCGCGCCTGGCGCGACGCCGCCGTCGCCCAGCAAGAGGTGCTCCGCGATCTGACCTTCGCCGAACTGGTTCAGCGCTCCAGCGGCGAAGTCGAAGCGATGTATCACATCTAAGCGACGCTGGACAGGGGCGAGGCCTGCGTGGTTCAGCCCAGGTCCTCAGCACCGGGGACGTTCATGTTGGCCGACTGCCAACTGCGGGTATACAACGTAGCCGACGAACAGCCCGGCCGCGATGGTCATCCCCGCGGCAATCGGCCCGCCAAAACGCACCGCCGCGGAGGCAAAGGCGATCGACAGCGCCAGCACGAATGCCCAATAAATGATCCGCAGGACCCAGGCCGTTTCATATCCGTTTCCGGAAAATCCGCCGCAGATGCTTCGCTTGCTACTAGCATAGCATCGGCAGCGAATCCGACCTGGATGCACTCACATAGCCGAATTATCAACTACGCTTTGCCGGCCATCGCCTCGGCCAGGATTTTCGACGTGCTGGGGCGCATGATGCGGGGATCGACCTGCTCGCCCTTCAAGAGCGTGTTGCGCACGTCTTTGCCGGAGATGAACACCGGCTTTTCGTCCTTGTGGTTGTCCATCAAGTCCACGCGGCCGGCCGAATCGTAGTAGGCGGCGAAACCGACTTTCAGCGGCTTGATTTTCAAATCGCCTTTGAGCTTGCCGAAGATTTCCTGGGCGTCGAAATCACCCCAGATCGGCTTGCCGTCGTGGTACGGGGCATCGGCGTGCTTGCGGCCGATCACGATGTCGGTGAAGCCGAAGTTCTGGCGGTAGATGGCGTGCATCACCGCTTCCTTCGGACCGCCGTAGAACATTTTGATGTCCAGGCCCAGCAGGATCACGCGATCGGGCACGCTTTCCTTGCGCGGGCCCCACAGCGAGGCGTCGCTATCGCCTTCGCCCAGGCCGCGCTGATCGATCAGGGCTTCGTAGGTGTGCATGCGCACGTCGGCCTGCACGTCGTCCCCTTTGGTTTCGCCGATCAGCGGATTCAGCACGGCGCCGGCGTTGTGACCCTGCGCGCAACAGCGCTTCCAGGCCGTAAACCAGCGCGTATTCGTGGGCCCGATGCAGCGGATTGCGCGTTTGAAACGCGACCACGCGGTTCCAGCCTTTGCCGGCCAGCAGCTTGCGCACTTCGCGCGGCGAAAGCACGTACTTGCCGAATTTGGAATTCTTGGGCTGCGGCAGCACGCGGATTTTGCCGCCGATGCAGATGCGTTTTGTCGGCATCGCCTTTGAGCACCATGTCGGCGCCGGGATGATCGGTGCGATCGGTCAGATAAACCGATTTCAAATAGCGCGGCTTGTCCCACTCGAAAACGTCGGTGATGTCGAGCGTGGCCACAATCTCGCCGGCTGAATTGGTTAAGCGCCACCTTCTGGCCCTTCTTCAACTGCCCGGCCAATTCTTTGGTGACCGGCAGCGAAAGCGGAATGGTCCACGCGTACAGCTTGCCGTTGTGCTCGATTACCGATTCGTCCAGCACGCGGTTGTACGTGGCCTGAATCCATCGGGCCGGTGGTCGGGCTGAGCACGCCGTCTCCCCAGCGGTACACGGTCGAAAGATCGGCGTCGGCGACCGGCACTTTGGTGAGCTTGGCGGCTTCGGCCTTGAACGACGCGATTTCGTCGGCCGGCACGGTGAGATTCACGGGTTCGGAAAGTCCGCCATGGGGAGGAATCAGGTCGGGCATGGTTGAGTCCTATGGGTGATTCGAGTGGTTCAGATCAGTTTCATTGGTTTGGAATCCGGACAGTATAGGGCAATTTCACAGGGCGCTTCAACGGTTGTTTTGCCGAGAAAACAGGCCGCTTTTGACTGGCCGGGAAGCGAGCAGTCGTAGGCTTGAATATGACAAGATTCGTTTTCGGAATTCTGATCTTCTGCGCGGTCGCGGCGCAGTGCCGTGGCCGACGAATCACTGCCGCGCAAACCGGCGCGTTACGGAACGCCTGCACTGGAGCAACCACTGCCGGCCGATCCGTACGCGGGTTACTGGGGATTGTCGCTCAACGCAGTTGGCCAATCCGCCCGCGCTGTTCGAGCGCAATCCGCCGCTGCCATCTTCGGTGCCTCAGCCGGTGCTGCCGACGGCGCTGAACAACATGCCGGACGTGCCGCCGTTTGTGTCGCCGGCGTTTGAACCGCGCACCACGCCGCAGCCGGGCATCATCGGCTCACAGTCGCAACGCTAGCAGTGGGCCAAGATGAGCGACGAGAGACGAGGGACGAGCTGATTTCACTCGCCCCTCGCCGCAGCTCGCCCACATCTTCCCATCCACCCAAAATGCTCTTTGCCATCGGCCGTTTTTTGGTAACTAGCCGGTCCCGGAAACCGTGTCGGTAGGGTCGCACTCCGTACCGTCGGGAGTCGCGAGGGGCCTCTGCCGTCATCTCACAGCAAGGATGCTGGCCATGAAAAGCTGGGCGATTCGAATTCTGTTGCTGGCGGCCGTCGGCGGAGGCGGCTGGCTCACCGTGGCGGTGGCCCAAAAGCAATGGGGCTTGTACGACGCGCCGCCGCCCGATTTTTCCAAAGCGCCGGTGAACGGCGATGCGTTTGGCGGTCGCGCCGCGACAGCCGCACTGCCACGGCCACCAGTCCCAGCGCGCGTGGTGCAGGCCAGCGCCACCTCGCGCCAGTTCCCGAGGAACAGACATGCCGCCCCGGTCGATCCGTTCCAAGGATTGGATCAGCCGATCCGCGCCGCCGCCAGCTGCGCCCGCCGCAGCCGAACCTGCGCGGCTGGATGCCGATCCAGCCTCAGCGCCGGTCAGTCGATCCGCCCCGCCGGCCGGCCGCAACGCATTCGCACGACGATATTCCGCCGGCCAACGAAGCTGGAATCGCCGAAGCTCGCCCCGCGACAGCGCAGCGGGAGGGCGAGGCTGCGGCCGAGCCGAAAACGACCGGCGAGCTTTCCGATCCGCGCCGGAACCAGCGTGGGCGATCGCTATCGCAATCGAGCTTCCGCACGATCCTGCCGCGCAAAGCGGAAGTGATCGGCAGTCGCACCGGTGCGGGCATTGCCGCGGCCACGGGCGGATTGGAAGCGGTGAGCAATGCAAATAATTCCGGCGCATAATCAGGCGCAGCCCGCATCGTCGCCAAGCGATTCCGGCATGGGCAGCCGTTATCAGAATTTGCCGGTCAGCAGCGCCACTGCCGCAGCACCGGCCGCATTGCCAAGCGGCTCGGCCGACGAGAATCTTCTGCGTCCCGGCGCCGAATGCAGCACGCCTGGCGACGGCCCATCCGCACTGCTGGCTCGCAGCACGCCTTCGAGCCGCTTCGGCCACCGCCGAGACGGCCGCAGCGAACGTGAACATCGAAGGGATGGGCCGCCCCGGCGACAAAAAACTCGAAGGCACGCAAGCCCCCAGCGTGACGCTGGAAAAAATCGCCCCGCCGGAAATTCAGGTCGGCAAGGCGGCGAAGTTCGGGATCGTGGTGCGCAACGTCGGCCCGGTCGAAGCCGCCGACGTGGAAGTGATCGACGCCGTGCCGCAAGGCACGCAACTTTTGGGCACCACGCCCAAGGCCAACGTCGGACCGCGCGGCGAAATCGTCTGGAAACTGGGCAACATGAAATCGGGGGATGAATCGAAACTGGAAGTCGAAGTCATGCCGGTCACCGAAGGGGAAATCGGCAGCGTGGCCGTGGTGCAGTTCCGCTCGACCGCTTCGGTGCGCACCGTCGCCACCAAGCCGGAGCTGGTGCTGGAATTGAATTCGCCGCCGCAGGTGATGATCGGCGGCGACGCGACCATCGGCATCAAGCTTTCCAATCCCGGCACCGGAGCGGCCGAAAAAGTGGTGCTCTCCGAAAAGGTGCCCGCCGGATTGCAGCATCCCGCCGGCAGCGAACTGGAATTCGAAGTGGGCACGCTGAAGCCGGGCGAAACGCGGCAATTGGATCTGACGCTGCACGCCGTGCAGGCCGGCAAATTCGCCAACAAGCTGGTGGTGGAAGGCGACGCCAACTTGCACACCGAGCAAACCGCCAACATCGAAGTCATCGCCCCGGCGCTGAGCGTGGCGCTCAACGGCCCGGGCTTGCGCTATCTCGATCGGCAGGCGAAATACACGGTGTCGATCACCAATCCCGGCACGGCGCCGGCGAAAGACGTGGACCTCGTCACGCAGTTGCCCAAGGGGATGCAATTCGTCGATGCCTCGGACTCCGGCCACTACGATTCGAATTCGCACAGCGTCGTTTGGAGCCTGGCGGAATTGCCGGCCGGGGCAATCGGGCAGCGTCACGCTGACCGCATTGGCCAAGGAGCCCGGCGAACAGAAATTCCGCACCGAAGGACGCGCCACCGGCGGCCTGAGCGACGTGAACGAGCAAGTGACCGTGGTCGAAGGCGTGGCGGCCGTGCTGTTCACCGTGGCCGACGTCGAGGACCCCGTGGAAGTGGGCGGCCAGGCCACGTACGAAATCCACGTGGTCAATCAGGGCTCCAAAGCGGCCAATCACGTGCAAGTGGGCGCGCTATTGCCGCCGGAAATGAAGCCCACCGGCGCCGAAGGGCCGGCCAAGTTCGCCATGGACGGCCAGCGCGTGGTGTTCGAGCCGCTGGCGCGCCTGGCCCCCAAAGCCGACGTTACTTACAAGGTGGTCGGCACAATGTCTGTCGCCCGGCGATCTGCGCGTGAAAGTGCAACTGCAAACCGACGAAATGGCGCAGCCGGTGACGAAGGAAGAAAGCACGAAGGTGTACAAGGACTAGGATCGAGGGACGAGAGGCGAGGGACGAGCAAATCCACCGCCTGTCTCTCGCCCCTCGTCTCTTACGGCCCCACCACGGCCGCCTGGTTGAACGAATAGAACGTGCTAAAGGGCAGCACGCTGTACAGGCCGCGGGTGAAATACAAATTGATCAGATCGTCGGCAATTAAGACCGGCGTTTTCGGCACCATCACGATATCGCCATCGTCGAGCCAGATTTCCCCGGCCGGGCAGGGCTGACGATTGATCAGCATCGTGGGTTGCATGTTCACCACGGTGGCCATCAGCCGCCAATCGTCGCCGCGGCGGAAAATGGCGATCTGCCGCAAATTGGCCCCCACCTTCCAACTGCCGGCCATGCTGATGGCCTGCATCAATGTGGTCGGGCCCTTCCAGCGTGAAGCGATTGGGCGTGTTCACCTCGCCGAACACGAACACGTATCGCGGTGCGCGATTGGTAAGAATCGGCGTGACTTCGATCCCTTCGATGCCCAACTCGTGCTGATAGCGGAAGGCGATTTCTTCCTTCAATTCGTCGAGCGTCAGCCCCTGGGCGGGAATGTTGTTCAAGCCCGGCAGATCGATCGTGCCGTGCGGGCGTGACGCGCACTTCTTTCCCCTGACCGCCGCGGCCGGCGCGGTTATCGACCGTCGCCCGCAAATCGTCCAATTGCGTGTTCACCTTCAGCGGCGTGACGGTGATCGAGGGCAGCTTGTAGTATTTCTTGTAAGCTTCCTCGATCTTGTCGCGCAGCTCCGGAATGGTCATTCCCGCGGCGCGCATTTCGCCCAACAGCCGCAACGTGATGGTGCCATCGGGCTGAACCACCAGGTTGCGGTTCAAATTCTGATCGG
The DNA here is from genome assembly GCA_963773925.1 of Pirellulales bacterium. Classification (GTDB taxonomy): domain Bacteria; phylum Planctomycetota; class Planctomycetia; order Pirellulales; family JADZDJ01; genus CAVRAW01. The sequence continues at coordinate 37,605 of CAVZDC010000011.1, forward strand.
TGAACGATTCGACCTGCACCTCATCGCCGCAATTCAAGCGGTACGGGATTCGGCTGAATATCGCGCGTCAGGCGGTAGGCGCATTCGATAATGTCGTCCACCCGCAATCGATACACCGGCACGTGCGCCAGCCGCCAGTGGCCCACGTATTCGCCTTGGGCGTAGGCTTGCCAGTTGATCGGCCCCATCGCCCGCCAATGCTTGTCGCGGCAATTGCAAACTCCGCACGGGCCGTTGGCAAAGCAATCGACCCCCTGGATATCGCACGGGGCGGCCGGGCCCAACGCCTGGCAGAGCTGAATGGCCTGGTTCTGCGGGATCACGATTGGTTTCGCCTTCCGCGCGGTGCGTTTTCGGAGGCAGGTACAGCGTGCGCAATGCGTCTTGCTTCGCCCGCGGTGCGACGTGCGCGGAAGAAATGTGCATTAGCACGATGGCAATCGCCAGCAGCGCCGGCGTGAGCAGGACGACAAACAAGAATTGACGTCCGCGCGATCGAGCGGTGCACGAATGATTTGCATGCTGTGGAAGTTTCACCATGTCACCTCGTCCCTGGACGGCGCCGGGAACGCGCCACTGGTTCCCGGTTCGCTCACTTCAATCCCCACCAATTGCTTGATTTTTTCTCTGGATTCGCGGCGGTTTGCGGCACGGAGGCGGCGACGGCTGCGGCAGTGCCGCGGCGACTGCTGCGGCGCGACGACAGAATGCGTGTCGCCCACCATGGAATTGGTGCGCGCGAACGATTCGGGATCGAGCCAATTGATCGGATATCGCATGTCCGGCGCTGGCGAAGCCTTCATGTTGAAGCTGGGCGACGGCGGTTTCGGCCTGCTGCCGCGCCTGCTGCGCGCGCTGGGCATTTCCGAGGCGCTCGTACACGACCGCCAGGTTTCGCCACGACGTGGGGGCGTTGGAAACCGCCACGGCTCGCTCCAGCACCGTGCAGGCATCGTCCAAGCGACCGAAGCGCGCCAAGAGAACTCCCAGCTCATTGGCGGCGAGAAAGTTTCGCGGTTCGGCGACCAGCGCCGCTTGGAAAAACACGACGGCCTTGCATTCGGCAATTTTTTCCTGCGGGCCGTGCATCGCCGCGGGCGCGGCACAAACCTTTCCCAAGCCATGCAGCGCAAGCGAGGCGACGGGTTGATCGCCGGCAGCCGCGGCCAACTGTTCCTGGGCGTAGGTCAGATATAGCCGCTGGGCCTCAACGACGGTTACGTTGTCCAAGCGACCGCTCTTTCAGCACCGGCGTGCGATGGGCGTCGACGATCAATTTCAAATTCAAATCGGTTTCCAGGCTCGTGCCGCGGGGCACAAAATCGTCGACTTCTTCCATCGCCCGCAGGCCGGCCGCCAGTGCTTTGGTGTGCGCCGTATTGCCGCGCTGCGAATCCATCGCCTGAGCCAGCGTGCGCAGCGATTCGATGAAGCGGGCCCGAGCGGTGTACAGCGCGCCGCGCTCCGCCAGGTCGAACCCCTGCCGCGCGGTTTCTTCGGCCCGCTTGGCGATGGCAATCATTTCCGGCGACGGGGTGCTGGGTCCCCAAGGCAATGGCGTGCCCACATCGGCAGATTCGTCAGGTCGCGGGGGTTGGCTTGGTTGTGCTTTCCGACAACGTGGCAGGCGGCAAGGGATCCGCTTTAGGCTCCGCTGCTGCGACCTGCACATTCGCCGTAGGCGGTTCGGTGGCCGTTTTTGGCGGCTGCGCGGGCTGTTCCTTGGGCGGGGCGGCGGCTGCTACCTTTGGTGGCTCGGCTGGCGCGTGTTGCGGTTTTGAAGCGATGTCGCTGGTTGCTCAGCGGATGCTGAACTGGCTTCCGCGGGTGCCGGCGAGACGTCCTTCTTCGCGAGCAGCATCTTGGTCACTGATCGAGAATTTCGTCGGCTTTTCTCCGATCGGCGGCGGATCGGCCTTCGTCGAGGCAACTTCCACCGACGGCGAAGCAGGCTCCGGCGGTATCGGCAGGCCCGGCTGTTCGTTCGCCGTGTCGATTGGCTTGGGATCGATGGACGAAGGCTGCATGCAAATCGGTCGCGGGCTTTTCGGCGACGTGCGGCGCGGGCACGGTTTCAGGCTTGTCTCGCAGCCTGTTCGGGCAATGGCGCAGGTTCATTCGTCGCAGGCAAACGGCGCTGCAGGTGCTCTTCGGCCGCAGATGCCGACGGCGCAGGGGCAGGCGTTCGGCTGTGGCAGCCGACCGATACCACAAGCGCCACCAGTAGCAAGGCGAAGCGGCGCCGACGCATGGCGCGGGAACGGTCCATCGTTCCTCCGTGAAGTTCGTCCGTGATGCGCGGAGGCGTGCCTAGAGATACAGACAGTCCGCGCCCTAATAGACGGATCGTCAGGTACAGCCGATCGCGTGCAGCAAACCGGCGAAACCGGTCCAACTGAACCATCCGGGGGACCGAATAGCCGACACAGCCGTCGCTAGCCGAACTTGGGCGGCCGATTTCTCGGCCTTTTGCGACCAGACGGCATAGCCGTTACAACCGGCATCGCCCCGCCGCAGCCTTACGGTTTGACGGCCGCGGCGCCCAGCTTCCCGGCGGCAGTCAGCCCTGCGGCGGCCCAGGCCTGCTGGATCCGCTGGCCGGCGGTGCTCACAATCTGTTCGCGCCGCACGCCCTTGGTCTGCAGAGGCGAAACGGCGGGCGTAATCGGGCCGTCGTAACCCATTTCTCCCAGGGCCATGAGCGCCGCCGTCAGGTCGATCGTGCCGGTTTCGGCAGGCAGCAAGCGATCTTCAGGAACGCACTCGGACGCCGCCTTGTTGGCCGGCGCATCGGAAACGATCACGCTGGCCAGCTTTTCGACGCCCAGTTTTCGCACTCCGTCGAAGCTGCCGCCGCCGGCATGAATTTCGAACAGATCAGCTACCGCGCCGACGTTCGCCGAGCGGATCATGCCCATCAGCGTGGCCAGTGCGTCAAAGGTGTGAATGAATTGATAGGCGGCGCCTTTTCGCAATTCGGGATCGCTGCGGAATTCCACCCCCAGGGTGATTTTGTGCGGGGCCAACTGCTCGCCAATTTCGGCCAGCCGGCGGCGATGGAATTCGAAGTTTTCGTGATATGGCCGCAAGTCGTTTGCCGGGGCCACGGTGACGATCGCCCGCTTCACGCCCATTTCCGCCGCAAGTCCCAACAACTCTTGCACGCTGTCGAGGCTGGATTTATAGGCGTTATCGTCGTCGTCCCATACCAGCGGCAGGCGGAAGGCGCCGTATTTCAATCGCGCGCTGTCGAGAAACCGACGGGCATGCGCCAGCCCGTACGTCTTCACCGACTGCTGGAAATCCAACAGGTCCAGGTCGATTCCTTTGAAGCCGTACGACAGGCAAAGTTCAATGATTTCGCTCTGCCGGCCGGAGATGCCTAGCGCTTGTGGGCTCAAATTGCGAAACATTTCGCGCCTCGAAGATTCGCCGGCCGCCGGAACCCCAATTGGAAAAGCCCGCTGCGTCCGCGGCCGAAATCGCAGTATGCCACAATGTGGGCCGCAGTTAAAGAGCCTGGAACAAGCTTTGGCCCACAAGCGATTGTGGCATCCCGTTGTCGCTAGCTATACTCGGCCCGGCTGCCGATGTTTCCACCATTCACGGATTCTGTCATTTAGTCATTCCATCATTGGCCACGCCGGGCGTTTATGGATTTTTTCCATCTGCTGCAAATTCTGTTGCTGGCAATCGTGCAAGGCGCGGCGGAGTTACTGCCGGTTTCCAGTTCGGCGCACGTGACCATCGTGGCGCGGCTGATTGGCTACGACATGAGCAACGTGTTTGAATGGACCTTTTTGCTGGTGATGCTGCACACGGGCACCATGTTTTCGGTGCTGGTGTACTTCTGGTCGCGGTGGAAGCGGATGTTGAACCAGTGGCGCGCGATGGTGTTGGCGACCATTGCCACGGGCGTAGTCGGATATCCGCTGATGGTGGCGATCAAGCATGTGTTGAACCTGAACGGCGGCACGCAAACTCAGGAGATCGAGCATTTGTTTTTGAATCTGCCACTGATGGCCTGCTCGTTGGCGGTAGTGGGCGTGCTGATCATCATCGCCGGGCGCAAGGATGAGCTGTTGCCTGGCACGGCGGAGCGAATAAATCTTACGCAGGGAACGATTATTGGGGCCGTTCAAGGCTTGGCGCTGCCCTTCCGCGGCTTTTCGCGCTCCGGTTCCACAATTTCCGCCGGGCTGTTGTTGGGAATTGTGCGCGCCAGGGCGGAAGAATTCAGTTTTGCATTGGCGGTGATTATCACCCCGGTGGTGATTGCCCGCGAGGTGTGGATGCTGATCAAAGAGACGCGGCCAGGCGATGCGAGTTTCGCCGGCGCTGGAAAAGCTGCCGAGCATCGGCCAGTTGCTGTTGCCGGGGCTATTGGGCATGGTGTTCAGCTTCGCCGCCGGACTGTTTGGCCTATGGTGGTTATCGGAATGGTTGGAGCATGGCCGCTGGAAGTTGTTTGGGTATTACTGTTTGGTTGCTGCGGCAGTCGTTCTGACTGTGTATTTCACGCAAGGCTGATCGTGGCAAAAATGCCCGAGTTCGCTTTCGAGGATCCTGTTTGGGCCATGGCTTAGGACGTTGATCGTTGTGCCAATGCGCGACATACCATCTCCAGCAATTCCTCTTGATGGTAAGGCTTCGTGATCACGCCCATCGTATGCCCTTGGCCCGCAGTCAGGTCTTCGGTCATAAAGCCGCCGGAGAACAGCACCCGAACGTGCGGATCGCTTTCCATCAATCGTTCCAACACAGCATAGGCCGTCAGCCGCGGGATGTTGAGATCGATGATCACTAGCTCGATCTGTTGCGGTTCCTGCTGATACATGGCGACCGCTTGCACACCGTCCTCGGCCAGCAGCACTCGGTAGCCGTGGCGCTGGAGGATCCTTCGTCCGATATCGCGCACCATCGGATCGGCATCGGCCAGCATGATCGTGGGGGTCGTGCCGTGTGGTTTTTCTTGCGCTACGCTCCCGACGCTGGTCGCTAGATCGGTTCCGTAACGGGGCAAGTATAGTTCCAGTTGCGAACCGTGTTGCGCCTGGCTGACGGATTCGATCCAGCCGTGCATTTGCTCGGCAATGGCAGTGATGAGCGCCAATCCAAGGCCGGTAGCTTCTCCGGCGGGCTTCGTAACGAAGCCGGGCTCAAGCGGATGGGTATCGGCGGTCGGATGCAGGCCGCCGGTGTCGCTAATACGCAGTCGGACAAATTCGCCCACTCGCCCGGTGGGATGACTTGCCAGGTCCTCTTCGCGGAGGACGACGTTCTCGGCTTCGAAACTCAAATTTCCCCCACGAGGCATCGCATCTCGAGCGTTGAGGGCGAGCTCGAGGAATACTTGCCCCAGCAACAGTTCGTCGCCGGCGATGCTCCAAATGTCTGGCCGAGGCTTGTAACGGATCGTCAGGTGCGCGTGGAGACGTGCGTCGATTTCCCTCAAGCACTTGGGGATTAGCACATTCACATTGGTCTCGTCCCAATGGCCCGCCGGTCGCCCTGAAAGTTTGGAAAACACCAACAGCCGTTGCACCAATTCGGCGGCGCGCTGGGCGGCGACTTCCACTCGCTCAAGCAATGCTGCGGCTTCAGAGTCGTCGGTGATTTGCGCCAAAGCCAGCGAGGCGTTGCCCAGAATTGCCGTCAATAAATTGTTCAGTGGATGCGCCAACCCGCCTGCCACGCGGCTAACCACTTCCATTCTTTGGACGTGTTGCCTGCGGCGCTCATTTTGGAGGCGGAGTCGCTCGACTTCCAATCGTGCGCCGATGTTGCGGAGAGTCAGCACGGTGCCCAGAAAATCTCCCCGCGAATCGTGGATTGCCGCGATAGTGCCTTCGACGGGCGTTTGATGATCTTGCTGGGAAACAACCCAACAATGCTCGGGCAGTGGTATGTGGCGCCCGGTGTTTACTACCTTGTCGATCAGCGGTTCCAGCGCAACGTGCTGGCCGCCTGAAATCACCTGGCAGACCGACTCAACAGGCGCCCCGATTGCATCCTCCGATCGACACCCGGTGATGATTTCCGTGGCAGGATTCAGAAAGCGGATACGTTTTTCGGGATCGATGGCGATCACCGCATCGCCCGTCGCTTGGTGAATGGCGGCCATCCAACGCTTGGTTTCCTCTAGCTTTGCCTCGGCGCGATGCTTGGCGATCGCCATTTCGATGGTCGTGTGCAGTTCGCGCTCTTCATAGGGTTTGAGCAAGTATCCGAAGGCCTCGGTGTCGCTGGCGCGGTTGAGCGTTTCCGGATCGGAGAACGCGGAAAGATAGACGATCGGAATTCCGTAGCGGTCGTGGATGTTTCGAGCGGCCTGAATGCCGTCGGATTCGCCTTTGAGATGAATGTCCATGAGCACGAGGTCGGGCTTGCTCTCGCCGGCCTTTTCCAGCGCTTCCTGGGCGGTGGAAGCGATGCCCGAAACCTGGTAACCAAACTGCTCCAATTCGTTCTGGATTGCCACGGCCACCAGCCGCTCATCCTCGACCACAAGAATTTGAGTTGTTGACATGCGAGTTGTCCTTTGTTAATTCGGCTCCGGGAACGTAACCGTGGCGGAAGTCGCCTGGGCCGATGCCCCACTCAAGTTTTCCAGAAAGCTGCTCGACCAGCGCCTGCACAATGGCCAGCCCGATCCGGTTGCGGCGCGACGCTTCGTCCGGCGAAAACCCGACGCCGTCGTCGGCAACCTTCAAGCTCACATGACCATTGGTGCGATGGATTTCGACGCGCACTTCGCCCGATCGGCCGTCGGGAAAGGCATACTTAAAGGCGTTGCAGACCAGTTCGTTGACGATCAGGGCGCAGGGAATGAGGTGGTCGATGTTCAGCGACGTTTCGTCGACGACCACCGTGGGCGACACCGATCCGGCGCCGCCGTAATACGAGCGGAACAGCTCCTGGATGAGCTGGCGGAAATACTCGGCCAAATCGATTCTCGTCAGGTTTGCCGAACCGCACAATCGTTGATGCACCATGGCGATGGCGCGGATGCGGTGCTGGCATTCCCGGAAGATTTCCCGCGAGGCGTGGTCCGAAATGCGGGTGCCTTCCAGGCTGAGCAGGCTGGTGATGATTTGCAAATTATTTTTTACGCGGTGATTGATTTCGCGAATCAGGACTTCTTTTTCCTTGAGCGACATCTCCATGCCGCCCAGCGCCACCCGCAGCCTGGCGTCGGATTCAATCAGTGCAGCCGCGGCCGCTTTCCGCTCCTGAATTTCACCGACGAGCAATTGATTGGCCGCCGCCAGGTCGGCGGTTCGTTCCTGCACCCGCGCCTCCAGCACGCTGTTGGCCTCTTGCAGCCGGCTGGCAATCCGCATGATATCGCTCTTGCAGATAGCAAATCAAAAGGGCCACAAACGCGAAAATTAAGAACCGCGTGGCATCGGCGATGTCGAAGAATATGGAAAACATCGGCGGAATGATGAAGTAATCCACCGCCAGCGTGGATAGCACAATGGCCACAATCGCCGGCCCGCGTCCGCACCACCACGCCACCGCGGCAATCACCGCGAAATACAGATCGGTGGGCGCCTCGTGCAACGGCGGCACCAGATGGGTCAGCCCTGTCGCCGCCCCAACACCCAACAGCGTCACCCCATACGCTAGCACACGGTGTTTCCGCAAATGCCCAGAATCAAACACCGGGGACAGATTCATGAGTCACCTGTCCGGTAAGAGCAAGCAGCCATCCGCTCCTGGAACCAGCCATGGTTTCCCGGAGTGTGGGCTTTAAAAGATGATCCGCGGACTTAAAACGGCAGGATATCGGGCGGCCCTCTTATTAATACGCCTCCCGCGCGGCGCGTGTTCAAGCCGCCAGTGCAGGCTACGCGTCGCGAAATTGCCCGCTAATTTCGGCCTCAATGTACGCAGTCTGAAGAGATGCTTAGAATAACCGGCCTCGCCCGACACGTTTCACGGAGGATTCTTTCATGCCGCGCATCGCCGTTTGTCTCTTGTTCTTGGCACTGGCGGCGATCGTGCCGCCGGCCCGGGCCGAGGAACTGATCATCGCCTTCACCATCGATACGCCACCGTACGTGATGGACCAAGGGCAATCGGGCATCGAAATCGACATCGTTCGCGCAGCCCTCAAGCCCCAGGGCTACACCTTCCGCGTGAAGCAAATGCCCTACGGCCAGCTGGCCAATGCCGTGGCCACCAAGGAGGTCGACGCAGCCGCCACCGTCGTCCAAGCCGACGACGGCACTTACTATTCCGACAACTACATCACTTTCCACAACGCCGCCATCACAAAGCGCAGCTCCGGCCTGAAGATTGCCAGCATCGCCGACTTGAAAGGCAAATCGATTGTCGCCTGGCAAAACGCCTACGAGGATCTGGGCGGCGAGTTCAAATCGCTGTTTGCCCCCGCCGTGCAAGCCCCCTACCGCGCAAAGTACCAAGAAATCGCCAACCAGAAACAGCAAGTCGAAATGTTCTGGACGGGCCAAGCCGAGGTAATCGTGATCGACGAAGCCGTCTTCAAATGGTTCACCAAGGAACTAGCCGGCAAGGTCGATACCTCGGCCGCGCTAGACTATCACGACATCTTCCCGCCCAAAACGCGATTCCGCATCAGCTTCAAAAAGGCGCAAGTCCGCGACGCTTTCAACGCCGGCCTGAGCGCACTGCGCTCCAGCGGAGAGTATCAAAGGATTTACGAAAAGTATCTCAAGTGAACTACGCTGCATCGCCAAAATACGTCGCGCAATAGCCGGTTGCCGCAGCCATGGTGCCGGCGGTGCATTTGGCGCTGTAGAAACCGTCAAGAGTTCGCCCTGTGCCAGGGCTCGCCAGCGGCGCCTTTCTTCGACTGCTTGAAACAAGCGTTGGGTAGGTAGTGCGGGAAACAGGACTTGAACCTGCACGATATTGCTACCACCAGGCCCTCAACCACCCGCCGCTTGACGCCGCGAGCGCACGCGAAGATAAACCGCGGCACCCAAAATCGCTGTGATCGATAACGCCAGGCCCGACGGCTCGGGTACCGCAAAGGCCATATACCCTGGCACAAACGATATAGTCGCAAAAGTAGATTGGGAGCCGTCGGGTGCAAATCTGTAAATCGCTTTTGTCGCACCCAAAGAAAATCCTAAGTAAAGATTGTCATTTGGATCAATGGCTAAGCTGCCCGACGATACGGCGGAAAACGTTGATTTAGTTCCGTCGGGTGTGAACCTGTTGATACTTTGAGAGCTGATGTCCGTCTCAAACAAGTTGCCCTGTGAATCGATTGCGAGGCTAGCCGGTGTCACTCCAGTTGCAAACGTGGAGCGGACTCCGGCGGGACTGTATTTGTAGATGCTCAGATTTTGGTCATCTCCTACGTACACGTTCTGATTGGCATCGATCGCAAGTCCATTGACCTGACGGCTAAGTCCGGATGCGAACGTGGTTCTGCTTCCGTCGGGGGCAAACTTGTAGATGATTCCGGAGTCCACCAAAATGTCGATATAAGTCATAGCAAATAGGTTTCCACTGCCGTCGAAAGTTAGACCGGCGAAAATGGCTGGGATGGTCGCAAAGGTCGACGGTGTTCCGTCGGGAGTGAATTTGTAGATTGTGGAGGTTGGTTCGGCTTCAAAAAGATTGCCGCTGGAATCTACCGCCAGCCCTGTTGGCAAGGTCCTGTTGGAGGCAAACGTCGACTGCGTTCCGTCGGGAGTGAATTTATAGATGTGGGCGCCGGTAAAGGCGCCTTCGGACACGTACAGGTCAGCTGCCGAAGATTGTTCGTCCAAGCACAGCGTGAAGCTTGCCAAACCGGCTGCCGCAAATTGAACGAGCTTTGTGAGTCTCACAAGCGCCTACCCCGGAAAACGATGCCCCGATTAAGCCCACGGCAACCTTGACTTATAAGCGCCCACGCAATCGTAAACAACAAAATTTTTCGGTCGGATCGCAGTGAATTACGAATGGCGCTAATTTAGTGCGGGAAACAGGACTTGAACCTGCACGGTATTGCTACCACCAGGCCCTCAACCTGGCGCGTCTGCCAATTCCGCCATTCCCGCGATTGTTCCGGACGGGCGTTGCCCTCCGGCTCATTAGATCGGGGCAGTATGCACGATCTGAACAGTGGAGTCTATTCCATTGGCGCGGTGGGTCAAGCCACCTGAAGATCACGCAGCTCGGTTACGCCGGCAGGCGCTTGACGATCAGCATGCTGCGATCGCGCTGGATGGCTTGCTGCGACCTGCGTTTCCAACAGATCGCGCACCCGTTCGATCATGCGTTCCGGCGGCGCGGTTAGCTCGTCGCGGAGTGTGCGCGACAAGGGAATTTCGCCCAGCGGCATGCCGTATTGATTGCTGGTTTCGACGATGCCGCGGTTGCAAACAAACAGCGACTCGCCCGGGTTTATTATCAGTTGCTTGCGCTCCCAGGCGATGGTGGGCTCCATGCCCAGCGGCTCGCACGGTTTGGCCAGCGAAGCCCAGCCGTCGGGCCGCAGCCACAGCGCGGTTGGCCGGCCGGCGGAAACGTAATCGCAGCAGCCCTTTGCTCAGATCGAGCTGGCCCAGCCACAAGCCGGCCCACCAGCCGCCGGCGGTGCTTTCCCAAAGAATCCGATTGGCACGCTCTAGCAGTTCCTCGGGATCGGGCATGCGGCCATCGTCCGGCGCAAGCGCGGCGCAGTGCGGCGGTGGCCAGCGCCGCTTCGATGCCCCCTTCACATGCATCGCCGAGCATTACCATCAGCGAGCGTTCGTCGATCATCCGCCAATCGTAAAACGCTCCACCCAACGGGCCGGCTTGTTCGGCCCAGCCGCTGACGTTCCAGCCCGCCAGCGGCGGCGGCGCGACGGGCAATTGATGCTCCTGCGTGCGGCGGGCTTGCGAAACTTGTTTTTCCAAATCAGCGCGCGAAGTTTGCTCTTGCACCAGGGCCGTGCGTTCCAGGTCGGAGGCGATCTTGCCTGCCACCACCTCGGCGATGTTCGTTTGCTCGTCGCTGAACGGGCGCTGCCGACTACAAAAGAACCACAGCGTGCCCAAGGGCACCGTCGGGCTGGAGACGGGCACGCACAAGGCGGCTTCGGCGGGCTCGGGGGTTCGCCACGCGCCGATCATGTCGGCGGTGCTTTCCAGCGCCACGGCATGGCCCAACAGCGCTTCCAGATCGGCCATCTGCTCCGCCAGCGGCCGGGCCGGCAGCGTGAGCTTCGTGACCGGCAGGCCCCACGCATGCACGCAGCTTCAGCTGGCTGGTGGCATCGTCTAATAAATACAGCGCCGCGGAATCGCAGCCGATGGCTTGCGCGCCTGCGCGCAGCGTGGCTTCCAGCCGCGTGGCCAGATGGCCTTCTTCATCCTCGTGCGGCGTGATGGGAACGCCCGCGGCCAGTTCGGCTTCGCGCTGCCACAGCGCGTGGCGTGCGGCCACCAGTTCGTTCACCAGTTCCGCCACGGCGCCGGCCATGCGCTCCGCGGCGTGCCAGTCGGAGCGATTCATCTCCTCGGCCAGCGACGAAGTACAAAAATCGATCCGCAGGTGTCCGGGAGTAACTCCAACGCCCGGGTTGACCGGGGCAGACCACAGCAGATCGACGTCTTCACTTGGCTCAGGCTCCGGCACGTAGCGCAAGGGCCAGCCGGTGGCGTCGGCAAAGGCCTGGCACAACTCGCCCAGACAGGCCAGGTCGGCGATGTCGGGCCGGAGCGGATCGGCAGCTTCGCTAGCGCGAAGCTTCAAGTAGGGAGGAATCGGGCGGTTCACCGGGATATCGCAAACGAAGTCGGGGCTGGAACACTCCGTTGCGAATGTGCGGGTTGCGCGGATCCGCCGGCGCAATTTCCCCTTGGACGGGCCACTATTGCCGCACAGCAACACCGCGAACCGCAGGCGCATCCATGGCCGGCAGAGTTTAACATCGACCGGTAAGCAAGCTGCGCATGAACGGCGGCATAAGAAATCGAATGTGCCGAGAATGCCAAGGCCGGAGGCGGAATGCAGAAGGCACACGGCAGAACGAAGAACGCAGCAGGATGCCGCTTGCCGCGCGACTGCCGACAGCAACCGCCGCGACACCAACTACCACACGTGGCCCAAGCCGCCGGAGCCGATGTACAGCGTGGCCTCGTTGTTCGTCTGAATGTCGCCGTTGACGAACAGGCTCCAGCAGTCGTGCATTTCCCACGTGAAGCTGGCCCCAGCCACGGCCCAATCGCGGCCGAAATCCAGGCCGTGGGCAATGAACGGCGTGCTGCCGTTTTCCGGCGTGGGGGAGAAGGTGGCGTCGATGATCGAGTGCGAATCCAGGTATTCGTGCAGCCAGTACGCGTGAATTTCCGGGAACGAGCGGCGGCAGGTGCGATGCATCCAGGCCCACTGCAGCCGCGCGCCCAGCAAGCTGCGCAGCGAATTGGTGTTCACGCCATTGGCGGCCAGATCGATGGAATCGGCCCCGTGTTCGGTGAAGCTGTTCTGCCGCAAATACAGATACTGCAGCGCCACGAACGGTTGGAACAACCGGCCGCACGTTTCGTAGCTGACGCCGCGTTCGGCGTACACATACGCTTGCCAGCCGTTGTAATCGGCCGAGGCCTCGCGGTTGATGCCGTCGAATTCGAGCAAGCGATGCGTGGCGTAGCTGTCGAATTCGTAGCCGTTGAGCAATGGTCCAATAGTTGAAGCCATCGTCGGCGTAGAGATAGCCGCCGAAGTTGCCGCCGTTGATCAACGAATTGGGGGCGGCGGTCGCGATCGTGCTGCCCACGTATCCGCCATAGAAGCCCAGCAGGCGGCAATCGTCCAGCCAGCGTTCGACGCCCGCCACCACGCCGCCCATGCTGTAGTTGACGCCCTCGGCGTTGCCGTCCGATTTGGCGTTGCCGCCCAGGCCGAAGCCTTGAGCCCAGCCGGTCCAACAACTGCCGCCACAAGGCGGAACCGGCGCGAAAAGGCTGTGTTCGAGGCAGCCGCTGCAGATGTCCGGCTTGCACCCGTCGCATCGGCAACAGCACGGATCGACGGTGGGCGTCATGGCCGACGAGCGCAACCGCTGGGCCACCTGGCCTACGATCAACGTTGTGTTCTGCACGCCGATTTGTCCCAGCGTGCCGTGCAGCGCTCCGGCCATTTGGCTTTCGGCGACGCGCAGCTCAGGATCGTCGATCGAATTCAATGCGTCGAACACCGTCTGCAAGTCGCCCGAGGCGGTGGGCGAAATCTGGTCCAAATAATGTCCCACCGCGCGCTCGTTGAAAGTGTTGCCGACCGCTGCGTACGTTTCGCCGTTGCGCAGCAGCGTGAAAAAGGCGGTGTCGCTGGTGTAACCCAAAATCGGAATCAAGAACGGAGGCAGGTTTTGGGCCGTCGCATCGTCGAAGGTGCCGGTCACGGAACTGGCGGTGAGGAAGGTGAACTTCTGGCCCGCATTGGCCGATCCGGTCGTGGAATTCACCAGCACCGTGCCGCCGTTGATCGTGGCGGCGCCGGTGGCGTTCAGCACCGAACCGTTTTGGTTGGAATCGATATTCACTTGCACCGTGGCGCCGCTCTCGTTGGTGAAACGTGCCCGCCACGTTCAGCGTGCCAATCGGACTGGCGATGCTGCCCGGCGCGACGGTGCCTTCGTTGTCGACGTTGCCTGTGACCGTTCCGGTGCCGCCCAACGTTCCGGCGCCGCCGACGCCAACGTTGCTGGTAATGCTGCCGTTGACGTTGAGCATTCCGTCGTTGACCGTCGTTGCGCCGGTGTACGTGCTGGCGCCGGTAAGTTCGGCGGTGCCCGTGCCTTTTTTGGTAAGTGTTCCCGGCCGCTAATCACTGCGCCGGTGGAGCCGTCGAACGTTTGGTCGAACACGACGCTGGTGGCGGCGGCCGTAGCGATGTTGCCTTGCAAGCTGCTGGTGGTGCCCTGCAGAACTCCGTTCGCGACGGTCGTGCCGCCGGTGTAGGAATTGGTGCCGCCGAGAATGAGTGTGTCCGTGCCCATTTGCACCAGGGCGCCACTGCCGCTGATGTTGTTGTTGGCGGTCACCGCGTCCGTGCGGTCGAAAATCAGCGTGCCATTGTCGCGAACCGCGCCCGAGCCCAGATTGCCGGAGGTGTCGTTGTTGCCGATTTGCAGCGTCGATCCGGCATCGATCGTCGTGGCGCCGGTGTAAGTGTTCGTTCCGCCGAGGATCAGCGTGCCGCTGCCCTCTTGATGCAAGCCGCCGGTGCCGCTGATCACGTTATTGAAAGTGACGGTGTCGCTGCGGTTAAAGGCCAAGGTGGCATTGTCAACCACGTCGCCGGTTCCAATTTCGCCGGCCGTTCCGCCGTTGCCGAGCTGTAAAGTGCCGGCGGTAATGGTGGTGGCGCCGGTGTAGGTGTTCGTGCCAGTGAATGTGACGACGCCCGTCCCATCCTTAACCACACCACCCGCGCCGTTGACAGTGCCGGCGTACGTGCCGTCGGTATTTTGCGTGAACGACACTCTGGCGTTGTTTGCCAGGCCGATGGTTCTGGCGCTATTGCCGCCTTGCAGGCTGGTGGTGTCGCCTTGCAGCATGCCGGCGGTCACCGTGGTGCCGCCGGAGTACGTGTTGGCGCCCGTCAGAACCACGATACCGTTGCCAATTTTGTTCACAGTGCCGGTGCCGCTAACGACGTCGGCGTACGTGCCTGTTCCCGAGGCCTGATTGAAGGCAACGTTGGCATTATCGGTGATGTCGCCTTGCAGACCGACACCGGCGGTGCCCTGCAGCGTGCCGGCATTCACCATGGTTCCGCCGGTGTAGCTGTTGGTCCCGGTGAGCTCTTGTAGGGCGGTGCCATCCTTGATCAAGGCGCCGCTCCCGCTAATGGCGCCGCCGTAAAATGTGTTGATCGTGTTGTTAATCGTCAAATCGGCGGAATTCAGTTTTACTTCACCGCCGCTTCCGTTCAGCCCCGACATGGTGAGCGATTGGCCGTTGAGGTCCAATGTGCCGCCATTGATCGTGTAGGTCACGTTTCCGGGCAAACCGCCGGGGGCGCCGCTAATCATGGTTCCATTGCTGATAGTCACTCCACCGGTAAATCCACCGGTCGAGCCCGCCATCGTCAGTGTGCCGGCGCCGTCCTTGTTCAAATTTGCGTTTCCCGCCAGGCTGCCAGAAAAGGTAGTATCCTTGGCACCCGAAACCGTCGTTGAGCTGTTCACGGTAATCGTGCCAGTGAAGCTGAGGTCGCCTGTGTTGGCGGTCCACGTTTGCACAGCGCCGGTCGAAATATTGTTGTCGATCGTTTCCAGCACGTCGTTGCTGTTGTTGGTGATACCTCCGGCTTCAATTTTCAAGGCGTTCCCTTGGATTTCAAACATGCCGGCAGTGTTGTCGAACGTGATCGATTTGATATCCCAGGGATTATTCGTATCCACGGTGGAATCCAGCCGGTTCGTGCCGCCGAACACGACGTCCGCGGTGCCGTCGTTGGTCGGCACGCCGCCGGTCCAGTTCGTGCTGTCGGTCCAGTCGCTGGTGGTGGCGCTGTTGCCGTTCCAGGTGCTGGTGGCGGCGTGCGCAGGCAGCAGCGTGGCTTGATCGATCGACATCATCAAGCCGCACAGCACGAAGACCAAACGTGCGAACACTCGCCTCATGAAGCTTCTCCAAGCGACAGATCATTCTTGGAGGTTTGGAATCCGGCGCGACGATGTCGCCGCACGGATCATGGCGAGTTGCATTGGAACGCTATCACAGCCGAACGGCTGCCGAGCGTCGCCGCGCCATCCATTCCCCCCAGGCCGGTTTCGAATGCCGGCCGCTAGCTGCACCGTCAGCACGGGCTGCCGATACAGGTCGCTAAAAGTGACTCGTCAGGGGCGAATGTCAAAATTTAACAATTCTCCGGTCTGTAGCGGATGTGCCGGTGGTATCGTCAAAAGCTCGCAGCGCAGAAACCAGCGCGCAAGCACGGGACGCGCCATACCCAGCTATCAACGCTACCGCGCTTGCGCCGGCGCCAACTCGGCGCGCTGCGGCAAGATGCCTGCCGAAACGGCCAGCGCATAGGTGCCGAACACCAGCGCGCTAAACAGCAAGTCGCTGGCCAGCGTGTTGCGGAAGAATGGGATCGCCGCCACGTAGCCTTCGATCAATCCCGCGGCCGTGTGCGGATACAGATTGTAAAACGCCCATTCGGCGAAGTTTGTCAGCAGATAGAAAGAGACCGACGAGGCGACCGCCCCCACGCCCACGGTCCACCACCGCAGGTTTCGTTGCAGCAACATGCCGATCGCCACGGGCAACAAGCAGCGCCACGTACACGATCGCCAGTTGTCCGAAATTGTTGTACTGCCGCAAGCACAAATTGCTGATCACCATCACGGCCAGCGGAACCAACAGTGCCGCAAGTCGAGAGCGAAAGTAGTAGCCCGCGAATAGCGCCGTTGCCCCAATGGCGGTAAAATTCGTTAGCCCGGGCTGGTTCTCGGCGGCAATCCAGCGGCTGACCACACCCAGCGCGACTAGCAGGCAGAACACCACGACGTTGGTTAGCGATCGACGATTCATGGGCGAACGATACTCCGCTGGAGAAGACAAACAGCTCACGAATTCTAACGATTCCCGCGCCCACCGCACAAGCCGGAGCCGCCGGCAAGGGCAGGCCGGGTTTACGGATTACGCTACGATCGCCTATCCTGTCGGTTTGGCGGCACTCTCGAAGGATGTTCCATGGCCACCGATGCTGTGATTCGGCTGTCGTTTCCCGAAGCCGATATCGCCCTGCTCACTTTCGACGACCCGAAGAAAGGGGCCAACGTGCTGTCGTCGCACGTGCTGGCGGAACTTTCGGCCCATCTCGATACGCTGGAGAAGCGCACCGATCTGGCGGGGCTGGTCATTCGCTCGGGCAAGCCGGGCATGTTCATCGCGGGGGCCGACCTGCGCGAATTCGCCGCCTCGTTCGACGTGCCGAAATCGGAAGTTGCCGAAATGTGCCACCGCGGACGGAAGCTGTTCCAGCGGTTGTCGAACTGCCCGTTCGTCACCGTGGCTGCGGTGGACGGCATTTGCGTCGGCGGCGGGGCGGAACTGGCCATCTGGTGCGATCGCCGCGTGATGGCCGACGAAGCGAAAACCCAGTACGGCTTTCCCGAAGTGAAGCTGGGACTATTTCCCGGTTGGGGCGGCACGGCACGATCATCGCGCATGATCGGCCTGGGCAATGCCGTGGAGATGGTTAGCGGCGGCGAAAGCATCGACGCCCGCACCGCCTACAAAATGGGGCTGGCGTCCGACGTCGTTCCGCCCGAGAAAATTCAAGAGGCCGCCGTCCGCCTGGTGCGCGCCGAGCAGAAATCGAAACAATATCTCGATGACCGCAAGCGCTGGAGCGGACCGGTCGACATCGACGAAACCGAATTGGGCTTTCTGGGGGCGACTGCATCGGCGGTGATTCAGCAGCAAACAAAAGGCCACTACCCGGCGCCGATGGCGGCGCTGGAAGTGATGCTCGGCGCGGCGGGCGAAGATATCAACTCGGCCTGCAACGCAGAGGCCGATGGCATGGCGGCGCTGTTCGGCTCGCCGGTGAATCGCGCCCTGATCAACGTCTTCTTTCTCTCCGACCGCAATAAAAAAGACACCGGCGTCGAGCGACCCAACGTGCCCACGCGGCCTATCAAATCCGTGGCCGTGATCGGCTCGGGCATCATGGGGCAGGGGATCGCGGCCGCGAATTTGCGGCGCGACGTGCCCGTGACGCTGGCCGACGCCATTCCGAAAGCGCTGGCCACCGGCGTGCAGAAAATTCTCGAAGAGGTCTCTTACAACAAGCTGACCAAGGGCCCCGATCCGCAGCGCGCGGTGAAATACGCCGCGTTGCTCAACGCCACTTCGACCGATGCCGAGCTCGCCGCCTGCGACTTAGTAATCGAAGCGGTCGTAGAAAATGCCGACGTCAAGCGGCAAGTGTTTGCCCGGCTGGAGCCGCAGTTGCACAAGGACGCGATTCTGGCCTCGAACACATCCACCATTCCGATCACGCAACTGGCCCAGGCACTGAAACGGCCCGAGCAATTTTGCGGCATCCACTTTTTCAATCCGGTGCGACGGATGCCGCTGGTCGAAGTGATCCGCGGCAAGAAATCCAGCGACGAAACCATCGCCACCGCCGTGGCCTATGCCAAATCGATCGGCAAATCGCCGATCGTGGTGAACGACGGCCCCGGCTTTCTGGTCAATCGCTTGCTGTTTCCCTACATGAACGAAGCGATCGAGCTGTTGCTGGAAGGGGCCGAAATCAACGCCATCGATCGCGCCGCCAAGAACTTCGGCATGCCGATGGGTCCGATCACGCTGTTCGACGTCGTCGGGCTCGACACCGCCTTCTACGCCGGCCGCGTGATGTACGACGCCTTTCCCGACCGAGTCGTGGTATCTCCCCTGGTGCCGGCGCTGATCAAAGCCGGCCGCCTGGGGCAAAAATCGGGGGCCGGCTTCTTCGCCTATCCCGGCGGCAAAGAGCGCGGCCAGCCCGACCCGGCGCTTGCGCCGATTTTGGAGCCGATGGTCCGCGGCAAGCAGAAATACACCGAAGAGCAACTCACCACGCGGCTCTTCATGCCGATGCTGCTGGAAGCCACGCGCCTGCTGGAAGACAAAGTGGTGCGCGACGTGCGCGACGTCGATTTGGGCTTGATCTTCGGCCTGGGCTTCCCGCCGTTCAAAGGGGGCCTGCTGTTCTGGGCCGACACACTGGGGGCCGCCAAGATTCTGGAAATGATCAAACCGTACGAATCGCTCGGCGCCCGCTGGAAACCCACGCCGCTTCTGGAAGAAATGGCCCGCACCAACAAAAAGTTCTACGGCGCAGACGGCAGCTTGACCCATTGCCATACGATTCAATGAGATCCTGACTTCCTGCTTCCGACTTCATACTTCAAATGAAACGCCCCGTCATCGTCGCCGCCGTCCGCACCCCCATCGGCCGCTCCAGCAAGGAGAAGGGCGTGTACCGCGACGTGCGCAGCGACGATCTGGCCGTGGCGGTCGTCGAGCGCTGGTCAAGCGCAGCGGTATCGATCCGAAAGAAATCGAAGACGTGATCCTCGGCAATACGCAGCAACAAGGCGAGCAGGGGCTGAACGTCGCCCGCACCGTGGCCGTGATGGCGGGCCTGCCGATGCACGCCGGCGGCGCGACGATCAATCGCCTGTGCGGCTCCAGTTTGCAGGCCCTGAATCAAGCGGCCCATTCGATCGTCGCCGGCGGCGAAGACGTGCAGGTGGTCGGCGGCCTGGAACACATGCAGCACATCCCCATGGATGCCGGCATCGATCTGAATCCCAAACTGTTCGAACGCACCAGTAAAGGGGCGCTGTTGATGGGCGTGACGGCCGAGTTCCTCGCACAAACGCAAGGCATCTCGCGCGAAGATCAAGATGCGTTCGCGCTGCGCAGCCACCAGCGCGCCGCGGCCGCCACCGCCAAGGGCCAATTCAAACCGGAGATCGTCCCGATGTATGGCCGCGACGAAGCGGGCAACCGCATCCTCGTCGAAACCGACCAATGCATCCGCAGCGATAGCACGATGGCGGCATTGGCCGCGCTCAAGCCCGCCTTCATGCCCGGCATGGGAACGGTGACCGCCGGCAATAGCTCGCCGCTGAACGACGGCGCCGCGGCGCTATTGGTGATGTCGGAGGAAAAAGCCAAATCGCTGGGCCTCAAGCCGCTGGTGCGAATCGTCTCCACCGCCGTGGTCGGCGTCGATCCCAGCGTGATGGGCACCGGCCCGGTGCCCGCGGTGAAAAAAGCACTCGCCCGCGCCGGCATGAAACTGTCGCGACATCGATCTGATCGAGCTGAACGAGGCGTTCGCTTCCCAGGCGCTGGCCTGCATCCGCATGCTCGAAATGGATGAGGAGAAAACCAACGTCCGCGGCGGCGCCATCGCCATCGGCCATCCGCTGGGCGCCAGCGGCGCGCGGATCACCACCACGCTGGTTCACAACATGCTGGATCGCAACGCCAAAACCGGTCTGGCCACCATGTGCATCGGCATCGGCCAGGGAATCGCCACTGTATTCGAGCGGGTGTAATGAGCGCCCCAGCGACCACGCTCGTCAAGCTCTTCACCGATTGCGTCGCCCATCACGGCAATCGCACCGCGCTGCATTTGCCCAGCGCCGACGGCAAAACCTTTCACGCGCTCAACGTGGAATGAACTGGCCCATGAAGTCCGGCGTCTGGCGGCCGGGTTGCGCCGCGCCGGCATCGTAACCCGGCGATCGAGTGGCGCAGGTTTCAGAAAACCGCTACGAATGGATTCTGGTCGATTTGGCGGTGCATCTGGCCCGCGGCGTGCACGTGGCGATTCATGCGTCGCTTTCGGGTCAGCAAATCGCCCATCAAATCGCCGACAGCGGCGCGCGGATCGTTTTGCTATCGACCGCCGAACAAGCCGGCAAACTTGCGGCCGCTGGGATTTCATTGCCGCCGGGGCTGCAATTCTTTTCGTACGATTCCATGGAATCGACGATCGCCGAACAACCCGTGCTGCCACTTACGGAGCTGTTCGCCGCCATCGGCAAAGATAGCGCCGCACAAATTCAGCACGAAGCCGTCGCCAATACCAAGCCTTCCGACCTGGCCACGATTCTTTACACCTCCGGCACCACCGGCGAAGCCAAAGGCGTGATGCTCAGCCACAACAATCTGGCGAGCAACGCCATCGGCTGTTGCACGGCGTTCGACACCACCATTCAGGATGTGCGGCTGGCGTGGTTGCCCTTCTCGCATATCTTTGCCCGCACCTGCGATTTGTACACGTGGCTGGTGCGCGGCTCGCCATTGGCGATTGTCGAAGATCGCGAACACATCATCTCGGGCTGCCAACAGATCCATCCCACGCTGATCAACGGCGTGCCGTATTTCTTTGAAAAGGTGAAGCAGGGCCTGACCGATGCCGGGAAAGCTCGGCCCCACCGAGCCCGGCGGGCCCACGCATTTGCAAAAACTGCTAGGCGGCCAGGTGCGGGCCTGCTGCAGCGGCGGCGCCGCGCTGCCGGATCACGTGGCGGAGTTCTTCTTCCAACAAGGCGTGCCGCTGCTGCAAGGCTACGGCCTGACGGAATCGTCGCCCGTGATTTCGATCTCCACGCCCACGCACTACAAAATCGGCACCTCCGGCCGGGCACTTCCAGACGTGGAAATTCGCATCGCCGAGGATGGCGAAATCCTCACCGCGCGGCCCGCACGTCATGCTGGGCTATTGGAACGATCCCCAGGGCACCGCGCAAGTGATCCGCGACGGATGGCTCTCGACCGGCGATTTGGGCGAGCTTGATGCCGACGGATACCTGCGGATCACCGGACGTAAGAAAGAGTTGATTGTCACCGCCGGCGGCAAGAACATCGCACCCGTGTTCTTGGAAAATCTGCTCAGCGAAGAGCCGCTGATTCACCAGGCAATCGTCATCGGCGACGGACGAAAATATCTGACGGCGCTGATCGTGCCCAATCCCGACGCGCTGCGGGCGGAAATCATCGCCCGCAAGATTCCCGTATTCTCCGCGGCGCAGGCACTGGCGCATCCGGCCGTCATGGAACTGTATCGCGGCACGAATCGACCAGCGGTTGGCCGCCGTGTCCACGCTGCGAACAAATCCAGCGTTTCAAGCTGCTATCGCGGGCCTTCACCGCCGAGCAGGAAGAGCTGACTCCCACGCTCAAGCTGCGCCGTACACTCATACAGGAGCATTTCGCCAACGAAATCGAAGCCCTGTACGCCGACTGACATCTGCTGGAAATCTCCATCCGCCTATAATTCATCGCATGACTAAATCTTTGGCAGCGCCCGAAAAGGAATCGGAAGCCTCCTTTGCCGAAACCGCCATGAAGCTGGGCGGCAAGAGCGAGGAGGAAGCCCGCCGCATGGGAGCGGTCGACAAGGCCGACGACCAGGTCGAATCGCTGTTCGCCGCCCGATTCCAAACGGTCAACAGCCCCGTGCACCGCGCCATCTGGGAGCGCGGCCTGCCGGCCGAACTGTTCCTCAGCCAGCCGCCGCAAACTCCGCCCGCGGTGGAAAAGGTGATGCAAGATTCGATGGCCGTGGTGCGCCGCCACGTCGAAGCCGGCACGCTGCACAACGACAGAGAAGAAGATCACGGACCGCGGTGCTCCGCGAATTGGGCGAAGCCGGCTACTGGGGCCTGCTGGTCGATCCGCAATACGGCGGCTGCGGCGCTGCCGTTCGCCTCGTTCGCGCCGTTTCTCACACGGATGGCCATGCTCGATCCCACCGTCGCCGGATTAGCCTCCGTGCACGGCTGCATCGGCGCGGTCGATCCGGTGCGCACCTTCGGCACCGAGGAACAAAAACGGCGATTCTTGCCCAAGCTGGCCAGCGGCGAACGGCTTTCGGCCTTCGCGCTGACCGAACCGTGCGCCGGCTCCGATCTGACCGCCCTGCGCACTCGAGCAGAAAAATCTGGCAATGAATACATCGTCAACGGCGAAAAGCTGTTTATCACCAACGTCGTGCCGGGCCGCACGATTGGCCTGGTGTGCCTGATCGAAAATCGCCCCGCGGTGTTCGTCGTCGATCTGCCGCAGCAGGAGAACGAGCAGTTTCAATTGCGCAAGTACGGTCTGTATGCGCTCAAGCACACGTACAACCAAGGCATCGTCTTCAAGAATTTTCGCGTGCCCGCGGACAACCTGCTCAACCCGCCGCGCGGCGACGGATTGACGATCGCCTACCACGGGTTGAATTTGGGCCGCGTTGCGCTGTGCGCCAATGCCGCCGGCACGATGCGATTGATGATGGCCAGCATGATTCCCTGGGCCCATTTCCGCCGCACTTACGGCGCCGAAATCGCTTCGCGGGAATTGGTGCAGCGCCGGCTGGGCCGCATGGCCGGACTGATCGTCGGCTGCGATGCGCTGGTGCAATGGTGCGCCGGCCTGTTGGATCAAGGCTACCGCGGCGAGATGGAATGCGTCATCGCCAAAATCTTCGGCAGCGAAGCCCAAAAGGAAGCCGCCGTCGAACTGTTCATGAAAACGCACGGCGGCCGCTCGTTCCTGCACGGCCACATGTTCGGCGACAACGTGCACGAATTCCTCGCCCCCTGCATCTACGAAGGCGAAGGGGAAATGCTGGGCATGGCGTTCTTCAAGTCGCTGGTGAAGCAGCACGGCATGAAATATTTCGAGCCGATCGGCAAGGCGCTGGCCGCGGCGAAAATCAAAAAACCCAATCCATTGAATCCGCGCCACGCCTGGGCATTGAAAGGCGCAGTCGGCCCGTATTTGAAATGGGTCATCGGCCAAAAACTCCGATTCCACACGGCGGCCGGAATTGCCCGACGATGCCCAAGAATCTGCGCGAGCACGCCCAATTCGCCGCCGATCGGCTGCAGCGTTCGCCGCTGGTGATCGACGGCGTGATGGCCAAGCATCAACTGGCGCTGGCCGATCGCCAGTGCCGCATGGCGTATCTCTCGCAGCAATTGCAAGATGCCGTGACGATTCTGTGCGTCAGCCTCTACGGCGCGCGCAGCAATGACGAAGTGATTCGCGGCGCCGCCGACGTGTTGTGCCAGGATCTCACGCGCAAGCTCACCGGCAAGCCGCCCAAGGATCGCGAGTTCCGCGCCGTGACGAAGCTGGGCGAAACCATTGCGGAGGGCGGATTCCGCTCGATCGCCGGAGTGCATCCCGACGAAATCCTGATGCCGTATCCGCAATGAACAGTCGGGAATGCGAGGTTCCCGCCGAGCCGAGATACGAAACCATCCTGGGCAGTCGCCGCTCGATGGCGATCGAATTCAGAAGCTCGAGCGATCTAACTGGCGAATCCCCGATCGCGGCTTACGCTTGACAATAATTCGTCGGCACGGTCCAGCAGCGACAGGCTGGAATCTTCTGGGGGATACTGCTTGCTGGCCGGATCGCAGGCCTCGAACTCAGCCAGGCAATGTTGACAAGCCACGCGCTTCCCCAGATGCGCCACCCGAATCTGCAAACTTCGACCGCAAGTCGGACATTCCTGCACGAAGACGGGCTTAGACATGGCGGTATCTCCTTCTACCGATTTTGCCCGATGGCCAATTGCGGGACGTTCATTGTACGGCCGGGCAGTGTGGGGTGCAAATACGAGCATCCAGAAATTTCAAAAAGTGTAATTCTGGGACCAGCGAGACCGGATGGGTGGGTCCCACCACCCTATGTCGCACCACGGAATCCAGACAGCTGATAAGCTGTCAGGTTCGGGGTCGCATATCTGTGCATAATTTGTGCCGGAAGTTCTTCTACTACGACGAGAAAGTTGGTGGGTTCGATTAGAGGCGCAGCGGCGCCCCCAAAAAAATCCAAATTGGAAAATACCTTACACACAATTGGATTGCCCGCGGTAGCACTTCAGACGCATGCCGGGTCTGCAGCTTGGGCAAGATAGCCAAGAACCTTCTCGAGCCAGGCCGGATGCAAATCGAATCAACCTGGTCGGTTCCGCAACAGCCGAATTGAACGGCGGCCGGTCGCAGGAAGCGACCTCTTAGAAGGCCCTATTTCACCCGGCGGACCGATTCGATCACCACCGGGTGCACCGGCGCATTGTCGAACTGCGGCAGTGCTGTGCACTTCGGCTTTGGCAATCCGATCGACCACGTCCATGCCGGCGATCACTTCGCCGAACACGCAGTAGCCATATTGGTCGGGCTGGGATCCGGTAAAGTCGAGCGACGTGTTATCGGCCAGGTTGATAAAGAACTGGCTGGCGGCGCTATCGATTGCGTCGGCCTGCCGGGCCATGGCCACCGTGCCGCGGCGATTTTTCAACCCG
This sequence comes from Pirellulales bacterium, assembly GCA_963773925.1. GTDB lineage: Bacteria > Planctomycetota > Planctomycetia > Pirellulales > JADZDJ01 > CAVRAW01. Next base: position 62,404 of record CAVZDC010000011.1, read on the forward strand.
TTGTGCGCTTCGTTTCGCACGGTGGAATGAGTTGGCTTCTGTTTGAAATTGCGCGTCGTAGCCGCCTCCCAGCACGATGAAATCGTCGTAAACCTGGTGAAAAATCGTGCCGTCGTAATAGCCCGATTGAGCATAGGCCAGGAAATTATCGACCGTCAGCGGCGACTTTTTCGCCGTCCAGCCGCGAGCGTGAATTCGCCGGCCGAAGTGCGCACTTGCACTTCGGGATGCAGGTTGAATCGCAGGCGCTCGTACTGCTGCGATTCCGGCGCCACGCGGTACGATCGCCCGACGAGATTCGCGGTCGGAGTGGCAGCGTCTTGCGAACCGCAGCCCGCGGCAGTCGCGAGGCTAATTGCCGCCAAACGCACAAACAGTTTCTTCGACAACCAGCGGAGCGCGAACATGGAGAACCTGGGCCTGGCGACGTGCCGTAGCGTATTTCGCAGGCGAAGGCGGTGCTTCGGGATGTCGACAATTGCGGGGGCGGGATCATCCCCGGAACTGCGCGATTGTTGCAACGCTGATTTCGGACGCTACTGTTGCCCGCCGGCGCCACGCCAATGAAAAACGGCTCTCCTCGCAGGGATTGGGGCAGGTAATCCCTTTAGTCGCGAAGGAGAGCCGTCGTTTGCAGTCACAAGCAGGAGAGCCGCCGTACGCAACGCTTCCACCTACTCGGGTGATTTTTCTATTTCATCGGGCTGCGGGCAGCCGCAAGATAAGTCTAATTCCCAGCCGATCACTACCAGTTTACCGAAGGTCCTGACGTCACCTTCCTTTACGAGTTTCTGCGAGCCGGGGCCGGAATTCCGCAAACGCAGAAAGACCGGTGCAGAACGACGCAGATCTAGCTGCCCATCGCGCTGCTGATCGACGCCGCCGAATTCTGATAGCTGCTAGCAGTCTGCTGACCGATGGTCATGATCGCCGACAGGCAGACCAAGATAATCAGCGAGAGCATAACCGCATATTCCACTGCGGTCGGACCGTCTTCGGACCGTAGGAATCGGCATAACCAGTTCATATGCAAATGTTGTCCGTAACAGTTATTGGTGCCGCTGCCTTTCGTAAGAAAATCTAGTACATACTGGCCCGGTTTGCAAAAATCGCAGCACTTTGGCAGTCCGCGGCAGCCGTACAATCGGCATACCCGGCACGACTCATCACATCCCGATAACCAGGCCAGCTGATCGCTGCGCGGCGGCACCAGTAGCGACGGGCGGACTCGAACCGCCGACACGCGGCTTATGAAGCCGCTGCTCTAACCAACTGAGCTACGTCGCCAAACGCACCCTTGCAATCGACGATTCCTTGCCTGCTGAGGTTCAACCCCACATGGCTCGTCATCGCTGCGCCAGGAGCGATATGGCTTAAGGTATCGAAATGCACCGCCGAGGCAAGCCCGCAGGCGCAGCCGTTTCCGAGCTAAACCTTCCCGCCGCAACGCCTTGGCGCTGGCCATCCTTGTGGGCAGACTCCGCGAAAACTAAGATAAAGGTCTTGGAGCTTTTGCGCCGTCGTTTGAGTAGTCTCCCTCGTCCGCAGCGGCCAACTGTCGCGCACCAGCGACCCCGACGATCCGCGTCCCCGCGGCCACCATCGCCTCATGACTTCTGATCGCCGCACCATCATTATCGGAGGCGGTTTTTACGGTTGCTGCCTGGCGATTTTCTTCCGCAATGCCGGCGACGATGTGGTGCTGATCGAAGCCGAAGAGCAGTTGCTCACCCGCGCCAGCTACAACAACCAGGCCCGCGTGCATCAGGGATATCACTATCCCCGCAGCATTCTGACCGGCAAAGGCTGCGCGATCAGTTTCCCGCTGTTTGCCGAGGTGTTTCCCGCCGCGGTGGTCAACGATTTCACCAAGCTGTATGCCATCGCCCGCGTCAACAGCAAAGTGACGGCCGCCCAATTCTCCGGTTTTTGCAAACGCGTTGGCGCGCCCATCTGCGAGGCTCCGGCCAACCTTTCCAACCTCTTCGACAAAGATCTGATTGAAGAAGTCTTCCAGGTGCGGGAATACGCTTTCAACGCCGTGCGACTGCGCGAACAAATGCAAGCGGCCCTGGCGGCGGCCGACGTCGAAACCAGGTTGAATTGTGCCGCGGCCAGCATTGAGCCCGCTGGAGCTTCCGGCCAACTGCAGGTCCGTTTGGAAAACGGCCAAACCCTAGTGGCCGATCAGGTATTCAACTGCGCCTTCGCCGCGATTAATTCTTTGCTGCACCGCTCCGGCTTGCCGATTCTAGAATTCCGGCACGAGTTAGCCGAAATCGCCCTGATCCGGCCCCCGGCGGAAGTTGCCGGCTTGGGCATCACGGTCATGGATGGCCCGTTTTTTTCCACCATGCCTTTCCCCGCTGAGAATTTGCATAGCCTCAGCCACGTTCGCTACACACCGCACAAAGCGTGGCAAGCCAAGGCATCGGGTAGCCACGCCCGGCTGGAAGATTATCGCCCGCCGGAATCGCAAGTGACGCAAATGCTCAAAGATTCCGCACGCTACCTGCCGGCAATCGCGCGCAGCCAGTACGTGCGCAGCTTGTTCGAAGTAAAAACCACGCTCGATTTCAGCGAACGAAACGACGGGCGGCCTATACTTTTCAAGCGAAACTACGGCTATCCTGGCCTGCATGTGCTGATGGGGGGGAAGATCGACAACGTGTTCGACATTCTGCAAGCGGCCGCCGACTTGAGGGCCGCCCCTGCCGGCGACGACCGCCCGCTGGATGCCGCCTATTTCCGGAGCCTATTTCATGTCGACTGCAGCGTTGGATAGCCAGGCCGCGCGCTTCGACGTGCTGGTGAGCGTCCTGGTCGTGGTCCAGGACGATACCGCCGTTTTGCCCTCGTTCCTCGCCGAATTGCACGCCGAGCTGGAAAGCAAATTCCACTATTTCGAAGTGGTGCTGGTCGACCTCAGCTCGCGCGACGACACTTGCGACGTGATCCTCCAGCAGATGCAGAAGCTTTCGCACCTGCGGCTGTTGCGGCTGTCGGCGCGCGTGAATCGTGAAATCGGCATCGCCGCGGCGCTGGAAAACTGCATCGGCGATTACGCGGTGCTCATGAATCCGTATCTCGACCGCCCCAGCGATATTGCCCGCATGGTGGCCACCGCTCAGCAAGGCTACGAAGTGGTGGTCGCACAGCGCAGCAGCCTCGCGCGACCGGAACTCGGCCGCCGGTTGTTTTATGCCGTGGCCCGCACCATGCTCGGCGTGAAGCTTTCTCCGGCCGAGTCGGACTTTCAGCTCATGTCGCGCAAAGCGGTAGCCTCGCTCACCAAAATCAAGAATCGCCGGCGGTATCTCAAGTACTTCAACTTGCTGCTGGGCTTCAAGAAGCAAGTGATCAACAGCGTGCCCCGCGATCCCCCCTTGAAAATGCCCTCGCGAAATTTCCTGGTCAAGCTGCAGCAGGCCATCGACATTCTGATTTCCAATTCCGCCACCCCGCTGCGCTGGGCGGCGGCGCTGGGCGTGCTGGCCAGCTTCGGTAGCCTCACGTATCTGCTGTACGCGCTGATCGTCGCGCTCGTGAAGCACAAATTGGCCGAAGGCTGGCTTACCACGTCGGTGGTGATCAGCAGTATGTTCTTTTGCCTATTTGTCATCCTGGCGGTGTTGGCCGAGTACGTAGCACGCATCCTGGAGGAATCGCAGCAGCGCCCGCTGTATTTCATCGAAATGGAAGCCGAAAGCTCCGCCGCCTCCGGCGGGCAAACCGAATTCAACGTCATCGAGGAAACCGGATGACGTCAGCGCTATTTGGATTTGCGCAACTAAGGCGGTGAGTGCATGCAGCTATGCGTCTCGAACATCGCCTGGGCCGCCGACCAGGACCAAGCCGCCGCGGAGATCCTGCGCAAGCACGGAATCGACGCCGTTGAAGTTGCCCCCACGAAGTACTGGCCCGCGCCATGCGCGCCTTCCGATAACGAGATCCAGCGCGTGCGTCTTTATTGGACCCAGTACGGCCTGCCGATTCATGCCATGCAGTCGCTCTTGTTCGGCATGCCAGAACTAAATCTCTTTCCAGCCAACCAGGCCGCCGACGCGGTGGACTATTTGAAGCACATATTGCGGATCGGCGCCGCATCGGGCGCGACGCGATTTGTATTCGGCTCCCCCAAAAACCGCGACCGCCGCCAGCTCGACGAGCAAACCGCCCGCAAGCAGGCCATCGAAATCTTCCGCCAATTGGCCGAGGTGGCCGACGAATTGGGCACTATCTTTTGCATCGAACCCAATCCGGTTGTCTACAACTGCAACTTTATGACCAACGCGGCCGAAGCGCTGGCCGTGGTCGGCGCCGTCGATCATCCCGGCCTGGGACTCCATTTAGACAGCGGCATCATGTGCCTCAATGGCGAATCGCCAGAAGTGGCGATTGCGTCCGCGGGGCCGCTATTGAAGCACTTTCACATTTCCCAGCCGCAACTGGCGCCGGTCGATGACAAAGGGCCGGTCGATCACGCCAAAATAGCCCAAGCACTGCGCAACAACCAATACGACGGGTATGTCTCGGTCGAAATGCGCAGCGCCGAAAACCCGGCCGAAAACCTCGTCCGACTCAATGCTGCATGCGAAGTGTTGAATCGACATTACCGGCGATGAACTGTTCCGGCAAAAAAACACCCGCGGGAATCAATAGATTCGTAGGAACACCTTCATGAACGTTGCTCTGATTGGCTTCGGCTATTGGGGAAAGGTGTGGAAAGGCGTGCTTGATCGGGAGCCCGACGGCACGCTCACGCACATCTGCCATCGCAGCGCCCCCAATGACGGCCTCTTCACCAGCAATCGTGCACGGTTGTTGTCGGACAACGTCGATGCGGTCATCGTTGCCACACCGGTGCCCTCCCATTACGAACTGGTCAAGTTCTTTCTAGAGCACGGCAAGCATGTGCTGTGTGAAAAGCCGCTGACAATGAAACTCGCTGAAGCGGTTGAGCTGACCGAGCTGGCATGGAAAAGCAATTTAGTGCTGGAAACCAATTACACCTACCTGCACTCCCCCACCGTGCAGCACATGAAAAGCCTGCTGCCAAAAATCGGGCGCGTGTACGCTTTGGAAAGCAACATCGACGGCTTCGGCAATTTCTATACGGGCGAAGATGTGTACAGCGTCCACTGCCCGCACTTGTTGGCCGTGGTTGCCGATCTGTTCCCTCACGAAGAATTCAACGTGCAAACGTTCAACCTGGTGTTTTCCAAACTCGGCACCGTCGACGTCGGCAACATTCAGCTCACGACCGACAAACTTGCAATCAACGTTCACTCGAGCCTGCGGGGCATCAAGCGCAAGCGCAAAATCGCCATTTACGGCAGCACCGGCGTGATGGAATACGACGCGACCGCCCCGAAACAGTTCAAGCTGAAATTGTATACTGAAGTAGACGAGCGCCTGGTGGAAATCGGCAGCGAAAGCCCTCATTCGATGAAACGCAGAATATAAGTCGCTCGTTCCGCAAGTTCTTGAAATGCATCCGCGGAGAGTTGCAAACTAACGCAGAATTATCAGTGCGCACCTCGGCTTTGCTCGAGAAGGTCACCGCATCGATTGAACGAAATCCTCATGCTCGATAATCACCGGGGCGTTCCCAAGTACACCGTTGCCCCGCTAAAGCCGAAGGCCACGCGCTACTGCATCTGCATCCCCATTATCAATGAGGGAGAGAGAATTCTGCGCAGCTCAAGCGCATGGTTGATGCCGGAATCCATTCCCGCGCTGACATCGTCATTTGCGACGGCGGCAGCATCGATGGCTCCACTGAAACCAGCCGATTGGCTGAATTGGGGGTGCGCACCTTACTGGTATTAGCCGAGAAAGGAGTGGTTGGTGCCCAGCTTCGCATGGGCTACGACTACGGACTGCGCGAAGGCTATGAGGGCATCATCACGATGGATGGCAACGATAAAGATGGGGTCGACGTGATCGATCGCTTTATCGAGAAGCTTGACGCCGGCTACGACTACGTTCAGGGCTCCCGATACATGCCCGGCGGCAAAGAATCAAACACCCCTCTTTCACGCAGAATCGCGATCCGCTGGATTCATACGCCGATTCTCTCGTGGTACTCCGGTTTTAAGTTTACCGATACGACCAATGGCAACCGGGCCTATTCCCGGAAGCTGTTGCTCGACGAGCGCATTCAACCCTTCCGTTCGGTTTTCTATTACTATGATTTTCTGGTGTTCATTACTGGCAATGTCCCCCGGCTGGGCTTTCAGGTGATCGAAGTGCCGATGGAGCGGACCTACCCCAAAGGGAAAACGCCCACCAAGATCAAGCTCAAAGGCAATCTTCGAATTCTGGCGAGTCTCATGAAAGTGCTGTGTGGCACTTATAACCCCCCTGTCAACTCCTAGGAATTTGCACCACGGATCATCGATGCCCGGACTACTCGCTAATTTCGAAGCGCTTGCCTACGGACTGATTATCTTCGCCGCGCTGCTGGGCTGGGGCATCGCCCTGGCGCGCCTCTTGTACCCCCAGCGGCAAATCGATTGGGGAGTCAAAGCCGCCTGGGGAACCGCCCTGACGGTGGCCGTCGGCGGCGTTCTCGATCTGCTCGATGCTATTTCGCGCACCACGATCGACATTTATCTGGCGATCGGAGTCGTGTTGCTGCTCGTGTCGATCGCGGGTTGCCTAATAACACGCCGCGAAAATACCGAGAGCACCGAAAACGGGCGCAGCCATCGCCTTGCAATCGTCATCTGCGTCTTTTTGCTGTTGATTCTGCTGGCTCAATACGCCACCTGGGTATTGGCTGCCCCTTTCAACGCCCACGACGATTTGCAAAGTTATTTCGTGTTTCCGCAAAAAATGCTGCAAACGGGCCACCAAGGGATCGACCAGTACAGCGAACGGCGGATCGAAACCAGCTTGGGCGGCCAATGGTTTTTGCTGGCAATCGCTTTGGCCCACGCACCCGAACCGTATTTGCACCTGGTCGAACCGGGGCTGGGAATTCTGTTGTTGGTGGCCCTGATTCTCGGCGGCTATCGACAAATACGTTCTTGGCTGCTGATCAACACCAGCCTCGCGCTGCTCATTTTTTTGCAGCCGCCGGTCGCCAACGTGACGATGCTGGGGATCGGTGCCGCGCTGTTCGTGGCGCTGTTCCGAACCATGGCATGGTGCGAGGCATCGCCGCCGGCGCCGCTCCGCAATGCCTTCATCCTGTCGCTTTTGTCCGTCGCCCTGATGGCGGGAAAAAGCACTTTCGTTCCCGCTTGCGGCGCATTTCTCGTTTTCGGCTACCTATGGCGCATCTTCAACAGCGAAAATCGCAAACCGGTCATCGCCGAAACCGCTCTCGCAATCATCTTCTGCTTCGCCTTGCTGGCCCCATGGATAGTTTCGATGTACCGCTCTTGCCATACGCTGTTCTATCCCTTTTTTGGCAAAGGATATCACGCCTCGCGCTACGGTCTGTACGAACCGTATTGGTCCGCACTTTCCAATCGCGGCTATTTGCTCAGGGCCGTCATCGCCATTCTCGTTAGCCGCGAGATACTGACGCTGGCTATGCTGGTCGCGGCCGCGTGGATCGTCGGCCTGCTCCGATTCCGGCAGCGAAACATTCTCTTGCCGGTCGTCCTCAGCATCGCGGCAGGCATGCTCACGATCTTTGTCGGCGGCGGCGGTTGCGGCGCTGCCCGCTACGACTTCCCGTTCTTGTTTGCGGCGATGCTCGTCCTGCTGCAAGAACTTTTCAGAACAATTCGCGCCAATGAAATCTCCTCCGGCCCCATTAGCACCGCCCTGGTGCTGGTGTGCCTGGCCGTTGGTGTCTGGGTCGGCGGCGAGAGCGCTTCCAAATCGCTCAACGTATCCAGTCGGTCGGAGCCGCGCTGAAAATGGCATATGCGGGAACCCCCGTGAACGCCGCTTTGAGATCGCCCGCCCTGGAAGCTCGCTACGCCGACGTGCAAAATCACGTGCCCGCTGGCGATACTCTCATCTGCCGCCTGGAAAAGCCCTATTTGTTGAATTTCAAACGCAATCCGGTGTATATCGTCGACTGGGCCGGCGGCCAAAGTCCGCCGCCGGGAATGCCATTCTTCAAAGGCAGTGAAGCGTTGGCCGATTATCTTACGGCCCAAGGCCTGCGCTATCTGGCCTACTCTTATGCGAACCAGGCGGCATTCACGCGCCAGGAATACGGCGACCGCCTTGGCCCCGACGCGCACCCTTGGATCCGTTCCGAATCGAAGTGCACATTCGACTTTCAGGACAACGTGGACGAACTGCGGAAATCGCGCAAAACGCTCTACGACGACGGCGACATCTGCCTGATCGATTTGGCCGAGCGGAAGTAAATCTTCAATATCGCCGCCCGCAGCGACACGCAACAAGCGCTATCGCCCCCAAGCTCATCAGTGCCAGGCTGGCCGGCTCCGGAATGGTGTAAAGTTCGAATGCCAGGTCCTTGGAAAAGTTCTGGATGCCGTCGGGACCATCGAGCGGCGCAATGTAGAATTGCGGCATTCCGATCGACTGGTCCATCATTCCCTGGTTGCAATCTGGAAAATCGGTGGTCATGATCGTTCCCGCAACCGCGTCGTCTTGGAAATGCCATATCACCCCCGCGCCGGATCTTCATCAAACTCACCGGGCACGACAAGCGGCGCGGTCGATGCGTACGGATCGAACAAGCTCCAATCCCGATCGTGCCAGCCCCAGTTGATAGGGCCATCCTCCGCGGGATCGATCAGCGCCACAATCTTCAGCCAGTACACGGTGTTCGCCTCTTCTGGGAAAGGGCAATCAAGCTCGGCGTTATATTGGTACAGCGTGTCCGGCGGAGGCGGAAAATCGGGAGGTCCGGGCGTGGCGACCGACGTCTCGATGAACGTCCCGGACCCCGCCACCAACGGCGCCATGGTTACTGTGACCACTTGCGTCAACAGCGGTGTGCCGGGGTGGCTCCAGGGATGATCTTGATCCGCGCCCGCCGGCACGTCGCTTTCAAACGAGATAAGGAATTTTTTGACGCCCGAACCATACACGTCGTTCGCGTACGAACCCCACCAGCGAACGTGCACCACCGGCGTGTCAAGCGTGTCGGCGAAATCATCCGCCATGTAGCCCCCCTGATAGATCGTGTCGTTCAGGATCGCAGTGCTTGGTTCGTCATGCCCCGGAAACGGTGCACCACCCACGCTGGGCAATGCGCTGTTGTTCAACGGCAGTTGCTGGAACTTGAGCACTTCGTCTTGAAGCGGGTCGGCCAGAACGGCCGTGCTTTGTCCGGCGACGACCGCCGCGGCCGATAGAAGCAAGCTAAAGCGCAGATGAGATGTTGCGAGTTTCATGAATTGGCCCTCCCGAAGGTGCGAACAACCTGCCGCTAAACGGTCGCGCTCGGTCGCCGATCGACGACCACGCGCTGGACACGCTCCGCCCGAGCAAAATGCTTAACGATGAGAAGGCATCCGAGGCTTGCCCTCGACCACTGAATGAGCGATGGCCGGGCGGAAAGCGACAACCAAAAAACGCCACGCAGAATTAGCGAAGTAGCTTCATGAGCACGTAGCTGAAGATAGTGGCGTCAAAAGAGCGAGCCGAACGTCAACCTCTCGACGGTCTCAGTAGTTCCTTTGGCTACCGGCGAATATACATTGGTGGAGATCGAGCACAAAGAACTTTTTTGGAGAAATGCCGTCAGGAAAACTCTGAACCTCCAGCGGAGATTCGCCGACGGCCGCGCCAAAGCACCGCTCGAAAGATCGCCGGGTATCTGCACCCGCCACTTGGCGTAAGACAATTCCTGATATCAAGCCGTGAGATGATCTCAAGCGCTGCGTGCTACAGCAACTTGATGATCGCCGCCACCAGCCAGTAGACAAGCGCCCCAGTCGCAACCATCAGCCCGATTAGCGCCAGCACCACCAGCGCCACAAACAGTGTGTCGCCGCGCCGCGCGCGCGCGCTTCTTTTGGCGTGGCCGCCAAATGCCGCTTCAACAGCGCCACGTTCCAAATGTTCGCCTTCCAATAAGCGTCGAACACCGGGCCGACGACGGGCAGTAAGCCGCCTAAAAAATCGATCCCAATGTTCATCGCCATCCGCACCACGGTGATCCGCGGCAAGCGATAGCGCCGCGCCGCTTGAAAAATAAACAGCGAAGCCAACATTCCCAGCACGTCGCCGATGCCGGGAATCAAATCGAGCACCGCGTCCAATCCAAACCGCCATCCCAGGCCAGGTACGCGGAAAGCAGTGTCAAGCCAATTGGCCAGGTGCTCTAAAAACTCGATGTCGTCCAGCGCCGCCCGACCACCGAATCGATACGGCGTATCTCGCCAGGCCTCACGAGGGCGGATCGCAATGCTGCCGGTGTTTCGCATATTTGTAGCTTGCGCGGACTGCCGCACACTTGAGGAGATTCGAAACAACGCACCTGCCCCTGACCTGCAATTTGCGCGCCACGGCCGCGAATTCGGACAGCGCGATGTCTGATTTGCTGAGGGAATTACCACATGCCAGGAATCAGCCGGTAGCGCACGCGAGCGGTATATTCCCGGTATCCTTCGAGCTCGCCGCGCAGCGTGGCTTCCTCCAGCACAATCCGCACTACAAGGATCAGGCTGGCAACCCCGGCCGGAATCAATGCCCAAAGCGATCCCAAGGCCAAGGCAATTCCAGCAAAGACAAGAAACGCTCCCAGGTAGATCGGATGCCGCACGATGGCATACGGGCCGGTGTCGATCACACGTTGCCCTCGATCGGTTTGCACCCGCACGCCCGGCTCTGCAAACTTGTTAACGCGGTACGCCCAAACGGAAATCAGATATCCGGCCGAAAATATTGCGTAGCCTGCGATCACTAGCCACAGCGGAACGCTCGACCAGCGAAACCGCGCCGCGTCGAGCCCCGCCAGCGGAAATTCCACGATCATCGACAACAGCAGGCCGGTTACTAGCACCTTGTCCCAGCTCTTGGTGCCGCGATGGAACTTGCTGCGCGCCACGAAGATGTCGGGATTGGTGCGCCGCAAATAAATCATGCTGGGAATCGTCAGCGCGAAGAACACCAGCATGAACACCCAGCCATTTGTCCAGCGAATGTCGCCCGCCGGCCAGAACATTCCAACGGCCAGGAACAAGAAGAATACCCCAGTGGACACTATCGAACGGCGAAGCGCGCCGCGTGGAACCCGTCGTGGGTTTGGCATATCCAATTCACGCCCGTTGGCCGCGATGTTCGACGCTATCCGCCGGCAACGGCGCCCACGATCAAAAACGGCTCCTCCCCCGACGCCACCGCCGCCGGCAGCGGTGCATCGGGCGATTCCAGCGACCAATCTTCCTGGCAGGCGAATAATCGTAGAAAGGCCCGCCGCTCCTTCGTCACCTGATCGCGAATCGTGCCCTTCAGCATCGGATAGCGCGCTTCCAGCGCGTCGAGCACGCTGCGTTGCGTGACCGCGCCCTGGACTTCCAGTTGCACTTCAGTGCCAACTTGCGCCAACACTCGCAGATGATACGGCAATACAACGCGGATCATTTCAATGTCTGCACTTCCACGGAAAGCACCGCGGGCAGATCATGCACAATCGCCTGCCAATTGTCGCCGCCGTCCGGCGAAACATAAACCTGCCCGCCAGTGGTGCCGAAATACACGCCGCACGAATCGCAGGTGTCCACGTCCATCGCTTCGCGCAGCACGTCCACGTAGCAATTTTCCTGCGGCAAGCCCTTGCTGAGCGGCTCCCACTCGTTGCCCCCTTTGCGGCTGCGATACACGCGCAGCTTCCCCTCCGGCGGCACGCGCCCCGCTTCGGCGTGGATCGGCACCACGTAAATCGTTTCCGGCTCGTGGGCATGCACGTCGATCGGAAAACCGAAGTCGCTGGGCAGGTTGCCGGTGATGAACTCCCACTGATCCCCGGCGTTGTCGGTGCGCAGCACGCCGTTGTGCAATTGCATATACAGCCGATTCGGATTCGACGGATGCAGCGCGATGCGGTGAATGCAGTGGCCGACCTCGGCTGTCGGGTCGGGAATGTACTGCGACCGTAGCCCCTTATTGATCACCTTCCATGACTTGCCGCCGTCGTCGGAGCGAAACGTCCCCGCGGCCGAAATGGCCGCGTAGATGCGCTTTGGATTGGTGGGATCGATCACAATCGTGTGCAGGCACATGCCGCCGGCGCCGGGCGCCCAGCTGCGAACCGGTTTCATGCCCGCGCAGTCCGGAAAGTTCGTGCCACGTCTTGGCCCCATCGGTCGAACGGAAGATCGCCGCATCTTCCACCCCGGCATAAACCACGTCGGGATTATCCAACGACGGCTCCACGTGCCACACGCGCTTGAATTCCCACGGATGCTGCGTGCCGTCGTACCATTGGTGCGTCGTCAGCGGCTTGCCCGTCTGCGGCGACGTGTCGTACACAAACTTGTTGCTCTCCCCCTTGGGCATGCCCTCCGGCGTGGTGATCGGTTCGCCCGGCGGGGTGCCCGGCTGATGCCACGTTTTGCCGCCGTCGTCGCTGCGCTGGATCACCTGACCGAACCAGCCGCTCGATTGCGAAGCGTACATGCGATTGGGATCGGCCGGCGAGCCCTTCAGGTGATAAATCTCCCACCCGGCAAACAACGGCCCGTCGATCTCCCACTTCTTCCGCTTTTCATCCGAATGGAGGACGAACGCCCCTTTGCGGGTGCCCACCAAAAGTCGCACTTTGGTCATAAGATTCTCCTGAAGCCGAGAGCCATCGGGCGATTATCTCGCACGCACGCCGTTGCCGGAAGACCTCACGCCCCTCGCCCCCTTCCTCACTTCTGCGGGACGTAAATCATCCACATCACGCCGAACCGATCCTTCACCATCCCAAACCGCGGCGAATAAAACGTTTTCATTAGCGGCATAGTTACCGAGCCGCCATCGCTTAAGGCCGCGAAATACTTGTCCGCCTGCTCCACGCTTTCGACCAGAATGGTCAGCCCGAAGCCGCCGAACTTCGTTTCGCCGGTTGCGTGGCCGTCGGATGCCATGAGCGTCGTTTCGCCGACCTTGAACTCCGCGTGCATGACTTTATTCTCGGTGCCTGGCTTCATCCTTTCCTTGGCACCCGGATCAGGACATTCGCTGAAGCGCATCACCATTTTCACTTCAGCACCGATCGACTTCTTGTAGAATTCCAGCGCTTCTTCGCATTTGCCTTCGAACGTCAGATAAGCTTGCACTTTCATAAAACACCTGATGTGATGATTGTTGTTGTTTCAACTACTCTCGCAATAGCCGGAGGTCAACGACCTCCAGAGGCGCTGCCAACAGTGCTCGATTCCTGCGCCGTCGGCAATCCACTCAATTCCACCACCGGCCGCACTTCCACCGTGCCCCACCGCGCCGCCGGAATTCGCGCGGCAATGTTAATCGCTTCGTTTAAATCCTTGACGTCGACCAGAAAATAGCCACCAAGCTGCTCGCGCGTTTCCGCAAACGGCCCGTCGGTCAGCAGCCGCTTGCCTTCACGAATACGCACCGTGGTCGCCATCGAAATACTTTGCAACGGATTGGCCCCTAAAAATTGCCCGCGCGAAGCCAGCTCGTGGCACAATTCGGTCGATTCTTCATAGCAGTGCTGCCGCTCTTGCTCGTCAATTGCCCCTTCACCCGCATAAATCAACAACATGTATTTCATGGTTTGAGCTCCAAAAATGTTCTTCACCCGCCGCTTGCCGCTATTTTCCCGCCGCAGCCTCCTGCAGCTTCTTAATGTCCAACTTCGCCATCTGCAGCATGGCGTCGAACACGCGTTTTTGCTTCGCCGGGTCTTTGTCTTTCATCAACTGCGGCAACGCCGTGGGCACAATTTGCCACGACACGCCGAATTTATCCGTCACCCAGCCGCAATGTATCTCCTGGCCGCCGGCCGCGAGCTTTTGCCAGTAGTAATCCACCTCCTCTTGCGTTTCACAGTTGACGATAAACGAGATCGCCGGAGTGAGGGTGAATTGCGGGCCGCCATCCAGCACGGTGAATTCCTGCCCCTCGATCTGGAACGTGGCGACGATGTTCCCATCGCCTGAAGGGTTGGGAGGCAGCGCCGTCACGCTGATGGTCTTCGAGTTCTTGAAGACCGACGTGTAGAAATCGATCGCTTCCTTCGCTTTTCCATTGAGCCACACACATGGCGTAATTTTTTGCATTGATGCTCCTCGACTCATTGCCCGTTAACTTCGCTTACCGCCCAGCCACTTGCGCCCGCAGCTTTTCTTCCTGCTCGCGCAGCTCCGGCGTGAACTCCGCGCCGAAATCTTCCGCCTCGAACACCTGGCGAATTTCGACTTCCCCTTCCTGTCCGTCGTCCATCAAGCATGGAATCCGCTTCACCCAGTCGATCGCCTCTCGCAGGTTTTTGCACTTCCACAGCCAGAATCCGGCGAGCAGCTCTTTGGTTTCAGCAAACGGCCCGTCGGTTACGGTACGAATTTTGTTGTCCGCGGAAAAATTCACACGGGCCCCTTTCGAACTAGCTTGCAAACCCTCGGCCGCCAATAGCACACCAGCTTTGACCAACTCCTCGTTGAACTTGCCCATCGACTCCAAAAGCTTCGCGCTGGGCAGTTTGCCCGCTTCGGTATCCTTATTGGCTTTCACTATCACCATGAATCGCATCGCTGAATCTCCTCGTATTTTCTGTTTGGTTCGCTGCTTCCACTAAGTAGTCGTTCGAGGCTGCGGCAATTCGACAGCGGGCAAAAAATTATTGCAATTCTTTCAGCCGCCAAGCCATAAACTCCCGCTCCGGCTGCTGTTGCGCTAGTTCCAAAGCGCGTCGATAAGTTGCCCGGGCTTCATCGATCTTCCCCAATCGCCGGCACATGTCGGCCCGCGCCGCATGCGCCAAATAATAGTCGTTCAAAACGCCCCGTGCCAGGATGCCATCAATCAGCGCCAGCCCCTCCGCGGCGCCATCGCGCATGGCCACGGCCACGGCTCGATTAAGCTCAATTACCGGCGACGGTTGCGCAGACAACAGCACGTCGTACAGCGAAATAATCTGTCCCCAATCCGTGTCGCTTGGCGATTCGGCCGCCGCATGCACCGACGCTATTGCCGCCTGAATCGTATACGGCCCAACCTGCGCCGTCCCCAACGCCCGCTGCACTAGCTCCGTCCCTTCCGCGATTTGCTGACGATTCCACAGCGACCGATCCTGATCTTCCAGCAACACCAGCCGGCCCTGAACCGACATTCGCGCCGCGCTGCGCGAGCCGTGCAGCTGCATCAGCGCCAATAGTCCCATCACCTCGGCATCGGGCGCGAGCTCCAACATCAGCCGCCCCAGCCGAATCGCTTCGCCGGTTAAATCCGTCCGCGTCACCGCCGCCCCCGACGATGCCGAATACCCTTCGTTGAACACCAGGTAAATCACGGCCAGCACCGCATCCAGCCGCTCAGGCAAATCTTCCCGAGTCGGCACCTCGTACGGAATTTTCGCGTCGCGGATTTTGGCCTTCGCCCGCACGATGCGCTGCGCAATCGTCGACGGCGTGGTGAGAAACGCCCGGGCAATCTCTTCCGTCGTCAGCCCGCACACTTCGCGCAGTGTCAGCGCCACGCGCGATTCTTCGGACAAAGCCGGATGGCAGCAGGTGAAAATCAACCGCAGCCGATTGTCTTCGATGGCGCCGACCTTCTGCGCGGGATCGTGCGCCTCCGTATCCAACCGATTGGCCAACTGCCCCAGCGACGCATCGAACCGCGCCCGCCGCCGCATCGTGTCAATCGCTTTGAACCGCCCGGCCGAAACCAGCCACGCCTGCGGATTTTCTGGCACGCCTTGCCGCGGCCATTGTTCCACGGCCGAAGCAAACGCATCGGCCAGCGCGTCCTCGGCCAGCTCAAAATCCCCCAACAGCCTCACGAGCGTAGCAAACACCCGCCGCGAATCGCTGTGGTAAACCGAGTCCACAAGTTCGCGCACGTCCTGGGTGCTGGTCATCATCGGCTCGATTGTATGCTAACTGCGGTTGGCCCACGAATGCCCGCCTTTGCGTCCGCGGCAGCTAAAGAGGCCCAATTCCACCGCGAATTTATGCTAGCCTTTTAAGGATGGCTGCGCGATCGCCACAGCCTACTGCCGAAGAAAACGAACCCAAAGCGGAGTAAATCGCCATGTTGAAATCGCTTGTTGTCATCAGGTCGGCCCTGGTGAGTTTAGTCGCCATCGCATTGGCCTCGCTGTCTCTGGCAATCGCCCACGCCAATAGCGGCGACGCCAAAGTCAAAACCACCGATGCCAACATCACCGAGCAAGATGTCGATGCCGCCCAGCAGGCCTGGTGCGACGCGCTCGTGAATATCGGCAAGGTCTATGCCGCTAATGGCGACTACAAAACCGTCGCCGAGCAGGCCATCACCGACCTGTACGATTACGACAACGGCAAGGTGTTCTTCAAGCCCACGCTCGCGCACGGCAAAAACACGTTCCGCCCGACCAAGGCCGGCGCACTGGCCTACTTTGTCGGCGGCAACCCCGATTTTCCCGATGACAAAGGCTTCGCCCTGAAGCCCTGGACCAAGGTCCGCTACGACAACAACGCCGCCGAAAACGGCATGCAAATTCACGGCGACGTCGCCGTCACGATGGGCAACGTCTACCTCACCGACGCCAACGGCGGCGAAGTGATGGTCGACAAGACGTTCGTGTTCCGCAAATGCCCCGACGGCAAGCTGCGCCTGATCGCCCACAAATCGGCTTTGCCGTTCGAACCGGCGAAGTAATTTTGCCGTCGCCGTTGGATTGATAAAACGATAAAGCACGGCTCGCCCCCATTGCGAGCCGTGCTTTTTTATTGCTCCGCCTTCTCCTCTTCTCCCTGTCTCCTCTTCTCCCCTTCTGCGTCAGTGGAGGCGGCGAGAATTTCCAACGATAGCCGCAACTTCTTTAATGTTTGAACTTAGGTCAATCGCCTCATTTCTTAGCTGACACTTCAGTAACTAAGGTCCTCGGGCATGAGGTCAATGAAATTGAGGCACCGCCAATTCGCCAGAAAGACAAGATCATGCTCGAACGTTCTCGACTAGCGTGGCAATCTTCACGAACTCGACGGTAGGGCGCACACCGTAGAGACCAGTTACTCGCTCGAGAAGCTCATCGGTGAAGAACGCGTTAGCTGCGTCCTCCGACTCCCAAACGTAAAAGTTCGTGGCCTCACGCTTTCCGGAATTGAGCGTGAACGCCTTTGAGCGTAATCCCGGCATTCCCTCGAACCGTGCGCGTGCGGTCTCAGCGATCTTTCGCACGGCTCGCTCATCGAAATTGTCTCCGTAGCGAAACGTTACGAATACACCGATCATGGCGCACTCCTTTCGAAGTAGTAGCCCGGCACCTTCGCCCGTGACTGAATTGCAGCTTTTCTAAGAGATTCCACGTTATCGTCAAGGATGAGCACCTGGAAAATCAATGAAAAAAGCACGACTCGCGTCGAATGCAAGTCGTGCTTTTATATGGAGGCGGCGGGAACCCCTGGGGCTCCTACAGGGTTCAGCCTCGGTTCGTTATTGAATGTCATGTACACCGGTTGTTGATTTGCGCGACGGGTTAATTGGATGTTGCCAATTCGGCATGCTATTGAACCGCAGGACCGCAACCATTCTCAGCACTCGTTCATGAACGACTGTCGCTCATGAACCATTTTTTGCCGGCCAGTGCGCTCTCGTGCCAGATACTCTCCCAGACGGCCGGATGTTGTCGGAAGAAGGCGGCTTTGACGATGGGCGCGATCTGCTACGATTTAACCGCAAACCAAATTTGAGGGTAACGGGTTGACCAACGGCTCCTTCACATCCCCTGCGCCTGCGACCAACCGGCAGGTGATCCTGCTCACTGGGGCGTCGGGCTATGTGGGCGGTCGCCTTCTGCCGTTGTTAAAAAAACGCGGCCGGCAAGTTCGGTGTCTGGTTCGAAATCCCGAAAAAATGCCGGCCCAGTCAGGCCCACCCAGCGAAATCGTCAAAGGCGATGTCTTGGACCGCCCGTCGCTCGATGCGGCATTGCCGGGAGTGACCACTGCGTACTACCTGGTTCACCTGATGGCCTCGTCGGCAGACTTTCAGAAAAAGGACCGGGAAGCAGCCCAGAATTTTGCCGCAGCGGCGCAGCAGGCTGGAGTGAAAAGAATCATCTTCCTGGGCGGCCTCGGCGACGATTCCGATCCCACGCTTTCTGTGCATTTGCAAAGCCGCCATGAGGTCGGAGCGATTCTGCGAGATTCGCGGCCCCAGGTCATCGAGTTTCGAGCCGCCGTCATTATCGGGGCGGGCAGTCTATCGTTTCAAATGATCGGTTCGCTGACAAATCGCCTTCCAATTATGATTTGCCCGCGCTGGCTGGCGACTCCCACCCAGCCGATCGCCATTGACGACGTGCTCGCCTATTTGCTGGCGGCATTGGACCTGCCCGCCGGCGAACATCGCATCTTCGAAATTGGCGGCCCGGACGTGACCACCTATGGCGAATTGATTCGCGAGTATGCGCGACAGCGGGGCCTGCGGCGAAGGCTCATCTCTGTCCCGTTGCTAACGCCGTATCTTTCCAGCTTATGGCTGGGATTGGTCACGCCTGCCTCTGCCGAAGTCGGCCGTCACTTGATCGAAGGCTTGAAAAATCCCACGGTGGTCACAAATCAACAGGCGTTCCAATCGTTTCCGATTCGACCGATGGGAATTCGAGAAGCCATGCAGCGCGCGATTGAGGAAACGCCATCAGCATAAGCAACGATGCCGGCGCCCGGCCATAAACCGACAACCAAATCGCCGGCCGCGCCCCTGCCATTCTCTATAAGCATTATCAGATGATTCTGGCTTTAGGTAGGTCGGAGCTCTTGCCTGCATTGAGTAACGGGCCACTCGATGTCATCGAAGACGCAAACATCACGAGGTGCCGTAGATTGTCACCATAGGCAGAATAATCCATCTTTTGCCGGATGTCCCCGGTGAGAGCTCGCCCGCCAACCACGACGGCCGTGCCGGTCTCTGTCGCCACACTGTGCAGATGAGCAAATTGTTGTAAAAAATCAGGAATCGATTCAACGCAGGAAGCGCTAATCCAAAGCAACCTGGGCCGATTGTCGCGCACCGCGTCAGCAATCGTAGCGGCGGGCAGTCGCGTGCCAAGGGAAGTTGCTTTCCAGCCCAGTTCACGCATCACAATTTCGATCATCGTGGTGGGAAGTCGATAGGGGTCCCATTCCAATGTGCCGCCGATTGCTTTCGGTGCTTCTGCTGGCGGAGTTCGCACTGCCATGCGCAGCTCATGTAGTACCTTGAAGCAGATTTCACAAGCAAGTCGCTCGCGATAGACAGACACGTCGCCACACTCCCAAAGGTCACCGATGTCGCGGAACGCCGTAGCCAGTACCTCGTCACAGATTTCTGCTGTTGAATGCCCAGCCAAGTAAAGATCGAGGACAATTCTTCGGCACTGATCTTCGTCACCCGCAACCAGCGCATCGCGGATTTGTTCCCGCGCCCTGCCAATGACAACGGTTGATTGACCAGTGTTGGAGGGTAGGCCCAATAGCTCGGGTCGCACCAACTGCTGCCCAGACTTTCTGAGGAACTGGAACACATCTTCCAACGCCAATCTGCGATGGCCACCTGCCGTTCGGATGGCAGTCAAAAGTCCTTGATCGCACCACCGTTTTAACGATGACTCGCTGACGTTGATCGCTTGAGCTACCTGCTTAGGTGTGACGAGCTTTTTCAAGGTACCGCCTAGATTCGTGGCCAGATCAGCGTGAAGGACGATTTGACCGAATTGTATTCTCTCGAAGTATCTGCGTCCACTTTGCTTTTTTCGAAGTTTTTTCTGCGATTCTAACCCGTTTTATTGCAAGATTTTGGGCAATTACTCGATCGGCATGCTTGAACGATTTGAACGAATATCGATTGACGGGCAGTCCCCCCATGCCTATAACTCACATGAACGATTTGAACGAATCTAAGCCGCCTTTGACCGGCCAAAGAGGTGATTCAACGGCTCAAATCGCTTTGTGTTCCAGTCTCATTCGGTCTGAAGTCTCTCATTTGAAAAAGGAGCCTGTTATGTCGCGTCTCTCGAAATCTTCCGTAACGTTCAGCATCGCTGTCTTGCTGTTGGCCTCATCTTCGGTCGCCGAGGCAGGCAAGAAATGTGCTGATAACTCTGTCACCCCAGTCGCCTTAAAGAAGGAAGCCAACATGGATATTGTCGACACTGCTGTGAATGCGGGCTCATTCAAGACGCTCGCCGCCGCCCTGAAGGCGGCTGGACTTGTGGATACTTTGAAGGGCAATGGGCCTTTCACCGTCTTCGCTCCCACCGACGAAGCTTTCGCAAAGCTGCCGGCTGGAACAGTAGAGACGCTGCTCAAGCCCGAGAACAAAGCCAGGTTGACTGCGATTTTGACGTACCACGTTGTCGCCGGCAAGGTTAAAGCGGCCGACGTCGTGAAGCTTGATTCGGCGAAGACCGTCGAAGGTCAATCGGTGGCCATCGACTCGAAGGATGGCGTGAAGATCAATAACGCCAAGGTCGTGAAGGCCGACATCGACTGCAGCAATGGCGTCATCCACGTGATCGACACCGTGCTGCTTCCGAAGGAATAGGCCGTCTTATCCTGGTCATGGCCGGCGCCAATGCGCCGGCCATGACATTTGCCATTACGCATTGCTTTGATTCGGACTCCGGAGGCATCGAGCTGACTACCGAACCTCACAAGAAAGAGATGACGAATGAAACACCTTACGACCGCGAAGCTCTTGATTCTGGCCGCCGCCGGTGTCTCATTCCTGTTCTCGGTCTATCTTTGGTTCCTTGTGAATAGAGAACAGGGTGTGTTTGTGGGGCTCTGGGTTCCATCCATTCTGTCATTCGGCGCCTTACTAACCAACAGTGGAGGACGGCGTCATGAATGACTGGATTATTTTCGCTGTGGGCTGTTTCGCCACGCTGTTGGCCACCGCAGCTGCAGTCATTCTGATCTATGCGATTGAAACGGATGTTACGGACTGATGCAAAATGCCCTTGGCAAACACAAAAACATTTCGGCGCGATTCTAGGCTGCCAAGGGTCTAAAGCTGGAGCACAAACTGATGCTGATTCTTTCCCGGAAGGTCGGAGAACGAATAAGGATTGCAGCGGACATTGAAGTCGTCGTTACGGCGATCAAGGGCGACCGCGTCACAATCGGAGTCAATGCTCCGAAGTCGATTTCAGTCTTGCGTAGCGAGCTGCAGGCCGCCCCACGCAAAGTTGAACGTACTACCTGAGTGCACTGCGACATGAATCAGGTGTCCTCTCAAAAAACTACTGGCTCCTTTTGCAAATGGCGTCAGTTCGAAACTCAACGAAAAAGCACGACTTGGTAGTGATGCAAGTCGTGCTTTTAGTGGAGGCGGCGGGAATCGAACCCGCGTCCCGCGATATTTCAGTGACAGCTTCTACGTGCGTAGCCCATTCATTTACGCTGTCGCTCGCTCGTCCCCAGTGGGCAGGGTTCTTCGCGAGCCAGCCAAGAACTGTGTTTAATCGAGGGGCTACTCGGCGGTGACCCTCGACGATTCGGAATTGGCAACCGACTTTTGGGTCTCTCCGACAAAAACCCGCAGTCGGGGACGCCTATTACTAGGCGGCCAAAGCAAAGTTGCTGTTGGCAACTAAAATGTGGTCAACTTTTTACGTGGCCTGATGACCATTCCACGGCACGCCGCCATTCACCTCAACCTATCCGGTCGAACCCAGTTCGCCCCCAGATTCTCTTGAAGTGTGGCAACATCTTCTTACATAGCCCGACTCTGTCAGTCGGGCCCACGCTCCGTCAATTATAGGCCCCCGCGGCCAATGCGGAATGGGGAGTGCGGAATACGGAATGCAGACCACATTTAGCCGCCGAGCTTGCTCTGCGTCGGGTGGCTGGGGTCGAACGAAGTGAGCCCCCAGCGACTTCCGAGTTGCGACTTCCGCATTTCGCCTGCCAAACGCCTACCCCCCAAGCTTCGTTTGGAACGACAGATGCCCTGTCGCGGTCCGTGAATCCAACTCATAAATCGAGACTGTATCGATCACGAACTCCTCCTTCGGAAAGGAAATCCCGAAAATATCCTCTGCCGAGGCGCGGTCATTCATCGCCCCTCCGCGCAGCGTGCAATGCGGGTTGTACGGCCAAGGATTCGGCCCAAACGGAATTCCACTGGCCTTGAGTTTCTCATGAATCCGGTCAAATGGCTCCCGCTCCTGCGGCGCCAAATAAAAAATATTCGTATTCGCAAACCGACGGACTTCTTGAAATCGCACCCGAAATGGCCCCAATCCGACAAGCGCAGCCTTCAAAGCCGCTTCGGTTTCGTGCTTGTCGGTCCCTGCCGGAATCGTGCCAATTCCTGACGAGCCCGCCACGGTAATTTCCACAGGCAGCCGCGCCGCCGGCGTAGCCAACGAATCCCGAATCGCGTGGATCGCTCCGCAGACAGGAGCAGGAATTTCCAAAACAACAAAGGCCGGCAGACGATAGGCATTCACTTTTTACAGAGTTCCGCTCGCGCGGCCGCGCCGCCACTCTGCTCGCCGTTAAAATGTGCTTCCGCAGCCCCCGGTTCCACCGGGGGGACAACTAAAATGTGGTCAACTTTTTACGTGGCCTTTTGACCATTCCACGCCCGCGCCGCCCATCACCTCAACCTATCCGCCAACAACCCAGTTCCCCCCAGATTCTCTTGAAGTTCGGCGACAACTTCTCTCATAGCCCGACTCTATGAGTCGGCCCACGCTCCGTCAATTATAGGTTCGAGCAGATCCATGTGAAGAACGGCCGATACACGTTTAGCCGATGACGATTGTGATGTCCGACAGAAAGCAAGATTATGCCGAGCAAGTAGCACAGCGGGGAATACGAAGAATCGCTTGCTTCTCAGCGGTCAACTCCAAGGACTACAGATCATCCTCAGCGCCCCTAGCCGGGCCCCTGGGATCAAGGGCCGGCTGGGGCGCGAAAACACCAGCGAGGAATTTAACGGTCAATTAACCGGCACCATCGACGGCAAGTGGGCCGCCCTGGAACTGCTCCCAATGCAATCGAAACCATGTGCGCAGCTGGCTGATGCGGCCGGGACTTAAACCGAATTGTCGGGCCACGGCACCGGTCGGCTCGCCTATCGCCAGCGCCCGCGCAATTCGGCGGTTTTGCTTCGAAAGTGTGCGAAACCAAGCCGCCAAGTCCAGCCGCACTGCGGCCGTCTCGGCCGGACCCGCATGACGGTCTTCCACCACCAGCTGGTCCCAGATTCCCGGCCGCTCGTCACATTGGTGGTCAATGCGCTCAATCGTCAAACGATGAGCGCGGCGGGCTGGGGGAGACAATATATCATGCGCATTCAGCTGGCCTCCGACTCGGCGCCCGGCTCGGATCTGGGCCACGGCGAAGCGAACTAACGGACTGGGATAAGCGGCGGCCAGTTTTCGGCGCTGAGCCAATCGGCCGCAGGCCACAAAACAGTTGGCGATCGATTCCTGAATCAGTTCATCTTGTATTTCTGGGGGCAGCTTCCGAAAACAGTACTGTGCTTGCCGGCGGATCACGGGCAGCATTTCCAGAAACCGAATCTGCCAGCGCTGACGGGTGGATTTACTGGGGGCTTTCGGCGCAATCGCGATCATGGGAGCGTCTCCTAATCAAGAGGAAACTGCCCCGAGCGGGGCAGCAGTGTTGGGAAAAACACAACTGCCCCGCGCAATCGCAGGGCACTATCGAATTGTCAGATCATTTAGCAGGTCTGGGCGGACATTCTTTGGCCCACGGTCTGCGGCTCGACGCTGCGTCCGCCGCCAACGGAAATGCCAACGGGACATAAAGAATCCCGACCACTGCCTGGTAGGTGCAGCGTCGGGGGCCGAATCGAACACGAAGACACGGGCTCGACTAGCTAAGCCGCCTTTCACGTCCACGGTTTATGCCGCGAACGCCGCCGATATTTAGTCCGGGCCATTGCGGTTTCCGAGGGGAGCAGCTAGCGGGCCATTCGAGATGTACTCAGTAGACGAGCCGACGGTCGATGTTGTCGGGCATGGTACCCTTAGGGGTCGAAAGCCACATGTTCATGCCGTAGGAGAAATATTCCGGCAGGCCTTCGTTACGCTCGATGTCGTCTTCGAGATCAGGGCACATCCACACGCCGCCAGCGCCCGGGTGCGGCGCCTGGTTGGCTTGAATCAAAGTGATCAGCGGCTGCTCGCACATGAGCGCCGGCAGTGCATTGAACCAATCGTCGGAGCGGCTAAAGGAAACGGTGGGATAACTGATGCCTTGGCCGCGCCGCGCAAATAACCGTGATGGGCCGACGCATAATCTTGCAGCGCCAGAGCCCACTGGCGCAGGTTCGACTGGCAGGCGACACGGCGGGCAACTTCGCGCGACTGCTGGATGGCCGTCATGAGCAGCGAAATCAGAATAGCCATGATCGTGACGGCGACCAGCAGTTCGATTACAGTAAAGCCGGCGGTTTTTCGGGCAGCATTCATGGTTGGGGAGCGTTATGCACGCTCGGATATAGCGGTCCTAATCTATTCTATTCATGCCCGGTGTCAACATGGCCAAACCTGCTTGGGAAAAAGATTGGACCGTCGGATTACGGGCCTGGATCGAGCGCCGCGGCCAGGCGGTGATGGGGCAAGGCCGGGCGGAACTGCTGGAGGCCATCGGCCAGCGACATAGCATCACCGCCGCCGCCAAGGCCGCGGGAATGTCGTACCGGCGGGCCTGGAACATGATTCAGGAGGTGAACGAAGCGGCGGGGGAAACGCTGGTGGAAGCGGCCGTGGGGGGCGTGAAAGGGGGCGGGGCCCGGTTGACCGATCGCGGCCGATTTGCCGTGGACGTGTACCGCCAGCTCCATGCCGCGCTGCACGAGAGCGCGGCCGGCGTGCTGCGGCGAATTATCAACCCCAGCGAAGACGCGCTGCCTTGCGTGCATCTGGCAGCCGCGATCAGCTTGCAGGAAGTGACCGGCCAACTGCTGGCGGAATATGCGCTGGTGCGCCCGGCGGTGCGGATTCGCGCGGTGTATGGCGCTTCGAATGAACTGGCCGTGCATTTGCTGCAAGGCGCGCCGGGCGATTTGTTCATTTCCGCGGAAGTGTCGGTGATCGATCGTCTGCAAGCGGCCGGAATGCTGGCGCCTCGCTCGCGGCGCGTTGTCGCAGCGAACAGTCTGGTGGCGATTGCGCCGCAAGAGATTCGCGGAGTGCGCAAGCTGGCCGATTTGCTGACGGCCAGGGTCCGCCGCATCGCGCTGGCCGAGCCGGCGTGTCCGCTGGGAAAGTACTCGCGGGATTACTTGCGGGCAGCCGGCGCATACGACGCGCTGCTGCCGAAAGTGCTGCATGTGGACAATTCGCGGGCGGTATTGTCGGCCGTGGCGTCAGGAGCCGTGGATGCGGGTCTGGCATTTGCGAGCGATGCGGCGCGCGCGGCGGCAGTGGCAGGTTTTGTTTCACGTGCCGCAATCGCAATCGAGCGCCGAATACGTGGCGGCGATGATTCGCGCCGGACAGCAACCCGCCGAATCGAAATTGCTTTTGGATTACATCACTTCGCCCGGCGCAGCCCGGGTGTTCCGGCGCTGCGGATTTCAACCGGTTAAAGCGGGGCGTGCGGCGAGCAATCGCACGGCAAATTAGCTCGGTGCCGGTGGATTGACCGAAAGATGGCTGCGTGTCAGTGTGAATCGAGTTCGACCCGGTAGATGGGTCTTTTCGTGACACTGAAGAGGAGTGGCTTGCCGTCGGCGCAAACCAAGGAGAAACGCACGCCATCTCGCTTTAAGGTTTCGCCGGGCTTTAAGTTCGTCAAATCGCGCAAAGAAAACTGACCGGGGCCAGACGTGTAATCGGGGGTTTCCAGAATGAAATTGACCCCCCGTCCTTTGATATAGGCGAGGTGATCCACCCCATGGCCATGCACATATTTGAACAGGGCTGGATCGACGCGGCCGTCGGCGGAGCGGATTACAAACCGGCCGTCGAGCCAATATCTTAGCTGCACTTCTTCGAGCAAGATTGCCACGGGCCGATTCGAGGGCTGGCCCAATTCCGCCAGCAGCTTGTCGCTAAGTTCCTGGCGATGGCGTGGCGCGTCCATGGCCCGGAGCACTTCGTCTTGGGCGCCCAGATGCCTCCGCTGGTAGATTTCGATAGCGAACACGCCCAATTGCGCCACGATTGCAAGCAGCAAAGCGGCGGGAACCCACTGGGCCCGGCTGCCGACCGCGACGCGGTGCTCCCAAATCCAACGAGCTGCCGCCACGGCGACGAGCACATAATACGGCATGATGAAGATGATATATCGCGCCAAGTGGGCCGATCCGACGACAAAGCTGTAGAAGATGAAAAAGCCCCAAAAGGTCGCCAACAACGCCCCATACGTCAGAGTTAACTCTGGAGGCAAACCGGCGTTTCAGCAGCAGCCAGTTGCCGACCAGGAACAAGATGGTCAGCGGGAAATACTCCGCCAGGCGGATGGTAAAGCCCGGCGCGAACTAAAGCGGCCCGATCGCAATGGAATCGCGCAGGCCCAGGAACATTCGCGACTTGCCGGAAGAGGGCAACAAGTAGCCGGTTTCGATGGCGTGAAACAAAATCAAACCGCAAGAAATCAGTGCGCAGGGAATAACGACCGGCAACAACGCGGCGCACGTGCTCCAAACGCTTTCCGAGCGTGAAATTCGCGATGCCGCCAGATACACGACCGCGATGGCGGCCACGATGAAGCCCTCGGGTCGAATCCAACAGCCGCAACCGAGCAATACGCCAAGCACGATCCGCTGAAAACTTGTGCTGCGCGGCTGAGGCGATCCGGTTTCCCAGCGCAGCGCCAAATAAAAGAACAGGGCCACGATCAGGCCGAACAAACCGTTCTCCATGCCGACGACGGAGTTGTACGTCGGAGCCGGGCAAGAATTCCGGCGATGAGCGTGGCGCCAAGCGCCCAGCGGCGATCGCGCAATACCTGCTGAAAGAGCAAATACAGAACTGCAATGAAGGCGTACCAGATGACGAAGTCGAAAATTTTTGCCGCCAGCGCCACCGACCAGGCCGGCAACACAAGAAAAAACAACGACAGCAGCAGCATGTAGCCGGGGCTGGTCACGCCGGGCGACGGCTCACCCGGATTGAACTCAAAGAAATGGCCCTGCGCCGCGCGTTCGGCATAAGCCAGATGAATTTCCGCATCGCCGGCGAACATGCCGCCGTAGAGAAACGGATGCACGCCAACGATCAAGACCACCAAGAGAATCAGCCAGAGCGGCGGAGCATCGACCGCGACCGAGTGCGGTGGTCATGGGCTGCGAAGGCGCGTCCAACCTATGGATTCCAACTAAATGGAGATGACGATGCGCAGAGAAATCAAGGCGCCGACGAACCTTCGCTGGTGGCTTTGGGCGAGGCGCCCGTTTCCATTTCCTTGCTCGATTCGCCGGGGGCCTCGGCTTTGTCGGTTGCCTTTTCCGCGCTGGGAGTGGCTTCGGGCTTCTCGGGCGGGAAGAGCACCGAGTTCAGTACCGGCAGGAAGTCGTGCAGGATGTCCTTTCCAGGACTATCTTCCGGCTGTTCGCGCTCGCCGGGCTTCAACGGCGCGATGGCATAGATCTTGTAAACGGCGGGGGATCGGCCCAGCGTCAGGCGGGCGAAATTGGGCGCCACCCACTGGCCATCATCGCTAAAGCTCCAAAAGATGCGCAGGCTTTGCTGACCTTCGGCCTCGGAGCCGGCTTTGTAGCGGTTGGTCCAAAAGAACGCCACATCCTTGCCGTATTCCTTGCCGAAGTCGATCGGGAATTTCCGGGCTTCGTCGTCTTCCTTGAAACCACTGGCTTTGTAGCAGCGTTCGGGGGTATGAATTGTCACGTCCTGCGGATGGCCGCAGACGATGAAAATTTCGACTTTCTTTTCCGGATCGAAGCGATTGTGAAACACGCGCGCGTAACTGCCGGTGGCGGCCGACGCTTCCAGTTCACGCTGATTGACGTCGGCGGGTTCGCTTTGCCAATCGCCGAATTCGAACGGCACCTTCGCCAGTCGGCGGGCGAACTCCTTTTGTTCCGGGCTTGCCTCCCGCGTTTGCCATGTCATCTTGCGGTAGGGAAACATCTGCAAAACGAGCAGCAAGACCACCACAATCGAAGGTATTAGATAGGATCTCATGGCGAATGGCTAAAGTGCTGAACGATTTCCGGGATGGTTAGTAATTGCCCTATTAAGCCGACTCCGGCAATGCATATGCCGGCCGGCGAACGTTCTCGGTAATTCCGTTCACCACGGCTCCTAGCACGCGAATGCCGACCGATTCCATTCGATCGCGCGCGTCGTTGACTTTGTGGATCCGGCTGACATCGCGTCGCACGCTGATCACCGCGGCATCGGCGTGACTGCCGAGCAACATTGCATCGGCATAGGTTAGCACGGGGGAGGCGTCGATGACAATGAACTCGAACTGCTCGCGCGCTTTGTGCAGCAAATCGGCAAGGACATCCTTAGACAGAGCGGCAACGGCGGTGTAGTCGCACTGGCCGCCGGCAATCAGCATCAGGCCGTCGACCGAGGTGGGCTGGAGGGCGGCTGCAAATTCGGCTTCGCCGCGGAGCACTTCGCACAATCCTGGGTCGCCGGCGGCGCCGAACACCAAGTGCGCAGTCGGCGAGCGCAGGTCGCCATCGATCAATAGCGTTCGACGCCCGGAGCGCGCCAGACTGGCCGCCAGATGGGAGGCGACGGTGGTTTTTCCTTCGCGATCGCCGGCGCTGGTGATCATGATGATCTGGTGCGCCACGTCGCGCGACTGCTGCAACAGCATGGTGCGAATGCTATCTATCGATTCGGCCAGTATTCCCTGCATGACGCCGGAATTACTCAACTTCTTTCGCGACAAGCGTGGCCAGGTTCGGCACGGTGCCCAAGACGCGGAGACCGGCTTTGGGTCCGACTTCGCTGGTGGTGTTCAAGCGGTGGGCCTGATATTCGACAGCCATGACGGCGCCGGCGCCCAAGGTCACACCCACGACGCCGGCGAACATCGTCAGCACGTAGCGTAACACGGGGTTGGTACCCTCGGGAACGGAAGCATCCTGCAGCGAAATCACCCGTTGCGGCATGGAGAGTTCAAGTTTCAGTCGCTCCAAATCGTTGTAGCGTTGCTGGGCATTGGTTTCCAGTTGATGAATTTCCTCCAGCAACGACTCGTGTTGCGAGTTTTCGTTGGTAAGTTCGGCGGCCTTCTGCGTTACCTCCTTGTACTGCGCCTCGGCTTCTTGCAGCGACTTGGCCTGAACTTGCTCCATCGCCTCCAACTGCTGAATGACCGCCGTCCCGCTGCCCATTTCCGAGTTGAGTTGCTGAATGATGCCGGGCCGCAACTCGGCGCGTCGCTCGTCGAGCTGCTTTTGCATCGATTCGATGATGCCCTGATAGCGCTGGGCAGTCGGATCGCGAAGGCCGCGCTTGGTTTCCGCCAAATGCTGGGAAAGGCCTTGTTTGTACTGCTCGATTTGTTGGTTGAGCCCGGAGATGGAGGGATCTCGCGCCAAAGCCAGGTCGACCAGGTGCTCCGAGGGGCCTTTTGAGGAGGAGTCGTGCTGTTTGAGCCATGGCGATTTTCGACCGAGTGGTGGTCAAGTCGGCCTGCGATTGCATCACCTGCCGCAACAATTCGCCCGAGCGTTGCATCAACGATTCCTGTTGAACCTTCACCTGCTCCAGGTCGGAGCGAGTTGTATTGCTTCATCAATTTATCCAGCAACTCGCGCTTCTTTCCGCATCTCATCCATCGTTTCCTTGTAACTGTTTTCCACCAACTCGCGCTGTCGAAGCTTGGAGTAGTAGTCGGCCTGGACGATATGCTCCAAGTACGCTTGCTTCACTGCATTGACGATCTTTACCAGTTGCTGAGCATCCTTCCCGCGCATTTTGATCTGCAACAACTCTTGATCCATCGGCGCGACGATCGACAATTCATCCTCCAGATACTTTTGCGGCTCGCGCTTGTCGCGCAAGATCGGCAATTCGGCGATGCCGGGCAACTCCAAGGCTGCCCGCAAGCACCAGCGGGCTTTTGATCAGGGCAGCTTGGGTTTTGCGGAATTGATCGTATTCGGCCGCGTTTCGCATCAGCGGGCCGTTTTGCATGTTTTGTGGATCGCCCACGTGCAACCAGGCCGCGACTTCGTAAGGATCCGGTGCCATAGCCAAACAACAATTGCCGAGGGCACGCCCATCATCAATCCGGCGCACAGTGCCAGCAACCACCGCCGCCGCAAAGAATGCAGCAGCTGCACGACATTCACTCCGCCGCCCTCGGCCTCGAAATACGGCGATCCGTTGGACGGAACGGCGTAAGGGCTCAGCGCCTGCGCTTCGTTTTCCCGCACGATCAAGGAGTGGTGATTGTTTCGCGACCTCGTCGCCGCTGGCGGCGCCGCCGTTGAGAGAATCAATATTTTCCGAGAGAGACTGATTCACAATTCTGCCTCTTCCTTCGATGTTCCACACGCTCAAATCCAATCGCAGTTCGCCAATCGGGCGACCTCCAAACACGCTAACGAATTTGCGTCGGCGCCGTCTGCTTCATGGCCGGCGACTTGCCGAAACCAACAATCACGGGCACCGCCGAGCTTTCTTCCACCAAAATATGATCAAGGATTTGCATCTCCACGTACAAAAACAAAAACGCCAACGGCATCATGAACCAGCCGGCCAAATCGTGGAAAAAATGCTTCGCCAGTGCCGATTCTGGTCCCAGCAATAGATACAACAGCGCGGTAATCACGATGCGAATCAGATTGACCGCCAAGGCGATCGGAATCGCGCTGAGAATGACAATCGCATTTTGCCACAACGGGCGTTCGGTAATCATGGTCATGGCCACCGCCATTGCCAGGAAGATCGTGCACATCCGCAACCCGCTGCATTGTTCCTCGATGTTCAGCGGAAACCCTTCGCCGATGATGATTCGATTTCCGACGTAGTAGGAATCCACGCCCAGGGTTTGCAGGGTATAGCAACTGAACACGGTTGCCGCCTTTTGCAGCGGCGCCAGAAACATGTCGGCCACATGCTCGGGCACAGGCATCATGAAGATGAGAAATGCCAAGGGCGCGGCCGCCCAGCGCAGCATCGACCAACCGCCTGCGACCGTGAAGATTCCCATCAGCACCGGGATGATCGCCCACATTTCGACCACGCCGTTGTGAATTTGCGCTCCCAGCAGGCGCATGGCCAGCCCGAGGATGATGATTCCTACGCCGCTCCATCGCGCCCAAAATGAAACCGGCTGAAATGGCTGCCGGCGCATGACCAGCAGCGCGATGGTGAAGATCGGGACGAGATAGCCGTGCGAGTACTGCGGATTTCGCCAGATTCCGATCAACCCATCGATGGTGCTCCAGAACGTCCAAATCATGACCGCGGTCAATGCGCAGATCAGATACCAAGGCGTTTTCTGGTCAACTACTTCCTTCTGCGATTGAGCCACTAACGTAGATGACATGGAAACCCTATCAATGGAAGACGAGCAATAGGCCAATGGTGCCAAAACAACTCACGAGTGCGCCAGCCGTGGCCGCGAAATGCGGAAAGCGCGATTAGATGGCCTTGACCGCTGTTCGTGTGCCGACGGCGGGTTATCTCAAGGCGACGTTACCCCCCTCGTACCCGTTACTTCACGATAAACGCCGCGCCTGAAGTTGTCAAACTGCCGCCGGCTCCCGCAAGTGCTACGTAGCAGACACTCGGTTAGATCACGGTGATCGCAGATTTTTGTTGAGAATTTGCCACATTTAGAAGATTCAAATCCGTTAATCCGACCCATCGGCGCAGGTCAATGCCTCGCCAAACGGTACGAGTGTCTGGGTGATTGTGAATTTCGATTTCGACAGCAGGTTCGGCACCTGTTGCGCTGTCGCACTACTGGCGACCGGCCGTCCGATCAAATCGCCGAATCTGCCAGCAATGCTAGGCCCTTCGCCGGCTGATTGCACACGCGGTTTCCTGGCAAGTCTGTGTCAAAGTTTGCCGATTATTCAAGGGATAGGGTCTGCGCTGAGATTTCAGGCGCATGGCAATGGCCTGGATTTCGGGTAGGAAAGGGCCACAAGTGTAAAACTGCGAAGCTTGGAGAATATGGGAATAGCTACAGCCACTCGCTGCCGGCGGTCTTGCGCCCTGGGCCCCTCGGGGGCTTTTGACGCTGGTGCTTGCGGTTTTGGTTGCCGCCCCCGGCTGCCGTACCTGGTTCGGCTTGCGCCCCGTGCCGGCCCAGGCCGTCGGGGCCCAGCCGCGTTACGTTCCCAGCGAGAAGAACATGGTCTCACTGCCGCCGTATGTGATCGAGCCGCCCGATATCCTGCTGATCGATGCCTTGCGCGTGATTCCCAAGGCGCCGTTTAAAGTCCAGCCCTTGGATGTGCTGCAACTGCAGGTGGAAGGCACCGGGGCCTATCAGCCGATCAACGGCCTGTTTCTGATCGAGCCGTCCGGCATGCTCAATTTGGGCCCCGCCTACGGCAAGGTGAAAGTCGGCGACCTGTCGCTGGAAGAGGCCACCGAGGCGGTCACCAAGCACCTGAAGCGGATTCTCAAAGAGCCGCAGGTGTCGCTCACGCTCAACGAATCCGGCGGCCAGCAACAAGTGGCCGGCGAGCACCTGGTCGGCCCGGATGGCACGGTGAATCTGGGCACCTACGGGCTGGTGTACGTGGCGGGCATGACGATCGAAGAGGCCCGCAACGCCATCGAGGAGCATTTGAAACAGTACCTGGAGGCGCCGTTGGTGTCGGTCGACGTGTTTGCCTACAACAGCAAGGTGTACTACGTGATCACCGAAGGCGCCGGGCTGGGCGACAACATCCAGCGCTTCCCGGTTACCGGCAACGAAACGGTGCTGGACGCGGTGAGCCTGATCAACGGGCTTAAGCCGGCTGTCGAGCAAGAACATTTGGATTGCCCGGCCTTCCCCCTCCGGCTGCGATCAGATTCTGCCGGTGCGGTGGGACGAGATTGCCAAAGGCGCCGGCACCTGCACCAACTACCAGGTGCTGCCGGGGGACCGGATCTTCATCTCGCAGGATCACCTGATCGCCCTGGATACGCTGGTCAGCAAGATCCTCAACCCGATCGAACGTGTCTTCGGCACCAGCTTATTGGGCATGCAGACCATCCAAACCGCTCAAAACTTCCCCGGTGGCACGAACAATGTCGGACCGTAATGAATTGCCAGCCGAAAAGCACAGGAATCGAATTATCGCTTTGTCGAACCGCAAGCGCATGAGGTGCTGCACGATGAAATACAACATAATAATTCGCCACACAGCCATCGGGCTGTGTGTTTTATCCGCCGTAGCCGCGGCGAGCTTGACGTGTTTCGGGCAGTGGGGATCGAACGCGCCGGCATATAGCGATTGTTGTCCATGCGTGCCGGCACAGCCCTGGGGATATTGTCAAACGCGCTGGCACCGCTGGCCGGGCGTGATGTACCAGAACATGCAGGTTCAAGGGCCGCCGCGCGGGGAAGGGATAGCGCCGCCGCAGACTGAGTTGCCAAACCCGAAAAGCGAAGGTGAGTCGAAGCCTGAGGCTGCAACCGCTCCAAATCAGACTACGCCGCAGGCTGCCCCAGAAGGCGCGCCATCGAATCCATTTCAAGAGGCGCCAAGGAATCAGCCTCAGGAGGGCGCGCCGCAGCAGCCAACGGGAACGACGGCTCCGAGCGAAACGGCGCCCGGCGCCACCGAGCAAGGCACAACCCCGCCGGGAGAAAGCGCGCCCGGGACCACCGAGCAAGGCACCACTGCGCCGGGCGAAAAGGAACCGAACACAACGGAGCCGGGCGCAAACGGCCCGGGAATGGAACTGCCATCCACGGAGCCTCCGAAAGAAACGCCTTCCGCGCCGGCGGATACGAGCCAACCGGCGCCGGGCGAGTTGCCGGTCCCGGAGTCGCCGAATTCGAACGAATCGACGCCGAAAGAACAATCGAAGCCAGAACCTGATTCAGGGATGCAACCGTCCCGTCCCGAACCGGGAGCGTGGAACATGTCGCCGGGATCGCGGCTGCGTCGCGGCGAAGCCGGCACCGTTGGAGGTCAAGCGCGAAGTGCGGATCCGGCACCGATTATGCCCGCCGTTTGCATCGCACCTGCGAGAGAGACGTCGGCAGCAGGGGCTCGCGGAAAAGCAATTGCTCGCGAGCCGGTTCAAGCTCCGGCAGCAAAGGCGGCGCCGGCATTGATCGCTCCGGCGGCGAACGCGAAGCGGCTTGAAGCACCCGTTGCCGGGCGCAGAACCGACGGGCGATCGGCGATAATCCGCTGCGTAGCGAGGGAGTGACGCCCAGCTCTTTTTCGGCCGACGAGCACGTCAACCAGGACGTTTCCGGACCGCTTAGCAGTGATCAATCAACGCTGTTTAGTGGGACCAATCCGTTGCGGCCGCACTAAGCGCGATCGCCGGCGGCAATTCAGGCCGCCGGCACGGCGGCGTTCAGCGGAACATCTAAAAACGTCCGCTGCCAGAGCTCCAGCGTGAGCAACTGCCAGATTTGCAGCGACCAATCGTGTCGGCCGGTGCGCTGCTGGTCGATCCAGTCGCGGACGGTGGCAGGGCGAAAAAGTCCGCGCGCTTCGATTTGGGCGGGGCTGAGCAAATCGTCGACCATTTCGCGCAAATCATGCGCAATCCAATAATCGGCCGGGGCGCCGAATCCGGCTTTGCGCTGGCGTAGCACTTCATCGGGCACGATGCCGCGCATCGCTTTGCGAAAGATGCTTTTAAGCTCGCGGCCGCGGACCTTCCAGCGTGGCGGCACGTTGCTGGCCACCCATTGGGCAAACCGCCAATCGAGGAAGGGCACTCGGACCTCGACGGAGCTGGCCATGCTCATTTTGTCGTTGTACGTGAGATTGAGACTGGCCATGAAGGCCTTGGTGTCGAGATAGAGCATTCGATTGAGAAAGTCGGAATGCTCGACGGCGCGGAAGTATTCGAGGTGGCGCGCGCGGGGGTCGTGCTGGGCGAAATGCTCTAGGACCGGTTCGCGGCAAAGCGCCTGCTGATGAGCGGCGGTGAGATACACGCTATCCATGATGAAACGCTCTTCGGGAGGCAACGAGCCGCTGCGCACCATTTTTTTCGCCAGCCGCACGTATCCTTTGAGCCAACTGCCGCGCATCGACGGCAGCGCATGAACGGCGGGCTCGATCAGGAAGCGGCGCATGGCGTGCGGCAAGCGGCGATATCCGGCAGCGAGATAGTGGGCGCGATACTTGCGATATCCGCCGAACAGTTCATCGCCGCCGACGCCGGAGAGCAGCACGGTGACGTCTTTTCTTGCTTCGCGGCAGACGAGGTAGGCCGTGATGATGGCCGGATCGGCCACCGGCTCGTCTAAATGCCAGATGAGCTTGGGCAAGAGGGAGACGACATCGGGTTCGACCATGATTTCGGTATGCCGGCAGCCGAATTGTTCGGCGGTGCGACGAGCGACGTCCGGATCGTCGATGGTGATTTCGCCTTTGCGGTATTTCTGGGGGAAGGTGATCGTGAAGGTGCGGACCGGCGTGGCGGAATGACGGGCCATGGAGGCCACGATGGAGCTGGAATCGAGGCCGGCGCTGAAGGAATGCACCCAGGGGAACATCGCTGCGCAACTGGGAAGCGACGGCGGCATCAAAGCGCTCGCGCAGTTCGGCCACCAGGGCCGATTCGTCGTTGCCGAATTGATGG
The DNA here is from genome assembly GCA_963773925.1 of Pirellulales bacterium. Lineage (GTDB taxonomy): Bacteria > Planctomycetota > Planctomycetia > Pirellulales > JADZDJ01 > CAVRAW01. The sequence continues at coordinate 98,186 of CAVZDC010000011.1, forward strand.
CCGTGGGGGGGAAAATCCAAATCCCAATATTTCTGGATTTCCAAGCGGCCTTGCTTGAAGATCGCCCAGTGGCCGGCGGTCAATTTCAAGATGCCGCGAAACATCGTGAGCGGATCGGGCACCCACAAGAACGAGAGATATTGCTGCAAAGCTTGCGGGTCGATTTCTCGCCGCACTTCGGGCAGCAAGAGGATCGACTTGATTTCGGAGGCGAAGGCGAAGCGATTTGCATCGTGCAAATAGTACAGCGGCTTGATGCCGAAATGGTCGCGGGCCAGGAACAAGTGGCCGCGGCGCTGGTCCCAGACGGCAAACGCGAACATGCCGTTGAGCCGCCGCACGCACTCGGGACCAAGCCAGTGATAGAGCTTGAGGATGATCTCGGTATCGCTGTGCGAGGTGAATGTATAGCCGTTGGCCTCGAGCTCTTTTTGCAACTCGGCCTGGTTGTAGATCTCGCCGTTGTAGACGATGGTGACCAAGCCGTCGGGGGTGCTCATGGGCATGTGGCCGGCGGACGACAGATCGAGAATGGAAAGCCGGCGCGAGCCGAGGAGGATGCGGGTGCCGTCGGGCTGCGTGCCATGCCAGGCGCCGCGATCGTCGGGGCCGCGATGTGCCTGCGCGTCGACCATGCGGTCGAAGAGCGCCGGGTCACCCCAATTCACTGTGCCGACAATGCCACACATTCTTGGATTTCTTGGGAATTGAGGTTCGATAGGCTCGACAGGCCTATTCTAGCCGCAGCGGCCTTGCTAACCGGGGGTGGATTGCAGATCGATAATGTCGGGCAAGGGTGTGTAACTCTACCACGACGACGGGAGGGATGTGGAGGAAACGGCAGGAGACCGTGAGCATCGTAACTGTTTATGGCGGTTGAATTTCTACGCCGCATGGACCGTTGCGGGTCATTTGACACCCCGGGGTAGAAGATTAGACTGAAAGTTTAGCCTCTTACGGTCTCAAGCTAGTCGGGTTAGTGGGGAAAGTCTGCCCTTTTAAGCGCGGAGCGTTGAGCCCGAACGAAGCAAGGTTTTTCGCGACTCTATTGCCGCACATTGGGGCGGCGAGGCCTGCGGCAAGGAATGTTGCAATCGCCCGCTGCAACCCACGGGAACGGAGTGCGCGCGAGTTGCGCCGGGATACAACGGATAAGACAGAGCGATTTTGAAACACTCATTCAACAAGTAACTGCATGACACCAGCCACTACGACGACGCCCGCTGCTCACGCTCCAGCCGTTCTTGGCGGGCGGCCCACGTTCGAGAAACTTCTGCCGATTGTCCGGCCCACATTGCCGAAATTCGAAGCGCTGCGCGAGGAACTGGCGGAGGTGATTTCCAGCGGCATGGTTACTCGCGGGCGGCAACTGCAGATGTTCGAGCAGGCAGCGGCGGCGCATTTGAAAGTGAAGCATGCAGTGGCGGTATCGAGCTGCACCTGCGGCTTGATGCTGGTGTATCGGGGCTTGGGATTGAAAGGCGAACTGATTGCCCCCAGCTTCACATTTATGGCCACGGTCAGTGCGGCGGTATGGGCGGGGCTAAAGCCGGTACTGGTGGACGTGGATCGCCACACGCACAACATCGACCCGGCGGTGATTGAAGCCGCGATCACACCAGCCACGACGGGCATCGTGGCGGTGCATAACTTTGGCAATCCGGCCGATATCGGCGCGCTGGAGAAAATTGCGCGAGCAGCACAAGCTCAAGTTGGTGTTCGATGCGGCTCATGGATTCGGGGCCCAATACCAGGGCGTGCCGGTGGGTTCGCAGGGTGACGCGCAGGTTTACAGTTTGAGCCCGACGAAGCTGGTGGTGGCCGGCGAGGGGGGGATTGTGGCGACGAACTCCGACGAGCTGGCGGAAAAGATTCGCCGCGGCCGGGAGTACGGCATGGGCAACGGCTACGACAGCTTGTTTGCCGGGATCAACTCGCGAATGAGCGAATTTCACGCGTGCCTGGGGCGGCACAGCCTGGCGATGCTGGAGGGGCACGTGCAGCGTCGGCAAGAAATTGTAGCAGTGTTTCGTCAAGAGTTGGGGCGGCTGGACGGGATCGGCTTTCAAGAAGTGTCGCCGGGAAATCGCGCTTCGTACAAAGATTTTTCGATTACGATCGACGCAGATAAATTCGGATTAACACGAGACGAATTGTCGCAGGCGCTGGCCGCCGAAAATATCGATTCGCGCAAGTACTACGATCCGCCGGTGCACCGGCAAACCGCGTACCGGGAGTTCGCACCGCCGGAGGAGCGGTTGCCAGCGACCAATTGGCTTGCGCGGGCGAGCTTAAGCCTGCCGGTGTGGTCGCATATGAGCGATGAAATCGTGCAGCAAATATGTCGTGCATGCACACGAATTCATGAGTCGGCGGGCTGCGTGAAGTCGCAGCTTGCGGCGGCGAAAAAGCGCTAGATACGCAGAATTGATCGAGGCGTATTTATATTCAGCGGCGATGACATTTGATCTTAAATCCTTGAAAAAGCATGGGGTTAGGGGATAATGGCGATTAGCCAAGCAGACTTCCAATATGGGGCCGCCGCGGCTGGGCGAAGTGGCATCCTAGGAGATGAGCAGCTTTGAATCCGACCCGTAATTATCGGGTGACGCCCGGCATGGCGCTGCGGATGTTCGCCGATGCCTTGATGGTGCAGTTGTCGCTGTTGGCGGCACTGGTGCTGACGCTGTTCGGCGATTTGCTGTTCAATCCGGACGTGCCGCATCGGACACTGCCGGACCTGTTTTGGTCTACGCTGGGAATGTACGGCAACGCCGCCTGGCCGTTGACGATCATTAGCATTGCCATCTTTCAGCTCAGCGGATTTTACACGTACGGGCGGTTTTACCAGGGAAAATACAAAGCACTGATCGTGTTCCAGGCGGTGTGCCAAAGCTACTTGATCTTTGGTTTCGCCGTGTATTTTCTGCGAGGCGATCTGCCGCTGCCACGCCGCACGCTGATTATGTCGTGGGTGTTCAGCGTGGTGCTGCTGGTGGGATCGCGGCTGTGGCAAGTGCTGTGGAAGAGGCTGGTTGATCCCGAGCGTGCGCAAATGACCGGTCAGAAGGGGCACGGCAAGAACGTGCTGGTGATCGGCGGGGCCGGTTACATCGGATCGGCGCTATTGCCCAAGTTGCTGGACGCCGGCTATCGCGTGCGCTTGCTCGATTTGCTGTTGTACGACACCGATCCGATCAATCAGGTGCTAAAGCATCCGAATTTGGAAGTGGTGCAGGGGGATTTCCGGCACGTGGGGAAGATTGTGGAGGTGATGCAAGGTGTGAATGCGGTCGTGCATCTGGGTGCCATCGTCGGCGACCCAGCGTGCGAATTGGATCGGGAACTGACGACCGAAGTGAACCTTTCGGCCACCCGCATGGTGGCGGAAGTGGCCAAGCTGTGCCAGGTAGAGCGCTTCGTGTTCGCCAGTACGTGCTCCGTTTACGGGGCGTGCGATGAAACGCTGGACGAGCGATCCCACACCAAGCCGGTCTCGCATTACGGCAACACGAAGTTGGCGGCGGAGCGCGTGCTGCTGTCGATGAGCGATCAGCGGTTTTCGCCCACGATCTTGCGCTTTGCGACGATTTACGGGCTTTCGGGCCGGACGCGGTTCGACCTGGTGGTCAACCTGTTGACGGCGAAAGCAAAAATCGAGGGCCAGATAACCGTTCACGGCGGCAGCCAGTGGCGGCCATTCGTGCACGTGGACGATGCCGCCTTGGCAATTGCCCGCGCATTGGAGGCGCCGGTGGAGCTGGTGGGCAACGAGGTGTTCAACGTGGGCAGCGACGAGCAGAACTATACCATCAAGCAGGTGGGCGAAATCGTTCACCAACACGTGCCAAGCGCCGAGTTGCTAGTGAGCGAGAACGATGTCGATCGGCGCAACTACCGCGTGAGCTTCTCCAAGATTCGCAACGAGCTGGATTTCACGCCGCAGTGGAAGCTGGAGATGGGCATTCAACAAGTGCTGGAAGCGATCGCGCGGGGCGACATTGTCGATTACCGCGAGGCGAAGTACAGCAACGTGAAGTTCTTGAGCGCGGAAGGAACGCAGCGTCTGAGCCGTTCCACGTGGGCACACCAGATGCTCGACGAAATTACGACGGGCTCTTAGCGATTTGGCGCCGGGGCAATCGCGGTTGTCTTATCTTTTCGATCACGTGCAAGGCCGGTAGCCGTGCCAATTTCGCGCCGGCAATTGACTGAATGAACCGAATCAAGGCGGCATATCTGGCGCTGCGGCAGTTCGAGCCGCGGATCATTGGCTTGCGAGGCGGCGTTTATCTTGCGAAGGCGCTGGGCTCACGCGCCGCAAGTTTGCAGTTCGTACGTGGGATTCGATCCGGCTGGAAGAAATCTGTCAGCCGGGCACTCCGAGCGGTGCGGCATGGGTATGCGGAGATTAAACGCCGCCAAAACCCCCAGTTCTTTTTTCCTCTGGGCAAGCCGCCGGTAGTGCCGGAATCGATCCGCAAGGGTCCGCACGAGAGGCAACCGCCGCTAGCCGAGCGATTGAAGCTGATTGAGGAAAATCGCTGCGTGTACTGCTTTCACACGGTTTCGCCGGCGCCGGTCGATTGGAACATGAATCCGCTCGAGGGCGCACACATCGACGGCGATCGGACGTGGTGCGACATACCCGACGTGGCGGCTGGGCAAGGGGACGTGCGTTTGTTTTGGGAGCCGGCGCGCACGGCCTGGGCGATCGATTTGGCGCGGGCCGCCAGCTACGGGCATTCCGTCAAAGGCGGATCGCTGTATTGGCGCTGGCTGGATTCATGGATGGGTGCGTGTCCGCCGTGGCGCAGGGCGCACTGGAAGTGCGGTCAGGAAGCCGCGGTGCGGTTGATTGCACTGGCGATGGGATTTTGGGCCGTGGCTGACGATCCGGCCACGACCGATGAACGCTGGGTGCAGTTTGCCCGATTGGCATGGGCCACCGGCTATCGAATCGAGCACCATCTCGATTACGCGCGATCGCAGAAGAATAACCATGCGCTTTCCGAGGCGTGCGGGCTGATGCTGGTGGGACATTTGTTTCCAGAGTTCCGCGATGCGGCGCGCTGGTTCCAGCGAGGCCGGGAGGTTTTCTGCGACGAACTGGCGCGGCAGGTGTATGCCGACGGCAGCTACGTGCAGCATTCGTTAAACTATCACCGCGTGATGCTGCAAATGGCGACGTTGGCCGCGCGGTTGGCCCAATGGCACGGTCAGCCATTTGATTCGGCGACCATGCGACGGATTGCGGCGGCCGAAGAGTTTTTGTTCCAGATGCTCGATGAAGCCACCGGTCGGGCACCGCTGTACGGCAACAACGATGGGGCCTGGGTGTTGCCGCTGGATGAGTGCGATTTCAGCGATTATCGCGGGGCGGTGCAAGCGGCGCATTACTTGGCGAGCGGAAAGCGGCGGCTTGCGTCGGGACCGTGGGACGAAGATTTACTGTGGCTGTTTGGGCCGGAGGCGCTGGCCGCGCCGCAGGAAGCTATGGCCGGGCCACAATCCAGCCAATTCAACGACGGCGGATACTACACGTTGCGCGGCGGCGAGAGTTGGGGGATGATTCGCTGCCACACGTTCCGAGATCGTCCGGCCCATTACGATCAACTGCATTTCGACCTGTGGTATCGCGGACAGAACGTGCTGGGCGACTCCGGCACGTTTCAAATACAATCCGCCTGAAGGCAAAGCGCTGGAAGATTATTTCCAGTTGGCGCGAGGGACATAACACCATCGAATTGGACGGCCGTTCGCCGGTGGAACGGGTGTCGCGGTTTTTGTACTTTCCCTGGCCGCGGGCGAAGATGCGGCATTTTGAAGCCGACGCCGGCGGTTATTGTTACTTCGAAGGAGAAAGTTACGACTACGACGTGCGCCCGTGGCACGTACTGCATCGGCGAGCGATTGTCGGGCTAGCTGGCAACATGTGGCTTGTCGTCGATGACCTGCTCGGCCACGGTCGACACACCGCCACGTTGCGATGGCATTTGCCGGAGGTGCCGGTGCGGCTGAACGCGGAAGTGCCACGATCGCGGCTGAGACGCCGGCGGGCGAATGTTTTCTCACGTTGCCCAGCGTCGATGCGCATCCATGGAAGCGGCTGGAAATTGTTCAAGGCTATCGATCGGACTACTACGGCCAGCGACAGGCGGTTCCGCTGGTGGAGGCCGAAGTCAGCGGCGAGTTGCCGTTACGAATGTTCACGCTGGTGGCGGCTGAAGTCCCGGCGATGTGGCGTCGAGAGGCGGCTGACTCGCAAGGCGAGATTTACGAATTACGGCGTGGTGAAGCGTCTGGAAAATTGAGTTGGCGCCGCGGTCGCGCAAGTCGCAGCGAGTAGTGGTAAATATTCGTTCGGACGTGCCGAGCGGCAAACGGACCGATCGTGGTTCCGCAGCGGCGGCGTCCGCGATGCAATAATCATGCACGTATTGCTGATCCATCAAGTGTTTGTCTCGCCGGAAGAGCCCGGCGGCACGCGCCACGTGGAACTGATGTCGCGGGTCGTACAAGCGGGACATCGCGCCACCATCGTGGCCAGCAATCTCAGCTATGTGACCGGCAAAGAATTTGTCAGCGGCCGCCATTGGGTCACGGAGCAGAATGTTCAAGGGATTCGAGTGCTGCGGGCGTATACGTATCCATCGCTGCACCGGAGCTTTACCTGGCGAGCCATTTCATTTTTGAGCTTCATGTTGACGGCGGCATGGGCGGGATGGAAGGCGGGCAAAGTGGATTTGGTGATGGGCACTTCGCCGCCGCTGTTTCAAACGCTGTCGGCTTGGCTGATCGCTTGCATGCGACGGCGACCATTCCTGCTGGAAATCCGAGACCTGTGGCCGGAATTCGGCATCGATTTGGGCATTCTCAAAAATCCGGTGCTGATTTGGATCGCCCGGCGGGTGGAAATGTTCATCTATCGACGCGCCACGCACTTCTTGGTCAACTCGCCGGCTTATCGAGATTATCTGATCACCAAAGGCGTGCCGCGCAGGAAAATCAGTTTCATTGCCAACGGCGTCGATCCCGCGGCATTTCGACCCGACGTGGATGGCCGCGCATTGCGGACAGAACTTGGTCTGGAGGAGAAATTTGTTGTCACTTACGCCGGTGCGCTGGGAATCAGCAACGACATTGGCACGCTGTTGAACGCCGCCGCAGAATTGCGCGACGATCGCGATATTCATTTCCTGATTGTGGGCGACGGCAAAGAGCGCAAGAATTTGGATTCGCTTGTCGAACAGCTCAAGCTGTCCAACGTAACGTTCACCGGCGCGCTGCCGAAGCGGCGGATGCCGGAAGTGCTGGCCGCGTCTGACGTGTGCGTGGCAATTCTAAAGAACATCAAGATGTTCACCACGACGTACCCCAACAAAGTATTCGACTACATGGCGGCGGGCCGGCCCACGGTGCTGGCGATCGACGGCGTGATTCGGCAGGTCGTCGAAGCCGCGGAAGGAGGGATCTTTGTGCCGCCCGGGGATTCGCACGGGCTGGCCGCAGCCATTCGCCGACTGCATGACGATCGCCCGGCCGCCCGGGCCATGGGACAAAAAGCGCGGCGCTACGTCGAACAGCACTTTAATCGCGATCAACAAGCCGATCTTTTGTGCCGTCTGGTGGAGCGATTGGCGGAGCATGGGCGCGCGGAGGCAGAGGACTCGTCCAACGGGCCACCGACCGTCGGGCGCGTCTCGATCAATATTTTCGAGGAAAGTCGCCGCACCTCGGCCTAACCGCTGCACGTGTTCCCCGATGTATCGCCGTTTCGGTAAACGATTGTTCGATTTGGCGCTTGTGATTCCGTCGTTGATCGTTCTTGCGCCTGTCATCGCGCTGACGGCGCTGGCGGCCCGCATGGCGATGGGGCGCGGCGTGCTGTATCGGCAAGAGCGACCCGGGCTGCACGGCAAGCCGTTCGTGTTGTACAAATTTCGCACCATGATCGACGCCTATGACGAGCATGGGCATCCGCTTTCGGATGCGGAGCGATTGACGCCGTTTGGCCAATGGTTGCGAAAATTAAGCTTGGACGAATTGCCGCAGTTGTGGAACGTGCTGCGCGGCGACATGAGCCTGGTCGGCCCGAGGCCGCTGGTGATCCGATATTTACCGCGGTACACGCCGGAGCAATTCCGGCGGCATGATGTTCGGCCGGGACTGACCGGCTGGACCCAAACCAACGGCCGCAACGCCCTCTCCTGGGACCAAAAATTTCAGTTCGACGTATGGTATGTCGATCATGTGAGCCTGTGGCTCGACGTCAAAATCATCGCGCGCACGATCTGGCTGGTGCTGCGGCGAGCCAACGTGAGCGCGGAAGGCCATGCCACGATGCCGGAATTCATGGGGTCCGCCGCGAAAAGTGGATCGTCGGAGCCGGCCAGCTCTTCGGTGCGAGCGTCTTGAGTGGGCGACTTTGAGTCGTTAAGATTGAACCTGCAGCCACTTGCCGAAGTTTCCGCACGATGACCTTCGCCGCGCCGCGTGTTCCGAACGCCCCGCAACCCTACGAGTTCATTCCGGGATGGCAAATCTCCAAAAACTGATAGTGATGGGCGCAGGTGGGCTTGGGTCTGAAGTCATGTGGGCGGCCGAAAATCGGAACTCCAGCTCGCCGACCTTCGAGATCCTCGGATTCTGTGACGACGATTCGGCGAAAAAAGGGAATACATTCTTCGGCTACCCCGTGTTGGGCAATCCGGAAGAAGTCGATGCGATGCTGCCGGAGAAACCGGGTTTCCTATGCGCGATCGGCAACAACCGGCGGCGCGCAGAGATTGTGCAGCGTTTGATGGCGTTGAATTGGACGCCGGTGGCGGTTATTGATCCATCGGCGATTATCGCCAGGGATGTCCGCATTGGAGCGGGCACTTATGTTGCCGCAGGCAGTTCTTTGTCGCCCAATGCTCGGGTGGGGTCACATGTAATTTTGAATCTGAATTGCATGATTACTCACGATAACCTCGTGGAAGACTACGTGCAGGTTTGCCCAGGCGCAAGCTTGTCGGGCTTCAGCATTGTTAAGACTGGAGCCGTGGTGGGATCGAACGCCGTCGTCGCGCCTTGCGTCAGCATCGGCGAATGGTCCACGCTGGGTGCGAATTCCTTTGCCGTGGAAAGCGTGCCCGACGGCGCCACTGCGATCGGCATTCCCGCGCGAGTGATGTTTCGCGCCTAACAAAGCTTAATAGTCTCCGTGTTCCAGTTGCATCACATCGGTTATCTCGTCGCCGACATCCCGGCTTCTGCGGATGAATTCGCGGCACGATTCGGGTACGTCGTGGAAAGCCCGGTGATCGCCGATCCGGTGCAAACGGCACATGTGCAGCTTCTCCGGCAGCCGGGAGCCGGGCATTGGCTGGAGTTGATTGCCCCGATTGATTCGGAGAGTAAGCTTTCCAAGGCACTTGAGCGCGGCGGCGGATGGCACCATGTTTGTTACGAGGTGCCGAATTTGCCGCAGGCGTGCCAACAGCTTCGCGACCAAGGTTTGCTGCCGCTGGGCAGCGTTCAACCGGCGAAGGCCTTTTCGGGTCGACCGCTGGCATGGTTCATGGACCGTGCCAAGCTCCTGGTGGAGCTGGTCGAAAGCGGACCGGGTGATTTTTCGTTGGCCAGCCTCCGGGACACGATTCGCACGCAACCATGACGATCCGCTTACGGCTGCGCAACGTTGTGCTGGGCGTGCTCGACGATCCGGAAATCGAGTACAGCAACGCTCTTTCGCCTGCCAATTGCGCGGCCTGGGATTCGGTCGCTATGGTGCAGATCGCGCTGGCGGTTGAAGCGGAATTCGATGTGCGATTCACCACCAACGAAATGGCCGAAATGAATTGCGTGGGCGACCTGGTGAAACTGCTGGAAGCGCACGGGCTTCGCGACGAAGGTTAACATTAGCTCGTCCAGATGAAGGAAGAAAAAGCGGATCTCGAGCGAATGCTGCCCGTGCTGGACGCAACCGCAGCCCAATTGCCGGATGATCCCGTGCTGGTGGAAGATTGGATTGAGCGGCTCACAGCGAACGAGCTTCTGGACACGCCGCAGTTAACCAGCGATTCGCGGCAGGCGGCAGTTGGGATGCATCCGCTTTTGGTCGCCGCCTAATCGCGCGAATCCAAGAAAGCCGGCGCGATTGGAAAGATGCGGTCGCCCGATGGACGCGGGTGATCGAAGCCGCCTCGGGAATCGATCACGAAGCGCTTTTGAGCCGCGGGCGGGCGCGGGCACAAGTTGGCGACAACGCCGGAGCGTTTGCCGACCTGCGGGCGGCCGTCGCGGAAAACGAGGATTTCGGGTTTCTCACTCGGGCCGCGAAAGCTGTATCGGCGATTGCGGCAAAAGGCTGCGCCGCCGTCGCTGCGGCAGGCGAAAGTGGCGCTGCTGTCGAGCACCACGACCGCGCTGGCGGCGCCGCTGTTGGAATTGGCATGCTTCCGCGATGGGATCGACGCCACGCTGTACGAGGCGCCGTACGACAGCTATCGCCAGCAGATTCTGGATCCGCAATCGGAGCTGTATCGATTTGGCCCCGACGTGGTTTTGATTGCCACGCATTGGCGCGACGCGCAACTTGCCGGCGTTTTCCGAGAATCCGGAGGCGAACATTGCGGAGGTCGTGCAGGGATTCCAGCAGCTTTGGATCCATGCTGCTTGAAGCGGTCTGCCCTGCCGAGTGATTCAGCATAGTTTCGATCAGCCGCTGCAGCGGTCTTTCGGGCATTTGAGTCATGCGTCTGCCGGGCGGGCGGGCGGCGATGCTGCGCGAAATCAATCGGCGGTTTGCTGGCCAGCAGCGCCGCCGGCGGTAGCGATTTTGGATTTGGAGTACGCGCAAGCCCGCTGCGGCGGCGAAATGGTCGGACGATGCAATTCTGGCACATGGCCAAGCAACATCCCGCTACGCGCCGCGCTGCCGGTGTTGGTGGATCATCAGGTGGCGCTTGATTCGGGCGCACTCTGGGTTTGACGAAAAAGGTGCTGGTGTTCGATCTGGATAACACGCTGTGGGGCGGCGTGATCGGCGAGGACGGGTTGGAGGGGATCAACATCGGTCCGCCGTCGCCGGCCGGCGAAGCGTATCAGGCGCTGCAGCGATATGCCAAAGAGCTGAAAAGCCGCGGCGTGCTGTTGGCCGTGTGCTCGAAGAACAACGAGGCCGACGCGAAATTGCCGTTTGAGAAGCACGACGCCATGATTTTGCGGCTGGACGATTTCGCACTGTTCCGCGCCAATTGGGACGACAAGCCTGCGAACTTGCGCGCATGGCGCGAACAGCTAAACCTCGGCTTGGAGAGCTTCGTGCTGATGGACGACAATCCCACGGAGCGGGCCTTCGTGCGGCGCGAATTGCCGGAGGTGGCTGTGCCGGAATTGGGAACCGACCCGGCGACGTTCGTCGATAGCACTCGACCGGCGGATGTATTTCGAGGCGGTCACACTTTCCGAGGAAGATCGCCAGCGGCATCGGCAGTATCAGGAAAATGCGGCACGCCGCGAGGTTCGGCAGCAAGCCGGATCGCTCGACGAGTTTTTGCGTCAGCTGCAGATGGAAGCGGAGATGGGGCCGGTGAATGAAGCGGTATTGGCGCGGGTGGTGCAATTGTTGGGAAAGACGAATCAATTCAATCTCACCACGCGGCGGCACGGCGAAAGTGAAGTGCGGCAAATGATGGCCTCGCCGCGCTGGTGGACGCAGTACTTCAAGCTCCGCGATCGCTTCGGCGACAACGGCCTGATCGGATTGATGATTGCCCGGGAAGCGGACGATGCGCCTGCCACCTGGGAGATCGACACGTGGCTGATGAGTTGCCGGGTCATCGGCCGGAAGATGGAGGAACTGATGTTCGCCACGCTGGCCCAAGCGGCGCAGGAACGGGGCATCCGGCGGGTGCGCGGCGTCTACACGGCGACGGCCAAAAATGCCATGGTCGCCGATCTTTACCCTGCTCTGGGCTTTACCGCCAATGGCGCCGTGGCGGGGTCGCAAATCTTCGAATTCGACCTGCTGGCACAGCCCATCCCGGCGTGCGATTGCATCCAGGTTTTACGCGCCGCTGAGGCGTAGCGGCCGGCGGTCATCTCCTTGCCTCGGAACCAACTGCGTGCATTGTGCGGATTATACCGGCGCAGCGGGGTGGCGGCCGGAAAGGCGTCGGAGGCGGTGCGCAGCGGGTGCTTGCAGGCCCTGCGCTATAATGAAGGAATTCCGCGGTCGCCGGCACGCTGGTGAAATGCACCGGCGGGCTGTTCCTCTTCTTTGCACGGCGGGGCCATTTTGTCACGCTTGAGAGCGCTAATGATCTTTGGCACCCGGCCCGAGGCCATCAAGCTGGCTCCGGTGGTGCACGCCTGCCGCGACAATTCGCAGATCGAATTGATCGTATGTCTGACCGGGCAGCACCGCGAGATGTTGGATCAGGTGGTGCAGTATTTCGATCTACCGGTGGATGCTGATTTGGATTTAATGCAACCTAATCAATCGTTGGCGGCGCTGACGGCACGGTGCGTCGAAGGGGTCGACGGATTGCTGACTCGTTTTTCGCCGCACTGCCTGGTGGCGCAGGGGGACACCACGACGGTGATGGCCGCGGCGATGGCGGCGTTTTATCGCCAGGTTCCGTACGTGCATGTGGAAGCGGGATTGCGCACCGGCAATTTGCAGGCGCCGTGGCCGGAAGAGTTCAATCGGCGCGTAGCGAGCGTGGTTACCACGCTGCACTGCGCGCCTACGAAGTGGGCGGCCGACAACCTGCTGCGTGAAGGAATCGATCCGGCGAGCGTGCACGTGACCGGCAATACGGTGGTGGACGCCTTGCTGTGGACGCTAGGGCGGGAGCGGGAAAACTCCGGCCGCTGGCAGGAAAAATACGCCCACCTTGGGCAGCGACGGATGGTGCTGATTACGGGGCATCGGCGCGAGAATTTCGGCCCGGGCTTTGAAAACATCTGCCGGGCCATTGCCATGCTGGCTGAGCGGTTCGCGGAGGTGGCTTTTATTTACCCGGTACACCTGAATCCGAACGTGCAGGAGCCGGTTTACCGCCTGCTGGGAAAACGCGAGAATGTGCATTTGATGGAGCCGGTAGCCTACCCGGAATTTGTGTGGCTGATGGATCGCTCGACGCTGATCCTGAGCGATTCCGGCGGCGTACAAGAGGAAGCGCCGTCGCTGCGTAAGCCGGTGTTGGTGATGCGGGAAACGACCGAACGGCCCGAAGCGGTCGAAGCGGGGGCGGTGGAATTGGTCGGCACGTCGCTGGAGCGAATCGTGTCGGGAGTGACGCGGCTGCTGACGGACGCAAAAGAGTATGCGCGGCGACAGATCGATCACAATCCGTATGGCGACGGGAAAGCGGCGCAGCGAATCGTGGAATTGATGCTTCAACAAAAGTGGCGGCAGTGAGAACAGGATTGAATGCATGAAGGCTGATTCATCGTCATTCGCCGCGGCGGCTCCGATCACGCCGGCCACCACCAGCGTATGTGTGATGGGCCTGGGATACATCGGGCTGCCGACCGCCAGCATTTTGGCGAACAAGGGCTATCACGTGTTGGGCGTGGACGTGCGCCCCGAAGTGGTGCAGACGATCAACCAGGGGCGCATTCACATCGAAGAGCCGGACTTGGAGATTCTGGTGCGTTCGGCAGTAAACAGCGGTCAGTTAAAAGCGGTGAACGAGCCGCAGCCGGCCGACGTGTTTATCATCTGCGTGCCAACGCCGATCTGCGCGGATCATTCGCCCGATTTGTCGTTCGTGGAGCAGGCATCGAAGGCGATTCGGCCGGCGGTGCGGGCGGGCAATCTTGTGATTTTGGAATCGACCAGCCCGCCGCGCACGACGGAGAAAGTGGTCGTGCCGCAGGCGATCCCGCCGGAGCTAACGGTGGGTCGCGACGTGTTCGTGGCACATTGCCCGGAGCGGGTTTTGCCGGGGCGAATTTTGCTGGAGGCGGTGCGCAATGACCGGGTGATTGGCGGGATGACGCCGGCTTGTGCCCGGCGAGCGCGGCAGTTTTACGAGACGTTCGTGCAGGGGGAAATTTTCACCACTAGCGCCGTGGCGGCGGAAGTGACCAAGCTGGTGGAGAATTCGTATCGCGACGTGAACATCGCGCTGGCGAACGAATTGTCGATGCTGGCCGACTCGCTGGAGATCGATCCGTGGGAAATTATCGCGCTGGCGAATCGGCACCCGCGCGTGAACATTTTGCAGCCGGGGCCGGGGGTGGGCGGGCATTGCATCAGCGTCGATCCGTGGTTTTTGGTGCATTCGGCGCCGGAGCTGACGCCGCTGATCCGCACGGCCCGCGAAGTGAACGACCGCAAGCCGCACTTTGTGGTCGAGCACGTGTTGGAGTTGGCCAAACAATTCGCCAAGCCGCGTATCGGCTGCCTGGGGCTGACTTATAAGGCGGACGTGGACGATCTGCGCGAGAGCCCCTCGCTGGAGATTGTGCGCGAGTTGCACAAGCGGCGGCGGGCGAAGTGATGGCGTGCGATCCGTACGTTTCGCCCGAGCGGTTCAAGGAGTTTCCGCTGCATGAATTTGAGGAAGTGATTGCTAAATGTCAGATGCTGGTGCTGTTGACTGATCACCGGCAGTTCAAAGACGTGCCCAAGCGCGTGCTGCAGGAGAAAGTGATTGTGGATACGCGGGGGTTGTGGCGGTGAACATGGTAGGCGAGTAGGCGGAGGCAGCAGTAGGCAGACCATGAAACAGGTTGTGCAAAATTTGCGATCCGGCGTGTTGGAATTGTTGGACGTGCCGTGTCCGCGCGTTTCAGCGGGCCATTTGCTGATCCAGACGCGGGCCACGGTGATCTCCGCGGGCACGGAACGGATGCTTGTGGAATTCGGCCGCGCGGGAATGGTATCCAAGGCGCGGCAGCAGCCGGAAAAAGTGCGGCAGGTGATCGACAAGATCAAGACGGATGGATTGCTGCCGACGTTGGAGGCAGTGCTGTTCAAACTCGATGAACCGCTGCCCTTGGGTTATTGCAATGCGGGCAGGGTAGTCGAAGTGGGTGCGGGAGTGCGGCGATTTGCCGTGGGAGACCGTGTGGTAAGCAACGGCCCCCACGCCGAGATGGTTCATCGTCCGGAGAACCTGTGCGCCAAAATTCCCGACAATGTGAGCGACGATCAACGCGGCGTTGGCGATTCTGGGCGCGATCGGCTTGCAAGGCATACGGCTCTTGCATTTGGAATTGGGCGAAAGCGTGGCGGTGTTCGGGCTGGGGCTGATTGGACTGCTGGCGGTGCAAACGCTCGTGAATTCGGGCCATCGAGTGCTGGCGATCGACCCCGACGCAAAGCGATTGGATCTGGCCCGGCAGTTTGGCGCCACGGTGGTTGATTTATCCGCCGGGGCGGATCCGGTGGCCACGGCTGCCACGTTTACCGGCGGCCACGGCATCGACGCCGTGCTGATTACAGCGTCGGCCAAGGACGACAACATTGTGAGCCAATCGGCGCGGATGTCGCGGCAGCGCGGCCGCATCGTGCTGGTGGGCACGACCGATTTGGAATTGAACCGCGCGGAGTTCTACGAGAAAGAACTGACGTTTCAGGTTTCTTGCTCGTACGGGCCGGGGCGTTACGATCCGGCGTACGAGGAGCAGGGGATCGATTATCCGTACGGCTTCGTGCGCTGGACCGAACAGCGGAATATCGAGGCGCTGCTGGAAATGCTGGGAAGCGGGCGATTGAACGTGGAACCGCTGATCACGCGGCGATTGCCCAGCAGCGAGGCAGCGACGGCCTACGAGCTGCTGGTGAACGACCGCACGCAATTGGGCATTGTGCTGGAGTATCCGGTCGAAGAGCCGCCGCGGGGACGAATTGTGCCCGTTGCACGAGCAGCGACAACCGCTGCTGCAAGCGCCGCGGTGGCCGCGGCGTCGGGCGAAGTGCGCGTGGGCATTATCGGCGCAGGCATGTTCGCCAGCCGCGTGCTGCTGCCGGCCCTGAAAAAAACGTCGGCGCGGCTGTGCTCGATTGCCAGCGCCGGCGGCGTGACGGCCGCGCACGCGGCGCGAAAGTTCGGCATCGCGGAGTGCACGAGCGATCCGCGAACCATCTTCGACGACCCGAGCATCAACGCGGTGGTGATCGCAACGCGGCACGATTCGCACGCGCGGCTGGCGGCCGAAGCGCTCGTGGCGGGCAAACACGTGTTCGTCGAAAAACCGCTGGCGATCGACCGCGAGGGTCTGGAAGCGGTTGCCGAGGCATATCGAGAGACTACGGGATTGCAATTAGCCGTGGGGTTCAATCGCCGCTTTTCGCCGCACGGCAAAAGAATTCGTGAACTGCTGGCCGGCCGCAACGGTCCGGCAGCCATCACGATGCTGGTGAACGCGGGCACCTTGCCTGAGGAGCATTGGCTATTGGATCCGCAAATCGGCGGCGGCCGGATTATCGGCGAAGGGTGCCACTGGTTCGATCTGATGTCGTATGTGCTCGGTCAGCCGATTGTCGGGGTATTGGCAGCGACGGCGGGGGACCGATCGGCCAATCGCGGCGCGGAGGCGACGTCGGTGATGCTGCGGTTTGCCGATGGCTCGCAAGGCACGCTCCATTATTTCGCGCAAGGCCATCGCTCGTTTCCCAAGGAGCGGATGACGGTGTTTTGCGATGGGCGAGTGCTGGAACTGGATAACTTTCGGCGGATGTGGGGCTGGGGCTGGCCCGGACTGCGCCGCATGAACCTGTTCCGGCAGGATAAGGGCCATACGCAGGAGCTCAATGAATTTGTGCAACGGGTGAGCGAAGGGGGCCCGCCGCTGATGCAATTTGAAGAATTAGTGAATGTAACCGAGAGCACGTTTGCCGCGGCTGAATTACAATCGCAGCGCACCCACGCAGATTAGGCATCCGAGATTAAGTCGGTAGGCGGCCATGGCCATCATCCCGAAGAACGATTGGAAAAGGCGGCTGTACGACGCGTACGTATCCAGCGGCCAAGCAAGCCAGCATGTTTCGTCGGAATCGCTGTTCCATGCGCGCGCTCCGGCCATCAAGGCGATGATTGCCAAACATATTCCTGAGGACAAGGAGCTCGCGCATTCTTGACCTGGGCTGCGGGCATGGCGAATTCCTGTTCTTTTTGAAGCAAGCCGGGTACCAGCAGGTGCAAGGGATCGACGTGTCGGCCGAACAAGTGGCGCTGGCCCATCGCCTGGGCATTCCTGAAGTTCAACAGGACGATTTGAACTCCTTTCTGGAATGCACGCCGATGGGGTCGATTGACGTAGTGCTCCTGATGGACGTGTTGGAGCATTTGACCAGGCAGGAATTATTCGACACGCTGGATGAGGTGTATCGCATCTTGAAGCCTGGCGGCCGATGCATCGCGCACGTTCCCAATGCAGAAGGCCTGTTTGGCATGCGGATACGTTACGGCGATTTGACGCACGAAATGGCATTCACTCCGAAATCGGCGCATCAACTGTTCGTTACCATCGGTTTTGGCGAAGTGACCAGTCATGAAGACCGGCCCGTGATTCACAATTTGAAGAGTTTTGTGCGACGAGTCATATGGGATGTGCTTACGCTGCCCTTCCGGTTGCTATTGACCGCCGAAACAGGCCAAACGAGTTTCGTTCTGTCGCAGAACATGCTGATCGTCGCCGACAAATGACCAACCATTGATCGAACTTATGCCGGAACACCGCATGAACATCTTATCCGTTGGCGCGTTGTGGGAAGGCAGCACCTCCTTGATGCGATCGCGCGCCTTGGAAGATCTTGGACACCACGTCACCCCCATCGACACCGAGACGCCGGAAGTGGCTCGCCGCGAATCGGGATATATGTATCGAGCAATGCGGCGGCTTTTCGGTCCGCTGGATACGGCTGGCGCCAATGCGGCGATCGTGCGTCACATGCGTCAGCAGCAGTACGACGTGCTATGGATCAACAAGGGGCTGACGATCAAGGCCGCCACGCTCCGGAAGGTGAAACAGCTTCAGCCGCAATGCCGGATTGTGGGGTACACCACAGACGACATGTGCGCGCCGCATAATCAATCTCGGCGTTTTCTCAAGCACTTGCCGCTGTACGATCTGTTTCTAACGATGAATTTGCGCGGCTACGACTTGGAAGGGTTGAAGGCGCTGGGCGCCAAACACGTTGAATTCACGGAAACCGGCTTCGACCCGCACACCCATCGGCCGCTGGAGCTCAGCGAGGAAGATCGGCGAAAGTACGGCGCCGACGTGGGCTTCATTGGGTTTTACGAATCGGACCGCGCCGAGCGAATGAATTACCTGGCTGAACATGGAGTAGCGGTGCAGATTATCGGGAGTTATTGGGATCGCTGGCCCAATGCTCACAAGCTGCTCAAGATCAATAACACGAATGTGTGGGGGCAGTCTTACGCGAAAGCCATTTGCGCCACCAAAATCAATCTTGGGTTTTTGCGAAAGTTGAATCGCGATCTTGTGACGACGCGCTCCGTCGAAATTCCTGCCTGCGGGGCCTTTATGCTGGCCGAGCGCACCGATGCACACCTGGCGTTATTCGAGGAGGGGAAGGAAGCCGAGTTCTTCGACTCGAACGAAGAAATGCTCGACAAGGTGCGTTATTACCTAGCGCATCCTGAGGAACGAGAGCGGATTGCCGCCGCAGGCCGAGAGCGATGCTTGGCCAGCGGATATAGTTATCAGGAACGGCTGCGAAAAAACTTGATGCAATTGGGGGCGGAGCAGTGTTCCGAGCCTGCCACTCTCGGTTCGCACGCCTAAGGGGTAGCCGTCGAAGCGACAAGCAACATTCATGAGAATTTTGTACGTGGCCCCCATGGCGTTGGGAACCAGCAGCGCATGGCGATGTCGAGGCGCTGGAAGATTTAGGGCATCAGGTGACGGCGATCGCCATCGATCCGCCCGAGGTAGTACGTCGTGAGGAGACATTGCTTTATCGCATCGCGGCGCGGTTGTTTGGACCGATGGACCTGGCCGGCGCTAACGCGGCTATTCTGCGGCAGGCGAAGCAAGCAAGGTACGACATCCTGTGGCTGAACAAAGGTTTGACGATCAAACCCAGCACGATCCGCAAGGTGAAAGCGCTACAACCGACTTGCCGGATTGTCGGATATTCACCCGACGACATGTACGGCCGCCACAATCAATCGCGACGATTCTTAAAGCATTTGCCGCTTTACGATGCATTCTTTACCACCAAGACTTACGGCGTCGCGGAACTACGGTCGATGGGCTGCCGGCGGGTGGAGTTCACGGGAAACGCCTTCGATCCTCATACCCAGCGGCCCTTGATCCTGAGTGATGAAGACCGCATCAAATATGGGGCGCGACGTGGGGTTCGTGGGGGGCTTTGAGCGGGATCGTGCGGAGCAGATTACATATCTGGCTGAACAGGGCATTCCAGTGCGAATCTACGGCAGTTATTGGGAGCGCTGGCCGAATTTGCACCCCTTGATTACCATTAAGGGTAAGGGCGTTTTTGGAGACGAGTATACAAAGGCCATCTGCGCGACCAAAATCAATTTGGGCTTTTTGAGAAAGCTCAATCGCGATTTGCAGACGCAGCGGTCGGTGGAGATTCCCGCTTGTGGGGGCTTTTTATTGGCGGAACGCACCGACGAACATTTGGCATTATTCGAAGAGGGCCAGGAAGCGGAGTTTTTCGCTTCGAACGAGGAACTGCTGGAGAAGGTGAAATACTACCTGGCACATCCAGAACAGCGCCAACGAATTGCCGCGGCCGGGCGCGAGCGCTGTTTACGCAGTGGTTATAGCTATCAAGATCGATTGCGCACGATACTGGCGCAGGTACAACCGGAAAGTTCTTCGTTGAAATAACGGAATATGGGAACCAGCTACCTGCAATCGATTGTGGCCTTGCCGCTTGTAACGTACAGCTTGTATTACGCTGTTTGGTCGCTACTAAACCCCCGTCGCGTGACGATTCTGGGCCTGAGTGCCGCGGTGTATGGAATCCAGTTTTGCTTGGGGCCGATTCTAGGCCTGTTTGGAATCAGTCCCGTCCTCCCGGCGAGCACCTCGACGGTGCTGTTGGCATTTGGCCAGATTTACACGTTCTGGATTTGTGCCTACGGCGTGACGTATTTCCTCAAGAGTCCGTTGGAGCCGGTCTGGGTTGTGGAAAAGGGTGGAGTTCATCGCTTCCAGGGCATCTTTACGAACATGGCCAAGGTGGCTTCCACTTTCAACATAACGCCGTTCGTGTTTGCGTATGCGATCATCTTAATCATTCGTATTTATTTGCACATGGCTTATGGAACCGTGCTTTCCGGAACGGGTACTCTGGAAGCCGGCATGGCGATTCCCTATGTGCCTCGCGTGATGTATGCAATCGCATCGCCGCTGGGATTTTCTTTGCCGTTCGCCATTGTGGTGATGCTGGCGACCAAAAAGAATATTTCCGCAGTTCCGATTTTGTTATGCATCTTGGCGGCCGAGTTTTTGTTTGGTTTCACTCAGGGCCGTCGCTGGATGATGATGATGATCATTTTTTGCTTTTTTGGAGCCATTACCGTTCGAAACGGTCTGAAGCTAAAACATGCGATCGGCGTTGTCGTGGTCGTGATATTCATGATGAAGTTTGTCTCTCCATTGTTCCACTACACACGAATAGAATGGGAGCAGCATCCCGATCGCACGGTGGTGCAGTGGTTGAGTGCCGCGCTGCATAACATGTCGGAAGGCAACGCGTCGGAATACAGCCGGACCATTACCGACCGATTGAATGCAATCGGATTCAGTTACGCGATTGCCGATAAAATATGCAACGGGTACGCGCCCATGAACGGCGTGCTATTGGAAAATACAGCGATCATGATTATTCCACGGGTGTTCCTTCCCAACAAGTTTACCATGATCGGTGAACCCGACGACATTGGTGAACGACTTTTACGACCTTGGAAAGCTGGACCAGGCCAGTAACCTGCCGTCATTTGGGCTAGCGGACTTTGGGTTTTTAGGGGGCGTGATCTACGGGGTGTTATTTGGTCTGGGGATTCGCTGGATTGAGTTGGTTCTGCGCTGGCTGTTTCGCAACACCCGGTTGTTGGCGATTGGAGCGGTAGGATCGATTTCGTTGGAATGCGCGTTCAGCATGGAGGCGACGCCGACGACTTTTGCCGACGCCGTCCGCGGCGTGATTTTGATCGCGGTGTTAGGCGCAGTTCTCAAGTACGTGCTCCACGGAGGCGCGCGCGTTAAGCAAGGGGCCGTTGTACTGGTCGTTGACCAAGCGATTCTCGCCGGCGCAATTGCGAATGCCGCCGGGCCACGGGCTTGCCGTCGGGCAAACGCAGCGGCGAGTCGCCAATCTTGCCAGCCGAGCCCAGCAATATCGCGACGCCAGCCTTGGTCCCATCGGGCAGATTCGGAAACCTTGACGAAGCTAAACGGTTGTCGCAAAAGATTTCGCGCCACTCCAATGACTAAAAGCGACTTCAACTATGGCGACGTGCGAGGCTTCGATACCCCCACGGATCTGCCTGCCACGGCAGAGGAGGCGGTGCGCTGGCAAAGTGCGAATCGATCGGTTTGGGAAAACAATCCCATGCGATACGATTGGAAGCAAGACATCGCCCCGGCGGAATTCTCCGCGGCGTTTTATCACGAAATCGACGAACGCTTCCTCACGGAAGCACGGAAGTTCATGCCGTGGAAGAAGATTCCGTTCGACGCGTTGATCGATTTCGACGCGATTGGCAAGCAAGATGTTCTGGAGATCGGCGTCGGTTGTGGAACGCACGCGCAATTGCTGGCGTCGCACGCCCGGAGCTTTACGGGAATCGATCTGACCAGCTATGCGGTGCGATGCACGTCGGCGCGCATGCAGTTGAACGGGCTCAACGCTCGGATTCAGCAAATGGATGCGGAGAAAATGGAGTTTGCAGACAACAGTTTCGACTTTATCTGGAGCTGGGGGGTGATCCACCACTCAGCAAATACGCGGCAGATTCTACAGGAAATGAATCGGGTACTTCGACCCGGCGGATCGGCCACGATCATGGTCTACTACCGAAGCTTCTGGCACTACTACATCCTCGCGGGAATATTTCACGGTTTGGTGCGGGGGCAATTGTTTCGCGAAAAATCGCTCCATCGCGTATTGCAGCAAAACACCGACGGTGCGATCGCGCGTTATTACAAAATCTCCGATTGGAGAGAAGAAATCGGAAATCTGTTCTCGATTGAAAAGCTGCAAATTTATGGAGCTAAAGCCGAGCTGTTTCCACTGCCGGGTGGCAAAGTTAAAGCGCTCGCCATGTTCGTCGTGCCGAACGTGGTTTCCAGGTTTTTCACCAACACGCTCCGATGCGGGCATTTTCTCGTCGCCAAGATGAAGGTTGTAAAGGAATCCGCAACTGGCAGCGAAGACTGACAACAGGAGGACGCATTGCCAGCTTTAGAAACCGCGAAGCATTTGGTTGCCGTCAATGATTGCATTTGGATTGTCTCGGCGTGCGGCGGCGCCCTTGGATGCATTGCGCTGGTCACTTGCGGAAATCGGCGGCAGAAACCTGTTTCCAGCGATGTTTTATTGCTGATATTGCTTGCAACCGTGAGAATGTATGTTTAGCATGTGGTTAATCTGGTAGTTATTGCCACTGGGACGGGCAGCGGAGAGGGTCATGCGATCGGTGTTGCGGAGGGTTTTCGTAGCTTTTTTGGCACTGGATATCGCTGGCGCTGTGTTCATCGTCTACCAGGAAAAGCACAATTCCAACTGGCTCGTTGAAATTCGCAATTCGGTATTCACTGATTTTGTATCCAGCACCGACGCCTTGGAAGCCCCGCCGGCCGAATTGATCAAGAGCGGCTATCTAGTTGACTCTCCCGCCAAGATCGCCGAGTGGAAGCAGCGTCTCGATCAGTTGCCGGTCTATCACAACCTATTGCTGCGGCTTTCTGAAGCACCTTCGACGATTGAGAAGGCGAAGCGAATTGTGTTGAGCTTCTCGCGCAACGGAGGCCGCACCTTCGACCGATCGGCGGACTTGACCTATAAGTTGACTCACATTAGCGACCCCATGGGGGTGTGCAGCGACCACGTGGAAGTGTTCCAGGCCGTGGCAAATGTCGCCGGCATCGATACCGTGGAATTCGATTCGGGATTACATAACACTTGCAATTTTTATTGCCCGGAGTTGAGCAAATGGGTGTGGATCGATCCACAATTCGCCTTATTGGCCAAGAATACCAGCGGCGAGTATCTTTCCGTCTCCGAGCTGCGCAGCTGCTATCTGCGCGGTGAACGCTTCAATTTTGAATTCTTTGGGCTGCCGCAGCAAGAATGTTCCCACGTTTCGCCGCAGGACTTGTATATGTATCAAGCCGCTAATTTTGGCCGGCAGCTTACGGCCACGTGGGGAAGCAATGTTTTCGCGTTCGATGCCCGTCGCGATAGGTTTTTGCTTCTGCCGAAATCATTTCGTCAAAGTGTGTTCCTGTTGTTAGGGATGAACGCTCCCTATAGGAGTCTGGATGATGGTTTCCCAATGGCTGTTCAACGGCACCGGACACGGGCCACCTTCATGGTAATTATCTGGACGTTGGCGATAGGGACGCTGTTATACCCTTTGTACTTGCTCGTGACCATGATGGTCCGATGGGCCCGAGGGTTGGCGGCTCACGAGTTGTCGCCAGATCGGTCAGAATCCGAAATAGTGCCAACGCCATAGGAACCAAGGGAGCCAGATCGCCACGAATCGAACGGAGTATGACAATCGTATCGAGCACGCACGGCAGCGCCTGGAAGCGTCTGGGTTCCAATTCGATTTAAAGGTCGCCGAAGCCGACCACCTGCCGCTTGCAGATCATCCATCCGAACTGTTGTATCCGTGGGGCGTGCGGTACCATTCTCCGGACCCACAGCACGCGCTATCGACGAGAGTGCGCCGCGCGCCGATGGTGTCGTCCATCTGCGTACCATCAAATTTCGCTTATTCTGAGAATTGGGGATTTACTTGAAAGCGACGTTCGTCGAGGACATCGCGGACGTCTGTTGCGTGTGGCCAAAGCCGTCTGGCCACGGTGGCTGTTGTGGCGGGTGTGCAAGTGCCGCGAGTTGGCCATCGTTGAGGCCGAGAAATAGCAACTAGTACGGCGGCATCTTTCAATAATTGAATCCCAGCATCGTCGCATTGAATAATGAATTACTTAGCGGCCGCTGATGATTGCTTTATCGATCGGCCAGGCGGCATGGGGCGGGTCGCCTGGGATATCGCACAAGCGGCGCAAGCATGGTCACCAGGTAACGCTGTTAAGTTATCTTTTGCCCGGCGTCGGCACGACGACCAGCGTGGATGAGCACGACGGGATCCGCATCGTTCGCTGCGCCAAACCCGTGCTGCCCGGCTGGCATCCAGGCCGTGTGGCGCGGACGATCGAGGCGGCGGCCGAAGCGGTGCGCGACAAGCTCTCGAGGGAGCGCTGGGACGTGGTTCACATCCACACGGCTTACACCGGCGCGGGAGCCTTTCGGGCATTGGGCCGTGGGCCGCGGTACATCTATACGATGCACTCTCCCATCGCACTGGAGCAAAAGATCAATTGGAAGAACGAAGGTTTGCAGGGGCGCTTCAAAACGATATTTGGTTTGCGGCGTCTGCGACTTTTGGAAGGCGAGCTGTTGCAAGCATGCTGTCGCATCCACACCTTGTCGGAATTCACGCGCGGTTGGGTCGAGCATTTTCATGGTTTGAGCCATCGCGTGAAAGTGATCCCGTATTGGCGGCGGGCGGAACTGGTGCGCACCGTGAGCAAGAGCGAGGCGCGCACCCGGTTGGGCTGGCCGCAAGACGAGAAAATATTATTCACGATTCGTAACCACGGACCGCGGTACGGCATCGACATCGCGATTCGAGCGGTGGCCCCGCTGGCAGTGAAGAAGGCATGCAGGTTCTATATCGGCGGCGACGGCGAACTGCGGCCGAGGTTAGAGCGGCTTACGGCCGAATTAGGCGCGGGCGAGCGAATCCACTTCACGGGCCGGCTCAGCGACGAGGATTTGCTGCTGGCGTATCAGGCGGCCGACTTGTTCGTGCTGCCAACCTTGGCGCTGGAGTGCTTCGGCTTGATTTCGATCGAAGCGTTGTCGTTCGGGTGCCCCGTGATTGCCACCCAAGCCGGGGCGATCCCGGAAGTGTTATATCCAATACTGCCTAATTGCCTGGTGCCGCCAGGCGACGTAGTCGCCCTGCGCGACAAGATCGGTCAGTTTTTGGATGGCAGCTTGGAGATGCCGACTGCCGATGAGCTGGTGGCGTACGTCGACCAAAACTACGACCGCGACGTGGTGGTGCCGCGCTTGATGCACTTGCTCGAATCGCCCAACGGTTGCCCTTAATGACGATCGAATGAGAATCCTGCACGTCATCAATGGCCTGTCGGTCACGCGCGGCGGACCCTCGGCCACCCTGGCAGCATTGGCCGCAGCACAAGCGCGGCGAGGCCACGAAGTGATTGTTTTGTCGACGGCGCGACAACCGCCGCCGTTGACTTTGCAACCCGGAGCAGCAAGGCGGACTGACGGTGTGCGAGGTGGCGGTCGACACGGACTGCAAATGGTACAACGGCAAGATTCTTTCGGCGGTGCGCGAGCGGGCACGCAATTGTGACATCGTTCATATCCACGGCAGTTGGCGATACCACTTGCTGGCGGCCGCGAAAGTGTGCCGCCAATTCGATCTCCCCTACATTATCCGGCCGGCAGGAAATCTCGGAATCGTGTCATCGGGACATAAGTGGTACGTCAAGCGGCCATACTTCTATTTGTTCGAGCGTCGGGCATTCAATCGAGCCGCGGCGATTCACTGCACCAGCAGCGAAGAATTGCGGCAAATGGCCGGGCTGCGATTGCGCCCACGAAAGTTCGTGGTGCCCAACGCGGTGGCGGTGCAGCGGCAGCACAACGGACAACGCCGACGCGCTTAGGCAAATCTGTCCCGGGCTTCAGCCGCATCAGAAGGTGGTTTTGTATCTGGGACGCATCACCTGGATCAAGCGGTTGGACGCATTGCTGCATGGATTCATTCAAGTGCAGCAGAGATTTTCCCGATTGGTGCTTGATTTTGGCGGGACACCCTGGAAGACATGCGAATCGTTCAAAAACTTGCGCGAAGAGGCGCAGAAACATGGAATTGGCCAGCGCGTGATGTTGCCTGGCACCGTGGTGGGCGACGCCAAGGCGGCACTGTTTCGCCGCGCCGATATTTTTGCTCAGCCTTCGCTGCACGAGAACTTTGGCGCGTCGGTGGCCGAGGCGCTGTGTTATGGCATTCCGTGTATCGTGTCCGATGGGGTGGCGCTGGCGCCGGACGTCGTGGAAGCGGGGGCGGGATTGGTCTGCCAAAGCGATCCCGACTCCTTAGGCCACTCGCTACGGCAGTTGATGGGAGATCCGAACCAACGGTCGCAATTGGGACAGAAGGCCTTGGAACTTGGCAGGCGTTATCAGCCGGAAAATGTTGCAGCTCAATTGGACCTTGAGTATCAATTGTGTATGCACGGTTCGGGTTCGGGAGCAATCCCTCCGAGAACGGCATAGTTTCGGGCGTGTGGCGGCGGTGCGTCGCCACGAAAACTTTGAGACCCATGGGTTCATTCGCATCTGAGCCATGTGCGGCATCGCGGGAATAATTGCGCGGAATCCGGCGATCGTACAAGCGGTGCTGCCGGCGATGGTGTCGGCGCAGGCGCATCGCGGCCCCGACGATAGCGGCGAGCTGATTCTGCCATTTCAATCTGCCACGTTGGGATTGGGATTTCGCCGCCTGTCGATCTTGGATCTGTCGCAATGCGGCCATCAGCCGATGGTCCATCCGGCGAGCGGCGATTGTCTGATATTCAACGGCGAAATTTATAACTTCCGTGAGCTGCGCGCGGAGCTGGAAGCGGAGGGTTCGGTATTTCGCGGGCATAGCGATACCGAAGTGCTGTTGCACGCCCTGGTGCGATGGGGCACAGAGGCAATCGATCGACTGGCCGGCATGTATGCGTTCGCCTTTTACAAGGCAAAGGAGCAGCGGTTGCTGTTGGCCCGCGATCCGCTAGGAATCAAGCCGCTGTACACAGCGACGGTGAAGGACGCGTTTTTATTTGCCAGCGAGATGCGCAGCCTATTGGCTTCGCAACTGATTCCGCGCAAATCGGATCCGCGCGCCGTCGCCTGCTTCTTAGCGTATGGCTCGGGGCAAGCGCCGCATACGATGTTGCAGCGCATCGAATTATTCCCGCCGGGCTACTGGCAAGAGATCGACGTGAAGGTGGTAGATTATCGCGCGAAGCCTCCGCATTGCTATTGGGACGTGCCGCCACCGCAGCCGGCGGCCGATATCGTCGAAGTGTGCAGCAATGTCCGGGCGAAGTTGAACGAAGCGGTGCGCGGACATTTGGAAAGCGATGTGCCGGTGGGCGTGTTTCTTTCCAGCGGACTGGACAGCACGATCATCGCCAAGTTAGCCGTCAAGTATACCGACCGGCTTCGCACGTTCACGATCGGTTTTGCCGACAATCCCGACCTGAGCGAGTCGACGGTGGCCGCTGAAACGGCGCGCTTGATCGGCGCCGAACACCACGACATTCAGATTCTTGGTGATCGCACCGAGCAAACCTGTGTCGATTGGCTGGAGTCGCTCGATCGACCATCGATCGATGGGCTGAATACATTCATCATTAGCCAGGCGGTGCGAGCGCAGGGCATCGTGGTAGCCCTGTCGGGGCTGGGAGGCGACGAATTGTTCGCCGGCTACAGCACATTTTGGCGGATTCCGCGCCTGCTGCGGGTGCTGCATGCGATCCATTGGGCGCCATCGTCGGTACGCTCGATGTTGGCCACTGCCTCCACGTTGGGACGGCCGACGGCCGTGGCCGAAAAGGCGGTCGACATGGCCACATCCGACGGCAGCCTGTTGGAACTGGAATTGCTCGCTCGGCGGGTAATGTCCAATCAGCAGTTGGTAGAGTTGGGGATCGACGGGCATGCTTTGGGGCTGACGAAAGACTTGATGTCGCCGCCGCTGATGGACTCATTGCGAATTGACCCGAACGATCCGGTTTGGACGATTTCGCTATTGGAATCGCGCATCTACATGTCCAACACGCTGCTGCGCGACACGGACACCAACGGCATGGCCCATGGATTGGAAATTCGGGTTCCGTTTTTGGATCGCCGGGTGATCGATTACGTGTTTTCACTGCCAGGCAGTGTGCGGCTGCCGACCCCAAATTCTCCGAAGTACTTGCTGAAGAGGACCTTTTGCGACATGCTGCGGCCCGAGATCACCAACCGCCGCAAATCGGGCTTTACGTTGCCGATCGGCCAGTGGATGGCCGGACCGTTGCGCGGCATGTGCGAGGAAGCGATGGAGCACCTGAAAACCCATGGTGTTTTGCGTCCGGAAGGGGTGGATAGAATCTGGAACGACTTTATCCGCAGTAAGAAACGCTCGCATTGGTCACGGCCGTTCGCGTTATGCGTGCTCGGACAGTATCTGCGCCGCCACAAAATTACATGATTCCACGCAATTGCCATGCAGATTTGGCATCTGGGTGAAACTGCGGCCGTTGCACGTGCCATAAAGTGCCAAATGACGAGAAAAGTCGTTGCTTTTCCTCAGATCGGACATCTAATATGGGGGTGGCAGGTGGGAGACGGGCCGAAAGGCGCCAAATCGGTGCTGCGGGCGGAACAGTCTGTATTTAGGCGGTCGTCAACGGCGGCAGAGGCACATTGTAACCGCGGCGCTCGAGTTGTGAGTCGTTCATGAGATTGTTTGGATCTTTCCGACTTGCCCTGGTGGCCTCGATCGTCGATTGGCGCTGTGCTGAACAAAGCGCGGCAGGCCTGGGCCGTAATCGACTACGGTTCCGGTTCAGGGACGCGGGTGTTCACATCGCCGGTTCCCGTGTTGGCCAATTACGAGGGAACCTGGGGAAGCTTTCTGGGCACGCCGATTGGCTCGTACTACTTCATCAGCGCCAAGCACATCAACGGCGCGTTTGGCGGAGGGGTGGGCCAAACGTTCACTATCAACTCGCAGAACTTTACCGTCACTGCCCAGTACGACAGTCCGACGTCGGACCTGACGGTTTGGGAGGTCAACCCCAACACTACGGCGTTTTCCAGCGGCAATATCGCGCCGTTGTATCCGCTGTATACTCCGATCAATGCAGGCTACGAGAACAGCAAGAGTATGGTAGTAACCGGCCGGGGCACCGACGTCGGCGCGCAAGTGCTGGTGGGCGCAACGCTCAAAGGGTGGCAGTGGGGCACTGCCGACGGTCAGCAAAGTTGGGGCACCAACACCGTCAGCGCCATTGTAAACGGCGGCAGCGGGCTGGGCTCGCTGTTGCGGTTCGCCTTTGATTCCAGCGGCGGGTTCAATGAAGGAACTTTGTCGGTGGGCGACTCGGCGGCGGCGTGTTCATTCAAGATCCCAACGACAGCACCTGGAAATTGGCCGGAATCAATTATGCCGTCGATGGCCCGTTTAGCTTGAGTTCCGACGGCTCCAGCAGCTTCAGCGCCGCAATTTTCGACCGCAGCGGCCTGTATCAATACGAAGGCACTTGGGTGGCGGAGTCGGGGCCGGCGTCAGCGTACTCCACACGCATCGCTTCGAACGACACTTGGATCAATTCGATTACCGGCTCGCCGATCTGGAACGGGGCAGCCGGAAACGGGAATTGGTCGTCGGGCACCAATTGGAGCAGTGCGCCGGCCAACGGCAATAATCTCGTGTTCAGCGGATCCACCCAGACAGCCACGTCCAACAACAGTTTGACCAGCGTGGGCGCGATTACCTTCGACGGCGCCGCCGGATCGTTTTCGCTTTCCGGAAGTGCGTTGACGATTGCCGGAGGAGTGACGAATTTTTCGTCGAATACGCAAACGATCGGACTGAATCTGACGCTTACGCCGCTCAGCAGTTTAACGCGGTGTTGGGCAATCTGACCGTTAATGGCACGATCGCCACCGGCGGCAACGCCCTGACCGTGAGCGGCTCGTTCAATACGGCGTTGGCGGGCGCCGTTTCGGGGACTGGGGCGATTGTGAAAAGCGGCGCCGGCACGCTCACCATTTCGGGCAACGACACCTACAGCGGCGCCACCACAGTCGGTGGCGGAAACCTCATTGTCGGGCACGTGCACGCACTGGGCAGTGGCGGATTAACGATCAACGATTCTGCCAAGACGACGCTGCAATCGGGATTAAGCTGCACCGGTGCAGTTGCCCAGCCTGACGATCGCTGGCGGCACCTCTCCCACCGCCACGTTGGATATTACCGATAACAACATGATCGTGCACAACGGCAATTTGGCGACCCTGACGGCACAGGCCAAAAGCGCGATCACCGTCAATCAGGACTGGACTGGAGCAGG
>CAVZDC010000012.1:0-213884 GCA_963773925.1 Pirellulales bacterium
TGCTTTCGTTCAGCAATTGGCGGCTGATGATCTTCGGCTTGGCGCTGATTTTGATGATGCGCTTCCGGCCGGAAGGACTTTTGCCATCATCCAGAATGCAACAAGAACTCCACCACGACTAATAGTTATGGCGCTATTGGATATCCAAAACTTGACGATGCGCTTCGGCGGGCTCACCGCTGTCAAGCAACTCGATCTGCACGTCGAGCCGGATCGCACGTTCTCAGTGATCGGTCCCAACGGCGCCGGAAAAACCACGGTTTTCAACGCCGTCACCGGCATCTACGAACCGACGGAAGGAACGATTCACTTCAACGGCCGCCCGCTTCAGCGTCTGTTTTCCTGGCGGGCGGTGATGGCGTGGATTTTGATCGGCCTGTGCTCCGGCGTCACGGCCGCCGTGCTCAGCGTCGATATCGACAGCTTGTGGAAGGCCACGATCAAGCAGCACTACAACTACGACAAGAACACGTTCGATTCCGCCGCGGCTTGGGACAGCCTGCATGCCTATATGCGGCATCCGAAATACGGCCGCATTTTTACTGCCGAGATCGCGTTTGTCGTGGCGACATTGCTGGGGTTTGCCGGAGCGGCCCTGATTTGGCGGCGATCGCGGCACACGCCCGACGTGATTGCGCTGGCCGGCATCGCGCGCACTTTCCAGAACATTCGTCTGTTTGCCGACATGACGGTGATGGAGAACGTAATGGTTGGCTTGGATCGCTTCCAAAGCCGCAACGTGCTGCGGATGATGTTGCGCACGCCCGGCATTCGCCGCCAGGAAGAAGCGGCGAGGAATCAGGCGTGCGAGTGGTTGCGATTTGTCGGGTTGGAATCGAAGGCGAACGCTTTGGCGCGCGAATTGGCGTACGGCGATCAGCGGCGGCTGGAAATCGCCCGGGCACTGTCGACCAAACCGAAGTTGTTGCTGTTGGACGAGCCTGCCGCGGGCATGAATCCGGCCGAAACGGTGGAACTGATGCAACTGATCCGCCGCATCCGCGAGCGCGGCATCACCGTGCTGTTGATCGAGCATCATATGAACGTGGTGATGGGTATTTCGGACCGCATCGCCGTGTTGGACTATGGCGAGAAGATCGCCGAAGGCGCGGCGGACGCGGTGCGGCACGACCCGAAAGTGATCGAGGCGTATTTGGGGAAGGAGAGCGAGTAGGTTGATTCCATGGGTGTGATTCTTTCCATCAATGCCGCTCGGGCAGGTTACGGCGCCATCGAAGCGCTGAAAGATGTGACGCTGGAGGTGCGCGAAGGTGAAATCGTCACGCTGATTGGGGCCAACGGGGCGGGCAAGACGACCACGCTGATGTGCATTTCCGGCGTGAATCGGCTGCGATCCGGCAGCATCGAATTCCAGGGGCGCGAAATTCACCGGCTGTCGGCCCACGAGATCGTGCGATTGGGTTTGTGCCAATCGCCAGAGGGGCGGAAAATCTTCCCGCGGCTGACGGTGCTGGAAAATCTGCAATTGGGGGCGATCACGCGCCGCGATGCCACCGCAATTCGCAGCGATTTGGACCGCGTGTACGCTTTGTTTCCGATTTTGCGCGACCGAAGCGGCCAAAGCGGCGGTACGCTTTCCGGCGGCGAGCAGCAGATGCTGGCCGTGGCCCGCGCGCTGATGGGCCGGCCCAAGCTGCTGCTATTGGACGAGCCGTCGTTGGGACTGGCGCCTTTGATCGTGACGAAGATTTTCGACGTCATCCGGCAGCTCAATCAAGAAGGGATGGCGGTGCTGTTGGTGGAGCAGAATGCTCGGATGGCATTGAAGCTGGCGCATCGCGGCTACGTGATGGAAACCGGCGCGATCACGATCAGCGGCCCGGCGGCTGATCTGCTGAACGACCAGCGAGTGAAAGAGGCTTATCTGGGCGACTGATCCGGCGGTCCGCTCTCGATCGCCTCTAAATGAGCGATCACCAGCCGGATGGTGTCGTACGGCACGCGGCCATCGAGGCGCTGGAAGATCGGGCTCAAGAGTCGCTGTTCGACGGTTGCGGCCGCGTCGCGCACCTTTCGATAGGTCGTATCATCCACCCAAGGCTTGATCGAAGCCGGTTTTTCTTGCGCAATGAATTCGGCCAAATATGCGCAGGTGGTGCTCGGCGCCCGGCCAGTCAAATGCTTCACGTCATCGAGGCTTCGTCCTTGCCGAAACAATTCAAAGGCCTGCGCCTTAACGGCGTTAGGCAACTTCGGCTTCACATAAGCGGGGAGGGCACTTTCATCGATTTCATCCGTGCTCAGTTTTTGCTCATCGCAAAATGACCGTACGATTTCCAAAAGCTGTTCGCCGAAATCCGCCATCCGCTTTTCGCCGATGCCGTGCACTTGCCGCAGCGTTTCGGATCGGGTAGGCCGAATCCGGGCCGCGCTGCGAAGTGTCGCGTCGCCCAGCACGATATAGGCCGGCACGTTGCGCTGGTGAGCGATCTCTCGCCGCCAAGCGCGCAACCGATCGAACAGTCCGCGATCAACGCCTTCCCACGACTGGGCGTCAACTTTCGTGGGCGCTGGCGCTGCTTGTTTCGGCCGGATCATTTTCACATCGCGCTCTCGGCGAAGCACTTCCCAGGAGCGCTCGTTGAGCTGCAGGATCGGCCGATCGCCCGGCGTTCGATCGAGCAATCCTTGATCCAAGAGCTGATACACCATCGACTGCACCCGCTTTTTGGAAAGCTCGCGCAACAGCCCGTACGTGCTTAACTGATCGTGGCGGCACTTCTTGATCATTTCGGTTTCGGCGGCGGTCAGCACGTCGATGACATGTCCGACTCCGAATCGTTCGTCGACCCTTGCGACGCACGACAAAATTTTTTGTGCTGCCTCGGTTCCGTCTTCCACGGATTCCACGTCGGCTAGGCAAACATCGCACGCCCCGCAATTGTCTGGCGCATACGGCTCTCCGAAATACTCCAGCAGTGCGCGGTGTCTGCACGACGGCGTGTTGCACAATCGCTGCATTTGCTCGAGCAATTTAATTTGCGAGCCGGCCACGTCATTTTCGGCACCCGCCTCGGCCGCGCTTTTGCGAATCAAATCTTCCCAGCGCGCCACGCTGGCATAGGAATACAACAGCACGCATTCTGCCGGCAAACCGTCGCGACCGGCCCGGCCCGTTTCCTGCTGATAGTGCTCGATCGATTTCGGCATGGCCGTATGCAGCACGCAGCGAACATTGCTCCGATCAATTCCCATCCCAAAAGCGACGGTGGCCACCACGACATTCAATTCCTCGGCCGCGAACGCGTCTTGAACCCGATGCCGCTCGCGCGCATCCATTCCGGCGTGATACGCCTCGGCCTTAATTCCGTTGGCTTTCAACGTGGCCGCCAGGTTTTCGGTATCTTTGCGAGTGATGCAATAAATGATGACCGCTTCCTCCGCATGCCGCCGCACGACTTCAATGGTTTGGGCATAGACGTCGACCAACGGCAAGATGCGGTACACCAGATTCGGCCGATCGAACGAACCGACCAGTACCGCCGGATCGCGCAAGCCAAGCTGCCGCACCACGTCGTCGCGCACCCGAGGTGTGGCGGTGGCGGTGAAGGCATGCAGGCTGGCTTGCGGGAACTGTTCGCGCAGCGCCGCCAGTTGCCGATACTCGGGGCGAAAATCGTGGCCCCAATGGCTGATGCAATGCGCCTCATCGATGGCGAAGCGGCGCACGTTGAGCCGCGCGGCGATTTCGCCGAACCACGGCGTGACGGCCCGTTCCGGCGCCACGAACAACAAGCGATATTTGCCGGCGGCCAATTCTTTTTCAATTTGACGGCGCGGCTGGCTATCCAAGCCCGTATGCAGTGCCGCCGCCGGGTAGCCGCATTCGCGCAGGCCATCGACCTGATCCTTCATCAGCGAGATCAGCGGTGAGATGACGATATCGGTTCCGCCCGTGATCGCAGGTGGCACTTGATAACAAAGCGATTTTCCGCCGCCGGTGGGGAGCACGACCAGCGAATCGCGACCGGCCAGGGCAGCCTCGATGGCTTCGGATTGCAGCGGCCGTAAATTGTCAAACCCCCAGTAGCGCCGAATCACGTCTGAGACTTTGGGACTCGCATCGGGCGGCGCCGCGGATGGCTTTCTCGTTCCGGCAAGCGGTTCATGAATCGACATATCGGCCACCCCATTTGATGTCGGGGCCGGCGGCAGCAGGAAATGCTCGAATGTCCGCCGCGGTAGACGCCCCTTGGGCGGCAATCTATCATGGTCAACCAATAGAGCAAGGGGGGATGCCCCACACTTCCTGGAGAACCGATCTTGGGCCCGATCACCTGGCTGTTCGAAAAACTGAAATGGTTGATCAGCCTGGCGCAGCCCGACAACCTCCGCAGCTTGGTGAACCTCGGCGGGCCGCCGTGGGTTAGCTACCTGATCCTGTTCGCAGTTATTTTCAGTGAAACGGGGCTCTTGGTAGGCTTCTTTCTGCCGGGCGATTCGCTGCTGTTTGCGGCCGGCTTCCTGGCGAGCCAGGATGTGTTCAACATCGTGCTGCTGGACATCGTGCTGTGCGCCGCGGCCGTTTCCGGCGACGCGGTCAATTATTACTTCGGCCTGCAATTGGAGGAGCGTGTGTTCGAAAAAGGGCACTTGCGGTTCGTCAAGCACGAGCACCTGATGGCTGCCAAAGAGTTCTACGATCGGCACGGCGGCCAGGCGATTGTGCTGGCGCGGTTCGTGCCGTTTGTGCGCACCTTCACGCCGTTTGTGGCCGGCGTGGCGAAAATGGGCTACCGCCGGTTCGCCATGTACAACATCGTCGGCGGCGTGGGGTGGGTGCTGTCGATGTCGCTGGCCGGCTACTGGCTGGGACAGATCGAGTGGGTCGGCAAGCATTTCGAAATGGTCGTGCTGGGAATTGTGTTTGTGAGCGTGCTGCCGGCCCTGATCGAGGCCTATCGCGCCTGGCGCGGCGAACCGCTGTTGGAAAGCGCCACGGCGCATCCGCACTCCGAAGCGGAACGGGCCGACGGCCCGGAATGACTGCACGCCGGGAAAGCCGGCTACGATAATTCCTGCTCCACGCGGCTTTCCAATTGCTGCGGCGGCAGCACGACGCCGCAACTGACGATGTACTCGACCGCTTGCTCGACGGTCAGGTCCAAATCCAGCACTTCGTTCTTCGCCACCAGCATGGTGTAACCGCTGACCGGCATGGGGCTGGTGGGCACCAGGATGGTGAGCATCGGTTCGCCAGAGGCCGCCTGCACGTCGGCCAGGCTTTCGTTGGTCACAAACGCCAGCGACCAGATGCCGCGGCTGGGATACTCAACCGCCACGACGCGCGTGAATTCCAATTCCCGATCGCGGAACACGTAGTTGGTGACCTGCTTGGCCGAGTTGTACACGGCGCGGATCACCGGCAGGCGGTCGACAATTCTCTCGCCCCAGCCCCAGAACACGCGGCCCAATCCGGCCGCGAACAAACTGCCCAGCAAATACATCAGCAGCACGAATAGCACGACGAACACCGGCACTACGATCCACGGCTGCAGAAACTTCAGTTCCACCCAGCGGCGGTAAACATCTTGCGGCGTGACAGGCATGCCGGCCGGCCCGGGCGACTTGATCACGTCGGTGTAAACGTCCAGCGGCACGTATTGACCGTCGGGGAGCCGCTGGTAGGCGTCGCCGTGGCTCATCACCGAATCGGGCGCCGGTCCTGGATGTGCGTCGGGCAACTGGCTGTACGATTTCGAGAGCGACCAGGCCAGCACGTTGCGGGTTTGTTCGGTCACGGGCTCCAGCACGTAATAATCGACGGTGCGGATGACCCACAGCAAGATGACCAGCGTCAACAGCGGCGGGGCCACCACGCCCAAGCCGCGCAGCACCGCGGTGCGAAACGGCCTGGCCGGAGCGGCGAACCTCGAACGCGGCGTGGAATGATCGCGTGGCATGGCAATGGGTCGACGCACGGCGATGGAAACGGTTCAGCCATCATGGAGTCTATGCATTTTGCGACGTAGATGCCAGTTGACGTTGCCGCAAGCGCCTTGATTCGCCGCTACGGAGCGGATAGCTTGTTGTTTTTATCTGCCAAAACATCAACGCCGCAACTGACGGCCAATCTTTCGAGGAGCATTGAGCCATGGTACGAACCCGACCGCGCACTAAACTGAAATTGAAACGCAAAGCCCGCCGCTGCTCGAAGTGCGGCTTCAAAATGAACACGCAGGAAACGCGCTGCAAGCGCTGTGCTGCGCAGTTGCGCCTCGTGGGCGTCGGCCCCGGCACGCGCAAAGGGCATTTCGCGAAAGCGTACCGCCGACGCAGAACGCGTAAGCCCGAATAGCCCGGCTTGGCACGTTTGACATTCGCGACAACTGCGCAAGGGGTACAAAGGCCGCCTGATGAGTTTCGATGCATGGTATTGTCTGGGGGTGCTCGCGGCGGTGTTCGTGCTGTTGGCGGCTACGCAGCTTGGCCCCGACTTGATTTTGATCGGCGGCGTGGTGCTGCTGTTGGTCAAGGGAATTGTGACCACCGGCGAAGCCCTCAACGGCCTGGCCAATGAGGCGGTGGCCACCGTCGGCGTGCTGTTTGTGGTGAGCGCCGGCGTGCGCGATACCGGCGCCGTGACGTGGCTGGCCGAAAAGCTGTTCGGCCGCCCGAAATCGGCGGAATCGGCGGTGGTGCGGCTGATGGTTCCTGCCGCCGCAGTCAGCGCCTTCATGAACAACACGCCGCTGGTGGCGATGCTCATTCCTGCGGTGAGCGATTGGGCCAAGCAGTGCCGTGTGTCCGTCAGCAAGCTGATGATCCCGCTCAGCTACGCAGCCATTCTCGGGGGCACCGTCACGCTGATCGGCACCAGCACGAACCTGGTAGTCAACGGGTTGGTGATCACCGCCGCAAAATCGCAAGACGCCACGGCGACGCCCTACGCTCTGCCAAAAAATGGCTTGGGCATGCTCGACATCACCTGGGTTGGGTTGCCGGCTTGCATCGCCGGCGTGGCGTTTATCGCGCTGGCGAGCCGGTGGTTGTTGCCCGATCGCCGGCCGCCGATCAGCAATCTCGACGACCCGCGCGAATACACCGTGGAAATGTTGGTGCAGGACGACAGTCCGCTGGTGGGCAAAACCATCGAAGAGGCCGGTTTGCGACACTTGCCCGGAGTGTATCTGGCGGAGATCGATCGCGGCGACGACGTGCTGGCCGCCGTGTCGCCGACGGTGCGATTGCGCGCGCACGATCGGCTGGTGTTCGTCGGCGTGGTGGAATCGGTGGTTGATTTGCGGAAGATCCGCGGGCTGGCGCCGGCGACCGATCAGGTGTTCAAATTGAATAGCCCCACCGGCCAGCGATGCCTGATCGAGGCAGTGGTATCGAATAGTTGCCCGACGGTGGGCAAAAGCATTCGGGAAGGGCAGTTTCGCACGTTGTACGATGCTGCGGTGATCGCCGTGGCCCGCAATGGCGAGCGCTTGCGGCAAAAAATCGGCGACATTGTGCTGCGGCCCGGCGACACGCTGCTGTTGGAAGGACATCCGTCGTTTGCCGACCGGCAGCGTAACAGCCGCGATTTTTTTCTCGTCAGCCGGTTGGAGAATTCGCAGCCCCCGCGGCATGAAAAGGCGTTTTTGTCGCTGGCGATTCTGGCGGGCCTGGTGGGGGCGGTGATTTACGGCGTGCCGGTGCTCAATGCGGCGTTGGTTGCTGCCGCGCTGATGCTGATCACGTCGTGCACCAGCGTCGCGGCGGCGCGGGCCAGCATCGATTGGCAGGTGCTGTTGGCCATTGCGGCGTCGTTCGGCATTGCCAAGGCGCTGGAGAAAACCGGCGCCACCAACACGATTGCCAGCGATTTGATTCAAGCAGCCGGGGGCAATCCATTGTTGGCGCTGACGGCTATGTACGGCGTGACGATGGTGGCGACGCACATTATCACGCACAATGCCGCCGCGGCGTTGATGTTTCCACTGGCGATGTCGACCGCGGCGACGCTGGGGGTGAGCCCCATGCCGTTTGTGATCGCGGTGATGATGTCGGCTTCGGCCGGCTTTGCCACGCCGATCGGCTATCAAACCAACCTGATGGTGTACGGCCCCGGCGGTTATAAGTTCAGCGACTACTTATGGTTGGGCGTGCCGCTGGACATTTTGGTCTGGGTGGTTACCATTGCCCTTGCGCCGATTTTCTTCCCGTTCCGGCCGACGTAGCTGCAGCGCAGACCACGCCTATCGGTGGTGAAACAATTTGAGTTTTGGGTGGCTGCGGTTGAACGAAGTGAGCCCGCAGTGATCGGAATTTCCGGGGGCTCGCTGCGCTTGGCCCCGGCCACCCATCGCGGCACGGGCCTTCCGCGGCAATTATAATGGAGGTTGACTTACACTGCTTGCACGGATGCTGTCTGCCGTTTCACCTTCGAGGCCGTCCGTGCGAAAGATTTTGCTGGTTGCAGTTACAGTCGGCGTAATTCTCTGGGTCGGCGCGGTGCGGGCCCAGTTCGACGTGGGGGCCAGTTCGCCCACCGCCGGCAAGGGGCCCAAGCTCGATCAGCCGATCACCAAGAAGATGAAGCTGGGCGTCACCGTCCGAGCCCAAGGTGGCACGTGCAAGGGCATTGTGGCCACGATTCCGTTTCCCACCGATTGGCCGGAGCAAAAGGTGCAAATTCTGGAGGAGGATTTTTCCCCCAGCGTGCACAACGTCAGCTATCGCACGATTGAAGGGGGCGTGAAACAGATGGTCGTCGCCATGCCTGAGGTTCGCAGCGGCGAAGAGGCCCACGCCTTTGTGACGTTTGAATTCACCCGCTATACGCAAATTCCGCCGGACGACACTTCGATTTATAAGGAAGTGCCCAGGGAAAAGCTGCCCAAGGAAGTGTGGCAGTATTTGGGCCCCAGCCCGTACATCGAATCGACGCATCCAAAAATCATCGAATTCGCCAAGCAAGTGACGGAGGGCAAATCGGATTGGGAGAAGGTCGAAGCCATTTACGACGCGGTGCGCGACAAGGTGCAATACAAGAACGGTCCGCTGAAGGGCGCGCTGAAGGCGCTGATTGAGGGGACTGGCGATTGCGAGGAATTGACCTCGCTGTTCATCGCCTGCCTGCCGCGCCAGCGGGCATTCCGGCCCGCACGCGTGTGGGTGCCGGAGCATTGCTATCCGGAGTTCTATTTGATGGATTCCGAAGGCAACGGCTACTGGTTTCCCTGCCAGGCGGCGGGCGCTGCGGGCGTTCGGCGGCATCGTGGAGAACCGGCCCGATTCTGCAAAAGGGGGATAACTTCAAGGACCCCGATCGGCCGCGTGAGCATTTCGCTATGTGAGCGAGTTTCTGAAAGGCTCGGCGGCCAAAGGCAGCGGCAAGCCCCAGGTGCAATTCGTTCGGCAGATGGTCCCGTAGTCGCTCGAACTGCTAGCAGATTCGCTCCGGCCGCTCTTGGCCCTATCTGGCGCATTTGCTACAAGGGCGACTCGAGTTTGGACCAACGCCAATGACAAGCCTCTGCTAGCTGGCGACAGCGCAGCAACTGGAGCGAATACTGCGCTGGCGCGGTTGCTTTTGACATTTTGCCACGGATGGCCTTCGGGAATGAATAACTTCTACCGCGCTCTGCGGCTGATCTTCCGCTACAAGTGGACGCTGGCCGCTTCCTGCTTCACCGCGATCATGGTGGCCGTGCTGTGGGGCGCCAACATCGGCGGCGCCTATCCGGTGATTGGCATCATCACCAATAACCAATCGCTGCAGCAGTGGGTCGACGCCAGCATCGATACGTCGCAGAAGAAGATTGCGGACCTGCAAGTCGCAAGGCCGACCAACTGGAGGCCGATCTGGCGGCGGCCGCTGCCGGCCGACAAGCAAGCTTTGAGACAAGCAATTGCATACGGTTCGGTCGAGGCTAAAGGCCGAAGAAACAGCATCTCAGCCGCTGCGAATTCTTCAAGCCGTATGTCGATAAGTATCTGCCGAACGATCCGTACAAAACGCTGTTCGTGATCATGATGGTGATCTCGGCCGGGTACATTCGTGAAAAACATCTTCATGGTGTGCGATTCGATCCTGGTCGATCGGCTGTCGAACCTGGCGACGCTCGATTTGCGCAAAAAGTTCTACCGCCGCACGCTGCGGATGGATTTGAACAGTTTCGGCGAAGCGCGGGTCAGCGAGCTGATGACCCGCTTCACCTACGACGTGGATACGATCGGCGGCGGCATTCAAACGGTGATCGGCAAGGCGTTTCGCGAACCGCTGAAGATGATCGGCTGCCTGCTGGGGGCCGCTTTCATTTGCTGGCGGTTGCTATTGATTTCGATTCTGTTGGCGCCGGTGGCCGGTTATCTGATCAGCCGTTTGGCAAAAACGCTGAAGCGGGCCAATCGCCGCGCTTTGGAAGAAATGTCGACGCTGTATCGAATTTTGAGCGAATCGTTCAGCGGCATCAAAGTGGTGAAGGCGTTCACGATGGAGCCGTACGAGCGTCGCCGATTCCATCAGAACAGCAAGCAGTTCTTCCGCAAGGCGATGCGCATTTCACGTTTCGATGCGCTGGTGAGCCCGGTCACCGAGCTGGCGGGCATCACGATGATCTGCCTCACCATTTTGGCCGGCACGTATTTGGTGTTGCGAA
Organism: Pirellulales bacterium; assembly: GCA_963773925.1. Taxonomy (GTDB): domain Bacteria; phylum Planctomycetota; class Planctomycetia; order Pirellulales; family JADZDJ01; genus CAVRAW01. Next base: position 10,614 of record CAVZDC010000012.1, read on the forward strand.
ACGAAACGCATCTGCTGGGGATCAAAGATTTGCGACCGGCCATTGGAGTTTGCCCAATTGGCGATTTTCTACGCCATTCTTGGCCGGCTCGATCGATCCTGCGCGCCGGCTGACCGACGTGTTCAATCGCATTCAGCGTGCCAGTGCCGCGGCCGACCGTGTGTACGCCATGTTCGACCGCGAACCGACGGTATGCGATCCCGTGAAGCCGCGCCCGCTGACGCGGCATCATCGCCACATCGTGTTCGACCAGGTGCACTTCCATTACATTCCCGAACAGCCGGTGCTTAAGGGCATCAATCTGCGCATACCGTACGGCGAAACGCTGGCGATCGTGGGCCCCAACGGTTGCGGCAAAACGACGCTGGCGAATTTGATCCCGCGGTTTTACGATCCGCCGCAAGGCACGATGCTGCTGGACGACGTCGATGTGCGCAGCGTGCGGATGCGCGATCTGCGCAGCCAGATCGGCATCGTCACGCAAGAACAACTGCTGTTCGACGACACGGTGGAGAACAACATCCGCTACGGCATGCCCAACGCCACGCGGCAGCAGGTGATCGACGCGGCGAAGAAGGCCCATGCCCACCGCTTCATCGAGGAGCAACTGGAAAACGGCTACGAGACCAACGTGGGGCAATTAGGGGGCCGGCTTTCGGGCGGGCAGCGGCAACGCATCGCCCTGGCGCGGGCGATTTGCGCGATCCGCCGATTTTGATTCTCGACGAAGCCACCAGCCAGATCGACATTGAAAGCGAGCACCTGATTCACAAGGTGCTGGAGCAATTCATGCGCGATCGCACCACGATCGTCATCACGCATCGCCTGCAAACGCTGACGCTGGCCGACCGGATTCTGGTGATGGACCAGGGGCGCATTGTCGATATTGGCACGCACCAGGAATTGATGTCGCGCTGCCAGTTGTACAGCGGGCTGCATCAAATGCAGCTGCGAGAAACGGCGTAAGCCTGGCGCGGTCGGCCGCACTAAACGCCGTTTTACCAAGCTTTCCAGCCATAATATGTGGCAAATCTGCCGCTTGTTCCGCTTAAGCGGGGGCTTAACTTGACCGTGCTTTGTCGCGCGGGATAAATTCATCAGATGGGGTCTTCCCGGCCGCAGGGAAGGAAACGTGGGCCGCCGGTCGCCGCATCTTAAACGCAACCGCTGGCTCCACAGGACCGTTTTCCGTGGAGCCTGGGCTAGAAACATCGCAGGGATTTGCTGATGCCGCTGGTGATCGATATCCGTAGCGCTGACGATACGCGCGATTGCGTCCACCGCGCAGTGCAGGCGCTGGCCGAGGGCAAATTGGTGGCCCTGCCCACGGAAACCGTCTACACGCTGGTGGCCAGCGCGCTGGACGAAAGCGCGGTGGCCCGGCAACTGGCGGTGAAGCGCCGCAGTCCCGGCGAGCCGCCGCTGACGCTGGGCATAAAAAGCGCGGAGGATGCATTGGATTACGTGCCCGACATGACGCCGCTGGCCCAGCGCCTGGCGCGCCGCTGCTGGCCGGGCCCGGTGACGATCGTGTGCAAGAACAATCATCCCGACAGTTTGCTGTCGCACTTGCCGCCGAAAGTGCGCCGCGCCGTGGTGCCTACCGGCAACATCGGGCTGCGCGTTCCCGGCCATCCGATGTTCCTCGACACGATGAAGATGATCGTGGGCCCCGTGACCGTAACCAGCGCCAACCGCGCCGGCGAAGAAGCGCCGCTTACCGCGCAGGACGTAGTTGCCAGCCTGGGCGACGAAGTGGCGCTGGTGCTCGACGACGGCCGCACCCGATTTGGGCAGCCTTCCTCGGTGGTCCTGGTGAACCAGCACGGATTCGAAATTATCCGTCCCGGAGTGGTGTCGCAGCAAACGCTGCAGCGGCTGGCGACGCTGAGCATCGTGTTTGTGTGCACGGGCAACACTTGCCGCAGCCCGATGGCGGAGGCGATCTGCCGCCAGCAGCTTGCCGCGAGATTGCATTGTTCTCCCGGTGAATTGGAAGATCGCGGCGTGCTGGTTTCGTCGGCGGGCATTTCGGCGATGATGGGGGGCCGGCCGACGAGCGAAGCGGTGGAGGTGATGTCGGAAATGGGAATCGATCTGGCGGGGCACGAAAGTCAACCGCTGGGCGGGCAGCTCATTCGCCATGCCGACGTGATTTGGACGATGACCCAAGCCCACCGTGAAGCGATTTTGTCGCAGTGGCCGGAAGCGGCGGGCCGGGTGCACCTATTGAGCGCCGACGGCGCAGACGTGGCCGATCCGATCGGGGGGCCCATCGACCAGTATCGCCGCTGGCGCAACAGATTAAAACAGAACTGGATGCACGCCTGCGCGATTTGGAAATTTAATCAGGGGTAACGTTTGACTTGCGGCGGCGCGAACGATCGTTCTTGCCGTGCAATGGGGGTGGGGATGCGAATTGCCATTGGCTGCGATCACCGTGGTTACCGGGTGAAAACCAAGCTGATCGAATTGGTGACCAAGTTGGGGCACGAAGTGACCGACGCCGGCGCGCACAGCGCTGAAAGCTGCGACTATCCCGACATGGCGGCCGACGTTGCCCGCAAAGTGGCCTCGGGCGAAGTGGAGCGTGGCATTCTGATCTGCGGCAGCGGCATCGGCATGTGCATTGCCGCCAACAAAATTCCCGGCGTGCGCGCCGCGCCATGCCACGACGACCTGACGGCCGAGATGAGCCGCCGCCACAACGATCTGAATGTGCTGTGTCTGTCGGCCGACATGCTGGGCGAGCGCTTGATCGACCGCCTGGTGGAAACGTGGCTGAACACGCCGTTCGAAGGGGGCCGCCACTCGCGCCGCATCAAAAAAATCGCGGCGCTGGAACGCGGCGGAAAATGATCGGGCAGCGTGTGTGATTTAGCCACCGGGCTTGCCCGGCCCTAGCCCCACCGCGCGGCGAGCTTCTCGACCACCAGTCGTCCGATGTTTAGGGCCGCCGTCGCCGCGGGCGATGGCGCGTTGCAAACGTTCACCACGCGCTCGCTTTCGAAAATCAAAAAATCGTCGATCATCGATCCATCGCGGCCAATCGCCTGGGCCCGCACGCCGCTGGGCGCCGGCTTTAAATGTTCTTGCTGGATCTCGGGCACCAGCCGCTGCAGGGCGCGCACAAACGCCCGCTTGCTGAAGCTGCGCCACATTTCGCCGAAGCCGGTGCGCCAATATTTCGTCGCCAGGCGCAAGAAACCGGGATAGGTGAGGGTGTCAGTCAGGTCGCGCAGCGAAATATCGCGCTTGCGATACCCTTCGCGCGCGAATGCCAGCACGGCGTTGGGGCCGCATTCAACCTCGCCATCGATCAGCCGCGTGAAATGCACGCCGAGGAAGGGAAAATTCGGGTTGGGCACCGGGTAAATCAAATTCCGGCACAGATGCTTGGCTTCGGGCTTCAGTTCAAAATACTCGCCGCGGAAAGGGATGATTTTCGATTCGAGTTGCTGCCCGCTGAGCCGGGCCACGCGATCGGAATACAGCCCGGCGCACGTGACCACATATGCGGCCTGAAAATCACCCGCCTCGCTGGCGACCACCACGCCACCGTTTTGATGCTCGAGTCCCGTCACCCGCGCTCGGCAGATTAATTGTCCGCCAGCTTCGGTGACGCGCAGGGCCAATCGCCGGCAGACGGCCGGAAAGTCGACGATGCCCGTTTCCGGCACGTGCAGCGCCTGCACACCGGCGGCGTGCGGTTCCAGCTCCGCCAGGCCTGCGCGATCGATCATTTTGCACTTCACCCCATTGGCGATGCCGCGCTCGTGAATTCGCTGAAGCGCCGACAATTCCGCGGCGTCGACGGCTACAATCACCTTCCCGCAGATTTCGTAGGCAACGCCCTCGGCCGCGCAGAACTGCTCCATTGCCAGTTTTCCGGTGCGGCAATTTTCCGCGCCAGCGAGCCGGGCCGATAATAAATGCCCGAGTGCAGCACGCCGGAATTGCGCCCCGATTGATGCATGGCCAGCTCCGGCTCTTTTTCCAAGAGCACGACGCGACGGCCCGGATACTGGCGGGTGAGTTGATAGGCCGTCGCCAGGCCGATGATCCCGCCGCCGACAATCAAGACGTCTGTGGATTGCATGAATATGGCGGATCGAAGTCGACGGCTGGCTGTTAGGACCTGAATCGTGCAGGCTGGAATCGCTTGAAATTCTGCTAGCAAAACGGGGCGTTTGGCGCCCGGGGCGATAGCTAAAAGTGCCGCGCGGGCCTCCACCGGTTCAAGTTTAACGATTGTGCAAAATCTGCAACATGAGTTGTGGGATCGTGATGATACTGCGCTGAAGCTAGCGAAGAAAACGCCACTGTTTTTCGGCATTCCTCTTGAAGCGGCGCACAGGGTGGTTAGAGTCGAGATTTAGGCACGCGTAGCGGCAATCCGCACGCTTTGGCGCGGACGAGTTCGTTCGCAGCCAAACGCTGGTGCGTAAAACTTCCGCCGCGCAAGAGCGTGACCTGGAGAATATCTCCGGGACAATTTTACTGCAACGTCAAGGACTCGCCATCCATGTCGTCGGTCGAGAAACCAAATCCCGAAGAAGTTGACCATCTGTTGCGCAATGCGCAGTTGCGCGACGAGATGGAACCGTATCTCGACGAGGCGGTAATGCACTTGAATCAGGACGAAGTTCCCACGCCGGTGGAGAACGAATTTTTGGCCTCGATGCTGGCTTGGGAAAAGGCGCCGATCCTGCCGATCTATCAATGGTTCACGCCGGAGCTGAACCTGCCTTCGCCGGACAAGCTTGGAGATGACGAATTGCACGGCGTGCTGTGGGACACCATTCACAAGCTGTTCGACAAGCGGATCGTGCTGGATTTCACCGATCACCTTACGGATCGCGAATTGTACTGCTTGATCTGGCGCGATATTTTGCCTTCGCCCGAAAAGAAGATCGACAACGCCTCCGGTTATCTGCATTGGGATTGCTCCGACGCCAGCGGCGACGCTCAACTGTGGCTGCGCTACTACGCTACGCCGGAAGAGCGCGAGCAATGGGGCGAAGATTTCGGCGGCGAATTGCCGGAGCACGAAGACCCGCCCCACCCGCGCAATCTGCCGCGGGAGCCGAGTTGACGTTCTCCGCTGTGTGGCGACCCCAGGCAGCAAGGGTAAAATGCCGGGATGACTCCGCAGTTTACCATCCAGGAACTCGCCCGGCAGGTGCGGCGCGGCACGCTGGAACGTCTCGATGCGGCGCCGGCTGATCGCCTCACCTGGGCGCCGCCGGGCACGTCGAATCACATTCTGTGGCATGCCGGACATGCGCTATGGCTGCAAGGCGGGCTGTGTTTGGAGCCGCTGACGGGCAATAGCCAATTGCCGCCCGACTGGGAAAAAACGTTCGGCATGAACTGCCGGCCGGTAAAGCAGACGAGCCGGTGGCCGTCGCGCGAAGAGCTAAAGGAATTGCTGAGCGTTCAGCTCGATCAAATGGTCGCCGCGATTGGCACCGCAAGCGAATCGCGGCTGGCGGAAGTCGTCAATCCACGCGGCGACACGCTGGCCGGGCGGATCATTCACGGACTGCACGACGAAGCGCGCCATCAAGGCGAAATGTATTTGCTGCTGAAGCTGTGCCGCGATGTTCAGATATCTAGGATCACTTCGGCCAGCCAGGCGTCGGCTTCGCGGACGACTTTCAGGCCATGGTAGGTGATGGCTTTGACTTCGTTTTCCAACTGGTGGCGTGAGGGATCGAGCGGTTCTCCGTGGGCGGTGGCTTCGAGGCCTTCGGCGGTCAGATGCACGTCGAACTTGGATAGCACCAGCCGCTTTGTGTCGAACGTGAAGAGCAGTTCGTTGAGCCAGTCGAAGAGCAGGTAGTCGTACTCATCTTGGCGTTTGGGGATTTTGAAATGCAGCTCGTGCTGCGGTTGCACTTCGGCGAGATTGCCGACGATCAGTTCGAAAAAACCTTCGGCGGCTTCACGAAATAATTCCGGCAGGGTTCCGGCCCGAATGCGCAATCCAATATCGGCGGTATGGTCGAAAACTTCATGCATGGAAAGAAGCAGGTCAGCGGTCAGCAGTCAGCGGTCAGATTCGATTTTTACCACGACGCGGCCGACGATCTTGCCTGCCAGAATCTGCTCGATATTTGGCTCCAGCTCTTCCAGCCGAACTTCGGTGGTCAATTCGTCGAGCATTCGTGGTTTCCAAGGTCCCGCCAGTTTTGCCCACAGCGCCGGCCGCGGCGGTGCAGGATATGACGATGAACTAACGCCGGCCAGCACCACGCCGCGCAAAATGAATGGGTAAACGGTCATGGGCAGGTCGGCGCCGCCGACCAGGCCGCACGCGGCCACGCAACCGCCAGGGTCAATCGACCGCAACAGCGTGGAAAGCGTGATCCCGCCGACGGTGTCGACGGCCGCGGACCAGCGGGCCTTGAGCATCGGCCGGTCCGAATTGTCGACCACCGCATCGCGGGGCACCACGTCGGCGGCGCCCAGTTTCCGCAGCAACTCGGCTTTCTCCGGCTTGCCGCTGACGGCCGTGACGTGGTAGCCGGTTTGCGCGAGGATGTTCACCGCCAGCGATCCCACGCCGCCGGTGGCGCCGGTGACAACTACGTTGCCTGCTTTGAGGCCCGACGCGCTGCAACTCAATCGCCTGAATGCACAGCGCGGCGGTAAAGCCGGCCGTGCCGATGGCCATGCTTTCGCGCAGGCTCAAGCCGGTGGGCAGCGGCACAACCCAATCGGCCGGCACGCGAATGAACTCGGCGTAACCGCCCCAGTGCGGCGCGCCCAATTCAAAACCAGTGACGAGCACTTCGGCCCCCGGGGTAAACTTTGGCGAACCGCTCTGCTCAACCACGCCGGCGGCGTCGATGCCCGGCACGTGCGGAAACTTATTGACCACGCCCGGATGCCCGGTGCAGCCAAGCGCATCTTTGTAATTCAGCGACGAGTAGCGCACCCGCACCAGCACATCGCCGGGGGGCAAATCGGAGTAACGGGCGGGTCGTAACGGCGCGTTCGACTTTGCCGTCGTCGCGCTTCGTGACCAGCAAACAGCGCATTGTTTCAACCATGCTTGGTTCTCCACCCGATAAATGCAGATACCGGCACGTGGGCTAACTTTTTCGCATGTCCAGCAATGGCGGGCGGCATGAATTTGCCGTGAATTGACAGCCAAATCACCGCCCCTATAATTTTCGCCAGACGCTTGAGAGAAGCGATTGTAACCGATCACAAACAATCCGTCGCGGGAGCTGCGGCGAGCGGGTAGAACAGCAAATTCAAGGGAGAACCAATGGCGACCGAATTTACCGACAACAATTTTCAGGACGAAGTGCTCAAATCCGATGTGCCAGTGCTGGTGGATTTTTGGGCCCCCTGGTGCGGGCCGTGCCGCATGATCGCCCCGGTGGTCGAGGAGCTCGCCACCGAGTATCAAGGCTCGTTCAAAGTCGGCAAAGTAAACATCGACGACAATCCGTCGGTGGCCATGAACTATGGCGTGAACAGCATTCCCACGCTGATGATCTTCAAAGGGGGGCAAGTGGTCGATCGGTTCGTCGGGGTGCAACCCAAGAGCCGGCTACAGCAGGCGATCGACGCCGCGAAGGGGTAAGCGATCTCGCGCTATGGCAACGCGCAGCGCCGGACAAGTCCGGCGGCTAACTATCGCGATGCACAGTGTCGGGCGAGAAGGCCGGCAGGCACACGGCGATGTATTCTGCCCCGTCCGGCCCTGGTGTGCTGTAGCGCACCCACTGGCCGCGCGGCGCAAGAACGGCCTGTGCGGCCGAAACTTGGTGCGCGCCCTCGCGCGTTTCCACTTGCAATTGCCCGCGCAACACGAGGGTGTATTCGTCGAAATCGGGCGTTTGTCCCGGTTCGCTCCAACCCGAGGGGCTGACCATCCGCGCGATGCTGACAGCCGAGGTCGACGAGTTCACGCGGCCAAAGAATTCTTCGATTGATTTGGGCGGCCGGCCGACCGCCTGAACCCGCTGGGGTGCATTGATGATTTGCGCCATGATCGCTGCCGGGGTTGAAGTTTCCGCTTAGGATACTTCACGCCGCGCGGCGCGGGAAGAAGGGGGTTTGCGACTCGGTCGTGCCGTCTTCCAGGCCGTTGTCGCTTGGCCGATCGTGATCGAAGCTTTCCACCGCGTCGGCGACCCACGGCACCAGCGGCCGCTTGCGCGTGATCAACACCAGGAATGCCGGCAGCACGATGACCGACATCAGCGTGCAGAACGTGACCGCTAAAGTGAGCACGCGCCCCAGGCTTTGCAGCCCGCGGTGCGTGGCCAAAAGCAGGCTGCCATAGCCGATCAGCGTGGTGAGCGAGTCGACGGTCACCGCAATGGCGGTTCCCGGCGACATGCGGTAGCGTCCCTTTTGCTCCAAATACTCATGCACGATGTACACGCTGTAATCGACTCCGATTCCCAAAATCATCGGCACCGCGATCAAATTGGCCGGATTCAGCGGCACGTTCAAATAACCTAGCAGGCCCAGGGTGACGACAATTCCCATGAACTGCGGCACGGCGGCCATCGCGCAATGCTTCAGATTGCGGAAATCGAACCACAGCACGCAGGAGATGACCACCAGCGAATAGAGCGTGGCCAGTTCGTAGCTGCGCTTCATTTCCAGCGAGCACTCGTAGGCCTGCAGCGGATTGCCGGTGGCCCGCGGATCGACGCTGCGCACATCGTAGACAAACCGGCGCAGCGAATCCATGTTCCAGATGTCGCCGCGGCCGTAGATCTTCAGTAGGTATTTGCCGTTTTGGCCGACGAAGCGGCTGACGAGGCTGGCGGGGAGGTCGCTGAGCTGGGGCGGCTCTGGGTTGGATACGCCCTTTAAGGCGTGCAAGCGGCTGAGCAGATCGCCGGCCATCTGTTGCTGAAACTGGGAGACCTTGGCATAGCATTCCGCCGCCGGCAATCGGCGCAGCGCATCGCGCAGCAGTTCCAAGCGGCGGGCACAGACGGTGCCTTGCGGCACGCGCGCCGCCAAATCCTGAGCCTGCGCCAGCGTGGCGCCCAGTTCGTCGATCGAATCGACGGCAATCAGCGGCGGCCGCTCCGGCAGCGATGCCAGGCGGTTGTGAATTCCGGAAATCAGAGGCTGCTTCACCTCGTGATCGCCGGGCAACAGCGACACGATTTCCTCGGTGCGCTCCACGCTTGCCAATTGCAGGAATTTCTCTTTGCGTGCCAGCAGCTCTTCGCGGCTGTCGGCAATCGACAGGGCGTACCACATGCTCTGATCGCACTCGCTCAGCAGCTTGCGCTCCAGCTCGACGCTTTCCAGCCCGCGCGGCTCCATGTTCAGCAGGTTGTAATCGAACCACAGATGCCGCAGGCCAAGCACGCCGAACACCGTCAGGGCAATCGCCAGAGCGATAATCACGCGCGGGGCTTTCATCAGCAAGCCGATCGCCGCGTACACCGGCACCGGCCGCGGAAAATGCAGACCGAAGCGGCTGCGATCGACAACGCGCACCATGGCCGGCAGCACAAACAGCTGGGCCAAGGCGCAGAGCAAAATTCCGCCGCCGGCAATGATGCCCAACTCCGCGATGCCTTTGAAACTGGTGGCCCCGGTGGCGAAGAATGCGACCACGGTTGATAGCGCCCCGGTAATAATAGCCGGCCCGGCGATGCGGGTGGTCTTCAGCAATGATTCATCGCATTGACCGCCGTTGCGGCGCAGTTCCATGTAGCGCGAAACGTAATAGGTGCCGTAATCGACCCCCACGCCGATCAGCGTGGCCGTGAACGTGACGCTGAGAATATTCAAATGCCCGACGACAAGTGTGGCGTAGCCGAAGGCCCAGGCCGTGGCAATCAACAGCACGAGGTTGGCCATCAGGGCGTGGCGAATTCCGCCGAAGCCGGCCACGACCACGATCACGACGCCGACAAATGCGATCAGGCCCCCCCAGAACATCGACGATTCGCTGGAGCGCATTTCGTCGTTTTCCATGATCGGGAGGCCGGTTAGGCCAATTTTGACATTGGGATGCCGGGCGGCAGTGTCGGCGATCAGCTCGCGCAGGGCGTTGATCGATTCGGTGCCGCGCGCAACTCATCTTTTCCCACCGCAATGCGCAAGAGCACAAAGCCCAGTCGCCCTTCCTTGGCCACCAGGTATTCCGTGCCCAGTTCGCTGAGCGTCGAAACGGCCGCCGGCATGCCGGGCCAGGGGGATTGATAATGGGGGGTCGGCTCGAAGCTGGCGGCTAGGCTGTCGGCCAGATGTTCCAGCTCGCCCAAGGATTGGCCCAGATCGATGCCCGGCGCCCCGGCGATGGCCGCTTGCAACATCCGCGTGAGGCCGCCAAGTTGCTTGCCCACTTGCAGGCGCGACCACTGGCCGCCGGTGATCACAACCGCCTGATCGAGGAACTTGTCGATGGTTTGCAGTTCGGCCACCGGCAGATAGTGCAAACCTTTGGCGCGGATGGCGCTCAGATCGACTTCGTGCAAGATGGCGTGGAACAGGCGCTTCTCGCGGCCGAGCGCCGCCGACAGCTCTTCCAACACCGGCACCACCTGGTCGCGCCCGGACCCTCGACCACGATCACCGCGTCGTCTTCATCGCCAAATTCATTGACGTATTCAATCCACAGGCGGTTGTGGTCGCTCTTGGGATTCAGCAAATCCAAACGGCTGCTTTTGTAGCCGAGGTGCATGGTGCTGTAGACGCAGCACACGCCCGCCAGCGCCAACGCCAAGGCCAGAGTGGTGACGGGAAATCGCAGCACCAGCCGCGTTATGCCCAGCAAGATTGTCATCCGCCAGCCTTGGCGAACATGGCCGCCGTGATGCGCAGCGTGATCGCCCGAATCGAGCTCGTCACCCGATCTGCCGGCAAGCGCGTCGTCTGAGAGAGGCGGAATCCCTTTCTGCGACATCCAGCACCATCCATGGTGAATAACGCTGCCAACGGTTCATCCCTGAACCGCGAGGGCCCGGCAACGCTGGAAAGCCTGGGATTTTAGCGAATCGGCCGGGCTGAACCAACCGCAAAGCGGGCTGAATTAGTCGATCCAATACTGATCTAACTTGGGCCGCGGAGTGCTAGCGTGCACTTTTTCCTCGGCTGGCGGCTCTTTTTGGAGCGGCCGAGCGATGACGGGCTCGCCGTTGGAATGCGGCGGATCGAGGCGACGGCGCACTTCGCTTTCGACCACCCTCACAGGCGCTGCGGACAATAAGTTGGTTTCTTTTTCCGGCAGCACTTCTGGTTCGACAGGCTCGACTTCAACCGGCGCTGCCGGTTCCAGCGCGGAGGCTTCCTTGGCGCGGCGCAGCCGAGTGCGCCGCGGCGGCAGCTCTTCGCGAATGGAAAATGGCATGTCGTGACCTGCCTGCGTGTTGCTGGGCAACCGTCGCACGTCTAGCCGGAGGTTTTTGAACAGTTGCGCCACGTGTTCGTGACAGGTAAATACCAGCAACTGGTGCCCTTCGGCCGCGAAATCGCGGAGCACCTCCACGGCGGCAAGTGCCCGATGACCGTCGAAATTCACCAGCACGTCGTCCAAGATCATCGGCAGTTGCGCCCCGCGACGGGCAAACAGCGCCACCAATGCCAAGCGCAAACTCAGGAACAATTGCTCCCTGGTGCCGCGGCTCAATACGTCGATCCCCAATGGGCGGCCGTCGGCATCGTCGACCAGCAAAATGTTCTGGCCCAGCGGCGTCCATACGCGGCGATAGTGGCCATCGGTCATTCGCGCCAAATAATCGGAGGCCTGGCGCAGCGTTTCCGGCTGGCGATTCCGCTCGTAATCTTGCTTGACCCATTGGAGCAGGCGGCCGGTGACCGTCAGCACACGCCAGCGGCCAAGCGCCCGTCCAATCGCTGTTCCACTTGCGCCAGTTCGAACCGTTTGACGGCCATGCGGCGATCGCCCCCGACTAGCCGGATTTGCTCGTTCAACTGGCCGCGCTGTTCGAATAATCGCCGCTGGCGGCGTCGAGCATCTTCCAACAGTGCGGCGGCCGTGCTTAGTTGATCGGAGATCTGTTGCTGCGTTTGATCGGTGATGACCGCCGCCGCTTCCGCCTCGCTGGCAACGCCGGCCAATAGCGATGTGATTTCCACCGCGGCTTCGTCGCGCTGGGCGTTCAGCAGTTTGACCCGAGCAAAATCGGCCGCCTGGGTGCGAAATTCCGCCAGGTCGGCGGCCTGGCACTGGGCCAGCAGGGTTTGCCGGCGGCGGCGCCAGCGGCGCCATGTTTGCTCGAGCACGTTTTGACGGCGGCGCCATTTCTGCCGCCGTAGGCGCAGGGCGTCGCGCCGTTGGCGTCGGCTTTCGTGCTCGGCCAGCTCGCGCCGCAGGTAGCGGACTTGATCGCTAAGCGAGGCCGCCGGCGGCGCTGCGATGCCCGCCGCTGCGAACGTTTGTTCAATGCGCCCGGCCAAAGCCGCAAGTTCACGCCGATGGCGCTGAGCGTCGGCCTGCGCTTCGGCCAGCCGCGCGCGAGCATGGAAACTTCGCTGCCGATGGTCAACAGATCGTGCGCCTGAGCGGGCGTCAAGGTTTCCGGCAATTGCGCCGCCGCCAGCGCTGCGCGCCAGCGGCCTGCGCACTTGCTGATACGCATCCTTGAGCACCGCGCCCGCGAAGCCGGATTTCGGCGGCTGCCTGCTCGGCCGCTTGGCGCTGGGTTTCCAGCGGCAGCAGCTCCTCGAGCCTGGCCAATTCCTGCTCGGCCGACTGCAACCGCGCCGCCAGCGATCCAGGTGTGTTCGGCAACGTGAGATCGAGCGCGTCGCGATCGGCCGTAGCCTGTTTTGCTTGCGATTCCACTGACGCAAGTTGCTTGCCGCAGGCATCCAACCGTAGCGCCGCCGAATGTTCCAATGTGAACTTTGTTCCCACTGGCTAGAGCGCCGCCCAACAACCCAAGCCACGCCAGCGGCCAGCCCCACGTGCCGGTGAGCGAAGCCGGCAAGAACAATCCGCTCAAAAGCAAGACGACCCCTAGCACAAAAACACTGCCCACGGCGATGACTATGCCTGGCGACAGAATTTGCCGCTGCATTGAATCGGCCGTGCGCCGTTCGAGATCGATCTGCGTTTTCGCAAGTTGTTCGATCTGCTCCTCGAGTTGAATCCGTCGGCGCAGTTGCGAAATCTTCTGCCCCGCCTGCTGCAGCGCTATGGTCAGGTCGCGCTGCCCGAAGCCGCCCAGCGCCGTTTCTAATTGCCGGCGAATATTCTCGGAACGGTCGATTTTCTCCTGACTTTGGCGTTCGACGGCGGCATACCGGCGATGCGCGTTTACCGCGCCGGCCGCCGGACGGCGCAAAACCTGCCAACTATGTTCGTCGAACGACTGCGGCAGGTTGGCAATCCCCGGCGCCGCCTGCTGCAGGCGAGCGATTAGATTGTGCCGCTGGTCGCCGAGCGATTGGGCCGACGCTTCGGCCGCCTGCAGTTGTTGCTCTGCCGCCGTGATCCACGATTCATGCTCCGCCAAGGCTTCAATCCGCGCCGCTTGTCGGCACAGGGCATGTTTGAGCGAAATCTGACGCAGTTGGCCGGCCAGTTGCCGTCGTCGTGTTGCCAAACGCTGCCGCCGCAATCGAACCTGGCGAATGGCCCACAGGATTCGTTTCATCCGCGGCACCGCATCGGCGGGCCAGGGGCGTCGCCCGACGATCGCTGCTAATTGTGCCTCCAGTCCAGCACGCCTGTGCCAGGCATCGTAGGCCGCCGCGGACACCTTGAGCGTGCCGAGTTTCGCTTCCTGGGCCGAGAGTTCCTGCGCCGCCTCGGCGATTTGCTTTTCGCACGTCGCGCGATCGCAGGCGATTTGAGCATGCCGCTGCGATAACCCGGCAAGCTGGGCCAATTCATGTCGCAGCCGATCACGCTCGCTTAGCAGGTCGCCCACTTGCGACGGGCCGCTCGCCGCCGGGCGTGGATGCCGCCGGCGGCGCAGCCATCAACCGCAGCCGCGAACGCTCCAACTCTTGCTGCACGTCGAACAGCGAAACGCGATCCAATCCGGCAGTCAGCGAGTACAGCCAGCGCGCGGCATCGATATCGGTGAGCGTGCCCAGTTCTTGCAACTCGCGCAAGCCGACGGCGAACACGTTGTTGTAGGTCGGCTCTTCGACGTCGTGCAGCAGCCGGCGCAAGTGCGCCTCGCCTTGGATGGTTCCGTCGGGCGCTTCGACCGACACGGAGCCTAACGGATACTGGACATTGTCGCGGCGGTGAATTTTCAACAGTCCTTCGTCGGGAACACTTACCGACACGGTTCCCCCGGCGGCGCCCCCGCGCAGCGGCGGCAGGTACTGCGACCGCCTTTCCGGCGAGAATCCGTACAGCACCGCTCGCAAGAACTGCAACAACGTGGTTTTGCCCGCCTCGTTCGGTCCGTAGAAAACGGTGCAATGCGGCGACAAATCGCCGAGCGTCAATCCGCTCCACACGCCGAAGCCGTCGAGGTGCACGTCGGTCAGTTTCATGCCTCGTCCTCCCGCGAGTTCAGCTCGTAGGGACTGAGCAGATCGGCTCCCAGCCAGGCCACTTCGCGCAGCACGCGGCGGCGCACTTCAGGCCGCTCGAGCGACAGCGCCGGCCAGCCGATTTTTTCAGCCACGGCCGGCGGCACATCGGCGGGCTCCAGCAGTGCCGGCAGGCAAGTTCGGAGGAATTGGCAAAATTGCGGCCGATTCCGCGGTTTCCGCTTTGAGAGCCGGCGATGGTTGATCGGCCGCCGCTTGCACCGCCCGCAGAAAATCGCCACGCAGGCTTTCCTCCTTGTACCACGCCGTCGGCAAATGCTCGGGCAGTTCGGGCACGATGTCGATTGTCCAGGCTGGCGTGGGGCGGTGGCCGAACTCGGCACGCAGTTGCGCCGTCAGCTCCGCCGCCAATTGCCCGCAGCGCAGTGCCGCCAGCAGCTCGCCCTGACATGCAATGGTCCAACTGATGAACGACGCGATGCCACCGGATTCTTCCAGTAGTTGTGCGGCGTGCTGCCGCAGAACTTGTTCCAATCCCTGTCGATCGGCCCACGGTCCAATGACAAGCCGCGGCGAATGGAAGCGCACGACGTCGCACGCAATCGGCGAAAGCCGGACGCGTCCTTGCTCGTCGACCGATCCCAACGTGCAACCGTGCGGGCCGGTTTCGTCGGGGCTGGCGTCCCTGTGGGCTGCCGCAATAGTGGACCACGCAGTGCGGCAAGTCGATCGGCGTGCTGCGATCGTGCCGTCCGCCCAGCGCCCAATAATCCAGGCCGATATTCGCGAGCACATCCGCCGGCCAGGCGGCATGCGCCAAGGCCAACGCAAATAAATTGGTGCGGCTGGGTGCAAAATCGGCCGGCTGTCCGAAGCCCATCGGCGTCGTGGCTGCGGCCGACGACTTCACAAACCGGTTCGCCGGCGATCTCGTGCCGTAATCGCTGCACTTTCCCGCGCGGAAAAATTCGGACGTTGGCCGGCCAGGCCATGTGCTTGGGCCAGGAGTCAACCAGATCGCCGAGCCCGGCGGCCCAATACACCGTGATGTTGCGATCCGCCAACCGTTCGAACTGCTCGACCAAAAGCAGCCATTCGCGCGGGCGCAGCTGGGCGGATCGATCACGCCGCCGGCCAGCAGCACGAAATCGACGCGTTGGTCGATCGCCGCATCGAACACGCGCACCGCGGCGCGCGCAGGGCCGTCGATTAACAAATCGACCAGGTGCTCCGGCACATCGGTCAAGCCGGCCACGGGCTGGTCAAGCTGCAAATTGGCGGCGTGCAAAAATCGAAAGGGGCGCTGCGGCATTGGCGCCTCCATGCGCGGCGGTGGAAAATGTGGAAATGATAGCCGCTGGCAGTTTACCGAAAGCCGCAAAATTCTGACCATCCGAGTTTGCCATTCGACGCCGCTGCGAGCTGCCGCCAAATCTACACGGTCAGCGGCGGCTCCGCGGCGGCGAAATGTTGGTAGGCGTCAGCGCCGGCCGCTTCATCGTGCTGTCCGCGCCACCAGTGCCGCGCGGATCCGGGCCGCGCAGGATGACGCCTTTCTCCAATCGCTGCTGGAACAGATGATGGATCGAGTATGACTGCCGGCACGTTTTCTCCGCCGGCGGACCGCTCACTTGTCGTGCTTCGCTGCGACAGATTCCGGCCGGGTGCACAATTTCCGCGTAGCTCGGAGCCTGCCTGCCGCGGACGATCAAAGCCGCATAAGTTCTGTTCCGCGGCCGAACCGCCGACTCCAAAACTCGTGGAAACCTGCTTTGGGAGCGTTTCATTGGCGACGATTCCCAGCAGTTGGTCGGCGGACGAAACTGAAGTGATGACGCTTCGATTGCGGATCGCTGTCCAACAGACTGGTGTTGACCGACACGATCAGATTCCATGCCGCGGCCACATGCTTGGCAAACTGCAGGCGAGAATTCGGCGGCTATCAGCCGTCGCCAATAGATCTGTGCCCGCACTGCGGCACGGCATAATTTCCTCGTAGGTTGCCACCAGAGTCGCTCGTGCGCGCACATAAGCATCCAGCCGTGCGGCATCGATCAGTCGCATCGCGTTGCCGATGCGCATCGTCGAATCGCACTCCCAGAATGTGCCACGCAGTCGGCGTTTGACGGCAGCAGGAAGCATTTGCAGCGACAATCCCTGGGCGGGCGCGTCAAGATCGATCACTGCGGTGCGATCATCCGATGAGCGAGTCGCGCTAACGGTTCCTTCAAGCTGCCAACAAGACTCGCCCATAAGACGATCCGGCAGGCGCGGAGGATTCGGATCAGTCCAATAAAAAACCCCGCCGCTCACTTGCGTAAGTCGGCGGGGCCGGAACAGAGAAGAGGCCGAATTACTAAGTCACCAGCAGGATAAAAAATTAGTCGAGATACCCACGAAATGATCGTGCAGGCCACTGCCGAAAGGCTTAGTCCGAATCACCCTTCCGTGCTCCACACACCCGCGATAATACCAACTTCCGATCGAAATGTCCAGCATTTCAGAAAAAAAATCGCACCCGCGCACCGCAGCGGCCGGAAGGGGAATACCCATCCCCGTTCGGAGTGGAGGGGCATGCCCCGCTGCGAAAGGATGCAACTACACCGAAGACCGGCCGCGGAAAACAGGCCGGTTTTTCGATAATACCGGCGTCGATCGCAGTTCGGCCGCGCCGAAAGAACTGGCCGCAAATCGACCACCCGCGACACCCTCCGGCCGCTCTGGTAAACTCGCCGCACAAGACAATGGCGAGCGATTTTCTCAAAACCTGCGAGGCTGCCGCCCGGGCCGGCGGCCAGGTGCTGTTGGATTGGATCGGCCACTTCGATACCCGCGAAAAAGCGCGCTTCGACATGGTGACCGATGCCGACTTGGCCTGCGCAGGAAATCGTGCGCGGCATGCTGCTGTCGAAGTTTCCCGATCACGGATTTCTGGGAGAGGAGGGGGGATCCACCGGCAAGGCCGACGCCGAATATCGCTGGGTGGTCGATCCCTTGGACGGCACCACCAACTACATTCATCAGAATCCGCACTATTGCACTTCCGTGGGCTTGGAGCGCCGCGGCCAGCTTGTGTGCGGCGCCGTGTACGATCCGATCTTGAAGGAGTGCTTCACGGCTGAAGCGGGGCAGGGGGCGTTTCTGAATGGCAAGCCCTTGGCCGTCAGCAAGGTGACCGACGTTGGCGACGCGCTGACGGTGGTCAGTTTTCCATCGCACTTGGAGCCTGGCGCGCGCGAGTTGGAAGAATTCGGCCGCGTGGTCGGCGCGTGCCAGGCGGTGCGGCGCACCGGCTCGGCGGCTTTGAACCTCAGCTACGTGGCCGCCGGGCGATTTCGATTCCTACTGGGGCGGCAATCACAAACCGTGGGACGTCGACCGCCGGCGCACTGTTCGTGCTGGAAGCCGGGGGCGAGATCACCGATTACTATGGCAAACCGTTCCGCTTGGACGAGCCGTGGTTTGTGGCTTCGGCCACGAAGCGCGCTGAATGATCAGATGCTGCGGCTCATCGACCGCAAGTCGGCGGCTTAAAATGGCTCCGGTCTGCCGCATTGGGAGCATATTGCTCGAATTCGTCGTGCTGGCGATGGACTGGATTGGCGAACCGCGTGAATTCGCGCTGCCAGAGCAAATTGATTTCTCCCGTCGGACCGTTGCGCTGCTTGGCGATCATAATTTGGGCGCCTCCCAACAGGCCGCGCGGATTGCCGTCTTGCCGTTCCTTTTCGCGATCATCGGGCGTCATGTAGTATTCCTCGCGGTGCACGAACATCACCACGTCGGCATCTTGCTCGATGGCGCCCGACTCGCGCAGATGACTGAGCCGCGGCACGTGATCGCCGGTTTGTTCCGCCTGCCGATTGAGCTGGGCCAAACAGGCCACCGGCACGTTCAGCTCGCGGGCTAAACCCTTCAGCCGCCGCGCGATGCGCGCCACTTGTTCCTGGCGGTTGTCCTTGGGATTATCGGGCTCGATCAGTTGCAGGTAGTCGACCACAATCAAACCGAGATTGTGCTTTCGCTTCAGCCGCCGGCCGACCGCGGCAATTTCCGTTACAGTGCGGCTGGGGCTGTCGTCCACGAACAGCGGCGCCTGGCTGATCACGCTGCACGATTCGATGATCTTTTGCCGGTCTTCCACCGAGGTGTGGCCGGTGCGCAGCCGTTGCCCGTCGATCCGCGGCATGAGCGCACAACAGGCGGTCGGCCAATTCGATGGCCGACATTTCCAGGCTGATAAACAGCGTCGGCACGCGCAGATGACAGCTCACATATTCCGCCACGTTCAAGGCGAAAGCGGTTTTTCCCATGCTGGGGCGGGCGGCGATGATGTTCAGTTCCGAATCGTGCAAACCGCCGGTCAGATTGTCGAGCTCCGGAAAACCGGTGTCGACGCCGGCCACTTTGTGTTCCCCCTTTTCGCGCAAGTCGATGCGGGCCAGCGCCTCGGCAATCAACTCGTTGGCGCTGAGCACCTGGCTGGCGTGGCGTTTGTCGAGGATTTCGAAAATGCTTTGCTCGGCGCGATTGACCTGTTCGCGCGTTTCGTTCGATTCGTCGTACGCATTGCGCAGAATTTCGGTGCTCGATTCGATCAGGGCCCGCAGCATGGCCTTGTCGCGCACAATTTCGGCGTAATGCACGGCGTGCGAGGCGGTGGGAGCGCTGCGGCCGACCTCGGCCAGATAAGCGGCGCCGCCGATCGCTTCGTAATCACCGGCGGTCCGCAGGCGCTCGACCAGCAGCGTCATGTCGATGCGCTTGCCGGCGTCGTGCATCTGCGAAAGATGCTGATAGAGCAAGCGATTGGCGTCGTCGTAAAAATCTTCGACGCGGACGATGAGCGCCACGTCGTCGCACACCTGGGGCAACAGTAAGATGCTGCCCAGCACCGCTTTTTCAGCCTCTAGATTCCGCGGCGGCTGGCGGTCGAGAATTTCCGAGGTCACCGGCGGCTTGCGGGCCGACCGGCTTTCGGGCTTGCGCTGAACAGTCGACATCAGTGTGCTCCTCCATGATGCAGCGCGCTTGGCGAAGCGCAACGGGCTATCTGCCCCATCGCGAAACCGCTATTTCTCCGACTTTGCTTCCTGAGCTTTTTCTTTACCGGCCGGCTTGCCACCCGCGGCTTGACCTTCCCCTTCACCTACAGTCGGCACGACCCAAACTTTCAACTGGCTTTCGATCTCCTGACCCAGATGCACTTCGACGGTGTACAGGCCCAATTCCTTGAGCGGGCCTTTCAGGCGGACTTGATCGGCCGTGACAGTAATGTCGTGCTGCTTCAGTGCCTTGACGATTTCCGGTGCGCCGACGGAGCCGTACAAATGCCCTTCGTCGTTGGCATTGGCTTCGATCGTCACGCTTTGGGCCGCGATACGTTCGGCCAGTTGACGCAGCCCGGCCAGCCGCTCGTGCTGAATCTGCAAGAGCTTGGCCTTGTGCTTGTCGACCATCCGCTTGTGATGCTCGCTGGCGATGGTGGCCAACCCCTGCGGCAGCAGGTAATTCATCGCGTAGCCGCGCTTCACCTCGACGACTTCTCCCTGCTTGCCGAGATGATCGACCGATTGAATCAGCAGCAATTCGATGCCGCCGCGCTCACCGCGCTTGATCCGCCGGTCGCTGGCCGGCAGGACATGTGTTCTTGTTTTGGGCATTTTTCCAACTCTCCGTCGAATCCGCATTCGTTGTTAAAACGGCAAATCAGGCGGCGGTTCCGCGCCGCCATTGTCGAACGAACCGGCAGCCGCTTCGGCCGCCTCCATTTCGCGCGGCTGGCCTTGCTTCGCGCCGCGGCTGCCCGAGCCACCGCCGCCGCCCGCGCCTTTGCCGCCCAGCATTTGCATCCGCTCGCCGATCACGCGCAGCTTGGAATTCTTTTTGCCGTCTTTTTCCCACGTGTCGAGCTTTAGCCGCCCTTCGATCAGCACCGGCGATCCCTTGTTCAGATACTCGCTGGCCACTTCGGCCGTGCGACCCCAGAGTGTGACGTCGACAAACGTGGTGTCTTCCACCCATTCCCCCTGGGCGTTTTTGCGGCGATCGTTCACCGCCAAGCCGACGTCGGTGACCGCCGTGCCGCTGGGAATGTAGCGCAACTCCGGATCGCGCGTAAGATTACCCACGAGGATCACGCGATTGAAACTGGCCATGGTGGCCTCCTAACGCCGAAGCTCATCAAAAAACGTGGCTGAACATGCGTATCGTAACTGCCCAACAGGCTATCACATCGCCCAAGCGAAAACAACCGCGCGGTTCCGCGAGCCGCCGTGCCAAACTCAGGCCGTTATTCATCTTCCTTCTCTTCGATTTCCTCGATCTCTACGTCCGCCACGACGGCCGGCCGAGCTTCCGCTTCAGGCTTGGGCTTGCGCTCCGCCTATCGGTCCGCCGCCGGTGAGTGCATGTTGCACCATGGCATCGGCGATGCGCGGATCGATTTTCAGCAGCAGGCTCCGCAGAATGCCTTCGTTCAAATGGAACCGCCGCGTCAGTTCATCGACTTGCTTGCCGTCCAGACGGAAATAGGTGAGCCAATAGGTGCCTTTGCGATGTCCTTTGATCGGATACGCCAACCGCCGCTCTTCCCACAGATCGGCTGGCCAGCATCGTGCCGCCGAACTGCTCGACGGTTGCGGGGATTTGCCCGACCGTGCTGGCCGCATCGCGGGCATAGCGGTTGGAATCCAAAATGAACATGCCTTCGTAAACGTGCTGCTCGGTGGCCAAGGGAAACTCCTGAAATGTTGTCTGGTGGTCTAGTGTCTGAGTGCTCCGCGACTGTCTGGAAAACCAGGCACCAGAAGCCTAGACACCAGACGCGTTTAATCATTCACGCATTATATCGATTCATGCACTCGGCTATTCCAAGTTTCGTCCAATCTTCGACCGCGTCGGCCGCGCGAATCACCGCCGGCTCGATCTGTGGCAATTCTTCTTTGGTAAATCGCGATAACACGAAATCGGCCGGATCCCAATTTGCCGGCAGGGGCCCGACGCCGATCCGCAGTCGCGGCACCGCTTCGGTTCCCAGGCGGTTAATGACGTCGTCCAATCCGTTTTGCCCGCCCGAGGAACCTTCCGGCCGCATCCGCAATTTCGCCAGCGGCAGGTTGAAGTCGTCGCACACAATCAACAGCTCTTGGTCGGCGAGCTTGTAGAAATCGCGCGCTGCCAAGACGCTGGCGCCGCTGAGATTCATGAACGTGTGCGGCCAAAGCAACAGGATCTTCTGGCCGTGAATTTCTGTTTCGCTGGTCTCTCCTTGGAAATTTGTTTCGGCCGGCCGGCGTGGTGCCGCCGGGCCAATTGGTCGAGCACGACAAAACCGACGTTGTGGCGCGAGCCCTCGTATTTTCGGCCCGGATTGCCCAGGCCCACGACGAGTTTCACGGCCCTTATTTCTCCTCCGACTCCTCTTCAGCCGGCTTCTCCTTGCGGATCAATTCCGGCTCGGCGCCTTCCGCCGTTGCGGCCGGCGCTGCTTCTTCTTCCTCTTCCGCCTTCGGCTTCAGGATCTGCACGGCGATTTCTTCCTGCTGGCTGATGATCTTCACGCCCTCGGGCAGCGTGGCCTGACCGACCGTCATCGAATCGTCGATCTTCAGCGCGGCAATATTGATCTGCAACTTATCGGGAATCGCGCTTACGGGGCATTCGATTTCCACTTCGTGAATCAAGTGCTCCAGCACGCCCCCTTCCTTCACGCCGGCCGATTGCCCGCGCAATTCCAGCGGCACTTTCACCTTCACCTTTTCGTGGGCCGAGACGCGGGCGAAATCGACGTGCAAAATTTCCAGGCCGAACGTGTCGTACTGCAATTCCTTGATCAGCGCGCTGTCGGTGGCGGCGCCTTTGAGCTGCACGACGCGCGAACCGTGCCGCACGGCCGCTTTGATTTGATCCGCCGGTATGGCCAGACTCAGCGTTTTCTTGCCGTGGCCATAGAGCACCGCCGGCACCTTGCCGTCGGTGCGGAGGCGTTTGGCGCCCCGTTTCCCGTGCGTTTCTCGCGCATCCGCTTGCAATGTTTCCTCCATATGTATGTGTGTCCTTCGCTCGGGGCAGCCGAGCGCCAGCATGGCCCTGACGCGCTAACGCCAAGCCTGCTAGCAACTTGCTGCAATCTCAGCCAGAAACCCATCCCCCAAACCAAACTAGAACCCGACATTTTCTCTGTTTCGCAAGAAAATGCAACCCTGGGCTGGGCAAAATGTTGGGTCCACAAAGCCGGCCGCTAGACCGTTCAAGCACGAGGCAGGCATCGCCCGCCGTATTTTGCCGAGAGACGCCAGTTTGCCGTCAAACTCTTCTCAACCGTCAAAGTCTAAGCCGCCGATAAGAATTCCGAGAGTCCCGAAGTCCAGAGCCATGCAACTCAATAATATGAATCGCCTGCCCTTGCTTATGGCTGTCGCTGCTGCCTTGATCAGCGGCTGCACC
Source organism: Pirellulales bacterium (assembly GCA_963773925.1). Taxonomy (GTDB): domain Bacteria; phylum Planctomycetota; class Planctomycetia; order Pirellulales; family JADZDJ01; genus CAVRAW01. The sequence goes on from CAVZDC010000012.1 coordinate 33,537, forward strand.
AGCATCAAGCAATCCGACACCGCGCGCACCGGCATCGAGCAACTGCTGATTTCCAGCGCCGCCGATCGCGCGCTCGATAAGTTCAATTTGAAACCGATCGCCGGCGCCAAGGTATTTGTCGACACGCAGTACTTCGACAGCGTCGACAAGAACTACATTCTCGTCGCGCTGCACGAGCGGCTGCTCAAGAACAACTGCACTCTGGTGAGCAAAGCCGACGATGCGGATGTCGTGGTCGAAATCGGCTCTGGCGGCGTGGGCACCGACCGCAACGAAATGTACCTGGGCTTCCCCGGACTGGCACTTCCTCCTCCGGCGACAACGGTCATACCGCGGCTGGCCTTCTTCGAACGCACCAAATCGATGGGCACGGTCAAGCTGGCGCTGGTGGCCATCGACACGAAGACGAAGCAGGCGGTGATCAACAGCGGCTACCAACTGGCCCGCGCCGACCACCGCCATTGGCAATTGCTGGGCATGGGCGGACAGCAATCGGGCAGCGTGCAGGAAGAGTTGGTTGCCAAGACGGGTGAAGACAATTCGGCCATCGGCGCCGCCCGGCTGGCTTTCCGACCTTCGACCTCCGTCAGCCGGTAGCCCTTCACCTCACGACCGTTTTGCCGAGTTGCGCCGATACAGCATTGCCAGCGAGCCGAAGCCTGCCAGCACCAAACACCACGACGTCGGTTCGGGGACCGCGGTCGCATGGATCTCAGAGGGATCCCCGGCCACAAACAGTTCCCCTGTCACTGCCAGTATCCCCAGTCCCGACGGAGTTGCGCTAAGGGAGTAGAGCGAGGAACTACCTAGCGGATTGACGAGTTCGTCAAACGGCAAGGTGCCGGTATTAACGCCGTTGTTTTTGTTCCAATCGTAGTCCAGGGAGCCGAGTGAAACCCAACTTCCCAAAACAGGATGCGACGGCTGAACTGTCGGTCGGAGCCCAAAAAAAATTGAGCTGCCCGGCGAATTGTGCGTAAGCGTTTGCCCCCGTGATGCTACCGAGGACCTGAAAATTTGGCTGGATTACACTATCGACTCCGCCCAATGCACCGTTGGCAAAATAGTCGGCTTCAAAATTCAGTTGCTTGTAAGCATAGGCGCTCGTCGGATTGCTCAAATCGAGCCCGCCTCTCACTGTTGCGTCGGAAACATACGCGCCGCCAGACTGGAGCTGTGGCACAATGCTTCCCGTGCCTAGTACGCTCCCCGTGTCAATAAAATAGGTCGTGTATGAACTCACAAAAGTATTTGAGGGAGTCAGTAGCAGCGGATAGAGAGGTGAACTCGGAGGAGATGGCACATTGGTGACGCCCGTCAAAAGGTAGGGGCTAGATCCGGCGGCTGTCCACGGGGTTAGACCGGTAGGGTCGGAGAATTGGTTCGTGCCGCCAGTGAAATAGGCCTGGACGTTTGCGTCTAACACTCGTGATCTGCCCGTCAGAAACTCGGACACTGACTAACACGACGCCCGCCGCTAGCAAAGAGGCCGTCCGACGGAGCAGATACGTGTTCATTTGCAGTCCTCCCCTGAACGAGACGAGCTGGCGCCGAGACGTTGCGATCCTAGGGGACACAACTTCGGGCGTCAAGCAAATTCTCCAAGTCGGTGCACTTTTGACTCATCGACCTGTTTGAATCCAGGTTTGCCATCGAATTTGCCCATTGAAGGCTTCAAGGAAAACTGGCAAAGTTGATTTTCATTTCCTGCGGCGCAAAGCATCGGAACGATTTTTGCGAAAGGTTGATCCGCGATGTCCGCTGACAAAGAAACCGATCGTGCCCGACGCAAAAAGCGCCGCGGCCAGCAATCCCGTGAAAAAGGGGTCAGACGCGCATCGCAAGCGCGAGCAGCGAATCTGGAATCTAAGGCCAACGATGAAAAAGCAAAACTCGACCTGCGAATCAGCAAGCTGATCGACCAAGGCTATTCGCCCGATTCCGTCGCTAAACGGCTTGGCGTTACCGTGCGACGGATCAACCGGGCATCGATGCAATCCGCCGACGGTGAGCACTATCACTTCAGCATTCAGGCGCTCATCATTCATCATTTTGCGTTCTGCCTTTGCTCAGTACCCCCGGCAGGAATCGAACCTGCGACCTAGTGTTTAGGAAACACTCGCTCTATCCACTGAGCTACGGGGGCTCAGTAGCATCTTAACTGCTTTTTCGAGGATGCTCGATACTCAATCGAGCGGCCAGCTAAGTAAGGTTGTGTGGCACAAAGAAATCGCCACAAAAAGCGACGACGTAGGAATCGTGCAAAGGGCACCAATTCCCTACCAATGCCGTTTGCGCATAAAGGGCATCGGGTGCCAGACTGAAAGACCGCAAGCCACACTGATCAGGAAGAAAGCGATCAGCGTGCCTCCGATCAGGTATGTCAGCATGTCGCAAAGCACGATGGGTCCCATAATAGCCTCCCGTCGCTAGAGGCATTTAAGAGCATTCCGCGTGCCTAAAAAGCGCGAAAAATCGTACTGATTTGGCGTGCGATGCTTTTGATCCGGCTTTCTGCGGAGTGACGCCGCTTGACATAGTACTGTACAAAGGTATAGTACAATTATGCTAGCACTGTCCAGCCAACGTGAACTCGTGGCGGGCTTGCGCCGCCAACTTAAGCGGTGGGAAGCGGCCTGCCGCCCGACGGCCCCGGGCTTCACTAGCGGCTCCGCGCGCTGGATCGCATTTTGCCCGGCTGCGGTTTCCGCCGTGGGACGCTGGTGGAATATCTGACCGACCAGGCCGCGGGTGCGCTGGCGCTGGCCCTGATTGCCGCGCGCGAAGCCTGCCGCGAGAGCGGGGCGCTGGTGGTTGTCGATCGCGCGCGGCAGTTTTATCCGCCGGCCGCCGCCAACTTGGGCATCGATTTAACGAACACCATCTTCTGCCGACCGCGCACGCAGAAAGATCAACTGTGGGCATTGAACCAGGCGCTTGTCTGTCAGGGGGTGGGGGCGGTTTTGTGCCAGCCGGCCGGGCTCGACGATCGCGCGTTTCGCGCGCTGCAATTGGCCGCCGAAACCGCCGGCACGGTGGGGCTGTTCGTTCGGCCCACCCGTGTGCGAGGCCAGCCCGCCTGGTCGGAAATGCAATTGCTCGTTGAGGCGTTGCCGGCCGCCCGGCACTCCCGCCGATTACGGATCGAACTGGTGCGCTGTCGCAATACAAGCGCGCGCAAATCCATCGAGTTGGAATTAAACGATGAAACCGACACGCTCCAAGAATCGCGCCATGTGCGTGTGGCTCCCACAGTGGCCCCTGCAGCGGTTGCGAAGCGCACAACCCGAGCTTAAACGCATCGAACTGGTTTTGTATGCGCCCAGCGCGGCTGCTTTCGCGTCGTGGCCTGCTCCGGCAAATACGACGTGCGCATCGGTATGTCGCTGGCCGAGGCCACGACGCTCGCGCCGGCGCATTTCCAACAGCACGATCCGCAGGCCGATCAGCAGGCGCTTGCGCACCTGGCCGCGTGGTGCGAGCAGTTCAGCCCGATTGTCGGCATCGAACCGCCCGGCAATTTGTGTTTAGACATCACCGGCGTGGGATCGCTGTTCGGCGGCGAAGCGAGCTCTGGCGGACTGGCTCAACAGGTGCTGCGCTCCCTGCGGCGATTGGATTTAACCGCGCGCCTGGCGATTGCCGACACGTTGGGCGCCGCCTGGGCATTGGCACACCACGGCCGCGAAGGGTTGATGATTGCGCCGCCGGGCCAAACGATTCAGGCAATCGCCGATTTGCCGCCAGCCGCGCTGCAGCTTGCCGCGCGAGATGGTCGAACTTCTCAACGAACTTGGCCTGGTGCGCATCGAACAACTGCTGGCGCTTGCGCGCGATGCCGTGGCCGCGCGTTTCGATCCGCAATTGTTGCTTCGCCTCGATCAAGCCACCGGCGCGGCGCCCGAAACCATCACCTCCCATCGCCCGCCGCCGGAGATTGTCGCGGAAACGCAACTGGAATACGCCACCGATCATCGCGAAGCGCTGCACATCATTCTTGCTCAATTGATCGAGCGAATCTGCCAGGCGCTGGCCGAGCGGCAGCAGGGGGTGATTCAACTCCAGTGCCACTTGCAATGCGAAGCGGGCGAGCCGATTCGCATCCTTGTCGGCCTGTTCCGCGCCAGCGCCCGAGCGAAACATCTGCTGGAACTGGCCCGCCTGCAATTGGATCGCATCGTGCTGCGTAGCCCGATCACCGCGGTGAAGCTGTCCGTATTCACTTCGGCCCCGCTGGAATGTTGGCAGCCGGAGTTGTTCGAGCCGTCGCGCCGCGAAAGCCGCCGGCAAGTGGGCTTGCTGGTCGATCGACTCAGCAACCGCTTGGGGCGCGCTTCGGTGGTGCGCGCCGTGCCGCAAGCCGAGGCCCAGCCCGAACTGGCCTTTCGCTACGAACCGCTGGCGGGCGTGACGCCTCGAAAAACAAAACCGCCGCGGTGGAAAAACTTGCCGCGACCGTTGCGCTTGGAGCGCGAGCCCATTGCGTTGGAAACGCTCTCGGTGGTCCCCGACGGCCCGCCCATTCAATTCCATTGGCACGGCTGCCAGCGAGTGGCGCGGGCCTGGGGCCCGGAGCGGATTCAAACCGGCTGGTGGCGCGGCAGTTATATCCAGCGCGATTACTACCGCGTGGAAACCACCACTGGCCGGCGTTTCTGGCTCTTCCGCCGACTGCCGGATGCCAAATGGTTTTTGCACGGGGCATTTGATTGAGTGAGTCATGCCCGACCAGCCCGATCCAAAACGCCGCCCCTTGGATGCTGCGCCGCCGCGTGCATCTTCGTCGATTCCCTACGCCGAGCTGCACTGCAAAACGAATTTCTCGTTTCTCGAAGGGGCTTCGCATCCTGATGAGCTGGTGTACCGCGCCGCCGAATTGGGCTATCGCGCCTTGGCGATTACCGATCGCAACAGCCTGGCCGGCGTGATGCGGGCTCACGTCGCCGCCAAGCAAGTGCAATTGAAACTGCTCATCGGGGCCGAACTAACGCCCAATGATGCGCCGGCGGTGGTGCTATTGGCGACCGATCGCGAAGCTTATGGGCGATTGTGTCGATTGATCACGCTGGGCCGGCGCAGCGCCCCCAAAGGCGAGTGCCACTTAACATTTGACAACATCGCCGAATATTCCGCAGGGTTATTGGCCTGCATCGTGGGTGAAGCCAGGCTCGAAGATCTGTTTCGCTACCGCGGATTGTTCGCCGATCGCTGCTACCTGCTGGCCGAACTGCATCGCGGCCCGAACGACGAGCGCGAACTCCAGCAGCGTCTCGAGCTGGCTGGGCAAGCCGGCCTGCCGCTGGCCGCCGCCAACGACGTGCATTTCCACCATCCCTGCCGCCGTGCGCTGGCCGACGTGCTGACTGCCACGCGCGCCGGCTGCACGGTGGCCGCAGTCGGCGAGCTATTGTTTCCCAACGCGGCCCGGCATTTGAAAGCGCCCGAAGAAATGCAGGAGATGTTTGCCCGCGCGCCGGGCGCACTACGCCGCACCATTGAAATCGCCGATCGCTGCCAGTTTTCCTTGGACGAGCTTCGCTACGAATATCCTGAAGAGCTGGCCCCCGCCGGGCAAACGCCGATCGAGTATCTCACCCGCCTCACCTGGGCAGGGGCCAACAAACGCTATCCAGCCGGCATTCCCGCCAAGGTGCGGCAGTTATTGGAGCACGAGTTAAAGCTCATCGCCGAGCTGCGTTATGAAGCCTATTTCCTCACGGTCTGGGATCTGGTGCGCTTTGCCCGGTCGCGCAACATCTTGTGCCAAGGGCGCGGCTCGGCCGCCAACTCCGCGGTTTGCTACTGCCTGGGCGTAACTTCGGTCGATCCGGAGCGGCTGGACGTGTTGTTCGAACGCTTCATCAGCCGCGAACGCAACGAAGCCCCGATATCGACGTCGATTTCGAGCACGAGCGCCGCGAAGAAGTGATCCAATACGTGTACGACAAATATGGCCGCGAGCGCGCCGGCATGACGGCCGAAGTGATTACCTACCGCCCGCGCTCCGCCGTGCGCAACGTCGGCAAGGCGCTGGGCTTGTCATTGGATCGGGTCGATGCGCTGTCGAAATCGCTCGATGCTCACCGTCGCGTGCCGGAGAATCGCTGCGCTGCCGCCGGCATCGAGCCGCAATCGCCAATCGGCCGCCAACTGCTGGGGCTGGTTGGTGAACTGCTCGGCTTCCCGCGGCACTTGGGGCAGCACGTCGGCGGACTGGTGATCACGCAAGGACCGCTGTGCGAATTGGTGCCGATTGAAAACGCCGCCATGGAAGGGCGCACGGTGATTGAGTGGGACAAAGACGAGCTAGATGAACTGGGCATCTTGAAAGTCGATTGTTTGTCGCTGGGCATGCTCACGGCGATCCACAAATGTTTCGATCTGGTGGAAAAGCATCACGGCCGGCGGCTCACGCTGGCCAGCATTCCTGAAGGGGATGCGGCCACGTACGAAATGATCTGCCAAGCCGACACGATGGGCGTGTTTCAAATCGAAAGCCGCGCCCAGATGAGCATGCTCCCGCGGCTGCGTCCGCGCCAGTTTTACGATCTGGTGATCGAAGTGGCCATCGTGCGGCCCGGGCCGATCCAGGGGGACATGGTGCATCCGTATCTGCGTCGCCGCAGCACGGGCGAGCCGATCGAATATCCCAACGACGAAATCCGCGCCGTGCTGCACAAAACTTTGGGCGTGCCGCTGTTTCAAGAACAGGCGATGCGGCTGGCGATGGTCGCCGCCGGCTTCACCCCCGGCGAAGCCGATCAGTTGCGCCGCGCCATGGCCGGGTGGCGCCGTCCCGGGGTGATCGAGGCCTTTCGCACGCGGCTGATCGCCGGCATGCGCGACAAAGGATTAACCGCTGAGTTTGCCGAAATGGTGTTCAAGCAAATCAGCGGCTTTGGCGAATATGGCTTTCCTGAATCGCACGCGGCCAGCTTCGCCCTGTTGGCTTACGTTTCCGCGTGGTTGAAGTGCCACTATCCGGCGGCCTTCTGCGCCGCATTATTAAATAGCCAACCGATGGGTTTTTATGCCCCGGCCCAACTGGTGCGCAACGCCCAGGAACATGGCGTCGAGGTTCGGCCGATCGACGTGAACCACAGCCACTGGGATTGCACGCTGGAAGGCGCCGCCATTCGCTTGGGATTGCGCATGATTCTCGGCCTGCCGCAGGCGCAAGTGGTGCGCATCGAGCAAGCGCGCGAACAGGGGCCATTCCAATCGATCGACGATTTTACCCGGCGCACACGGGCTCCCGCGCCGATTATTACGCGTCTGGCTCGCGCCGACGCCTTCGGCTCGCTGCACCTGAATCGCCGGGCGTCGCTGTGGCGGGCACTGCGCCCGACAGAACAAAACGGAAAACAACCGCTGTTCGACGAGATGCAAGACAACGAGGCGGCTTTGGAATTGCCCGCGATGGACGGCCGCCAGGAAGTTTTTGCCGATTACCGCACCGCAGGATTGTCGCTGAAAGCGCACCCTGTGTCGTTCTTCCGCCGCGAGTTGGATCAACTGCACGTCGCACCCGCCGCCAAGCTGGCAAGCATGAGAGACGGCCGCTTTGTGCGCGTGGCCGGGCTAGTGTTCGTGCGCCAGCGCCCCGGCACCGCCAAGGGCATCACCTTCGTGACGATCGAAGACGAAACTGGGGTGGCCAATCTGATCATTCGCATGGACGTGTGGGAGCGGTTTTACCAGGTGGCCCGCACGGCGTCGGCCTATATTGCCAGCGGCCGGCTGCAGAATCAGCAGGGCGTGGTGCACATGCTGGTTTCGCGCTTGGAAAACATGAACGACAAGCTTGCCGGGTTGCGCAGCATGTCGCGCGATTTTCAATAGCGAACAAAATCCGCTACACTCTTTCCTGCTGCCAATGGTTCTCGACAGCGCGAGCGTGTGATATCGTCTAACTCGAGGAGACCTGGTATGCCGACGCCCCTTCGCGAACCGCGTCCCGCCCCGCACAACAAGGTGGCGGAGGAAATTCTCGCCGGCTTCGACGCCGTCTTCGGATTGCATCCCGGCTTCCGCCCCGTGCACGCCAAAGGCTTGATGTGCCGAGGCACGTTCACTCCCGCGCCGGGAGTTGCCCAACTGACGCGCGCCGTCCACGCCACTCGACCGTCGACCCCGATCATCGTACGGCTTTCCGATTTCGCCGGCGTGCCGACCGTTGCGGACAACGACCTCGGCGCCGCCAGTCCGCGCGGCATGGCTATTCGCTTCTATCTTGCCGAGCACGTTCATACCGATATCGTGGCGCACTCGTTCGACGGTTTTCCCGTGCACACGCCTAAAGAATTCCTCCAATTCATCACGGCGCTAGCTGCCAGCGGAGCGAGTGCGGCGAAACCCACGCCGCTGGAGCGGTTCCTGACGAGCCATCCGGCCGCCATGCGTTTCGCGACCGCCGCCAAACCCATTCCCACAAGTTTCGCGCGCGAAGCGTTCTTCGGAGTGTCGGCCCTCAAATTCACGAACGGCGAAGGCGCGAGCCGCTTCGGCCGCTATCGCATTCGCCCCGAAACCGGCGCCGAATACCTTTCCGACGCGGATGCCGCCAGGCAGCGCCCGAACTTTCTGTTCGAGGAATTCCCGGGGCGATTATCGAAGGGTCCCATCGGGTATCGGATCTTCGTGCAAACTGCGGAGCCGGGGGACGAAGTAGACGATGCCACGGTGAACTGGCCCAACAGCCGCTCGGAGGTTGAATTCGGCAAGATCACGCTGACCCAGCGCGCCGACGAGCAGGATCCGGAAATCCGCAAAATCATTTTCGACCCCATCCCGCACACCGACGGACTGGATCCCAGCGACGATCCTCTCTGGCAATTGCGAGCCGACATTTACTTGCTGAGCGGTCGACGACGTCGCGCCGCCAGCGGGCTTTGAAGCTGCCGACTGATCCTGCCGAGACGTCGAGACACGTGCTCGCACATGCCTGCCACTCCGCGTGCTCCGCGCAGTGCGATTCGCTTTTACCAAGCCGTCGAACATCACAAGCGCGGCCGCCGATTCCGCTCATGAAAAAAAATCGACGGCCGCGCTGTTAACTCCTCATCAATTCCAAGTCACCGCTTAGGTTCGATTGACCTGCACCGAGGTGCGGCCGCTCTGCGATTGGTGCGGCGCCGGCGGAGCCTGTTCATTGCGGTTTTCACGATACTCGCTTGAGCCCTGGCCGCGCTGTTGCTCGCTGCTGGACTCGTTGGAACTCTTCGTTCCTTCGTTGCAGCCGCAGTTGCTGCCCGTGTCGCAACCGCAGTTGCTGTTACATTCACAGCAGCAACTGCGTCGGTGATGCCGCGCATCCGCCTGCGTTGTGGACATCAACAGCGCACCAATTGCCATCACCGCCGCCAACGAAATCTTCCAACTCAGAATCTTCGACATGATCAATCCCTCCGTTGAAGAAAAACAACCTCCGTAAACAACTGCCAACTGGCTGAACCCATCGAAGCCCGGATGCACTTTGCGCACCCCAACCGCGCGGTCACTTCAGCCGGCTTGCTACGAATTGCAACTCTTGCGCCGTCAGCCCGGCCAGGGCTCCGACGCCGGTGAAGTTCCGATTTGTGGCGCAGTTCAAGCGGCGAATCCATCGATTGCGTGACGGCGATGGCCGTTTCCTTGCCAAATTGCTCCCTTGCCGACCATGCGCGGAAATCGCCCATTATCGTTCAAGAGCTGCCAGCATTTCAGCCGCGGCGCTGTCTGCTGGCCAGCGCCCCTGCCACGGTGCTGGCTTGCCCGGAAGTGTCGGTCGCTTCGCCGGCAAAAAACAGAGTGTCATCGATCGGGCGCCGAAGTTCGTTGCGCGCGTGTGTGCGGCCGACTTTTACATAGCTGTATGCGCCGCGCGCGAAGTGATCCACGAGCCAGTCGCTTGTATGCGCCTCGTCCAACAGCTCCGCCAATTTGGCGCGGCGCAATTTGAACAATCCGGCCAGCGATTCCAAAGCCGCATCGACCATTGTCTTGCGCGAACGTCCGGAAAGAGCCTTGGCTTTTGGCCCGCCGGCCCAGGCAGTGAGAATCGGCAGCCGCAGCGGCCGGGCGGTCCACCACGTTGGAAAGGCGGGCCGGGGTTGTGCAGGAAGGCCGCATCGGCCAGATCGCCGGACGACTTCCGGGATTGGCGCGGCGCCATGCGCTGCCAGAACGCTTCGCGGAATTTCAAAACGGCCTTCACCACGGGGCCCGATCCCAATTTTGCCGCCGTGCGTTTTGCAGCGAGATCGGGCGTGAACTGCACCGCGCTCGGCGATCCGCTGGGCTGCTGCAACACGCCGACCGGCAGCGTGATCAAGCATTCAAACGGCACGTCGTAGGCGGTCAGCTTCGCCCGGCGCAGCAGATCCCACATGGCGGCCGGCGTGCCATGAATGAATTCGGCGCCCAATTCGATGGGCACATTCAGCGCCGCATCGCGGATGGTGCAAATTCGGCCACCGAGGCGGTCCCGCACCTCCAGAATCAACACCGTGCGGCCCGCTGCAGAAAGCGCGTCGGCCGCCGCTAATTCCGCTGCGCCGGCGCCAATGATGATCACATCGGGCTGCATACACAGGGCATTTTGAAGGCACACACCCTTTAAATCATACGCGGCCTCAAGAATCGCTTGCTCGGAGGTTGTAAAATAGAGATAGGAAACCACGTGTAGGCTCAACATGTGTGGACGTTTTACACTGCGAACTCCGGCCGCGGTGCTGATTCAGCACTTTGCATTGGGCCAACGGGCCGAATTGCAACTGCCGCTGCGCTATAACATTGCGCCCACGCAAGATGTGGCCGTCATCCGCCAGACCAACGACGGCCGGCAGCTTTCGCTGATGCACTGGGGGCTGATCCCGTTCTGGGTCACCGATCCCGGTGTCGGATCGCGGATGATCAACGCCCGTTGCGAAACCGCGGCCGAGAAACCGGCCTTTCGCGTGCCGATGCGCAGCCGCCGCTGTTTGATCGCCGCCGACGGATTTCTGGAATGGCGTAAAGAAGGGAAGAAAAAGCAGCCGTTTTATTTTCGCCGCCGCGATGATCAGCCGTTCGCTTTCGCCGGGTTGTGGGATCGCTGGTCGAAAGGAGGCCAATCCGAGGAGATTGATTCCTGCACGATTCTCACCACGGATGCCGACGAACTGGTGCGCCCGCTGCACGATCGCATGCCAGTTATTCTTTCCCAGGGGGATTATGACGCCTGGCTCGATCCAAACGAAACAGATCCGGCGGCGCTGAATTATTTATTGCATCCCTACCCGGCGGAAGAATTAGTGGCGTATCCGGTGAACCCGGTAGTGAACAACGCGCGCACCGACGTGCCGGAGTGCATCGAGAAACTGGAAGTCAGCCGGGAATTATTCTGAAAGCGTAGGCCGGCACCTGATGAGTCGGAAGGCGGCCCGCTTGGCTGCTCGTTAGCTTCTGGCCGCCCGCGCTTCCAGCCAAGACTCAACCTGCCAATCGGCCAGGGTGAAGCCTTCTTCAGGGAATTCGGCCACCACTTCCTGGGCAAATTCGACAACCAGTTCTGGCGAAACTTCGCCACCGACCACGTCGGTGAGGATTGCCAAAGCCAGCAGGTCCAACTCGATGCTCGTGGCGCCCGCGCCCCATTTGAACATCGGGGCAATGGTGTGATATCGAAGAATCAGGCCATAACCTTCGCGGCTATCGACAACGACAGTCGGCCCGGGAGTATCGCGATGCTTTCCGTGATACAGTTTGCTGTTCAGGTTCATGGCCAAACTCCTTAGATGCGAGGGGAACACCCTCGCTAGCGGAATTTCGGCCCGGTTGTTACAGGCTCTACGGAAGTCCGGCAAAAACCGGTTCCATGGGCAGGACGTTGCGAATTCCGTGCCTTTTCTCGGGCATTTTGCGCCCCCGGCGACCGTGGTAAACTAGCCTCATCCGCGGGCGTAGCTCAGTTGGTAGAGCGATAGCTTCCCAAGCTGGATGTCGCGAGTTCGAGTCTCGTCGCCCGCTCTGCAATCTGCCTATTACCGACCCAAATTGAAACTGGCCATTGAGGGATCACCTTGGCGCTGGGGAATCTCACCATTTCGCGTTTGATGCTGAAGATGAAGGAGGTGCATGCCTCCGATTTGCACATCAAAGTGGGCTCGGCGCCGATTGTGCGCGTGGCCTCGAAGCTGCATCAGGTGAATTCGCCGGCGCTGACGGCCGAGGATACGGCGCAGTTGCTCTTGCCCATCGTTCCCGAGACCATGCGCGGCGTGCTGGACGCGCAGGGCAGTCTCGATTTTTCGCATCACGAGGACGGCGGTGAACGCTTTCGCTGCAGCGTGTTCCGCGCCGGCGGCGGGTATCACGCCGCGATCCGCCGCGTTTCGCCCACCATTCCCACCTTCGAAGAACTGCATCTGCCGCCGGTCTACGAAAAATTCACTTCCGAAGCGCACGAGGGGCTGATCGTGGTTTGCGGCATCACTGGCAGCGGAAAGTCGTCGACCTTGGCCGCCATGCTCGACTACGTGAACAACCATCGGCAGTGCAACATCATCACCATCGAAGACCCGGTGGAATACGCCTTCCAGCCGAAGATGTCCTTCATCAGCCAGCGCGAGATCGGCATCGACGTGCCTGATTTCGTTGTCGCGCTGCGCAGCGCGGTGCGGCAGGATCCCGACGTGATGATGATCGGCGAGCTGCGCGATCGCGAGACGGTGCTGGCCGGCATCCAGGCCGCCGAAACGGGGCATCTGGTGTTCGTCACGTTGCATACGGCCGACACCATGCAGGCTTTCAACCGCATGTTGGAATTCTTTCCCGCCAAGGAGCACGAATTCATTCGCTCCAGCCTGGCGGCCAGCCTGCAGGCCATTGCCGCGCAGCGGCTGTTGCCCTCGATTCGCGACGGCGTGCAGCGCGTGCCGGCCACCGAGGTGCTGTTGAACAACACGGTGGTGGCGGAGCGCATTCGCGAAGGGCGCGACGAAGAGCTGCCCAGCATCATGGCCGGCGCTACCGAGGAGGGGATGCACGATTTCACCAGCAGCCTTTACCGGCTGGTGAAAGAAGGCTGGGTCGACATGAAAACGGCCGAGCAACACGCTCCGCACGTCGACGCGCTGCGCAGCAAAGTGCGCGGCATCGACGTGAAAGCCGACGTGCTGGTGTCGAAGACGAAGCGCTAGAAGGGCCTATTCCTTCTCGGCCCAGACGCGAAATTCCCCATCGTCGTCCACTTCCACGTGGATCACATTCGGCCGGCAGCAGACCGGGCAGTCCTCGATGTATTCCTGGCTTTCGCCGGCCGATAGATCGAGCGGAATTACGATTTCCTCGCCGCACGAGTCGCAGATGTAAGAGGCTTCGTCGCGCATAGGATGCTGTCGGGCCGACTGGCAAATTGATATTATAGTCGCACACAGCCTTCAGGAGCCGTCGATGTCTACATCTAATGTTCCCGATCGAAAAAGATTTGAAGAAGCCTATACCGGCGAAGCACCGTGGGACATCGGGCGGCCGCAAAAGCCGTTTGTGGCCGCGGCCGGTCGGATCACAGGCTCGGTGCTCGATGCCGGCTGCGGCACCGGCGATACCGCGCTGTTTCTCGCCGAGCTTGGCCGCAAGGTCACCGGCATCGACTTCTTGCCGGCCCCCATCGAACGTGCCAAGCGCAAGGCTGATCAGCGCAATGCCTCGGCGACGTTCTACGTTAGCGATGCGCTTTCGCTTACCGATTTCGACGAGCAGTTCGACAATGTCGTCGACTCCGGCCTCTTTCACGTCTTCTCGGATGAAGATCGACGGCGCTACGTCGCTGGCCTGGCCCATGTGCTGAAACCCGGCGGGCGACTTTTCCTGATGTGCTTCAGCGATGCGGAGCCGTCCGGGATGGGCCCCCGCCGAATCTCAAAGCAGGAACTGCACGACGCCTTCGCGAAAGATTGGACCGTCGAGTCGATCGAAGCCGCCATTTTCGAGATCAATCAAAAAATCAAAGACATGCCGTTCAGTCCCGGCGGACCGAAGGCCTGGTTCGCCGTCATCCGCCGGAACTAATGCTCTGCCGAGTGCGTCAGACCTCGCCCGGCCCGGCGGCAGTCGGCGGCGCTGGCGGAGGTGCTGGAGCCGCTGCTTCGCCGCCGTACTGCTTGGCCAACTCGGCCGCCAACGTGTCTTGCGGCTGGAGATTCGCGGCCTCGCCAAACTCCTTGCCCGCATCTTTCGGATAGCCCGTCATCAGGTACTGATAACCCAGCAGGAAGTGAGCATCGGCCGCCGAATCGTTCTCATTGGAATACTTTTCCAATGCCCGCAACTGCTTGGTGTACGTGGCTGCGTCGCCATAGTATCCGAACAGAGTACTCCAATCCGCCGGCGGTCCCATGGCCAACGCCGCGTGCGCGGTGGCCGCAGCAGCCTGGTAATCGCCCAGCGCAAACGAGGCGAGCGACATCAGCTCAGCGGCCTTCGGGTTGTCCGGCGATTCAACCGCCGCATGGTTGGCCAGCCGCAAAGCGTCGTGATAATTGCCAGCCTGGAACGCTTCAGCTGCGGCGTTGAAGTAGGCGGCGCCTTCGTCCGTGGTGGCGCTGGGTTCGGTCTCGGCGTATTCAGACTGCGACGGCGCCGGTTCGGTCACCGCTACGCTGCCTTCATAAACAGGATACCCCGAATAATAACCGCCGTAATACGGCCAGTATCCGTAGTAGTTCCCATAGCCGTATCCGAGCCCATAGCCCCAATTCCACCCTGGCCACCGGCCGGCCCACCAATACGGACCACGATAATATCGTCCGTACCAGCCGTGGTAACCATTCCCATACCACCCGCGATTGCCATAGTAACGGGCGAACGTCTGATGATTGACTCGGATTCGCTCGCCTTGGACCCAATTGCGATTCCAATTGGCGTTCCAGTTACGATTCCAATTTTGCGTTATCGAGTTGCGCACGGCGGCATGCGTGGCCAGCGAATTGGCCCGGCCTATGTTGGCAAAGTTCCGCGTGCCAGCGTAGAAGCTTGGGGAGTGCGCGAAAGATCGGCCACTGTTGAAAGTCGCATGAAAATCGTGGCCGGCATTCGCTTCCAGCGACCCGTCGCTGATGTGCACCCCGCCGGCGGAAAAGCCGTGGCCGCCGCCAAAACTGGCGGCATGTCCGCCGCTAAATCCGCCGCCATGACCGCCACAACCTCCTCCATATCCCCCGCCTCCGCGGGCAAATGCTTGAGTGCCGCCGGCCGCAAACACGGCTATGGCAACGGCCGCCAATGCCGTCGCCCATGAATTTCGTCGTAACATAAAGCACCTCTCTCTGTTGCCCATAATTCTTCTTTTTGTTCCCAATGAATTATATGAGCCGACAATAATCGGCCGGGCAATCCTGGCATGGCGCAGCCGAAGTGCGCGGAAACCGCGCGAACATGCGCTCAGGGAACAATCACACCGCAGTCAAGAGGGCGGCGGTTCGATTCGAGCGGCGCTGATGGCGGCGCCGCTTACTGCTCAGATTTTTCCGCAGCTCCCGCCGGAGCCGGTGGTGCCGGTGGTTGCGCCGGGGTGGCATCGCCGCCGTACTTTTTCACCAGTGCGGCGGTCAGCTTATCGTTGGGGGCCAGTTTCACCACTTCTTGCAACTCTTTGAGCGCCGGTTTCGTGTAACCGGTGATCAAGTAGTGATACCCCAGAAGGAAGTGCCCCTCGACCGATTGGGGGTTGTCGCCGGAGTACTTTTCCAGCGCCCGAAGCTGTTTGGTGTACGTGGCCACATCGCCGTAGTAACCGAAGATGGAGGCCCAGTCGGTCGGCGGCCCCAACGCTAAAGCGAAGTGCGCTTGGGCTGCCGCGGCGGGGTATTCTCCCAGGGCAAACAGCGAGAGCGACATCAACTCCGGCGCCCGCGGATTTTCCGGCGATTCGATCGCAGCGTGATTGGCCAGGCGGAACGAATCGCGATATTTGCCCGCTTGGAAGGCATTTTCGGCCTGCGAGAAGAACATGGCGCCCGTTTGCGCGTCGCCCTGCATGTTGGCGTCGGCATTGATCGCGCCGTTTCCTGGCAGCGGCGATTCCGGGGGGAGCGCCTCTGCTAAAGGCGCCGTTGCCGACGTGTCGGCGACGACACCATTGTAACCGACCACGGTGCCATACAAGCCGGCATCATAGCAATAGGCGGGAACGTAGCTGTAGTAATCGAAGCCCAGACCCCAGCCAACTCCGCCCCACCAACCCCAACTCCACGGGAAGCAAAACGGAGTGAAGAAGCATCCACCGCGATGGCAGAATTCGTTGAAGTGATTGAAATTATTTCCGTGGAACTGGGCGAAATGTTGCCCCTGTTGCCAATTGTGGCTGAACGATGCGTTGAACGCATTGTTGCGCAGCCCGTTTTGGAATGAGGAGAAATTCCGCGAACCGCCTGCGCCGCTGCCGAAATTCGAAAAGTTGCGGCCGCCATCTCGCGAGGTATTGGCAAAATTTTGAGCGCCGCTGTGGGTGATGTTGGAAAAGCTCGGCGCACCGCTGCGAGTCAGGTTCGCGCTATTGCCGAAATCATTGCTTCTGAAATTCGCTCCGCTGCCGAAGTTTGGTCCGCCCATGAAACTTCGATTGCCCCCGCTGAAGTTGGATCCGGTGAATCCGTCGCCGCCATTGCCGCCGCCCATGAAATTTCGGCCGCTGAAATTGGAGCCACCACTAAAGTTCGATCCGCCTCCCGTGAAGCTTCGGCCGCTGAAGTTCGATCCGCCGTTGAAACCCGAGCCACCCGAGAAACTGCGAGCACTGAAGCCGGAACCGCCGCCAAAATTTCCGAATCCGCCGCCACCACCCATGTGTCCGCCACCGCCGCCGCCACCTCCACCGCCGCCACGAGCCAATACATGAATGGGATAGGCGACACAGGCCGCGATCGCGGCGGCACCAAGCGCGCGCTTCAAGATCGAATAACCGCGGAACATAAATCACCCCGATTCGAAAGCGTCGGTTCGACGCACCGCACCCACGAGGGTCAAAAAGGCCTGGCACCTCGTGGAAATTATACAGCTAAATAGGTGGCGCGTCGCCAAAAATCTCGATGCCGTAGGCACTTGCGCATCCCCTAACGGTCGGTGGCTGCCGCAAAATAGGCCGAAAAAAGAGGATTTTCGCACCGTGGATTACCGACAAGATAAAGTCTGACTGTTTAGTTCGTCCGCGACGGTTCGTCTCATCTTTTCGCTGCACGTCGGCAGAATAATGTTTCCAGCGCTACGCGAATTTTTGCGGGCCAAGCCCGCGACCGGGCCGACCACGCGTTTCGTCGTGGTCAGCCTCCCGCGTACCGGCACGCATATGCTGCGCACGCTATTGAATCAGCATCCGAACATTCGCACCGAAACCGAACTGTTCAACGAGCACTCGACGCACTGCCGCAAGTGGCGCAGACGTTCCGCGCAGTGGGTTCTGGAGAACGTCGCCTGGCGGCAGGCCGTCAGCAAATTTGTGGCTTCATGCTGCATTTGTGCCACGGCTATAGCTGGGGAATTTGGCAGTATTTGATGAACCGCAGCGACGTGCGCTACGTGAGCTTGCGGCGGTTCAACCTGTTGGAGCAGTATCTCAGCCTGAAACAAGCGCTGGTGCACCAGCGCTGGCAAATCTATCGGCACCAATCGCGGCCGGCGGCGCAAGCCATGTCGTTTAAGCCGCAGGAAGTCGAGCGATACTTTCAGGACATGCAGGCCCATTGGCGCTTTTTCGAGCAAGCCTTTTCCAGCCGACCACAATGCAACGTGTGGTACGAGGATCTGTGCCGGAATACGGAAACCGTTTCCCGCCAAGCGCAGGAGTTCATCGGAGCGGCAGTAATTGCGGGGCTGCAGCCGAACACGATCAAAGTCGGCCGGCCGGCTAGCGAACTCATCAGTAACTACGACGAGCTGCGCGAATATTTTTCAGGGACGCCGTATCGGGCGTTCTTCGCCGAAGGCGATGCTCAGCCGCGCCGCCTGGCAGCTTAAGCCCGAGCTGCTGGCACCTAGGCGTGCACTTCTTCCAGTTCCATCGCTTCCGGCGGCGGCTCCTCTTCTTCGCGTTTCGGCCGCAAATCCGAAATCAACTGGATCACGTTGAAGAACACCGGCGTCAGGAAAATGCCGAACAGCGTGACGCCCAACATGCCGTAGAACACGGCGGTGCCCAGAATGCGCCGCATTTCGGCCCCCGCGCCCACGCTGAGCACCAAGCGGCACCACGCCGAAGATGAACGCAAAGCTGGTCATAATGATTGGCCGCAATCGCAACCGGCAAGCGGCCAGCACCGCTTCGTGCCGGCTCATGCCCGCCTCGTGCCGCGCGGGCGAACTCGACAATCAGAATCGCGTTCTTGCATGCCAGCCCGACTAGCACGACGAAACCCACCTGCGTGAAGATGTTGATATCCATGTGCGTGGCGATCACGCCGGCCACGGAGCACAACAAGCACATCGGCACGACCAGAATCACCGCCAACGGCAGCGACCAGCTTTCGTACTGCGCCGCCAGCACCAAGAACACCAGCACCACGGCCAACACGAAGGCGTACATGGCCGTATTGCCAACGCGCAGTTGCAAAAACGCCAGCTCAGTCCATTCGGCCCGCATTCCCTGGGCCAAACTCTGATTCGCCACATTGCCCAATTCTTGGATGGCCTGGCCAGAACTGGTGCCCGGCGCCGCGTCGGCATTCACGAACGCCGACTGATATTCGTTGTAGCGGATGATCATCACCGGCCCGCTGACTTCCTTCACGTGCGTGAACGTGGAGATCGGCACCATCTGGCCGCTGCGCCCCGGCACATAAAGGCGGCTCAAGTCGCGCGGCTGCATGCGATACGGAGCATCGGCCTGCACGTTCACCTGCCAGGTGCGGCCAAAACGGTTGAAATCGTTCACGTACAGCGAGCCCAAATTCACCTGCAGCGTGTTGAATACGTCGCCCATCGAAATGCCCATTTGCTTTACCGCATCGCGATCGACGTCCAGGAACATCCACGTAGTGTTGGCGCGGAAGCTAGTGAACAGATCGCTCAGCCCCGGCACTTCGATTGCCGATGCGGATGATGTCTTGCACTACCGTCTCCAGGGTCCCCAGGCCTAAATCGGCCCGATCTTCAATCACAATTTTGAAACCACCCGCCGTGCCTAGGCCTTCGACGGGCGGTGCGCCGAGGATGTTGACTTCGCCGTCGCGAACCTCCTCCTCGAATCGCTGCTTCAACTCGGCGGCAATCACGTCGGCGGAGAGATGCTCTTCCGCTCGCTTGTGAAACTCATCGAGCATCACGTACATCGAGCCAAAGTTTGAAGCATTGGCCGACAGCAGCAGCGACTGCCCGGCGATGGCCACCGTGTGCTTCACGCCTTCCACCTTGTCGGCGATGCGTTCGATGTCGGCCATCACCTCTTGCGTGCGCCCCAATGACGACGAATCGGGCAGCCGCACATTCACCAACAAATAGCCCTTATCGTGCTGCGGAATGAAGCCGACGGGAGTTTTGTTGAACAGATCGTAGGTCATGTACAGCAGCCCGCCGTAGCCGACCAGCACCAGCAGGCTGGACCACAACAGCACGCGCACGACGCCGACATAGACACCGGTTATGAGATTGAAAGTTTGATTGAACAGGCGAAACGCGATCATCAACACGAAATTGATGGGATAACTGGCGATCCAGGCCAGCGCTCCGCCGGCGACCACGGCGATCGACGTCCACATCAAGCCCGACAAATGCGGCAGATGGCTCTCCAGGATCGGCCGCAACCAGGCTCCGAGGAACATATATCCCAGCCATGCGCCGACCGCCACGATCAGAATTCGCGGCAGTGCTTCGCCGTGCCCTTTTTCGCGCGGCTTCAGCAGCAACACCGCCAGGGCAGGGCTGAGCGTGAGCGAATTGAACGCCGAGATCACCGTCGAAATGGCGATCGTCATCGCGAACTGCCGGAAGAATTGCCCGACGATGCCCGAGATGAACGCACACGGCACGAACACGGCCGACAGCACCAGGCCGACTGCGATCACCGGCCCGGCCACCTGATCCATGGCGGCAATCGCGGCGTCGCGAGGCGCTTTGCCTTCCTCGATGTGATGCTCGATCGCTTCGACCACCACGATGGCGTCATCCACCACGATGCCCACTGCCAGCACCAGCCCGAACAGCGTGAGCGTGTTCAAGCTGAAGCCCGCGGCGGCCATAGCGGCGAACGTGCCGATGATCGCCACGGGCACCGCCACCAGAGGAATGATCGCCGCCCGCCAACCTTGCAAAAACACCAGCACGACAATCGCCACCAGAATGATGGCGTCGCGCAGCGACTTGAACACTTCGTTCACCGATTCCTGAATGAACGGCGTCGTGTCGTAAACAATCGCGTAGTCGACCCCTTCCGGAAAGCGATCTTTCAGCTCTTCCATCTTGGCCCGCACTTGGTGGGCCGTATCCAGCGCGTTGGAGCCGGGCAATTGATAAATCGACAGCGCCACCGACGGCTTGTTGTCCATCGTGCAAACCTGATCGTATGCCAGCGCGCCGAATTCCGTGCGGGCGATGTCGCGCAAGCGGATGATGCGCTGCTCCGGGTCGGTGCGGATAATCATGTCGCCGAACTGCTGCGCCTCGTCCAGCCGCCCCAGCGTGCTCATCGTGTATTGGAATTTCTGGCCCATGGGCACCGGCGGCTGGCCGATCTGCCCGGCCGCCACCTGCGTGTTTTGCTGCTCGAATGGCCGTGACCACGTCGGCGGTGCTGATGCCGCGCATCGCCATTTGCTGCGGATCGAGCCAAATCCGCATGCTGTAATCGCGCTGCCCGAGGAACGAAATATCGCCCACGCCGGGCAGGCGCGAAAGCTCGTCGCGCAACTGAATCGTGGCGTAATTGCTCAGATACAAGTTGTCGCGACTGCCGTCGGGGGAAAACAGATTGACGATCATCAGCACGCTGGGCGATTTCTTCTTCACCGTCACGCCGCGCCGCTTCACCAGATCGGGCAGCACCGGCTGCGCCAGCGCCATGCGGTTTTGCACCAGCACTTGGGCCAGATTCAAATCGGTGCCGGGCTCGAACGTGACCGTCAGCACGTAGTTGCCGTCGTTGGTGCACTGCGACGACATGTACATCATGCCTTCGACGCCGTTGACCTGCTGCTCGATCGGTGCGGCCACCGTGTCGGCCACCACCTGCGCGTTGGCGCCGGGATACACGGTGGAGACTTCGACGGTCGGCGGCGTGATTTCCGGATACTGCGTCACCGGCAGCACGAACAGCCCCAGCCCGCCGGCCAGCGTGATGACCACCGACAGCACGGTGGCGAAAATCGGTCGATCAATGAAGAAGCGAGAAAACATGCGAAGACAAGTTGTGGATCAATGTTTTTTCTGGTCGAGCTTTGGTTCCGGTTTCCAGTTGATCGGGATCGGATCGAATTGCAGTTTCACCGGTTTTGGTTTTTCGGTGGTCGCTTCGACCGTAGCCGTGATGGGGCTGGGCTCCGCAGCTGAGGCCTCCACCGGATGGGTGTCGGCTGTTTGCACGTGGTCCATGGGAATTGCCGGCGCCGGCGTCATCAATCGCTTTGCACGTGATCTGCCGGCAGCGTTGTGAAATCGATCTGTTCGGTCGTTTCTGCCGCCGTCGGCATTTCGCTGACGGGCATTTCCGCGGTCACTTCGTGAACCGGCTGCGGCGGCTCCGGCACGTCGATGGGCGGCGCCGGCGGGTGATGATTGCCCGAGTCGACGTTCAAATTCGCGCTCGCACTTTTCCGTTGCCGAATAACTGCCAGCGCAGTTTTGGCGCCGACGGCCAGCGCCGCGGAGGCTTTGGTTTCGCACTCGATCGCGCCATCACGTGCCCGGCCAGGCGACGCACCGGCCGCAGACTCACGGCGTCGATCAGCACGCCGCCAACCGCCGGCAACGCACCGCTGGTGAAAATGCGCCAACGCGTGGCGTGTTCGATCACCCAGAAGAACACCGGCGTGAGGAAAATGCCGAACAGCGTCACGCCCAGCATGCCGCTGAACACGGCCGTGCCCAGCACGCGCCGCATTTCCGATCCGGCACCCGTTGCGACCACCAGCGGCACCACGCCCAGGATGAAGGCAAACGAAGTCATCAAAATCGGCCGCAACCGCAGCCGGCAAGCTTCCAGCGTGGCATCGTGGGCATTTGCGCCCGCATCGCGCCGGAGCTTCGCGAACTCGACAATCAAGATCGCGTTCTTGCACGCCAGCCCGATCAGCACCACAAAGCCCACTTGCGTGAACACGTTGATATCTTGCTTGGCGATCCACACGCCGGCCAGCGAACACAACACGCACATCGGCACCACCAAAATTACCGCCAGCGGCAGCGACCAACTCTCGTACAAGCGCGGCCAGCACCAAGAACACGAACACCACCGAGAACCCAAACACGATCATGCCCGTGTTGGCCTGCTTTTGCTCCAGAAACGTAATTTCGGTCCATTCGTACGACATGGCCGAAGGCAATTCCGCCTTGGCCAATTTCTCCAGCGCCTCGCTGGCCTGCCCGGTGCTATAGCCTGTTGGCCACCATGCCGTTGATGCGCAGCCGCCGGATACATGTTGTAGCGCGTCAGCACCAGCGGGCCGACTACCGGCCGCACATTCACCAACGAGCCCAGCGGCACCATTTCGCCTTTTTGATTGCGCACCTTCAGGCGCGACACGTCGTCCACCTGATTGCGATATTTCTGATCGGCCTGCACGATCACTTCCCACGTGTGGCCGAAGCGATTGAAATCGTTCACGTACCGCGAACCCAAATAGGCCTGCAGCGTGGCGAACAATTCGTCGAGGCTCACGCCTTGCTTCATGCATGCCTCGCGGTTCACGTCGACAAACAGTTGCGGCGAATTGGCCTTGTAAACAGTCGAAAGTCCGACCAGCCCGGGCGTCTGATTGCCTTTGGCGACCAGGTCGTCGGTTTCGTGCTGCAGCTCCATCCAAACCCACCCCGCCGCGATCTTCCACCATGAACTTGAATCCGCCCGCGCGACCCAGGCCCGATACCGCCGGCGGGCCAAACACCAACACCTGGGCCTCGGGGATTTCCGCCGCGCAGCGCTGGCGAATCTTCGACATGATCGAGTCGGCCGAGAGATCGGGCGTCCGCCGTTGGCTGAAATCGTCCAAAATCAAAAACATCGAACCGAAGTTCGAACCATATGCGCTGAGCACAAACGAGTTCCCGGCCACGGAAAACGCATACTTCACACCGGGGACGCTCCTGGCGACCGCTTCAATTTTGGCCATCGTCGCGCGGGTGCGCTCGGCGCTGGCGGCATCCGGCAGTTGCACTGCCGCAATCAGATAGCCCTTGTCCTGCGCGGGAATGAACCCGATGGGCAACTGCCGGTAGCCCCAAATGGTCAGAAACAGCAGCCCGCCGTAAACGGCCAGCACGAAGATCGGCACGCGCAAAAATTTTCCCACGACGGCCAGATACGCGTTGGTCGAAGTGCGCATGCCGAAATTGAAAAACCGGAAGAACCAGCCGAAGACGAAATTCACCAGCCGCGTGACCAAATCCTGCTTGCCGTGCCGCGGCTTCAACAGCAGAGCGGCCAGCGCCGGGCTGAGCGACAGCGAATTGATGGTCGAAAACACCGTCGACATCGCGATCGTCAGCGCGAATTGCCGGAAAAATTGGCCGACGATTCCCGAAATAAATGCGCACGGAATAAACACGCTGGCCAGCACGAAGCCGACCGCGATGATCGGCCCCGAAACCTGGCTCATGGCTTTGATGGCCGCGGCGCGCGGCGCCAGTCCGCGCTCGATGTGGTATTCCACCGCTTCCACCACCACGATGGCATCGTCCACCACAATGCCGATCGCCAGCACCAGGCCGAACAGTGTCAGGTTGTTCAAACTGAAGCCGGCCACCGCCATCGCCGCAAACGTGCCGATAATCGCCACCGGCACGGCGATCAGTGGAATCAGCGCCGCCCGCCAGCCTTGCAAGAAAATCAGCACGACGATGGCCACCAAGATGACCGAATCGCGCAGCGACTTGAACACCTCGGCCACCGATTCACGAATGTACGGTGTGGTGTCGTGACCGATTCCATACGTTAGGCCTTCTGGAAAATCCTGCGCCAGCTCCCGCATCTTGGCTTTCACGCGGTCGGCAGTGTCCAGCGCATTTGCGTCCGGCAACTGGAAGATGGCCAAACCGACAGTTGGTTTGGCGTTGAACCGCATGTTGATGTCGGTGCTCTTGGCTCCCATTTCCACCCGGCCCACGTCCTTGATCCGGATCATGCGACCATCTTTGGTGGTGTGAAGTACGATGTCGCCGAATTCGGCCGGCTCCTTCAGCCGCCCCTCGATGCTCAGCGGGATTTGTTTCAGTTGGCCGTCGACCGCAGGCGGCTGGCCGATTTGCCCCAGCGCCACGTCCATGTTCTCCTCGCGCAAGGCGTCAATCACGTCGGTCACCGCCAAATTGCGCACGGCCAGCTTGTCGGGATCCAGCCAGATCCGCATGCTGTAATCGCGCTGGCCGAACACGAACACGTCTCCCACGCCAGGCACCCTTGCCAGCTCGTCGCGGATGCGCAGCACCGCATAATTGCTCAAATAAAGCTGATCGTACCGCCCATCCGGCGAATAGATGGCCACCGCCAGCAGAATGTCCGGCGAGCGCTTCCGCGTGCTTACGCCCGTTTGCCGCACGACTTCCGGCAACTGCGGCATCGCCAGGCTCAAGCGGTTCTGCACCAGCACTTGGGCCAAGTTCAAATTCACGCCCAGCTTGAACGTGACCGTCAACGTGTAGGAGCCGTCGCTGGTGCACTGCGACGACATGTAGAGCATGTCTTCCACGCCGTTGACTTGCTGCTCGATCGGCGCGGCTACGGTCTGGGCGACCACCTGCGCACTGGCGCCGGGATAGTTGCAATCCACCTGGATCGTCGGCGGCGTGATCTGCGGATACTGCGCCAGCGGGAGCGTAAAGAAGGCCACCGCCCCGGCCAGCGTGATCACAATCGAGATCACCGACGCAAAGATCGGCCGATCGATGAAGAATCGTGAAAACACGGAACTTCCCTATTCCTTCTTGTCCGGAGCCGTGCTGGTTGGAGCCGTTGGGGTTGCTGCCGGGCCGGTCGTTGGTGTCTCAATGTCCGATTGCGGTTTGGCAACCACTTGCAAATCCTTTCGCAGCCGCTGCAAGCCGGTGACCACCACGCGATCGTCGGGCTTCAGCCCGTCTTCGATCACGCGCTTGCCGTTGTGCAACAATCCCGGCTTCACGCGGCGATACGAAACTTTGTCCCCTTCGCCGATGACCCACACATATTTTTGCCCTTGATCGGTGCCGATCGCCTCGTCGGGAATCAATAGCGCCGAATGCGCCTCGCCAATTGGGAACCGCAGCCGCACGAACAAGCCGGGCAGCAACAAATGTTTTGGATTTTCGATCACCGTCCGCAGCCGCAGCGTGCCGGTGGTGGGATCGACCTGGTTGTCGAAGAAATCGACCACGCCTTTGTGCGAAAAATCTTCCTCGTCCGCCAGCGCCACTTGCACGATCACTTTCGATTCAGGAGTCTTCAGCAGTTTTCCCTCTTCCAGCAGCCGGCGCATGCGCAAGCACGGTGCGCTCGTCGAGGTCGAAATAGGCGTAGATCGGATCGAGTGAAACGATCGTGGCCAGCATCGTGTCGTCGGCCTTCACCAAATTGCCCGGGTCGACCAGCCGCCGGCTGATGCGCCCGCTGATGGGGGCAATTACTTTCGTCCAAGTCAGGTTCAAATCGGCGGAATCCTTCGCCGCCAGCGCTGCTTTCCAAGTGGCTTCCGCTTCGGCGCGATCGGAGGTCACCTGGTCCCACTGATCCGGCGTAATGGTGCGATTTGCGACCAGCGGCCTGATCGCGAGCCACTTCCCGATCCAGCCGATCGAAGTGCGCCTTCGCCTGACTGACATTGGCGGCGGCCCGTTCGCTTTCGGCTTGGAACGGCCGCGGATCGATCTGAAACAGCAGTTCACCTTGTTTAACTTCCGTGCCATCGGTGAACAGCCACTTTGTCGAGATAGCCGCTGACGCGCGAACGCAGTTCGACTGTGTTGATGGCGGCGGTGCGGCCGGTGAACTCCTCGTACTCGGTGACGGTTTCTTGCGTCGGCGTGGTGTAATACACCTCGGGCGGTTTGGGCGGCGGCGGTTGTTGAGCATCGGTATGCGCGCTGCATCCGCTGCTAGCAAGCGCACCGCAAGCCAGCGCAAGCGCTGAAAAAGCGCCGCGGCGCGCAGAGATTGCCGACGCGTCGTGAAGCCGACGTCAAACATGATATTGCCAGTGCAGGAAGGAGTCCCGACGGTCAAAAAAGTTCGATGACTGACTAGTCAGTCATCTATGTGATAGTATATTATAGGAAGCGGGCATTCGGATTCAATGCCCGCTCGCACCGTGATACAAACCCCAATCCCGCCAGTACTTCCGCTCCGATAAACCGATGTCAACTTCCGCCGCTTCACCGACTTCCCCGGCCGATCATCGCGCCGGACGTCGCCAGTCCATCGTTAAGGCCGCCGCCCGTTTGTTTGCCGAATTGGGCTATACCGATTGCGAAATGGAGCGCGTGGCCGCGGAGTTGAAGATCGCCAAAGGCACGCTCTATCTGTATTTCTCCAGCAAGGAGGAATTGTTTTACGCCTGCGTCGACGACGGCATGCGGCAAATGCAGCAAGCCGTCAACTGCCGCCGCCGACCAGGTTCAAGAACCGTTCGAACAAATCTCGCACGCCATCCGCACGTACTTCCAATTCTTCGAAGATCACCCCGAGCACGTCGAGCTGCTGATTCAGGAACGCGCCAACTTCAAACATCGCAAGCGGCCGACGTACTTTGAATATCGCGAAGCCAACCGCGCCCGCTGGCGCGAACTGTGGACCCGATTGATCCAGCGAAGGCCGCGTGCGCAACGATCTGCCGGTGGAGCGCATCCTGGAGACGATCGGCAATCTGCTGTACGGCACGATGTTCACCAACCACTTCGTCGGCCGCCAGGTTTCCTCGCAGGAGCAATTCGAAGCGATCCTGGAAATCATCCTCGACGGCGTGCTGAGCGAAGACGAACGCCGCAAGCGCAAAGAAAGCCGCCGCGCGAAGTAGCTGCGCAGCCGCGCTAGTTTCCGGAGGCCGGGCGCAGCGGGCTGTGGATCAGCAGGAAACGCTTCTCGCCGGCGCTGGAGGCGAACATCACCGTGGCTTTGCGTTTGATGCCGCTGCCGGAGAGGGCGACGATTTTGCCCAGGCCGTATTCGGGATGCTTGACGATCATCCCCTGATGAAACACTTCGGGCGAGATCGCGCGGTTCGACGGAGGCCGACGGTTGCGGTTGATCGTCCGCCGTTTTTGCAGCAAGTTCCGCGGCGGTGGTCAGAAGTCCCGTCGGCATTACTGCACTGCTTAAGTCCGTCTCGCGCGGCGGAGAATTCGAAATTTTCGGAATCGTCGCATCCACTTGCGGCGTCCTCTTCGGCGATTTCCGGCACGCCGGGATCGAACACCGCCGTCTTCGGCTGTTCGAATTCCAATTCCTCTTGCGGCAACTCCATCAGAAAGGCGCTGGGCACGGTCGGACGAAACTGGCCGCGATAATGCCGGTAGCATGCGCGGCTAAGATGCAGCTCCTCCTTCGCCCGGGTCATGCCCACAAACAGCAGACGGCGTTCTTCTTCCAGTTGCTCCTCGTCGTTGCGGCTGCGCTCGTGCGGGAAGATTCCTTCCTCCAGCGCGATCATGAACACGACCGGGAATTCCAAACCCTTGGCGGCGTGCACCGTCATCAGCGTTACGCGGTCGTCGTCCACTTCCCAGGCATCGGTATCATTCACCAGCGCCGCTTGTTCCAGGAAAGCTTCCAAGGCGCCGGTGTCGGGATGCGTTTCGTCGAACTCGCGCGCGGCGGTCAGCAATTCTTCGATGTTCGCCAGCCGCTCCTGATCTTCCTCGTCTTCCGATTCCTGCAGGAACTGCTGATAGCCCGATTCGCCGAGCACCCGGCCGATAATTTCTTCCACCGGCGCGGTGGCGGCCTCGCTGATGTGGTCGAACAGCGCCACAAACTTAGCCACGCCGACTGCGGCGCGCTTGTTCAGACCTTCAATCATTCCGGCTTCGCGCGCGGCGCCCAACAGCGTCAATCCGCGGCTGTTGGCGAATTCCTGCAGCCGGCCGATCGTGCCGCGGCCGATGCCCCGCGGCGGCGTGTTGATGATCCGCAGAAATGCCACGTTATCGCGGGGATTATTCAGCAAATGCAAATACGCCAGGATGTCTTTGATTTCTTTGCGCTGATAAAATTCCAGCCCGTTGACCATCTGATACGGAATGCTGTAATCGCGCAGCGCGAATTCCAACGAGCGCGACAGCGCATTGGTGCGATAGAACACCGCGAAATCGCGCGGCCGCCGCCGGCCGGAGCGCACCTCGGTTTCGATCGTCGCGGCAATCTGCTCGGCTTCGTCTTTCTGCGACGGATGAAACACCAGCCGCACCGCGCGCCCTTCGGCATTGTCGGTGAACAGACTTTTCGGTTTGCGGCGCTTGTTGAAGCCGATCAGCTTGTCGGCCACGCGCAAAATGCGTTTCGTGCTGCGATAGTTTTGCTCCAGCCGCACGATCTTCACGTTCGGGTAGTCGTGCTCGAAATCCAGAATGTTGTTCAGGTTCGCGCCGCGCCAACCGTAGATCGATTGATCGGGATCGCCCGTGACCGCCAGGTTCGGATAATCGACCGACATCGCGCGCACGATCGTGTACTGCGCCAGGTTCGTATCTTGATATTCGTCGACCAGAATGTAGCGATAGCGCTGATCGAGCGCACGGCGGATTTCCGGATTCTCGCGCAACAGCACCGCCACGTGCAAAAGCAGGTCGTCGAAATCGACCGCGCCGCTTTCGATCAGCCGCTTTTGATACGGCCCATACACCTGGGCCACGATCTGCCCGATCGGGCTGCCGCGGCGCGGCTCGTACTGCTCGGGCGTGATGAGATTGTTTTTCGCCCAACTGATAGCCGCCTGCACGCGCTCCGGCGTGGTGTGCGTCAGATCCAAATCCAACGCATCCAGCGTGTGCTTCAGCGCCGACAAACTATCCGAGGTGTCGTAGATCGTGTAGTTCTCGGGCAGGCCGACGTGCGGCGCGTATTCCCGCAGCAATCGGGCACAAAACCGGTGGAACGTGCTCATCCACACCGAGGCCAGCGGTGCCAACTGGGCCACGCGGCGCTTCATTTCGTCGGCCGCTTTGTTGGTGAACGTCAGCGCCAGGATGTGCCGCGCCGGCACGCCCAACTCCAGCAATTGCGCGATCCGATGCGTGACCACCCGCGTCTTGCCGCTGCCCGGGCCGGCCAAAATCAACAGCGGACCATCCACGTGCCGCACGGCGGCGAGCTGCGCTTCGGTCAGTTCTTCAGTGAGATGATGCACGGGTCCGTAGTCGCATTAGCGGGCATGGGATCAGATGAGCAAAGTACCGTACATAAGTATATCAGTCGCAATTCCCCGGCGAATCCCGAGCAAAACGAGTGCTAGCACCGCAGTTTTCGCGGCGCGCCGGGCGGAAAGACCCACAAAACCACCTCAGACAGTTGGCAAAATGGCGGAAATCGCTATATTGTTCGGCAATCCGGCGCGGAGGCGAACTCACGGTGGGGTCGCTTGTGCCGGAAGGGCCTGTTCATTACGGGAGGGAACCCATGAGTCGCACTCGCATTCCGCTCGATACGTTTCGCAATCCGCAAGCCGATCTGGCCGAACGCTTGGAAATGAGCACCGCCGAAATCGGCCTCTCGGTGCGCACCACCAACTGCTTGGAAGAGCGGGGCATCTTCACGGTCAACGATCTGCTGCACTGCACGCGCGAAGACCTGCTGAGCATCTCCAATTTCGGCGAAAAGACGCTGGAAGAGGTGTACAAGGCGCTGGAAAGCATCGGCTTCTATCGCCGCAGCCGCCAGGCCGAAGCCGCCGTGGCATAATTGGCCGTCGTGGCGGGGCACGCTAAACCCGACTAAGCGCCGGGCGTAAATCGCCGGTGCAATTTGCCTGGCGCGATGCGGATTCCCTCGACTTCGCGCGCCCGACCGGCTGACCGTCCCGCGAAGAATCGTGTAAACTCGCGGGAAGGGTGCTTTTCGCCACTTTCTCCAATCTCGCCAGGCCGTGTCGCGTTCGTTTCGCATGTTCGGCAAGAAGCGTGGGCATCGCCACACGGGGTCGAAAACCCTGGGTAGCGCCGGCGAAGCCCTGTTTTTTGCGCTCATGCTTCTGGCCGGCACGGCATTCCTGGTCCTGCTGTTGGCCCGCAAGGTTGTGCCCGAGTGGCGCGCCAATCACGAGTTCCTGCAGGTCACCGCGAATGCGCTCGACAAACGCATCGGCGAAAGCCACGACAGCGATGGCAACTCGGTTTATCGCCCCGAAGTAAAAATCCGATACGAGGCCGACGGCCAGCAATACGAAATCTGGACGTACGACATTACGGGCACCTGGTCCAGCAGCCGCGCGGACGTCGAATCGATGGTCGACAAAATTCAAGTCGGCCGCGAGTATTTGTGCTGGTACGATCCGCTGGAGCCCGACATGGCCGTCATCTCGCGCGGCTACAGTTGGTGGTTCTGGATGATGCTGTTGGTCCCGTGCGGATTCATCCTGATCGGCGGCGCCGGGTTGGTATTCAGCCTGTGGCAATGGGGCAAATCGCCGGAGCATCGCGCCGCGCAAGGCGAGCTGGGGCAGCTCGATCTGTTTGAAGAGGTGGATGCGGGCGCCAAAGATTATCCCACCGTGCCGCACAACGAAGACCTGACGAACAGCCCCGGCACGAAGCTGAAATATCGTTTGCCGGTGCACGGTTCGCAAGGCTGGCGACTGTTCGCCGCCACCACGGCCTGCCTGCTGTGGAACGGCCTGGTGGCGCTGTTTGTGGTGATCGCCGTGCGCGGGCATCTGCGCGGCCAACCCGATTGGTGGCTCGATTTGTTCGTGCTGCCGTTCTTGGTGGCCGGCGGTCTGCTGATTTACTTTTTCATCCGCGCCTTGTTGATCGCCACCGGCGTGGGCCCCACGCAAATCGAAATTTCCGATCATCCGCTCTGGCCGGGCCATACCTACCACGTGCACGTATCGCAAACCGGGCATTTGTCGATGCAATCGTTCCAGGTGCTGTTGGAATGCGAGGAAGTGGCGGCCTATCGGCAGGGGACCGACACGCGCACCGATCGCAGCATCGTGTATCGTCAATCGCTTTTTCGGGCCAACGATTTTGAGATTTTGCCCGGCACTGCGCACGAGGCAACTTGCGAACTGGCGATACCGGAAAAACTAATGCATTCGTTCAAATCCGATCATAACGAGGTGCAATGGAAATTGGTGGTTCGCGGCGACGCAAGCGGGTGGCCCAGTTTCGAACGCAGCTTTCCGATCGTGATTTGCCCGCCGCAGCACGCGACCAATGGCGAACCTGTGAATCTCGAGGCCAACAACGGACAGCCGGTTTAGGTGTTCGACATGCAATCATTGCTCCGCCAACCGTTGATCAGCATTCAACTCGATCGCGCCCAGCGCGTGTTTCAGCCGGGCGAGGTGCTGTCGGGCATGTATCAAATCGATTCGGTCGATCCGGCTGATTTGCAGGCGGTTGAAGTTTCGGTGCTCTGGTTCACCGAGGGCAAAGGCGAAGAAGATTTGGCGGTGCACTACTTCGAACGGCTTACCGCCGACGAGCTGCCCGAAAAAAATCTGAACGAATGCCGGCGGTTTCAAACCATCTTGCCAAACAGCCCGCTCAGTTACGAAGGCATGAACGTGAAAATTTGCTGGTGCGTGCGCGTGCGGGCATTTTTGCGGCGCGGGAGAGATTTCGTTGCTGAGCGGCCGTTTCAATTGGGCGAAGTGTTGCCTGCTCAGCCGGGGATGGAAAAAGTATGAGCACACAAACGGCGACGCTCGTTGACGCTGGGCGGATCACCAATCCGTTTTCCACCCGCTGGGTGCGTCCCGGCGCGCTGCGGTACCAATTTCCCGAGGGAAATCATGCAGCCATGCTGTTGGCAGAATTGCGCGGGCACCATTGGCGCGGGGCAATCATCGGCCCGCACGGCAGCGGAAAATCGGCACTTTTGGCCACGTTGACCCCCGAAATCGAGCGTGCCGGCCGAGCGGTGCGGGCCATTATCTTAAGCGACGGGCAGCGCCATTTGCCGGCCGATTTCCCCTGGCCCGGGCCTGAAGAACCATCCGGATTATTGATCGTCGACGGCTACGAGCAACTGGGATGGTGTGGTCGCCGGCGGCTAGGCCAGTTTTGCCGCCGCAGCGGTTGGGGACTATTGATATCCGCCCACAGCGACACCGCCGCTGGTGGTTTTCCGGTGCTCTTGCGCACGTCGCCCGACCTGGCGACCGTGCAACGGCTAGTTGCTTATCACTTGCCGCCGCATGGCGGCTTGATTCAGCCCGCCGACGTCGCCTCCGCCTTCCGTGCCCACCGCGGCAATGTGCGCGAAACCTTCTTCGCGCTATACGATCTGTTCGAGCAGCGCCGCTCTTAGTCTGCAACCCGCCACTGCTTCCTGCGCTGCGTCTCCTGCGCCCTTCACTCTGTATCGGTTGTAACAATTACAAAGCCGCTACATCCGGAACGACCGGCAGCTTTTTGCTGGCTTTGTTGCGTGCGGGCAACAACGCCGCCATTTTTATAACCTACCCTTGGACAAACGGTTGATCAGGTCGTTGTGCGCCGAGTGCGCACGGCGGCATGGAATGAAGTTGTGGAAGCGATCGCTGAGCGGCACAACTTGTGCATCCTAAGCGTGTTGCCCACGACAAATGTTCTTCCAAATGATCGCCGCCAGGCAGTGAACTGTTGACAGTGCGACCGCGCACGCCTTTAACAAAGATAGAGTCGTATCGACTTATCGGGAGCGTTTCGATGTACAAGCCATTCGTCCGTGGTGTGCTGACCGCAGTGTGCGCGTCGTTGGTGCTGCTGCCGGAAAGCACGTATGCGTGCTGCCTGTGCGACTTGTTTCACTGCCACAAGGAACCGGCGCCGGTTTGCCCGCCGCCGGTGGCCGCGTGCAACGTTTGCCCGCAGCAAGTTAGCTACGTGCCGCAAACCTGTTACCGCACGGAATACACCTGCGTGCCTTGCACCTCATATCGCCCGGTAACCACGTGCGATCCGTGCGCCGGCGCTCAAACCGTGATGCAACCGGTGACCACTTACGTGCGCCGTGCCGTGCAAGTGCCCTACACGACGTACCGGCCGGTGGTGACGCAGATGCCCGCGGCACCCTGTGCGACCTGCGGCAACGCGAATTACTATTCGCCGGTGTCGGCTCCCGCCGTGATGCCCACCGCAGGCTGCAGTTCTTGCGGCGGCGGCGCTGCGGCGGTCAGTTATGCCGCTCCGGCCGCGGTCACCGCTCCCGCGATGACCTACGGCGCGCCGGCCGCCACGTACGGTGCTCCGGGCACCAGCTATGGCGCCCCGACGTACATGCCCGCCCCGGCAAGCGGCATGCCTTCAAGTTCGACCGGCACGCCGACTTTGGCCCCCGCTCCCGGCGGCTCGGCCCCGTCCACGTTCCAACCCAATAGTTCCAATTACCAGCCGAACAACTCAACCTATCAGCCCAGCAGCCCGAGCATGCCGCCAGATAATTCCTCGCTGCGGCCGATTCAGCCGATTCAACCCAACAACGACACGCCCAGCAGCGATTCGAAAATCAATCCCAGCAGCGGCGCTCCGCTGTTGCAAGATCCTTCGAACCGCACTACCGGCTCGCCATTGATGGGCCCGGCCGTGGTGGCCCGCGCCATCTTTCGCACCGCCGATCTGCCCAACGTGGTCCGGCCGGCGGTGATGGAAGGCAGCGGCTGGTCGACCGCCCACAAGGCCGACGACGGCTGGCGGCAATCGGGCAACTGATCGATCAGGGCTTGGTCGCGCGTATCTGAAGTTTCGGACGATGTGCCGAGTGCATGCCTCTGCTCGGCGCGATACTTCGCAAGCCAGTCTTCGATTTCTTGTGCCTGCGCCGATTGATTCTGCCAGTGCGCGACGCTAATCGCCTTCTCAGCAGCGGCAATTGCCTCTTCCGGTTGCTTCAATGCGGCATGGGCAAGCGCCAGGTGCAACCACGCCTTCGTGAAGTCGGGTTTCAACTGCAGCGATTGTCGGTATTCCGCAATGGCTTCCTGGTTCCGATTCATCTTCGCCAACGCCGTACCCAGATCGTAGTGCACGTCCGGCGAGTCGGGCCGCAAAAGTAAAGCCTTCTGATATTCGTCGATCGCCTGCTGATACTGGCCAGTTTCGAATAGTGCGGAGCCCAAGTTATAACGGGCCTGGAAATAATTGGGCTCGATTTGCAAGGTTTGCCGGAACTGGCAGATCGCTTCGGTAAGCCGGCCGGTGACCATCAGCGCGCCACCCAAATTGTTGAGCATCCGAATGTCGTCAGGATAGATTTGCAATGCTTGCTGAAAGCGGGCGATCGCTTCGTCCAAACGGCCCGATCGGGCCGCGCAATTTCCCAAGTTGTAGTAGGCCTCGGCGTAGTCGGGCTTGATGCGCAACGCTTCCTCGAACTGCCGGGCGGCTTCGTCTAGTTCTCCTTGGTCCATCAAGATGCCGCCCAGATTGAGGTGCGCCATCCACGATTGTGGGTTTTGCCGCAAAGTTGCCGTGTACAGGGCGATGGGGTCGGCATACAGTGCGCTTTGGTCGAAGGTTGCCATGGCCAGCGCACCGACCACCGCTGCGGCCGCAACCATTGCCGGCATCCGAGCCGCTCGAAACCACACGCTCCAAATCGCCGCCACCAGCGCCGCCATGCCGATCAGCGCAACGTGCTCATAGTGATCGGCCACCAGCGAATGCTTCATGAAGCCCACGTCCGCAAAGCCGAGCACAGGCAGCAGCGATACGCAAAAAATCGCCCAGGCGAACAACAACGGCCGCGTCCACTTCGATCCGGGCGAATTTCGCAGCCGCCAAAGCACAGCCGTCACGGCGACGGTGGTCGCCAGCGGCAGCCACCACAAAAGAGTCGCTCGCTTGAATGCGCCAATTGGGATAGACGAATGCCAGGTCGATCGGCACTAGCGCTTTCGCCAGGTAAAACCAAACCACCGCTCCTGCGCCGGCCAATCGCTGCGCAAACGTGACATCGCGGACCACAATATTCTTGCCGTGGGTTTGAAACCACAGATTCACCGCAGTGAGCGCGATGGCGACCGCAAAAAACGGCACAGTCCGCAGGATGTCCGCCCATGCGATGCGCCGCCGCTGCCACCAAACAATTAACAGCAGCCCGACGGGCAGCATCGCCACCGAGCCTTTGCCAAGCATGGCCAGCACAAAAGCCAGCAGACTCAATCCATACCATAGGCCCACCCGGCCCGTCTGCTCTTCTCCTCTTTTGCTCTTCTCCACTTCTAACTTCCCTCGTCCCTCTTCCGCCCTCAAATACCACCAGATCGACAACAAAAAAAACACCATCGCCAGCGTATTCTTCAGTTGAGAAATCCAAGCCACCGATTCCACGTTGACCGGATGCACGGCAAACAAAAGCGCGGCCAAATATGCGCCGGGAATCGCCAGCTTCGCCAATATCGCCCACAGCAAAAACGCCGCGGCCACATGCAGCGCCACGTTGGTGGCGTGGTAACCGATGGTGTTGGGGCCCCAAGCCCGCCACTGGAGCCAAAAGGCCGTGTTCGTCAGCGGCCAGTAATCGGGCGGATCAGTGCTGAGCCAAATGCGCTTCAGCCCGTTGGGGCCACGGACGAACTCGCTCTCGGTCACCAGCACTTTGTCGTCCAGCAAAAACTCACCGCCCAGCGACGGATAATATGCCCACGCCGTCAGACCGACGAGCAGGATGGAACCAACGGACGTGCTCATGCCGTATCGAACATCTTCATATTCGGCGCCAGTTCGGCGATTTGCCGCTCCATGAAGCGAATCACCTGAGCCGTGGTTTTGCACTTGCAGTGCGCGCTGCAGAATCTCTTCGGCCTTCGCCTATGTGAGATGCGCTAATCAGTTCCTTGATCGTGGGAATGAACGCCGGGCTCATGCTGAAGCTGCGCAGTCCCATGCCGAACAACAGCACGACCGCGCGCGGCCGGCCGGCCATTTCGCCGCACAGCGTGATCGGCTTGCCGGCCCGATTGCAGGCGTCGATGGTATTATTCAGCACGCGCAGCACCGCCGGGCTAAGCGGCTGGCACAAATGGCTGACGCGCGGATTATCGCGATCCGCGGCCATCAGATACTGCACCAGGTCGTTGGAGCCGATCGACACGAAATCGACCACTTCCAGCAGGAATCGATCATGATCGCCGCCGCCGGCACTTCGATCATCAAGCCAATCTGCACGTTGCCGCACGGTTTGCCGTGTTTCTTCAAATCATCGCAGGCGCGGGCAACCATCTTGCGCACCCGGCGGATTTCCTCCAGCGTCGTGATCATCGGAAACATCAATCGCACGCGGCTTTCGGGCGCCGCTGCGGCCCGCAGCACCGCGCGGATTTGCGTGGCGAAAAATTCCGGATGCTCAAACGACAGGCGAATCGATCGCCACCCAGAAACGGATTGGCCTCTTTGGCGTGCCCTAAGTAGGGAATGGTTTTGTCGCCGCCGAGATCCAGCGTGCGAATGGTGATGCTGTTGATTCGGACTGGCTTCAATGATTTGCCGGTACGCTTCGACCTGCTCTTCTTCATCGGGCACATCCGGATGCGTGAGAAACAGATATTCGGTGCGGAACAATCCCACGCCGGAAGCCCCCATCGCCGCCGGCCGCCTTGGCGTCCAAAACGTTATTGATGTTGGCCAGCAACTCCACCTTCGACGCCATCGGCGGTGACGCGGGCTTATCGCGATTTTCCGCCAGGTGATCTTTGAGATCGAAGAACTCGCGCTGCAATTTGCGGAAGGCGGCCAGCGTTTCCGGATCAGGATTGATTTCCACGTGGCCGTCGCGGCCGTCGACCACGATCGTGTCGCCGTTCTTCACTTGCCGCAGCAGTCCGCGCAGGCCGGAAACGGCCGGGAATGCCGCGGCTGCGCGCGAGAATCGCCGCGTGGCTGGTTTGCCCGCCGGCCTGCGTCACGATGCCGCGCACCTCGCGGTTGCCCAGCATCACCACTTGCGAGGGTAGACAGTTCGTCGGCCACCAGAATCAGTGGGTCGGGCAATTGCTCCGTGCCGTCTTTCAGTACGTCGGACAAATGGCCGCTGAGGCGCACGATCACGTCGCGCACATCGGCCACGCCGCTCTTTGATGTATTCGTCCTTGGTGCGGGCGAATAAATCGGCGTATTCGTTCATCACGTTGTGCAGGGCCGCGGTGGCGGACTGCCGTTCGTCGACAATCCAGTGCCGAATTTTTTCCGTGAACGCCGGATCGTGCAAAATCGACTCGTGCGCCAAAAACACGGCCGCCTGCTCTTGGCCCACCTGGCTGGAAACTTTGGCGTGCAGCGCCCGCAGATCGCCGGCCGTGGCTTCCCGGGCTTGCTCGTACCTGGCCAGTTCGGGCCGCACTTCGGCGTCGGCCAGGCGACGGGTATTGGGATTCACGAAGATTTCGTGAATGCAATAGGCCGTCCCCACGGCCACGCCCGGAGATACGCCAATTCCTTTTCGCATAAGTGCAATGTAGCAAGCCGCGTCGGCTTGCGTCCAACCGAACCGCCCGGTTCACTTGACTTTGTAGCACAGCAGAGTGTCTTGCTCGCGGAGATAGAGCTTTCCGCCGGCGACCACGGGATAAGACCAACTGGGGTGGCTGACGCCCGGAATCTGAAACGTGCCATACACTTTGTACTCTTGCGGCGAGGCGCCGAGCAGCGCCATCGTGCCGTCTTCGTAACGGAAATACAGCCGGCTATCGGCGCAGGTCACCGCCGCCGAGCCGCGCCCGGCCCGCGCTGCTTGCCGCCCCACACGATGCGGCCGGTTTTCCACTCGAGGCAGGTGGGAAAGCCATTCTGCTGTCCGTTGCCGCCGTACAGATAATCGCCCACCAGCACGATTCCGCCGTGATGATTCTGAAAAGTGGCGGCGGGGATGTAATAGGCTTCCGTCGCGCGGACACCGTTGTCAGTCGCCTGCAGTCGCACTTGCGCGGCCCCCGATTCATACGCCGCCGAGGCAAACACTAAATCGTCGCGCACCACGGGCGTAGAGATGTTGGCCACTTCGTTGGCAATTTTGTTATAGCCCCACAGGAACTTGCCGCTGTCGGCATCGACGCCGATCAGGCCGCGCCCCACGAACTGCACGTATTGTTTCTTGCCGCCGCCGTGGGAGATCACGATCGACGAATATCCCGCGCCGTCTTTGCCTTTCTTGCCGATGTCGGGCAGTGCACACCGCCAGATTTCTTCGCCTGTTTGTTTGTTCAAGGCGACAATCACCGCAGCGTCGCCGCCGGGCGTGCAAACCAACTTGCCGCCGTCCACCAGCGGCGACTCGCTATATCCCCAAATCGACATCATTTTGCCGCCGAAATCGGCCGGCAGATTCTTGCGCCACTTCACCGCGCCGCTCTCGACGTCGTAGCAGGCCAAATCGCCGTGCGATCCAAGGGCATAGACCAACCTTTCATCGGCCGTAGGCGTGCAGCGCGGCCCAGGATATCCGGCGTTGTCGGCGGTTTTGCCGATCGGCGTGCACCACAGTTCCTTGCCGCCGTCGAGATCCAACGCAAAGACGCACTCCTGGCCGTCCCGTTCCCCCATCGTGAAAATGCGCCCGTTTTGGAGCGAGAGGCTCGAAAACCCCTGGCCCAAACCATCGGCTTTCCAGGCCAGTTCCGGGCCGCCGGCGGGCCATTGTTGCAAGAGCCCGGTTTCGGTCGAGACACCGTCACGGATGGGCCCGCGCCATTGCGGCCAGTCGGCCGGCCGCGACACCTGGTCGTCCGCCGCCGCCACGGTCGCCGCCAGCACCGCAACGGCCAGCCAAATCGCTCGAAAGCGCGCCATCGACCGACTCCTTGAAATAGGGAGCTTAGGTAAAAAGAAGCTCGAAAACGGCGGGCAAATCGAACGCCAATCGGCGAAAAAATTTGAATCACACAAGCTTAGTGCTCACAACAACATGACGCAAGTTGACACTGCGGGTGCATTAGACTTACGGCGATCCCGGCAGCAATTGCCCCTTGCTAGCATTTTTTGGACCGGTACCTTAACCATTCTCGCCTGAAACGCGTGTGACTCGAAACCCACCACTCGAAAACTAGTTCGAAACCCGCCCCGCGTTCAACTGCGTCCTGAAGCTCTTGTCAGGCCCAGGTAGGAGGTCCATACCATGTATTTGAAAATTGCGTTGTCGCTGTTCTTGTCGCTGTTTTTGTACGACGAGGGAAAAGCGCCGCCATCGGCCGGCAACGATCTGATCGAAGTGGAACAGCAAATCGTCGAGCAAACCAACGCGCAGCGCGCCCGCTACGGCCTGCCGCCGTTGACGGTCGATCACGGCCTGCTGCAGTCGGCCCGTACCCATACCGCTTGGATGACCAACAATCATTCGCTCGAGCACACCACCAAAAACGTGGGTGAAAATATCGCCATGGGTCAGCGCACGACCGACGAAGTGGTCAACGACTGGATGAGCAGCCCCGGTCATCGGGCGAACATTCTCAACGGCAGCTACAAGCGCATTGGCGTGGCCGCCTACCGCACCGAGGACGGCACAATCTATTGGTGCCAAGAATTCCTCCCCTAACCGATGCTGAAACGCGGCAAAAAATTAGCCTCCGGTGAATTCACCGGAGGCTAAATGTTGCGCGTTTCTACGATTCCCTGCGACTACTTCACCAACCGCACCTGCGGATTGTCGATAATCTTACCCAGCAAGGTGGTCATTTCCGTTTCGTACGTCGACGGATCGCCGCTGGTGCTCGGAGCATTGCCGTTATCGTCGGCCGTGCCGCCCACGCGCGCCATGCGATTCATAAAGTCGCTGTCGACGGCCAAACCCAGAGGCAATGCATACACGTACCAACCCTTGCTCTGCATCCCGTCGGCCTGCATCAGTGCGGCATCGCTTGGGTAATCGCTGGAGCCATAGTAGTTCGAACTGCCGTTGTACGTGTTGGGATGCGACGACGTGTAGGAGCTAATGCTCGAATTGCTGCTGTCCTTTAGATTCGCCGCACCGTCGGTCAACAGCACCACCACTTTTTCCGTGTTCTCACGGCCTGTGCCCCCTTGGCTGGCCGGTTTAATCAAATTGTAACCCGCCGCCAGGCCCGACTCCGTATCCGTACTGGCGCCATTGTTCCCCACGGCCTGCATTTTCGGGCAGGCTGCCATGGCGGTATCGTAGTTGCTGGTTAGTGGCAGCAGCGTCTGTACGTCGCCCTGCTTGTCGAAGGTGACAATCGAAACCCAATCCTTTTGGTCGGTGTCGCCGATCGTCGCGTTATGCGACTTAACCTCGTTGATTCCCGCGATCACCGAGCGCCGCTCCGCATGGGTTGGCTGCTCGTCGGCGGGGAACGAGAACGTGCCGCCGGCCGTCGATTCGTTGTGGTATACGCAGTTGGGGCTGCTCGTGGAAAGCTGTCCGAACTGCGAGTTGCTGGTGTCAACCATTTGGTCGCGCCCGCCATACTCCATCAGCCACGTCACGTACGTGCGATAGCCGAGCACTCCGCCGTTGCTGTTGATGTCGCCGATGTAGCCGGTCCAGTAGTTCAAACTGGTGGAATTGCTGCTGCTGGGCGCCGGCTTGGCGTTGGGCATGATCGACGCAATCTGATTGTCGATGATCCACTTGTACGCCTTGGTTTGCGCCGCACTTGTCGAATCCGTGCTCTTAATTCGATACGTGCTGGAAATCGAGCTCTTCGACAACGGTCCGCTGGTCGAATAAATGCCATTGGATCCCGAGCCGCTCCAAGTCACGCTCGAGCCCAGCGGCTGAGCCGATCTTCTGCGTCGTGCCTGGATAACTGCCGAAATTCAAATTCGTGAACACTGTCTGCAACATCGACTGGTAGATGCTCGTAGTATCCAGAGCTGCGATACGACGGGCTGGAGCCGTAACCGGTCGATGTGTCGTCGTTCATCGAGCCCGACAAGTCCACCACGAAGCAAATATCGCGTGGGTTGCCCATCGCAATGGCCTGGGCGGTTTCGTTAAACGTGCTCACGCCGAAAATCCGGCCGAAAAACAGGTTGTTGCCGCCGGTGCTGTTGTCGCGCCGCGCGGTGATGCGAACCGCGTTGCTAGTGCTGCTGGTTGGCGTAAAGGTCTTGGCGTTGCTATCCCAAGTGCCGTACTCGATGTCGCTATCTTTTAAATTCACCGTCACGCCGCCCGCCTTGTGATAGGCGCCGTACGTTTTGGCGGTTGCGATTGGATCCAGTTGCGTTGATCCCATCACCGATGCGGCGGCCATGGCGGCGCTGTCGGCCGCGGCCTGAAGCTGCGACTTCACGACCAGCATGTATCCGGAGTCGATCGAGAAGGCCAACATCCCGGCGGTGGCCGTCATCAAAAAGCCGGCCAGCACCACGATATTTCCCCGACGAATCGCGGTCCGACTCGGACGAAGCTTGCGCGCGGGTAAAAAGCTTGCTGAACATTGCGGATGTACTCCAGATAAGACGACGCCCGTCCGCGGCGGTGAATCCGCCGCTGACACGGACGTTTTGTGACAAGAACGGCTGGAATGCCTCTCTCCGAAATCAACCCTAGCTTATTTCCGGCCGCGGTGACGGCGACCCGCAACGGCAAAACAGATCGAAGCAGATTGTGCCGGCGCAAGTGCTTGTGGCGCCGAAAATATTCGGCAATGCGAAATATTTCGGCGGTGACGTTTCGTGGCGATGCTGGGGCCGCGTTTTTGGCGCGTTTGCAAATTGCAGCGCTGTTGCGTGAACGCAACAAGAGCCAGCTTGCAAAGCCGCAAATTCATTGCGCGGCTGCCGCATGGTTGGCCGACGCCATCGCTTCGCCGTTTTGCCCGTTGAGCCCCGCGGAGGGTTCTTCCTCGTGACCGGGTTTCCAACGCCGACCGGCCAATTGCGGTTCAAAATTCGGATCGCCGGCCAGCCTGGCAATTTCGCGCAATCGCGCTTCGTGATTTCCGCCGTCACGCCTTCTTCCTTTTCCCGCCCGTAGTAGCTCGGAAAGATCGATCGGTTTTCCGATCCGCACGCGCACTTTGGCGGGCATCAACAGCGGCCCTACCGCCGTGCCGTCGTACGGCGAGTCGGCAATATACACCGGGATAATCGGCACCCGTGCCTTCAGCGCCACCAACGCCGCACCGGGCCGCCCCGGCAGCAGCAGTTGATCCTTGGTGTCGTTAATCCGCCCTTCCGGAAACATGCCCACCAGACCGCCTTCTTGCGCCAGGCGAATGGCCAGCTTGGTGGCGGCAGTATCGATTCCCCCGCGGCCCACCGGAATCACTTGAAACGTCCGCAATAGCCCGCCGATGATCGGCGCTTCGCAATATTCCCGCGCCACCATCCAGTACACGACGCGGCGAATGCAAATCTGCACGAACGAAGGATCGATGGAACTGCGATGATTGGCCACAATCACCG
The DNA here is from genome assembly GCA_963773925.1 of Pirellulales bacterium. Taxonomy (GTDB): domain Bacteria; phylum Planctomycetota; class Planctomycetia; order Pirellulales; family JADZDJ01; genus CAVRAW01. The sequence continues at coordinate 76,170 of CAVZDC010000012.1, forward strand.
CTCCCTCGCCGGGGTAAACCGGAAGCGTGCCTTCCACGCGCGTCCCCCACAGCAAGCGCGTGATCCAGTAATTGATCGACCACATCATGGTTTGCGACAGCGTCAGTGGCGAACGCCGCCACCACACCAGGAAAACAATCGCCGCCGATGCCGCCAGTGCCAGAAGCAGTCCGACTGCAAGTTGGTTCGTTGCTGAAGGAGATAGCATCGGTGAAAGAAATTAATCCGTGGCCTGGTTCGCTGGTCCCTGTTCAGTGGTCAACCACTATAATCGTACGTTCTAAATCTAGCGATGGGAGAATTAGACCGCCGCGGTAAATCGCTCACCGCCGCCGTAGATCGCCCGCTGTCCAAACGGTACGACCGCTGCCCGTGCCTCCCATAATTGAATTTTATGCTGCTTAGGCGTTGTTAGCGATACTCACGGCCACGTGGAATACGCACGATGCGGCGTGCGAATGCTGGAAAGTTTCGGCGTGGAAAGGGTGCTGCACTGCGGCGATATCGGCTCACCGGCCATCATCCCCCTGTTTGCCGCCTGGCCCACGCATTTCGTACTGGGCAACGTCGATCACGATCAGGCTTTGCAAACGGCCATCGAGCAGGCCGGCCAATCGTATCACGGCCGATTCGGCTTCGCTGGAATTAGCCGGCGTGAAAATTGCGCTGTTGCACGGCGACGATCAGAAATTACTGGCGAAGACGATCGCCGACGGCTTGCATCAGCTCGTCTGCCACGGCCACACGCACGTGCCGCGCCAAGAAAAAATCGGGCACACGTTGGTGCTCAATCCAGGCGCCTTGTATCGCGCCAACCCGCACACGATCGCCATCGTGCGCCTGCCGGAATTGGATGTGGAAATAATCCCGATGTGATTTCGAAGTTAGCTGCCGAGCTTGTATCTGCGCCGTCGCGCATCGTCTAACCCGCCATCCGCACTTGCTCTTCCTCGATCGCGGCAGCTTCGTCGGCGCGGAAGCGGTATTGCATCAGATACGCGTCTTCCGGCGTGTCTTCGTAGAAATCGCGCAGCACGCTAACGGCTCGGAAACCCGAGGAACGGAAGAACAATTGCGCCGCCAGGTTGGTTTCCCGCACTTCCAGCAGAATGCGGTTGCGCCGCTGGGCGGAAAGCTTGCCGACCAGCTTTTTGATCATTTGCGTGCCGGCGCCCAAGCGGCGAAAGCGCGTGCCGACCGCGAAATTCAAAATATGCAGCCGCGCCTTGTGCAGCTCGTAGATCATGAAGCCCACGACGCGGTCGTCATGCTCGGCCACCATGCCGATGCAATTCCGCTGCCGCAGGCAACGCAGAAAATCGTCCTCGCACCAAGGGAATTCGAAACTTTCGTTTTCGATTGCCAGCACTTCGGGCATGTCGCGGCGGATCATCCACCGAATGTGCACCTTCAACGCTTGACGGAGATTCAATTCCATCGAGGGCCTCCTTCCTTGTCGGCCTGTCGTTTTCCTCGAGCCGCAGATCCGTCCCGCGGCGTCACCGGTCTATCCACCGGTCCCAGTGCAAGGGGGGACAGGCTAGCAAATCGCCCCGCGCCTGCCAAGGCGAACTGGAGAAGCCCGAAAGCAACAAGCGTGGCACGGAATGCGGCCCGCCGGCACCGCAGTTTTCAGCGGAAACGCTAGCCCGACTAAATCCGCGTGCGCGACGAGCCTGGATTCCCAACCGGCCGCGATGCAACCGCGAAAACCGGCCGTGCCGCGCTCGATCGCCGGAAGCCGATTTCTCGGACGATGGCATACAGGCTTGCTGCCAGAATCAAGAGTGCGAAAAATCTGCGGCGTCAGCCACAGCCACCACGCACCTGCAACAATCGCCCCCAATATCATGGGAGCAAAAGGCGCATCGCTGCCACTGGAGGTCGAAGCGCAGCCAGCCTCGCCGCCGCGCCACCGCCATGGCGAGGATTGCTAGCAGCATGGCGCCGGCCACCATCAACCGCGGCCAGCGGTCATCGCCCGCTCGTTGCAGGTAGTCGACCGTCAACGGCCCGCTGTCGCCGCGGGCCAGCGCAAACAACACAGTTCGTCCCGGCACTTGTGTCATGTTCCACAGCCGCACAGGATCAGCGGCAATCGCCGGCTCAGCCGACAATTGGCTCATCAAGTTCGAGGTGCCCAGCCGCCGGGCCAATCGGGCTTGGTCCTGCTCGATCGTGGCAATTTCTTCCGTGGCGTTCAGCACCGAATTGTCCTCCGCGCCCGCCGATAGCAGCGGACCCAGCGCGGCACGACTGTCCAAAAACCGTTTCCCCCACGGCGCATACCAGCGCAGCAAATCGTCGGGCGATTGTTCCAGCAACAATCCCGCGGCGGAATCGGCCAGCGTTGTCGTGCTTTCGTACCGTACCAACTCATGGCGCAATTCGGAAACGTTCGAGCCTTCCGGTAGCAGACCTGTTCCAAACGATCGCGGCGCAGAGACGCTCCACAACGTACGCTCCACGGGAATGTCGGCCAATCGCGGCGCCGGCAAGTGATGACAATCGAGCCGCCGGACGGCGCAGCGCGGCCGGCAAATATCACCTCTAACCTGCGCGGCAACTTGTTGTCGCCCAGCCAGATGTTAAAGCGATTGTCGCCTTGCGCCACTCGCTGGGCAGCGGCCCCATCCACAAGCACATTCACCAACTGCAAACCGTCGGGCATTTCCAGCAGGCAGTTCGTGGCGCCGGCGGGCTCCAGATCGAACGCAGCCACGCCCCAGCAACTGCCGTCGGCCTGGCAGCTTGTGGAAATGTCGGCCATTCGCACCTGCGGATCCTCGGCCGTTCGTTCCGCCGAACGCAACACCGCGCGATAGCCGCCGCGCAACAGTTGATACGAACGGTACGAAGGCGCGTCCGAGACGATTGCCGCCAGTTCCTCCGGCAGCGGCTTGGGAATCAGGCCTCGCGTGTCCCACGACAATTGCTGATCTTCAATTCGCCGCGGCAGCAGGAAATATCGCGCCAGTCGCGGCACGCCAACCAGGTAAATGTCGGGAGCAGCCGGCCGTTCGCCGCCGGCTACGGCCAGCGGACCGGCAATGTGCAAATGCGTGGCGCCCGCTAGCGGCGTTTCGGGAAACACCACCAGTTGCCGCCGGTTCAATCCGGGCAATTCATTTACCGCAAAGGGCATCGCCGGCGTAATCTTAAACGGCCCGCTCCACTGTGGCGGCAATTCCAATCGCAATAGCGTCCAGCACGCCGTCATCCACTTGCAAACTCAGATCGACGGCAGCTTGCCACGCCTCGGCCCCGCGATTGATCGAAGTGGCCTGCGCCGCATGGACTCGCGGCCGGTTCGGCTCGACGTGCAGCACGGCCGGCTGCGACTGCTGCTGGCCGTCCAAAATCGCCACCAACTGCTCTTCGCCGGGATGCAGCGGTTCGATCAGTCCATCGTGCTGCGCATCCGCCAGCGCCGCGCCGACTTCGCCGTTGGGCATTATTTTCAACCCGCCCGGATCGGTCACCGACACCAACATTTCGCTACTGCGAGTGACAATGGCCCGAAGCTTTTCGCTGATCGCTGCCTTGAACGCTGATTTCTGGCAATGAGAACGCCGTTTCGCCGGAGCGTGGCAGCCGGCCGCGCACCAGCAACTTGATCTCGCCGCTGGCCGGAGCGGCGAGCAGCACCGTCAGCGAGTTCTCGCCCGTCCGTGCCCAATGGGCCGGCCGTGGTCCTTGCGAATCGAACGCCGATAATTCGTCCACGTGCAGCGCCGCGGGAATGTTCAACCGGTATTGAAACGCCGGCCCGCCTTGCGCGGTCACGTGAGCCGCCAGCCGCACGCGCAGCGAAGTCTCTTCCACATCGAGTGCCAAACCACATCGCGCGGTGAGTTTGGTTTCGCGAACCCGTGTCGAGAAATTCGCGACGGCATTGTCGGCACTGCGATCCAGCGCCAACTGCGGTTTCACCTCGCCGGAGCCCCACAACTCGGCGAATTGCGCGGGAGTCAAGGTTTGCATCGCGGAAGCCGGCGTTTCGCTCATTTCCAGCGCCGGATCGAGCGTCGCCGCCCACCATCTTCGAGCGGCCGCCGCCGCCTTCAATCTGCAACCGCGGCAGTCGCACTTCGCCGATGCCCGTTGCCGCCGTTGACCAGCAGACGAAATATCGATCGTCGCGTCGCCGGCAATGCGGCGAGGCCAGCGTGATGGTCACGGCGTTCAGCTTGCTCGGAAACCCGACGCGTCTTAATCGAGCCGCCGCCGGCCACGCTCAGCGGTTGCAGGCTCGAATCCGCCAGCAATTGCAACCGTTGCAACTGGCCTTCGCGCACTTTGATTCGATACCGGCCGTCGATCGTCACCGAGCCAGGTCGAACGTGCAGCCAGTACAGTTCGTCAACGTCGAACACCGGTGCTTTGGCGGATCCGCCCGATGCGGCTGTTTCCAACGGCCGGACCACGATCTTCGTCGCCGGACCAAGCGATTCCGGCACGGCGGGCGCTTTGGGTTGCACCCAGCGCCGTTTCCACGATCGAATGCGGCCGCCTTCGATTTCGTCAAATCGAGTTGCGCAGTTGCCGCCGCGGGCACTGCAAAATCAAATCCGCCGCGCTGGCGCTGCGGCCGCAGCAGCATTTCCACATCGATGCCGGCCCGCCGCTCCAAGATTGATTGCCAACACATGCTGTTTTTGCTCCCAATGGAACACGCCTGCCTGGCCGTCGACCTGGATGCCTTCCGGCACCAGCGCCGCTCCGCGCGAATCGAATGGAAACGTCATCGCGGCGCCTGCGGCCAGCGATTCGATATCGAACGTGGCCCGCCAATCGCCGCTGGTCAGATCGCCGCCGGCCGCATCCCGGCCGATTTCGGCCCGATAAGTTGCGCCGCGTGATCAAATACTGCGGGCCGGCAAACTTGGCGTCCGCAGTTGCGCGCACCAGTTCGTCGTAAAACGATTCCGGCAGGTAATACAGTCCGCCGGTGGGATGCTGGTCGTGATCGACCGGAATCAGCACCTGCCGGATGTCGGAGGCGCGCGGCTGGGCAGGCGATGCGGCCGGCTCGTCGGCTCGCACTGCGTTGCGCAGTGCGACAGCTGCGAGCAAGCAAACGGCCGTGCCCGCCACAACCATTCGTTTGGTTCTGGAAGTCGATTCCGAGTCATCGGCATTGACTGCAATCGCCAGCCGCGCTGGCCGCCATGACCATGTCAGCAATTGTCCGACGATAAAGCCCAACCAGGTAGCGGCGGCAATCGGCGCCCACGCGGCCGGCACGCTCAATGCAACCGCGGTGATCGCGCCGACGATGGCAGCGGTCTGCAGCAATTGCCGGCGTCCCACCCACCAGCCGCATCCGACAAACACCACAAACACGGCCCACGACCAGGCGGTCAGGGCATGCTGATCGACAATCCAAATCGTTGCGGCCGTGTCGCCCGAGTCGTCGAATGGATAGGTAATCCATCCCGCGCTTTCCGGCGGCGAAGTGGGGCCCGATCGCCTTCCACGGCGATATCAGACCGGCCTGCTTATGCGTCGCTTGCTGAATCGCAGCAGAATCGGTCGCGTGCGTTTCACTCGCTGCGGGCCAACGGGCCGAACAGGCGAGCCGTCCACGAAGCTCTGATCGCCGGCTTGCCGCCGATTTCGCGCCTCGGCCACCGCGAAACCGACCGGCAGGCTCACGTTCCATTGGCGAGCCAAAATGGGTACGTCGCAACCGGGCCAAGGGGCGCGGCGGGGAGTGATCATGTTGCGGCATGCGCCACGATCGTCGGTCCATTGCAACGCGACGGTCACAAATCGCAGGCCCGAAGGCAGCGCAACGCGGCAGCGTCCGTCGTTTTCCGCCGAGGCATTCGTCACTCCGCTGCCCGTCGATCCATGTGCCCCGCAATTGTGCGCCCTGGGGAAGCTGGAATTCGATCTCTGCGACGCCCGTGTTTTCCACCTGGCAAGTCAGCACGTGTTCCGCGCCCCCGCGCTGGTACCGCGAATCCAATTGCGCGTGCCAAATCCAAGCGGGATTAGCGGCCGACGGCGTATCGAGCGGCACAAGCACCAGCGGAGGCTCGGCCGCTTGCAGCGTGTCTTCTTCCGGTTCGTAACGGAATGCCGCGAGCAACGTCGATTGCTGACCCGTGGGCGGCACTTCCAGCGGGCAACGCCGGAAGCCGCCGGCTGCGCAATTCCGGGCATTTCGCCGCCGGTGGAGCGAACCAACACGCTGCCCCGTTGCGTTTCGGCATCGACCAGCGCCGCCAAGGCCACCGGAGTTTCGCCGCGCAGCGGTAGTTCCCGCACTGCTTGAATTTCAAACGGCGTCGATCGCGGCGTCGGCAACAGCACTTCCCACGCCTCGCCTTCGGCCAGGCCCTGAGCCGCTTGTTCGGCCTCCGACAGACGACGGGCGTGCAACGCCGCATCGTTGACGCCCTCCATCGACCACGCGATCGGCTCGGCCCGCGGCTGCGAAAAGCGAACTACAACTCGCGCCATTTCGCGCCCTTGCGGAACGATCGAAAAGCGATACGACTCGGTCAGATTGTTGTCGTGAACTCGCGCTTCGGCGTGAATCTCCGCTTGATAGCGCGGCGGTCTGGCGGAAAGCGACACGGCCAGCGTTCGGGCTTGCTCGTCATCGACAAACACCACGCCGGCAGTTTTTTCGCCCAGCAGTGCCGCATCGCTCTGCGGCAATTGAGCCGGATCGAGATAGTGGGCCCGTTCGGCCCCGTTAAGCTGCAATTGATAGGGATCGGCCGTCTGCAAGTAAATCAGCCGGCGCGTGGCTTCCGCATCGGAGAACGTCAGCATTTCCAGATCGGCTGGCCGCAAGTCATTCGCGTCAATCGGCGAGCGGCGGCGGCGCCCGCTGACCACCAGCCGCAAGCGGATGCTGCGGCGCAAACGGCGTGCGAAGTTGCAGTTTCAACTTGCCCGGCTTGCCGGGCAATGCTTCGTGCGACCAATCGACGATGCGGCCGGGGATATCGCTTTCGACGTTATCGATGATCCACTGCCGCGCCACTTCCGCCTCCAGCTCGAATCGTTCGCCGTCGACGGCAGTAAAATCCGCCACGTAGCGTCCCGTGCATTCATTGGCGCCCAGCGAAATCGACACGCCGCTTGCCAGGCGAATTTGCTCCGCCCGCTGCGAAACGATCACGTTGATTTCCGGCGAGTCGCCGAAACATTGGATGCCGATGGCTTCGCCCGCCGGTTCCTTGCCAAACGGTTCGGCCTTGGTTTGCCGGCATCCTTGGCACACCAGATCATCGAGCGCCAGCGGCGCCGCCACCCGCAGCGTTGCGTCGCCTTCTTGCCAGTGCGCCTCTGGCACGCGGACCAGCGGCAGCCGCCATCGCTCGGCGCTCTTGATCGGCGCCACGGCGGTAATTCGCAACAGATGCCCCGACCCTTGAAGCGGCTCGGGAAATTCGATCTCCGCTCGCGTCGCCTCTTTGCCGTCGCTTGAAGCCAGCGCAATGGGAATTTCGAATTCCGCCGATTTCGGCCCGCACCGGCGAAAGCGGCTGATCGAACAGCAGCGACAGCCGCCGCAGCGCGACCTCCACGACGTTCAGCTTGAACTCCGCCGTCAACTCCAACCCATGCTGCGAAAGGTCAAACACTTCAGACGATTGAACCAGCACGAGCGGAAGATTCTTCCCGCCGGCAGTCCGCTTGACGATTCGCAACATCGCCCGATGGTTGCCTCCCAACTCGATGGTCCAATGTTGCGTGCCGCGTTGAGGTTTCCCCTCGGGCGCCGCCAGGCCGCGATCCACCTCGGCCACCAATTCAGCCGGCAGCGTCAAGTGCAACGTGCTGACCGGGCTGGCGGGCAATTGCAGATCGAACAACAGATTCTCGGCCGAATCTTGCTGGCCCCGGAGCGACCAGCCGCAGCGGAGCTTGCCCGACCGCTCCACCAAGGCGACCAATCGGCCGTATTGATCGTTTCCCACCGCGGCGCACTGCGACGAATCGACCCAGCGTGGATTGCGTAAGCGCCAACTGGCAGCCATCCAGCAGAACGGCGGATTTTTCCTTGCCGCGCGATTCAAATTGCCACACGGCTTCGCCATCGACCAAATTGTCGCCGGCCAGCGTGGCGGTGTAATCGGCGGAAACCAGCCGGGCGAGCCGCAACTTCTGCATTCTGCGCAGACGGCTTGCGCAACTGCGCCAAACGACCTTCGAACTCGTCGGCCGGCATCGGCAGATAGCGCTGAGTTTTGTCGCGCGGCCAATCTTCCGGTCGGTCTGCTGGAACCAGCAATCTTTGCACATGCCAGTTGGCGCTTCCGGATGAGCCTGAGCGTCCGATTGCGCGGCGCGCTATCCGCCGCCCGCGCCGCTTTCCAATCGTGTGGAAATGCCAGGGCTGCCAGCAACCCAATCAATATGACGCTAACGCGCAAGGGCATGACTCAACCAATCTCCGGCTCGATTGCCGGCTCGTCCCCGGAGTTGGAATTGCCGGAGCTCGCCGCGGCAGCGGCCGCTTCCAATGCGCGGATCGGCACCTGCGTGCTGCTTCGCTTCAGGATCGAACTGCCGGTGCGCAGCCACTACCGCGCCTCGGCGGCGGCGCGCCACGGCATATTCCAAATAGCCCGACAGAAACACCAGCGCCACGCCCAACACCGACGCCTGCGCCAACAGCAGCGCCAAATCGGCGTTCCATGCCGCCAGCGCCAACAGCAGCACGCCTCCCACCAGCAGCGTCGCCGGCCGACGGATCGCCGGCAAATAGAGCAGCAATAATCCGACGCACAGCACCGCCAGCGACGCAATCATCACAATTTGCCCGCGCTCGACGCTGCGCCGTAAGCCGCTCGGGGTTTCCCGCCACGCTGAACAAATATTGATTGGCTTTTTCCGGCGGTGGAGTTTCTCGCTGCGCCGGACCACTCTTCCAATTCCGCCTGATCCATCGGCGCCTTGCGGGCCCAATACAAGCCCGACCAAATCCAGGAAAACTCCGAGCGACAATTCGCTCGAGCCCGAAAGCAAATGCCGATCGCCCGGCAGAATCAGTTGCCAATACATTCGCTGCATCCACACGCTGGTGTTGAAACGCGGCAACTGTGCCTCGATGGCGCCCATGCGGGCGAACCGGTCGTCGAACTGGTACTGCAGTTCCAACACGTGTTGGTGTCCGCCGCGCGGATCGAGCCGCACGGCCAGGTTTTGTTCGCTGGTGGCGACAATCGGCACGCTTTGTCCGTCGAGCCGCGCTTCGACATTGCCGGCCGATACGCCCGGCGGCAAGCTGACTTCGATCGGCTGCTCCCCTCCGCTAAAACGATAAACGGCCCGGTCTTGCCGCCCCGCGCCGGTCAACCACGTTTGCACCCAAGCCCGATCGACAACCGTGTCGCTTTTGCCGCGGCGATCTGCACGTCCGATGTTCAAAGTAATTTCCGTCGCGCCTTGTGCCGCGCTGAGCTGCAGCGCGCCGCCGCCGCCCGCGGCCTCTTGTCCTTTCGGCCCTTCCGCTTCGGTCCAGGCCGGATCGTGCGCTTGCACGGCAATTCCCGCCTCGGCGTCGATGGTCAACGTGTTGCCGGTAAGTGCGCCGCCGGCGGGCATTACCAAGGGCACCGTGCGCTCGCCGTTGGCGGCTGCCGTCAGCGCAGTTTCGGGCCATTGCGATCGAACCTGCACTTCGAAATCGCCGATTTTCGGATTCGGCAGCGGCACGTCGATGCGCGCACTGGCCGCTTCGCCCGCTGTCGCCGGGGTGATGGCCAGCGGTTGCCCCTCGAGCAGCAATTCCCACTTGGCGTCGGCCGACAACAGCGCCTTGGGTACTTCTAGCGAAAGAGCCGCCAAGGGCTCGTGCTCCACGCGATATTTGATCGATTGATCGACGCGCAGTTCTTCGTGCCGCACTTCGATCGTGCTATCGACCGCCGCGCTTACCACTTGCGGCATCCGCTGGATTTCGCCCACAAACTTCGCCGCCGCTTGCTCGCCGCGGTAGAAAAATGCCGCCTGTTGGCGCGGCGGCAACTTCATGCCCGGCAACGCCGCTTCGCGCCGTAATCCGACTAGTTCCGCATCCACCGGATGCAAGTGCACGTTGTCGGCCGGCGCCACCGCCACCAGCGCCGGTCCCTGCACGTCGGCAAACAGCGTCGGCAGTGTAAGTTCCACTCGCTTCGCATCAGCCGGAATGCCGCGGTGCGCCTTGATCGTCACTTCGACGTCGCCGGTCGTGGCCTGCAGCAAGGGCGCTTTGACCACCGGGCCCGTGGATGCCAAGGCCGCGTCGGAATCGACGGTGCCGGCCGGTCCGATCTCGTCGATCTGCCAGCCAGCCAGCCCAACGTCCAGCGCAAACGCTTTGGCCCCGCGAATCGCATATTTCAAGCGTGCCTCCAGCCGCACCTGTTGCGATTCGACGAAGTACACGTATTCCGGCTCGACGCTGATCCGCGTTTTTCGCGGCGTAATGCGCACCGCCAGCGCCGCCGGCTGGCCAAAATACTCAAACCCCGCCACCACGTCTTTGCGGCGCAGCCAGTCGGGCAGATCGTCCACTTGCTGCATCCGATCGCGCCGCCCCCACGTCACTTGCCAATCGCCGGTCACGGCCACGGCCAAATGGCCCCATTGCCGGTGCGGCACCGCCTCCAGCACTTCGAAGCCCGCCAACTCCAACGTTTCGTCGGGCTTGGTGACGTCGTAGGCGCGTTCGGCGCGCAACCGAATTTCCACCGGCCCGGCAGTTTTCTGCGCCAGTTGCACTTCGACGATTTGCTGCGATGCGTCGCCGCTGGCGGCCAGCGTGTAGCCTTGCGGTGCCGGTTCGCTGCCCACCCATTGCGCGCCGCGCGGCAACTTCACGCGGAAGCGGTCGAATTCGGCGCCGAAGCTGCGCACGGAAAGAACCGCTTCAAACTGCACGCTGCGGCTGTCGATGCGCGCGAGCACTTCACCGGTGGCTTCCAACACCGGCGGCGAACTTTCCGCACCCGTGGTTTCCTTCCACGCCAGCGACAGCGGCCCGCCCAACCCCAACAGGTTGATTTCCGACCCGCCGCCCGCCGCTTTTACGTCGGCCGTCGCCGCGCCTGTATGATTGCTGACGGTGATGTTCGCATCCGGCCAGCGCAACGAGAGCCGCGATGCCGCCGCGGCTGGCAAAGTCATTTCCAGCCGATGCTGTCCGGCAATCGTTTTAATCGGCGCCGCGATCTTCAGCGTAATCTGATGCTCCGATTTGGCATCGCCGCGCAGCCGCAGCCGGTAGCTTCCGCCGGCCGCATCGAACACCAGCGCATGCTCTCCAGGCCCTTGATATTTTTCCGGCTCGCGCAGCACGGCGCCGCCGCCGACCAACGGCATCTCGACCGAACCGGTGCTGTCTAGTTGGATCTTATAAACGGCTTCCAACTCGGCTTGGTCTCCCTTAGCCTGACCGGTGATGACCAACTGCTGCAGGCTGTACTGCGGCTGCTCGGCCGAGGCGTTGCCGCCCGCTTTCTGCTCGATGAATTTCAGCAGGTCCTCGTACGAAAAGCCCAACAGCGGGATCAGCCTTCCTTGCTTGTCGCGCACGTAAAAAATCTGCGTGTCGTCGGCCACCGTGGGAGGGGCGGCATGTGCGGCTTTATCGACCGGCCCCTTCGATTCGCCATCTGGAGCCGCGCTGACGGGCGGCGACGTTGTTTCCTGCGGGCTTGCCGCCGGCGAACTCTTCTCGGAGGCCGCCGGATCGGCGGTGCGCGCGCCAGGAAAATCGGACTGAGCCACAACTGCGGCCCAGGCCAAAATAATCAACCAGATCAACCTCTTGCCGAGGGTTCGCAAAAGGGAACCTTCCTGCAGTCAGCCGCCATCCGGTGGCGGACCTTCGCGGAAAAAACTTAAACGGGTTAGTACCCAGACAAGATGGGAAAGACAGCGCGGCGACTCCGGCCGCAACCCCTCAGTTTAACCAGCAGCCGCAAGAACTTAAAGCTGCCTCATTCCTGGGGTTTGGTGCGGTTGTGAATCTCTGGCCGGAAGCTTATATTGGTTGATTCGTAATTTCCTGACCCGTGATTATTTCCGTGGCGCTTCCGCCATTGGATGTTATGCGTTTTAAGTTGCTGGACCGGATCATCGACCTCAAACCAGGGGCAAGCATCACGGCTGTCAAGGGTTTGGTGCTGGCGGAAGATTATCTGGCCGATCATTTTCCGCTCTTTCCCGTCATGCCTGGGGTGTTCATGCTCGAGGCGATGACGCAGGCCTCGGCCTGGCTGATTCGCGTCAGCGAGGATTTTAAGCACAGCATGGTGGTGTTGCGCGAAGCGCGAAATTTGAAATACGCCGACTTCATCGCTCCTGGCCAAACGCTCACAGTGACTGCGGAACTGGTGAATCAAAACGAACGCGAAACGAAATTGAAAGTGCACGGCACTGTAGACGGACGCATGAACGTAAGCGCCCGATTGACGATGGGGCGCTACAACCTGGCCGAGGGCAATCCGGCCCGCGCCAGCGCCGATGCGCACGTGCTGCGCCAAATGCGTTTGCAGTTCGGAGTGTTGTATCGACCAATTGAAAGCGCCGCGGCCCCCGCGACGAACGGCGTCGCCGGGACGGCCAGCCTCGCGGCCAATCCAATCACGAATTAGCTCGTTTCTTCGGAGGGTTTTACCGATGCCTGTTCAGCAAGCTGAAGTGTTCGATAAGGTTCGCACCTGTTTGGTCGACGCGCTGGGCGTCGACGAGGAAGAAGTCACCCCGGAAGCCACGATGGTGGGCGATCTGGGCGCCGAATCGATCGATTTTCTCGACATCGTCTTCCGCCTGGAAAAAACATTTAACATCAAAATCCCCCGCGGCGAATTGTTTCCCGAAGACATTCTGAGCAACGCCCAGTACGTCAACGACGGCAAGGTGTCGGCCGCCGGCCTGGAAGAACTGAAAAAGCGGATGCCCTTCGCCGATCTGTCGAAGTTCGAAGCCGATCCGCGCGTCACGAACTTCGGCAACATGCTCACCGTCCAAGACCTGGTCAACTACGTCCAAAGCAAACTGCCGTAACTCGCCGCCGCGTGCATTCCCCAATCCCCTTTCCGCATTCCCCATTCCCCTTTCCGCATTCCCCATTCCTTTCGCCATGCGCTGGTTCTGGATCGATCGATTCACCGAATTCCACAGTGGCTCAAGCGCCACGGCGATCAAAACGCTGTCGCTGTCGGAAGATCATTTGCACGATCATTTTCCCGGCGCGTCGATCATGCCCAATTCGCTCGTGCTGGAAGGCATGGCCCAAACCGCCGGCTTGTTGGTGTGCGAGCACGGCGGATTCGAAAAGCAGGTGATTTTGGCGAAGGTATCCAAGGTCACGTTTCACTTCGACGCTTGGCCCGGCGACGTGCTTACCTATCGCGCGCTCGTGCAAAACATCAAGGAAGACGGCGCCATGACCACCGTCACCAGCCACGTGGATGGCAAGCTGCAGGCCGAAGTCGAAATCTTCTTCGCCCACCTGGAGCAGTTCGATAAAGACGGGGAGCGAATTGAATTGTTCGAGCCGTACGACCTGTTCGGTTGGCTGCGTTTGCTCAAGCTGTACGAAGTCGGGAAGGATGCCCAGGGCAATCCGCTGAAAATTCATCCCCGGCTGGCCGAAAGCGATCCGTTTCTGCGCAGTCCGGCGGCCGCCGCTTCGTAATCTGGCCAGGATGGCGACGGTATAATTCGTTTTTCAAGGGAGTGTGCCATGAAACGTCGTGTCGTAATCACCGGCTTGGGATGCATTACGCCCCTGGGGCACTCGGTCGACGAAATGTGGCAGGCCCTGCTGCGCGGCGATTCGGGCGTGGCCTATACCACGCACTTCGACGCCAGCAAATTCCCCACCAAAATCTCCGCCGAAGTGAAGAACTGGGATATCGACCAGGCCGGCGAAGATCCCGATCGTTGGAAATACCGCGGCCGCCACAGCCGCTTCGCCGCCGGCGCCGCCAAGCAGGCGATGAAAGATTCCGGCCTAAGCGATGCGAAATTCGATCCTACGCGCTTCGGCGTGTATCTGGGCAGCGGTGAAGGCCAGCAAGATTTTTTCAGCTTTTCGCGAATCATGGCCCATTCGCTGCAGGGCGAAACGCTCGACGTCGGCCGCTTCGCGGTCGAAGGCCTGGAGTCGCTGCACCCGATGGCCGAACTCGAGCAGGAGCCGCACATGCCCGCGGCGCACCTGGCCTCGATGTTCAACGCCCAGGGCCCCAACGCTAATTGCCTCACCGCCTGCGCCGCCAGCAGCCAGGCGCTGGGCGAAGCGGCCGAACTGATTCGCCGCGGCGAAACCGAAATCATGCTCTCCGGCGGCACCCACAGCATGATCCATCCGTTCGGCGTCACCGGCTTCAACCTGCTCACGGCGCTATCGACCCGCAACGACGAACCCAAGCGCGCCTCGCGTCCCTTCGACAAAGATCGCGACGGCTTCGTGCTGGGCGAAGGCGCCTCGATGCTCATCCTCGAAGAATTGGAGCACGCCAAAGCCCGCGGGGCAAAAATCTACGGCGAAATATTGGGCTACGGCTCCACCGCCGACGCCTATCGCATTACCGACACGCATCCCGAAGGGCGCGGCGGCGTGGGCTGCATCAGTCAGGCGTTGGCCGACGCTGGATTGAGTCCGACCGACATCCATTACATCAACGCCCACGGCACCAGCACCGACGTGAACGACAAAGTCGAAACGCTGGCGATCAAAGTCGTCTTCGGCGACCACGCCTACAAAGTGCCGGTGTCCAGCACCAAAAGCATGCTGGGCCACCTGATCGCCGCCGCCGGCGCCACCGAATTGATCATCTGCCTGATGGCCATCCGCGACAACGTGCTGCCGCCGACGATCAATTACGAAACGCCCGATCCCTGAATGCGACCTGGATTACATCCCGAACACTGCCCGCCAGGCCCGCTGCGACGTGGCCCTAAGCAACAGCTTCGGCTTCGGCGGCCAGAATATCTCGCTCGTCGTCGGCCGCTTCCGGGGATAAACACGACCAGTGCGCGGCAGCCGAGTAACAAAAAAGCCCAGGGGTTGCAACCCCTGGGCTTGCGCTTTTGCGCTAAATTGATTGCCGCGAACTACGGTCCAATCGGCGTCGGATGCGCCGCCAGGAAATCGCGCGGTCCGCGCACCGTGTAATACGGATACGTTACGTCTGGAGCACGGCGGTCCTGCCGGTCCGCCCAACTGATCCGCCACCGCCGGCGACATGCCGCAGCAGCATCCGCCCGGCAACCCACGGCCCGGCACAATGGCGAGGCGGCGCACGCAGCCGTCGCGCACGCTCCATGAGCAACAGCGGCTACCGCATGACATCCATCACCGCATCCACCCGGTCCGCATTGATCGCAGCCATCACCGCCGCAGCATCTGCCATCGCCGCAGTTTCCGCCGCAGGCGCAATGATCGCCGCAACAGCAACCGTTGTCGCAATTGCCGCCGCAGCCGCAATCACCGCAATGCGACCCGGCGCGGCAGCAGGCGTCGTCGCAGCATTCGTCACAATCGTGTCGATGGCACCACCAACCGTGCATCATGCCGCATCCGCTGTTGGCGGCTAGAACCAGCGCAGCGGCAAGCGCCAAGAATGTATTCCGCATGGTGAGAGAATCCTTTCCGCATTTGGACTGCGGCGCCGTCGCGGCGGATCAGAGTTCCGCTCGCGCACCCCCCTTGGGTCCGTTGCCGGCATGCGCCCTGTGAGGGCGTGGCAAAACAAGGGGAATGAATTTTCGAGAGTTGGGTCGAACTGCCCGCGTAATCTCGGCGTCCAGCGCCAAGCTGCCAGGCGTAGCATCCCCCTGTTCTGACACCCTCTGATAGCTGTATCGGCCGTACAACCGGTGGAATCCAACAATTCGATACAATCGCTACCGCCGCCGGCGCTCCAGTCTAGCATCGGCCACAGGCCGGATCGCCCTGCTAGCAATCTCATGCAGCCAGCTATTAACCCCGCTCGGGCCGCGCCACCAGCAGCTTTTCCGCCATCTCGCGCCCCAGCGAAGTCACACGCCCGCCCACTTCGACCGAAACCAGTCCCGCCTCCGCTCGGTTGGCCACCACTCGCCCGCTCGAGCCCACTGAAAGCTCGGCGGTCGTCAGGTACCGCAAGAATTCGGGCGATTGATCGATCACCCGCACCAGGCGAAACATTTCCCCTTCGCCGCACGCCGCCAGGCTTCGCGTCGGATCGGCCTGCAGCGACAGGTCGGCCCGCGGAATGGGGTCGCCGTGCGGATCGGCTTTCGGATAGCCCAAGAATTTATCGATCCGATCGACCAGCAAATCGCTGACCGCATGCTCCATGTGCTCGGCCTCTTCGTGCACCTCGTCCCAGGTCAGTTCCAGAGTTTTAACCAGAAATAGCTCGATCAGCCGATGGCGCCGCAGCACGCGCAGCGCCAGGGCATTGCCGGCGGTGGTCAACTTGGCACCGCGGTGCGGCGTGTATTCCACCAAATTGCTCTCGCTCAGCGTTTTGAGCATGCTGGTCACGGTGCCGGGGGAAACCCCCAGTGCCTCGGCCAATTCGCCGGTCGCCGCCGGTTCGCCCCCCTGGGCGGCGCTGATCTGGTAAATCGTCTTAACGTAGTTTTCGACCGTGAGACTAGGCACGCTTGCGCCTCCCTCGAATCGCTGTGGCGGGCGGCATCCTCCCCCGCCAAGGGTGCGCAATTCTAATTCGAACAATCGTTGCTGGCAAACCAGGGCGTTTCATACTTGCCAGCCCTCTAGCAGTGGGTTAATTTCAAGGATTCTGTCAATTCACGGAGGGTGATACCCGCGATGATTGCCCGGCCGGAGAGTCAACGGATCGTCATTACCGGCGTCGGCCTCACCGCCCCCGGCGCCAACAGTTTGGCCCAATTCCGTGCCAATCTTTTGGCCGGCACTAGCGGGGTGCGGAAGTACGAAATCCGCTACGTCGGCGACACCGTCGCAGGCACGTGCGACTTCGACGAGCTGCGCCATCAATCGAAAAAAGATGTCCGCCGCGGCACCCGCGCCGGCAGCATCGGCGTCTATTGTTCCCGCGAAGCCATTGCCGATTCAGGCCTCGATTGGCCCAACATCGACACTGCGAATGTCGGCGTCTACGTCGGCGTCACCGAACACGGCAACGTCGAAACCGAAAACGAAATCTATCAACTCAAATCGTTCGACTACGATACGAAGTTCTGGTCGCACCATCACAACCCGCGCACGGTGGCCAACAATCCCGCCGGCGAAATCTCGCTCAACCTCGGCATCAGGGGTCCGCACTACACGATCGGCGCCGTGCTGCGCCGCCGGCAACGCCGGTGTGATTCAAGGCGCACAGATGCTGCTGCTTGGTGAGTGCGATGTCGCGCTGGCCGGCGGCGTCTCGGAAAGCATTCACACGTTCGGCATCTTCGCCAGCTTTAAAGCGCAAGCGCGCTGGCCTCGCACGACGATCCCACCAAAGCCTCCCGCCCCTTCGACGCCGACCGCAACGGCATCGTCGTGGCGGAAGGGGGCTGCATGTACGTGCTTGGAGCGCATGAGCGATGCCCGCGACCGCGGCGCAAAAATCTACGGCGAAATCGCCGGCTGGGCCATCAACAGCGACGCCAGCGACTTCGTCCTGCCCAATCCCGATCGCCAAGCCCAGTGCATCGCTGCGGCCATGAAGCGCGCCGGCGTGAGCGGCCGACGACGTCGATATCGTCAGCACTCACGCCACCGGCACCACCTCGGGCGACATGCAGGAATGCCAGGCCCTGCGGAAAGTGTTCGGCGGCTCCAGCCGCACCCGATTCAACAACACAAAGAGTTTCATCGGCCATGCGATGGGGGCCGCCGGCGCGTTGGAACTGGCCGGCAACCTCCCGGCCTTCGGCGACGGCGCCTGCCATCCCACGATCAACCTCGATCGCCCCGACCCCGAATGCCGCCTGGAAGGCTTGATCGTCGGCCAGCCCTGCGAAATGAAACGGGTCGATTACATCCTGAACAATTCATTTGGTATGCTGGGAATCAATTCGGTAGTGGTGGTAAAGAGGGTCTAGAGTCAGAGAGTCGAAAGGTCAAAGAGGAAGCGTTCAGTGAAATTACTTTTAGACTTTTCGACCCTGCATATCCAGTGCGGAGCAAACTCCATGACGGCGACCGATATACGTAGCGGAAATCATCGACATCCTCTCCGACATCGTGCCCGACGAAGATCTGAGCAAGATCGACGATTCTCAGCCCCTGCGCGGCCAGATCGAGCTGGATAGCATGGATTTCCTCGACATCGTGATGGAGCTGCGCAAGCGCTACCGCATCCACATTCCCGAGGACGACTACATCCAACTGGCCAGCATGGACAGCACCGTCAAGTACCTCGAACCCCTGATGCGCGACCTGCAGCGCGCCTGATGAGCCCGCAGCGCAAGCAAGGGATTCTGTTCGTCATCCCTCGAACCTCTCGCCCCTCGTCCCTCATGTACGACGTCCTCATCATCGGCGCCGGCATGTCGGGCCTGGCCGCCGGCATCCGCCTGGCGATGTTCTCTAGCCGCGTTTGCATTCTCGAGCGGCACTACGCCGTCGGCGGTCTGAATTCGTACTACCGCCTCGACGATCGCAACTATGACGTCGGCCTGCACGCGCTCACCAACTTCGCCCCGCGCGGCGCCAAGCACGGCCCGTTGCCGCGTCTCTTGCGCCAATTGCGACTCTCGCTGGGACGAACTCGAACTGGCCGAGCAAATCGGCTCCTCCATCGCCTTCCCGAATATCCGCTTGCGGTTTAGCAACGATCCCGCCTTGTTGTCGTCCGAAATCGACCGCTGCTTCCCCGCCCAGCGCGACAACTATCAACGTCTGCTGTCCGAATTGCTCGACTACGACGAACTCGATTCCCCCAAAGCCGCCGCCAGCGCGCGAGAAATTCTCGCTTCGACATCATCACCGATCCGCTGCTGGCCGAAATGCTGCTGTGCCCCGTGATGTTCTACGGCAGCCCGCGCGAGCACGATTTGGATTTCGGCTCGTTCAGCGTATTGTTCCGCGCCATTTTTCTGGAAGGCCTGGCCCGACCGCGCGGCGGGATCCGCGCCATCATCAAACCGCTGGTCCGCCGCTTCAAACACCTCGGCGGCGAACTGCGGCTGCGTGCCGGCGTGAAATCGATCGTGCCCGACGGCGACGCGATGAATGTGACACTCGACGACGGCACGCGAACTCCCCGCGCGGCAGGTAATCTCGTCGGCCGGCTGGCACGAAACCATGCGGCTCTGTGCGAGCAGAGCAGGGGAGCACCGCCAATTCAAATCCAATCTCATTCGTCGAATCGATCTCCACACTCGACCAGTTGCCGCACGAACTGGGCTACGACGAAACGATCACTTTCTTCAATGATCAACGACCGCTTCGATTACGCCCGCCCCGAAGGCCTTGCCGATCTGCGCAGCGGCATCGTCTGCTCGCCAAACAACTATCTGTATGGTGGTGAAAAACTGCCCGAACCCACCGAAGGCACCGTGCGCGTCACCGCCCTGGCGAATTTCGGCCGCTGGGCCGCGCTCGAGGCGGATCAATATCAAGCTGCCAAGCGCGAAACCCACAAGCAATTGCTAGCTTCCGCCGCGCGATTTGTCCCCGATTTCCGCAGCCATGTCCTCGCCCACGACATATTTCACTCCCACCACCATCCGCCACTTCACCGGACACGACTCCGGGGCGGTGTACGGTTCCGTACAAAAACGGTACGATGCCTCTACACACCTGCCCAATCTGCTCGTTTGCGGCGCCGACCAGGGCTTCGTGGGCATCGTCGGAACGCTGACCAGCGGCATCCAGGTGGCCAATCGTCTTTTGCAGTCCCGCCAACTCCCTGTTTGAGCCCGCCGCGCAAGCAAGAGTGGCACGCCCTGAGTCCGCGAAGGGCGTGGTGGCACTACCATGCCAAAAGATTTTTTAAAAAATGTCGCCGATGAATACGACGCGATTATCATCGGCAGCGGACTGGCCGGACTGACCTGCGCCAACACGCTGGCCCGCGCCGGTCATCGTGTGCTGCTCTTGGAGCAGCATTACAAGCTCGGCGGCCTGGCTACCTGGTTCCGCCGCCCGCGCGGCCACATCTTCGACGTTTCGCTGCACGGCTTCCCGGTCGGCATGATCAAAAGCTGCCGCCGCTACTGGTCGCAGGAAATTGCCGACTCGATTGTGCCGCTCAAGCACATCCGCTTCGACAATCCAAATTTCTCGCTCTCGACCACCTTCAGCCGCGACGACTTCACGCGCCTGCTGATCGAACGTTTCGCCGTGTCGGCGGAAACAGTGACCGCCTTCTTTGACTTCGCCCGCGGCATGAATCACTACGACGACCCCAATTTCACCGTCGGCGAATTGTTCCAGCGATTCTTCCCCGGCCGGGAAGACGTCATCCGTCTGCTGATGGAGCCGATCACCTTCGCCAACGGCTCGACATTGGAAGACCCGGCCCTGGCCTACAGCATCGTGTTCTCCAACTTCATGTCCAAGGGCGTGTACACCTTTGAAGGCGGCACCGATAAGCTCATCAAGCTTATGCACGCCGAATTGGAGCGCAACGGCGTCGATGTGCGCATTAAGTGCAGCGTCGATCGAATTCTTGTCGATCGCCAACGCCGCGTTGCCGGCATCGAAATCGGCGGCCGGCAAATCCGCTCGCGCTGCGTGGTCTCCAACGCCAACCTCAACTTCACGATTTTCAACCTCGTGGGCCACGAGCATTTCGATCGGCGTTATGTTGACGAAGCCCGCGCTGTGCGCCTCAACAATTCCAGCACGCAGGTCTACGTGGCGCTCAAGCCCGACGAAATGATCGACGAAGATCGTTGCGGCGATCTGCTATTCAGTTCCACGGCGCCGTTGTTTCGCACCGATCTACTGCTGGACCGCGACGTTTCCAGCCGCGCGTTCTCTTTCTACTATCCCAAAACGCGCCCCGGCATCGATCGGTGCAGCCTCGTCTCGTGCGCCAATGCCCACTACGAAGATTGGGCCGGCATCAGCGACGAAGAATACGAGCACCGCAAGCAGGAATTGATCGACACCACGATGGATCGGCTGGAATGCCATATCCCCGGCATCCGCGAGAAGGTCGATCACCTGGAAGCCTCCACGCCGCGCACCTTCGAGCATTACACGCAGCACGTGCGCGGCGCCGCCTTCGGTACCAAATTCGAGGGCCTCGCCGTCAGCCGTAGCCTGCCGCACCAAATCGCCGGCCTGTACCACGCCGGCAGCGTAGGCATTATCATGTCCGGCTGGCTGGGCTCGGTAAATTACGGCGTGATCGTCGCCAACGAAGTCGACGCGCAGCTGACGAAATCCCAGCCGGCTCCTTTAGCGTCCGCAATCGATTAACCGCCGAGACGCAGAGGCGCAGAGCCAGCAGAAACATAAGGAACCCAGGAATCCAGGAAATGTTCGAATGAAATCTTTTCCTAGTTTCCTGGCTTCCTAATAAATCTACTGCCTGTCCTCTCTGCATCTCCGCGTCTCCGCGGTTTATCATACCGTCATGTCACTCGCCGCTATCCACGCCGCCATCCCGCACCGCGCCCCGTTCCTCTTGCTCGATGAAATCGTCTCGCAGGACGACGACCGCATCGTCTGCCGGAAACATTTCACCGCTGATGAATGGTTCTTCGCCGGCCACTATCCGGATCACCCGCTCGTTCCCGGCGTGCTGCTGTGCGAAGCCGCACTTCAAGCAGGCGCGGTGCTGCTGGCTGGTTCAAAGGATAATCGCGACGGCATGCCCATGGTCACCCGCATCACCGACGCCCGCTTCAAACACCCGGTGCACCCCGGCGACACCATCGAAATCGAAGTCAGTCTCCGCGAAATACTCAGCAGTGCCTACTTCTTTGAGGCCGCCGTTACCTGTGCCAGCAAACCCGCCGCCCGCCTGGAATTCGCCTGCATGTTGGTTCCCCAGCCGGAGAGCGCAACGTGAGCGATTTTCTCCAACTGGCAGGCAAGACGATCCTTGTTCTTGGCGTGGCTAACAAAAAAAGCGTCGCCTGGCACGCCAGCCGCGTGCTGGTCGAGGCCGGCGCCGACGTCATCTATTCCGTCCGCAGCGAACAGCGCCGCGAGAGTGTCCAAAAACTGGTCGGCGATGCGCCGGTGCTCGTGTGCGACGTTGAGCATGAAGATCAGATCGCGCGATTGGCCGGCCAATTGAAAGAGTTGCGGCCGAAGCTCCACGGCATGCTCCACTCCATCGCTTTCGCCGATTATGTCACCACGCCCGAAACGGCAGCCAAAATGGAGCCGTTCCATCAAACCCCCAAGGCCGCCTTCCTGCGCGCCGTCGACATCTCCTGCTTCTCACTGATCGCGCTCGCCAGCGCGCTGCAGAAACAATTCGATCCCGATGCGTCCGTGGTAACCGTTTCGATTTCGACGACTCGCATGGCTGCCGAAAACTACGGCTTCATGGCCCCGGTAAAAGCCGCGCTCGATTCCTCACTCGCTTTTCTGGCCAAATCTTTCAGCGCGTTCTCTCGAGTGCGATTCAACGCCGTCGCACCGGGTCTATTAAAATCATCAGCCTCCGCCGGCATCCCCGGCTACGTCGATGCGTATCTCTACGCCGAGCAAGCCACGCTGCGTAAAGAAGCAGTGCGTACCGAAGAAGTCGCCAACGCCGTCGCGTTTCTCTTGAGCCCGCGTTCCAGCGGCATCAACACGCAGCAACTCGTGATCGACGCCGGCATGAGCGTGAATTACTTCGACCGCGACCTGATCCGCCGGCTGCTGGATCAAAAATGAACCGCCGAGACGCTGAGCCGACAAAAATATAAGGAAACCAGGAAGCCATGAAAGGCGTTCAAAATGAATCCATTCCTGGTTTCCTGGCTTCCTAATTAATCTGCTGCCTGTCCTCTCTGCGTCTCCGCGTCTCGGCGGTTAATCCGAACTTTCAGGGAAGCAAATCTCCCATGCGAATCGATCCAATGTCCTCGAAGACGATCACATCCACTCGATCGTCGATCCGATAGGTTCTCTCTTCCTGATACGCTGGCAATGGAACCGGCCCGCTCGGAGAAGTGAACACTTCCAATTGGCTGTCCAGCAAATTCAATAGCCAGTACGACGGAATGTTGGCCCGCGCGTAGACCCGATTCTTCGCCCGGCGATCGATCATCAGCGACGCGTCCGCCGCCTCAATCACAATCGCCACGTCCTGCGGCGTGGGCGATCGTCCTTCGTAACCGTCCAGCGCGTCGCGGACCACTGCCGCATCCGGCTCCGGCTGGCTATTGGGCGCCGTGGCCAGCGGCTGCTGAATCCGAAAATGCCACCCGTTGGGCAACAGTTTTCCCAGCACCTCCTGAATCTTCTCCAGCGCCGCCTCGTGCTTGAGCGATTGCCGCGCCTTGGGCACGATCACGCCTTCCAGCAGTTCCACCGATTTTGACTCACTGAATTCGCCCAGCGCTGCCCGGCGGCGATACTCGTCGAGCGTAATCCGCGCAGACGCGGCCGCCGACGCTACCGGATCGCTCTCGTCGTTCGATGGCATTTCACTCATGCCCGGCCACCAATCCGCGTTGCAGGTCCAGTGCCAACATCAACACATTGATTCCCGATCCAATTCCCAGCATCGCCACCCGATCGCCGCTTTGGTAGTGCCCTTCGTCGATGCCGATCGCCAGCGTCACCGGCAGCGCGGCCGCGCCGGTATTTCCCAGCCAGGGATACGTGACAAAGTCGATCGCGCCATCCAGCCCGAACGATTCCAACATCATCTTCCGATGCGCACTGCCCACCTGATGGCAAACCGTTTTGCTCACGTCGTTGTGCCCCCAACCCATCTCGTCCAGGAACTGTCCAAATGTTTCGCGCCCAATCGCCACCCCTTCATGCATCAGCGCCTCGGCATCCGTTTCCATCAGCGGCTGCATCCCGCCCGCCACCGCCTCATCGCCGCTGCCTTGGCACAACCGATGCTGCTGGGTATTCGACCGAGCCGTGGCGCACAGCAATCGGTTTCCGGTGTTGCTGATCTCGCGATGCACCAACAACACCGCGGCGCTGGCCGAGCCAATCGTCAGCGACGCCATCGCCGGCTTCACTGTCTCGCGCGTCAGCATCTCGTCCGCGTTCAGCATCGCGATCGTCGTTTCAACTAGTTCCCGGCTCCCCTCGCTGCCGACCACCAACCCGGCGCGAATCTGCCCCAGTTCGATCATGTTCGCCACCTGCACGATGCCATCGAGCAATCCCAAGCAAGCGTTCGAGACATCGTAGATCAAACATTTCCGCGGCAATTCCAATCCATGGTGCACGGCGCACGCGGTAGCCGGTTCCAAATGATCGCGACAAACCGAACCATGCAGCAGCGCCCCAATTTCACGCCGCTCCATCGACGCCGCTTCAATCGCCCGCCGCGCACTGCGCACGCTCATTTCGCTGGGCAACGTCCCCGCGGGCCACAACCGCCGCTCGCGGATGCCCGTCATCAATTCCAACCGCCCGTCCGGCAATTTCAACCGCGAATAAAGCGGCGCCAGCCGCCGCTCAATTTCCGCGGAGGAAAGAATTTCCTCCGGCAGCGTGTAGCCAATCGATTCAATGCAAACCTTGCCGTAGCGCATGTAATCTCAGTGTTCCGATAACATTCAGTCATTTAGTCATTCAGACATTCAGTCATTCTCATCAATCGCCGCACGTTCGCCACACGTTGCCTCTGCTAGCACATTATCTTGTGCCAGCACGCCCGCCTAGCCGCAAAATAAGCGAAATCCTTGCACTCGTTTTCGACGCCGGTACATTCACACCCAACTTGCGTTTCTCGTTTCAGGTGACATAGGCCAGTAGTTTTGAGCGTAGTGCGTCGGACGTCGAGTCGTCAGCGGGGGCGCGGCGGAAGGGAATTCTGCTGCGGCCTGATTTTGCTCGAGCCGACCAGCAGCGTGATTTCAGGGAAGGAAACATGCGAGCTATTCTTTGTGGGCGCCACTCCGGCGCCGGCATAGCTCTGGGCCATTTCTGTTCACTCTTACTGCGGACATACGAAGTGTCCAGGAGGAAGTGCGATGCGCAAGAAGCCTTTGATTGGTCTCAATGCCGATTATCGCCCAGCCAAGAAAGATTCTCCCGCTTTCACCTTTGTGACAGCCGGCTACTACGATTGCATCACCGCCGTGGGGGGCATCCCGGTCATCCTCCCGCCGCACGCCGAAGAGGATGATCTCGACCGCATCCTGGAATTGCTCGACGGCGTCGTGCTCGTCGGCGGCGCCGATCTGGACCCGCGCAACGACGGTTTCATGCTCCACCCCAGCGCCCGCTTGATGCACCAGCGCCGCGAAAAGTTCGATCGCCTGCTGATGCGCCTGGTCGCCAATCGCCGCCTGCCCGTGTTCGGCATCGGCTCCGGCATGCAATTGATTAACGTGCAGCAGGGCGGCAACCTGCACCTGCACATTCCCGAAGACCTGCCCAAGTCGATTCCGCATAAAGACACGCTCGACGCGGCCCATCGCCACGGCCTGGAAGTTGTCCCCGGCACGCTCATGGAACGCGTCTTCGGCGATGGCGAAATCCGCGTCAACAGCATGCACCACATGGCCTGCGACGACCTGGCCCCGGGCCTGAAGGTCAGCGCCCGTTCGCCCGACGGCGTGATCGAAGCCTTCGAAAGCACGATGCACGATTGGTGGATCCTCGGCACCCAGTTCCATCCCGAAGCCGACAGCGCCAGCGCGCTGGACGTACGCATCTTCGAGGAATGGGTCGTCGGCATCGTCGGCGAATCGCTGGCAGTCAAGCTGGTGGCGTAACAGAACGGTGGCATAAAAGAATTAGCCACAGTAGCGCAACGGACTGCGAAGCCCAGGGGCTCGAACCCCTGGGCTTTTTTTGTTGCAGGGTGGCATGCCCTGAGTCCGCGAAGGGCGTGGTTACTTGCGCCGCACCTCAAACAGATTCACCGTCTGGAACACCCCTGGATCTCCGCCGGGCACGCTCAGCGGCCCGTGGACTTCCGGCGCGCTAATCTGCAACTCCGCCCGCCGGCACTCCTCGGAAAACGCTTCCGCTTTCGATCGTTGCGGATCAGTCAAAAGTCCGACTCCATCGCGCGCCAGCGATTGCCGCATCGCCGCCGCAATCAGCCGGCAATAATCGCGCTCGTAAAGCACATCCGCCGCCACCACAAAATCGAAGCCGATTAAAGCCGCGGGGTACGCGCGCCAATCGACCGCGCGCACTTCCGGCGCCGGCAACTGGTTCAACGCCGCATTGAGCAGCACAAACTCCAGCGCCTCGGGATAATAATCCACCGCGGTCACTTCGAACCCCGCCGCCAGCGCGCTCATCACCGCCAGTCCGCACCCGCAGCCAAGCTCCAACAATCGCGGTTTTTTTTCGCTCGTCGGCCGGAGCTTCGCAACGCGCTCCGCCAACACAAACGCCGAAGGCCAAATCTCCGCCCAGTAAGGCAACCGCTCATCCCGATTGAACGCCGCATCATCGATCAGGTCGTCGGCCGACCGCGGATGCCGCATCTCA
The DNA here is from genome assembly GCA_963773925.1 of Pirellulales bacterium. GTDB lineage: Bacteria > Planctomycetota > Planctomycetia > Pirellulales > JADZDJ01 > CAVRAW01. Next base: position 102,697 of record CAVZDC010000012.1, read on the forward strand.
AACATCCGCCCGCCAACCGCCAATCGATGCTCCACCACATCAAACCGCCCCCGCAGCCCGGCTTCCGCGCAGCCCGCCGCAGCTTCACTGCCGCCCGCCGCAGCTTCCACGCAGCCCGCCGCGACTTCACTGCCAGCCGCCGCGGGGCGATCTTTCGGCTCGAAAACACGGTCGATCGTGCTCACGCTCCCGATTTTAACGCCCCCCGCCCGGCCGAATAGCAATTACCCCCCAAATCCAGCCATGTAAGTATGGGCAAGCTTGGCAAACCGTGCCGATAAGTAAGAGTGTTTGGCGCGGCTTTCGCAGGAGACCGCCTACAAGCGGGTCCGCCCATGGTGGACGAAAGACCCCCGAAATTATCGGCTAATTTACGTATTTTACCCACCTCGGTCGCTAGACGGGCCCCGGCCTGAAAAGCAGAATTAAATGGCCACTGGACGGCAACTTGGAGGCATGGCTGTGCGAACCAGTCTTGAGTTGGAAAAGGTCCGAGCCCTTTTGGACGGCCGCTACGAGAACCCCTTTGACATCCTGGGCCCCCACGAAATCGACGATGCCGGCCGCCGCGCCCTGGCCGTCCGCGCCTACCTGCCGGGCACGCAGCAAGCCTGGGTCGTCCACCCCAAGCACAACAGCTCGCAACCGATGCGGCGGATCCATCCCGCCGGCCTGTACGAAGCCATCTGTCCAATTCCAAACGCCGCCACCGCCGCTAAGCAAAAAGGCTGCCGCTTCAAAACCCACGCTCCACATCCAGAAAAACGGCGGCCCGGCGGAACCCCCCGTCGATCCCACCGAATACCAAATCCGCGTGATCGACCAAGGCGGCCAGCAAACCACCATGCACGATCCCTACGCCTTCCCGCCGCTCTTAACAGAGTACGATCTGCACCTGCTGGGCGAAGGCACGCACTGGCAAAGCTACACCAAGCTCGGCGCCCACCTCCGCAACATCGGCGGTGTCGAAGGCGTGAACTTCGCCGTCTGGGCCCCCAACGCGCAGGGCATCAGCGTCATCGGCGATTTCAACGACTGGGATGCCCGCCGCCATCCGCTCCGCAAACACATCCCCAGCGGCATCTGGGAACTGTTCATCCCCGGCCTCGGCGAAGGCACGCTCTACAAGTTCCGCGTCAAGCAAGCCCACGGCGAAGAGGTCGACAAATCCGATCCTTACGGTTTCGCCGCCGAGCTCCCGCCGCGCACCGCCTCTAAAGTCGCCGATCTCGATCGCTACCACTGGCACGACGAAGCCTGGCTCGCCAACCGCCCGCAATCGCAGGCCCTCGACAAGCCCATGTCGTTCTACGAAGTGCACCTCGGCTCCTGCGCCGCCCCGGCGACGATCCGCACCGCTGGCTCAGCTACCGCGAACTGGCCCATCAACTGGTCGATTACGTCAAAGAGATGGGCTACACCCACGTCGAGCTCCTGCCCGTCAGCGAACACCCGTTCTCCGGCTCTTGGGGCTATCAAGCCGTCGGCTACTACGCCGCCACCAGCCGCTACGGCTCGCCGCAAGATTTCCAATACTTCGTCGACCACTGCCATCAAAACGGCATCGGCGTCGTCGTCGATTGGGTCCCCGCCCACTTCCCCAAAGACAATCACGGCCTGCGCCGCTTCGACGGCACCGCCGTCTACGAGCACGAAGATCCGCGCAAAGGCGAGCATCCCGACTGGGGCACGCTCATCTTCAACTACGGCCGCAACGAGGTCCGCAACTTCCTCATCTCCAACGCCCTCTTCTGGCTCGACAAATACCATCTCGACGGCCTCCGCGTCGACGCCGTCGCCAGCATGCTCTATCTCGACTACAGCCGCGAAGCCGGCCAATGGGTTCCCAACGAATACGGCGGCCGCGAAAACCTGCAGGCCATATCCTTCATCAAGGAATTCAACATCCAGTCCCACCTGCAGCACCCCGGCGTGCTCACCATCGCCGAAGAATCCACCGCCTGGCCCAGCGTCTCCCGACCCACCTACGTCGGTGGCCTCGGCTTCTCGCTCAAGTGGAACATGGGCTGGATGAACGACACGCTCCGCTACTTCAAAAAAGATCCCATCCACCGCACCTTCCATCACGACGAACTCACCTTCTCGCTGATCTACGCCTTCCACGAAAATTTCGTCCTGCCCCTCTCGCACGACGAAGTCGTCCACGGCAAAGGCTCGCTCCTGGACCAAATGCCCGGCGACCTCTGGCAAAAGTTCGCCAACATGCGCCTGCTGCTCAGCTACATGTGGACCCACCCGGGCAAAAAGCTGCTGTTCATGGGGGGCGATTTCGGCCAGTGGAACGAGTGGAACTACGACGAAAGCCTGCAGTGGCACCTCCTGCAATGGGCAAGCCACCAGGGCCTGAAGAAAATGGTCGCCGACGTCAACCACCTGATGCGCCGCGAACCCGCCCTGCACGAAGTCGATTTCGACTACACCGGCTTCGAGTGGATCGACGCCCACAACTGGCAAAACAGCGTGCTGGTCTACCTCCGCAAAGCCAAAAACCCAGCCGACTTCGTCGTCGTCGCCTGCAACTTCACCCCCGTCCCGCGCGAAGGATATTTACTAGGGGTGCCCGAACGCTGCTGGTACGAAGAGGTTTTCAATAGCGACAGCACCTTCTACGGCGGCTCGAACATGGGCAACGGCCCCGGCATCATGGCCACCGACCACATGGCCCACGGCCGCCCGCACTCCATCGAAGTCACGCTGCCCCCGCTCGCGGTCGTGGTCCTCAAACCGCGCCGCTAATCTCATAAAGCCGCGACCGCCGGTCGCGGGGCGTCGCCAACACGTGCACCATTCAACGCGCGTCCCGTTTAGCCCCGGCCTCCGGCCGGGGGTGAACCGCCACCCCGCGCACCACTTCACCCGCGCCCCGCAGCCCCGGCTTCCAGCCGGGGACGAATCGCCACCCCACATTCCATCCGCTTCCGGTTTAGCCGCAACGCGCCAGCGGAGCGCGTGCCTCGAGCCCGCCGCGCAAGCAAGGGATCGTCATAAAGCCGCGACCGCCGGTCGCGGTGCCGGTGTAAAGCCGCCGATGGCATCGGCGGTCCGCGCCCCGCCGCCTCGCGCACCACTCCACCCGCGCTCCGCAGCCCCGGCTTCCAGCCGGGGACGAACTGCCACCCCGCGCCCCATCCGCATGCGGTTTAGCCGCGACGCGCTTTTCGGAGCGCATCTCCGCCATTTAGCCGCCGAGCTCGCTTGGCGCAGCGCTCGCCAAGCAATGCTGCTTCAGCGCCCACGTCGCCAACATCGTCAGCACCACCGAAACCGCAAAAACATAAATCCCCCATTGCACTTCAATGTGCGTCCCCCCCGGAAACCCTTTGAAACAAATCACGAGCGACGCAATTACGAACACATCAACCATCGACCACTTCCCCAAGCTCTCGACCATTTTCAAATGCCGCTCGGCAGCCGAAGGACCAAGGTGCACCGATCGTATAATGGCGGCCACCTTGGCCACGGGAAACGCCACGGAAAAAAGCAGAATCACCCCGCCGATAAACAGCTCCCGCTCCTCCAGCAGATGCCAAATACCCCCCACCACGGAAAACTGCCGTGGTTCCAGGTCGCTACTGACAAACAACCGCACCAGGCGCTCGAAAAACCCGCTACCAAATTTGGGAATCATGGTAAACGAGGGCGCGAAGATCCCGACCAAAAACAACAGCCCAGCCAGGTACGCCAATAACCCCGCCGCATAAAGCCGGCGATGGCATCGCCAGTCCGCCAGGGTTAGTCGCGCTACCGCTGTAACGCCGTCGCCGTTAGCGCGGCGACTTGTCAGATTATTTAGCGCTCTGTCCATCGAAGTTCTCGCCACGTTAAAGGACTGTGTTTTAGGAAGCGAACACAGCATTGTAGCGATTAACAGCGGCAGCACATTCTATACCGCTAGCAACATGCGTAGCGGCCCGGGAATCATGGCCACCGACCACATCGAAGGTTGTCGCAAGTACAGCGGTCACAATCTTCAGAGCTTTTTGAACACAGGATCTCCGACTTCGTCGGGCGGATAGTGCGGGCATTGCCCGTTTTTGAGGTAATTCAGCCTCGGATGCGCGACCAACGTGCCATCATTGCCGCGATACGATAGGTAAATTGTATGCCCTCCTGCCCTAGTCCAGTTTGTAAGCAAATCGACAGCGATTCCGACCGCCGTTGATGCCAGTACGCCATTTGCCCAAACAACCTGTGGCCGTCCTCCTGCCGCACCATATTTTAGGGCTTCCCGGCCAAGTTTAACCTCTGTCAAATACCCAAGGCAAAACATACACGGGCCGCCGGGAATCGAGAGAATCACCTGCCCTCCCATCACAGGTGCCTCATCGCCTGCCTGATGCAAGTCCATTCCAATATCGACCAGCGGAATTACGTAGCGGCGGCATATCGCTTCAAGTTCCCGACGTTCGGCAAAGCTGTCTACACTGCCGAAAACCAAATCGCACTCCCGAAGTACCTCGGGCCGGTCCTGCCACCTACAAGGAAAACCTTGCACATCGGCATTGCTTTGAATTCCCAAAAGTCGACGCCTTGCCAAATCGATCTTCAGCGTGCCTCTCACCGCGTCATTTTCCGTTGCAGTCACTAACCGATTCAGATTTGACTCGTCGGCACCGTCGGCATCGAACAGGCGGAACTTGGAAAACCCCACGTGAGCGCATGGCTGCGCAATATGACTCCCGCCCCCGCCGAGCCCTGCAATTCCGATAGTCACCCGCTCAATCGCAGCTTGACCGTCGGCTCCAAGAAATGACTGTCGGGAATATTTTTCACCGCTCATTGTCAAACTCAAGATTTTAATGGGTTGACCCACAATCGTTAATCGATCCACTGGAACTGACTCGCTGCTGCCTGGCAACCAAGCTCTTACGTCGAAGCTGTCCTTGCGGAAAAGAAGCAAGCCGTGAGCACAGGATGGCCCTACACGTTGAAACCCCGGAATTAACCTCGGCAGTTCATTGCAATCCATCCGTCTGAACGTGGGTCGGCCCTCCCCGCGCCTCTGCGCCTCTGCGCGAGAACCTTCGTCATCCCCGTCGTGCCTTCGTGGTTCAATATTTGCGTTTATCCGCGTCCATCTGTGGCCAATCGCCGCTCCGCACCTCCGTGCCTCCGTGGTGAATTTTGTCCGAAACGACGCGCGAACAATCCACCCGACATTCCCCGACCATTTCCACCATTTGTCCGCCAACGCGCGCATCCAAAACCTCAAATTCAACGAATTATGTCCGCGCAGTCCCGCCGCGCACTCGAGAAATTCCGCCCACTTCCAGCGGCCAGCGCGACAAAACCCAGCGAATTTCGCCGCCCAAACTGGGACCTCCGCCACAACGCCAAAATTCACGCCCCAAGTGTCAAATTCACCGATGAAAACCGAAAATCGCCCCCTGTTTCTGTCCAGTTCCGTCAGGCCCGAAACCTGAAACCCGAAACTTGAAACTCCCCCATCCCTTTCGTCCACCCCAAATTATGCCCGCTCCTCTTCTCCTTCTCTCCTCTTCTTCCGTCACCCCGCCGCCTCATCCATGAACCGCCGAATATTCCGCTGCGTTTCGTTATCGAATTCTTCGCTGAACGTCGTGGGGCTGCAAAACACGAACTTCAACCCCAGCATGGTGTAGGAGGGGATCACTTCCAGAGTCGTCGTAGAACTCCGCGGCCATGCGGCGCAGCTTCCACAGCCGATGCCAAGGCACGGCGGCAATATCGTGATGCTCCACGTGCAAGCCGGCGTTGAAGGTCAGCAGATTGATGATCCGGCCATAATTCGACGCCGACGGCTGATACTTCCGCGTGCCATGAAAGTGCGAAATGCCCAGCACGATGCCCAGCATCAGCGGATGCAAAAATCCGGTCATAAATGCCGAGGCTGCCGTCAAATACAAAATCGGCTTCCACCAGGCGCCGACCACCGCCGCCATACCACATCAAGCAGCCCGCACATCACGAAATACAGCGTGGGATAAATCACGGCCCACAGCTCGATCCCGTCGGCCTTATAGCCGCTCACCAAATGCTGATCGGCCAGCACCGCCAAGGTTCGCGGGCTTGGTTTCACCCGCCCGCGAATCAAATCGGTCGTCACGTACATGACCAACCCAATCGCACTGCGGCCGATCTGCGTGGTGATCATCAGCAGCGAGTAGGGGAAGAACATCGGCGACAGGATCCGCGACGTCAAAAAGAACGTCCGCCGGCGGGTAATAAAATCCTTCTTCGCCCCCATGTCGCTGTGATGCGTCAAATGTTCGACCCACCAGGTGTGATGCCCCGACAGGAACATCGGCAGCGACGTGACGGTGAACATCACGCGGTTGGGAAACGTCTTTTTGAAAATCGAGTTGTGCGTGCACTCGTGCGCCAATTGGAACAGGCACACGTTGATCATCGAGCCCACGACCCAGGCCAGTGCAATCACGCCCCACCAAGGCAACTGCGCCGATACCGCCGCCAGCGACAGTTGGCCGCCGGCGCAAAGCAAACAGCACAGCGCCGTAAATCGGCGTATTGCCGAATAGCTTCCGCAGTTCCGGATGCGCCCGTAGCATCGCCCGGCAGCGATCGCGGTGCCACACCGCCTCCGGCTTTTCGTCATCGGGCACCCGATCGAGAATATCGACCTCGAAGCCCGGAAACACCGGCGCGGCACTGCCCAGCACCCGAAGATGAAACTTCGGCCGGAATCGTTTCGTCGTCGAAGTTCGCGCAGCAGTAGCCATGCGAATCGAAAGCAGAATTGCGATAGGGATAGATCGAACTGGCGGAAATCCTACCCCGCTGAGTATGGACAAGTTCAATCGCGTCGGCGGCCTGCAGAGCGATTTGCCAGCCGGAACTGTACGGAACCGTTCAATCCATTTCCTGACGTCGATGTCAGGTTTTGCCCCGGGGCCATTTTGAAATCGAATTCGCTTTCCAGTTCCTTGAGCCAGGCGGAGCCGATGCCGTTGTTGTCGCTGGCGCCGATCATGGCATACACGTTGGAGGCCGCCGGCGTTTCCATCGAGGTGATGAACTCCTGGCGCAGTTCCTCCTGCTTCGGCTCTTCAGCTTTCGACCTGCACCACGTAAGTACACCGTCAGCGGCTGATTGGCCGCCACGCCCGCCTGGCCGGGCTGCAGTGCGAACACGGCTTTCATGAAATCGTTGCCGGCATCTTTCACGCCGGAAACTTCGGTCAGCACCGGAATCGCATTGGGATCGCTGGTGCGGCGGCTGAGCCAACTGAACGGCCCGGCGGTGAAGATGTCGGCGCTTTGATCTTTGAGGACTTCTTTGAGCGGTTTTTGTGCCTGCCGCACTTCGGAGGCGTATTCGTCGGCTTTGGTTTGCGCCAACTTGCGGGCTTCGATCATTTTCCAAGCGTGCACTACTTTCTCTTTGATTTCGTCCAGCGGCGGAATGCGCACCGGCTCGTCGGCCAGTTTCCACCACAGGTAGCGATTTTTTTCCAAGTCTTCCGTTTCTTGCGACTGAATACTTGGGAAAGTTCGGCTGAAAGGCCATGTTGGCGAAGGGGGTGATGTTGTAGGAGCCGGGCGAGCAACTGGTGCGACTTGCCCAGATCGGTATCGTCAGCCGCCTCGCGCTGCGGTGATCAGATCGGTTTGCTTGGCCTCCAAACCGTGCTGCTTGGCCAGGGCCGCGAAATCCAACGGGGCAGGGGCCTTGGCGCTGGTATCGCCGCGGGTTTGATTGCGATGATAGATATCCATTTGCCGGCCAAATTGATCCATTTGCAATCGCAAGGCGGTGAAGGCGTCGTCCACCTTGTGTTCCGCCTTCTGCGCGGCCACGCTGTTGCGGATTTTGTCGGAAACTTTGCTGAGCGGTTCGTATTCGACGGGGCGCTGTGCCGGCGGCGTTTGGGCTCCTGGCGTCTGGTTTCCTGGAGTCTGCGTTTCCGGAGTCGCGCCCGCGGGCGGTTGAGCGGGCGGCGTCTGGGCGGCAGCTTTGCCGGTTTCGGCTGATTTTCCAGCTTCGCGTTTTTTGTCGTCAGCTTGGGGCACGTTTGATTTTTCGGCGTCGGATTTTGCCGCGCCTTTGGAAGCCTGCGCTAACTGCACTTCGGCGCCGTCGGCCAGGGCCAGCATTTCGCCGTTGAGTGAATTCGCACGCGGCCCGACGCGAGATTGTTTCTTGCCCGCTGGGTTTTTTCGAATCGTCGGATTTCTCGGCACCGGCTTTGGTTTCGGTTTTGCCGCTGGGTTTTGTTTCGCCCGATTTGTCGCTCGGCTTTTCGCTCGGCTTTTCGCCCGGCTTGTTCTCGGTGTTGCCAGGCTCTTCCGGCAGTTCTGTTTTCTTGAAGAACACGTCCTTGTAGCGATCGTAGTAATCCTTGATCTCTTGCTCGGTCACTTTGGGCAAGTTCCTCCGCGACGAGCTTTTCGTTGTCGGCCTTGAAGTATTGAAACTGCGCCCGCATGCGGCTGTCTGAAGCCGGGCGTGGGGCTGCCGGGTTGCGGATACGAATCCTTGTACTGATCGTAGAAAGCCACCAATTGGGCATCGGTGGGATTGGGCACGTCGGCCACGAACTTCTCCACCGGCAGCGGCATCATTTCGGCCGTGACCTTCCGATTCAAGCGGCAGAAATAATCCCAACGATCGGCCGGAGTATCGCCCCGGAAGGTCGCTCCCATACGGCCGCCGCGGTTATATAACGGGGCGAACATTTCCTGCACGCGCAGCGCCGCCAGTTCGAACCGCAGTGCGTCGAACAGATTCGATTGACTGATCGCTCGGCGATCGGCCGACAAGTTAGCGATGATTTGGGCCAGTTCCTGCGGTCGGACCCGGTCGCCGGTCCATGCGCGAATGAAATCGTTCACCGCTTTGTCGCTGATGACGATTCCCAGTTCTTCGGCCTTCTTGTTCAGGACCATCGATTGGATGATCGCCTCGTCGGACATGGGAAACATCTGCGTGCAGCAGCACCTGGGTTTGACGCGGATCTTCCCCGGCGGCCTGCTGCGCGTTGAACAGGAATTGCCGCACCCACTGGCGCATGAACCGCTGGTTTTGCAGATCGCTTTTGCGCACCGTGCCGTATTTCCAGGTGAACACCTCCGGGTTTTGAACTTTGCCCGACGGCCCGCCCATTCGAGACCAGGTGCCCAAGAAAACGAAAGCAAACATGGCCAAGACGGTGAGCACGACCATCATGACCTTCTGATTCTTGCGGAACATCCGAAACGGACTGGCCATGGCTATTTCCTGTGCTGTTTTGCGAGTGAGTGGGGCGGTGGCGCCATGCCCCAAAGTGTCATCCCCAACGGCAGATGCGGCATGCGGCGCCGGCAAACCCGCCTTGACAACCACTACCGAGGGGTTGTAGGGGAATATAGCCGGACTGAGCGCAAGTCGTTATTGTTGTGGAGCGACCGATTGTAGCGCGGCGTGACGTAAATGCAATCCCAGTCGGGCGCAGCGACACAGAATCGACCGGCTAGAAACTTGGCTGTGCGAAGTCTGATTCCGAACCGGCAGGCACGTCGCTCGGAACCGTCGCGAAGCCGAATAAATTGGTCGTTGTTGCACCATGGTCGGGGCATACAATCTGCTGTACGCAGGTCGAGTTGTCGGCCAGTTTGCTGGTGCGGGTTGTAGCAATGGTTCCGGCAGGCGAAGGTCGGCTGCGGTGTGGGTCGTGCCGGCTGGGTAGAGGCTAAGTTTTGGGGTCACGTTGGGGACGGCAATGGGCGATAAGTAGACACAAATACCCCAAATTCACCAATTTAACCGCCCGACAGTCCTTATATTTATGGCCAAGAAGATCGTCCCGCGAAAACTCGAAGACCTCAAACTCCAAGAGCCTGGTGATCGTTGAATCGCCCGCCAAGGCAAAGACGATCAGCAAGTTCCTGGGCCGCAACTTCACGGTCGAGGCCAGCATCGGGCACATCCGCGATTTGCCGCAGGGGGCGAAGGAAATTCCGGCCGAGTATCGCGATCAGGCCTGGTCGCGCTTGGGAGTAAACGTCGAGGAAGGTTTTGATCCGCTGTACGTCATCTCCTCGGGCAAGGCCAAGCAAGTCAAAAAGCTTCGCGACTCGCTGAAGCAAGCCAAAGAGCTATTCCTGGCGACCGACGAAGACCGCGAAGGGGAAGCCATCAGTTGGCACTTGAACGAAGTGTTGCGGCCGAAGGTGCCGGTGCATCGGCTCGTGTTTCACGAAATCACCAAGGAAGCGATTACCGAGGCGCTGGAAAACCCGCGTGAAATCAACGCCGATTTGGTGCGGGCGCAGGAAACGCGGCGGATTGTCGATCGGCTGTTCGGCTATGAAGTTTCGCCGCTGTTGTGGCGCAAGGTGCGGCCCAAGCTGTCGGCCGGCCGCGTGCAAAGCGTGGCGGTGCGATTGATTGTCGAACGCGAACGCGAACGCATGGCGTTTCGATCGGCCACGTACTGGGACCTGCTGGCCACGTTTGCCAATTCCGCTGGGCAGCAATTTTCGGCAACGCTATTTGCCGTCGGCGGCCGGAATATTCCGCAAGGAAAAGATTTTGATTCGGCGACCGGGAAGCTGAAAGATTCGAAGCTGCTGTTGCTCGACGAGCAAGCAGCCGGCGATCTGGCCAAGCGACTCACGACGCGGCGACTTTCGCGTGACCGCGGTCGAAGTAAAGCCGTATACCACGCGGCCATCGCCGCCGTTCACCACCAGCACGCTGCAGCAGGAGGCCAACCGCAAGTTCGGCTTTACTGCCCGGCGCACGATGCAGGCGGCGCAAAGCCTGTACGAAAACGGTCACATTACTTACATGCGTACCGACTCGACGAACCTGGCCAGCGTGGCCGTCGAAGCGGCCCGCAGTTTGGTGGCCGAGCAATACGGCCGCGAATATCTGCCCGACAGCCCGCGGCAATATCAAACCAAAGTGAAAAATGCGCAGGAAGCGCACGAGGCCATTCGCCCCGCGGGCCATCCGTTCGATTTTCCCGAGCAGTTGCGGGCCGAGCTGAGCCCCGACGAATTCAAGCTGTACGACCTGATCTGGAAGCGCACCGTGGCCAGCCAAATGGCCGATTGCCGCGGGCAACGGATCAGCGTGACGGTGGCCGGCGGCGAGGGGAGCGGCGCGGCCGAGTTCAGCGCCACGGGAAAGACGATCGATTTCGCCGGCTACCTGCGGGCGTATGTCGAAGGCTCCGACGATCCGCAGGCGGACCTGGCCGATCGGGAAGCAATTTTGCCGACGCTGGAGCAAGGCGAGAAAGTCAAACTGGCCGACCCGGGCTTGGAATCGAAGAGCCACACCACGCAGCCGCCGGCGCGGTTCAGCGAAGCGGCGCTTACTCGGGCACTGGAAGAGCTGGGCATCGGCCGGCCCAGCACGTACGCCAGCATCATCGATACGATTCAAGCGCGCGAATATGTATTCAAAAAGGGCAATGCTTTGGTGCCGACGTGGACTGCATTTGCAGTAACGCAGCTATTGGAAAAGCATTTGGAGGAATTGGTCGATTACGGCTTCACGGCACAGATGGAAGACGATCTGGACGCCATCAGCCGCGGCGAACGGCCGCACTTGGATTACCTGAAAGAGTTTTACTTCGGCAACGGTCAGCCGGGATTGAAGAAGCATCTCGAGAACGAAGACCGATGAAATCGATGCCCGCTCGATCAATCAAGTGCTGATTGCCCATCCCAAAGGGGAAGAGCCGATTCACGTGCGCGTGGGCCGATATGGCCCGTTCATCGAACAAGGAGACCAGCGCGCATCGTTGCCCGAGGGGATGGCGCCGGAAGAGCTGACGCTGGAAAGATGCCGCGAGCTGTTCAGCCACGCTTCGCAAGCCGACGAGCCGCTGGGCATTTGCCCGGAAACGAACAAACCGGTGTATTTGAAAGTGGGGCGCTTCGGGCCGTACGTGCAGCGCGGCACGCCGGACGACGAAGAGAAGCCGCAAAACGCTTCGCTCTTGAAGGGCATGAAGCCGGAGGACGTCGATCTGGCGATGGCGCTCAAGCTGCTGTCGCTGCCGCGCACGCTGGGCAATTTTCCGGCGAACAACGAGCCGATCGTGGTCTATCAACGGCCGCTTCGGACCGTACGTGAAGTGCGGCGAGGAAACCCGATCGCTGCCGGCCGGCGTTTCGCCGCTGGAAGTCACACTGAACGAAGCGATCGAACTGCTGAAGCAGCCCAAAGCCCAGCGCCGCGGATTCGGCGCCCCGCGTGAACCGCTGAAGGTATTCGAAGTCTCGCCGGTTACCGGCAAAAAGGTCGAGCTGCGCGAAGGCCGCTACGGTTTGTACGTGAGCGACGGCGTGACGAACGCTTCGATTCCCGAAGAACACGCCCGCCGAAGAAGTCACGTTCGACATGGCCGTTTCGCTGTTGAAAGAACGGGCCGACGCCGGGCCATCGAAGAAGAAAAAGGCTCCGCGCAAGAAGTCGTCGCGCCGCGCGGTCGGCTCGAAATCGGGCTAGCGAATTACTTGGGGCCTTCCGCCGCCTTCTCGTCGTTGAGCGCGATGGCATAGGCCGTGGCGTGGCTGCGGCAGTGCGAGATGGTGATTAGAATCTGCGCGATGCCGTTTTGCTCCATGTAGTCGCGGGCCCCGCCGTACAGGGCGACGCTGGGTGATCCGGAGTGCAGATTGCGGATTTCCACGTCGCGCCAACTGATGCCTCGCCGCCAGCCGGTGCCCAGCGCTTTCAGCACCGCCTCCTTGGCGGCCCAACGGCCGGCGAAATGTTGCGTGCCCAAGCCGGCGGCTTTGGCAATATTCGATCTCGTGCGGCGTGTAGACGCGCGTGATGAATAGCTCGCCGTGCCGCTCGATCATCTGCGCGATCCGCAGGCATTCCACGATGTCGGTGCCGATGCCGAAGATGGACATGCAGACCAGGAGTCAGGTGTCAGGGGTCAAGTTTTTAGCCGCGTAGCTTGCGCCGCGACTGCCAGTTTGGCATGCACCAACCAAACCGCGCCTATAGATGCCACGATAGTCAAGCTGGCGTTAATTATCCACCACAGCCAGTTGGGCATGGCGCCGGGCGCAATTCGAACGGGCGCTTGAGCGCGAATGAATTCGCCAAAACGTCGGGCACCGGCAGATCGCCCGCCGCTTGAACCATTTGCAATTTCGGATCGCGCTGGGCAGCTTCGGCGATTTTGATTCGATAGTCGAGATAAACCAGCAGATGTTCGGTGGCCACGCACAACAGCGCCAAAACTAAGGTGGCAATCAGCACCGCGATGCGGCTGGGCTCGCCGTGCGCATGCGCCAGAAACGCAACGAGCAATCCCAGGACAGCTCCCAGACACGATCGGCGACAGCGCGGAAACATATCCTTCGCTGCTCCAGCCAGACTGCGATCCGCGCCAGCACGATGCTGGCCACCAGCGCCGGCAAGAGCCACACGAATAAGCGTCGACCATCCGGAAGAATCGATGCGGGCTGACCGCGCGATGTTCAGCGGTGGCCGAATTCACTTGATTCCGCACGCTTTTTGCGCCCGGGCCAGCACTTCGGCGGCTTTCTTGCGGGCGCGGCTGGCCCCATCGGCCAAAATGGCCCGAACTTTATCGGGGTGGGCGGCGAACTCGGCGCGGCGGGCCCGCGGTTCGGCGAAGAATTTCTCCGCGGCGTCGGCCAGGGCCTTCTTCACTTCGCCGTAGCCGAACCCGCCCCGGCGATACAAGGCGGCCATCTCGTCGCGCTGCGCAGGCGCGGCCACGAGCGAAAACAATTGAAACAGGTGGTCTTGTTCCGGCTCTTTGGGCTGCTCCATGGGGCGCGAATCGGTGACGATGCGCATGATCTTCTTCCGCTGCGCCTTGGGATCGTCGAACACTTCCAGCGTGTTGTTGTAGCTTTTCGACATTTTTTCGCCGTCGGTGCCTGGCACTTTGGCCGCTTGTTCCAGCACCTTGGGCTTGGGCATGACGAACGTTTGGCCGAAGTGATGGTTGAAGCTGGCGGCCAGATCGCGGCAGACTTCGATGTGCTGCACCTGGTCGGCGCCCACGGGCACGGTGTCGGAATCGTAGGCCAAATGTCGGCGGCCATCAGCACGGGATAGGTGAACAGGCCCGCATCGGCCGGCAAACCTTTGGCCACTTTATCTTTATAGGCGTGGCAGCGTTCCAGCAGTCCCATCGGCGCCCCGGTCATCAAGAGCCAGCACAATTGGCGTGACTTCCGGCACGTCGGACTGGACGAACAGCATCGCATTTTCCGGATTGAGCCCCAGGGCCAGCAAATCGATCGCCGCATCCAGCGTGAGTTGCCGCAGTTGCTCCGGATCGCGAATGGTGGTCAGCGCATGCAGATTGGCGATGAAATAATAGGCGGCATCTTCGTGCTGCAGATCGATGTACTGGCGGATCGCGCCGAAATAATTGCCCCAATGAAAGCGGCCGGTCGGTTGAATGCCGGAAAGAACACGCATGGGCAATGAACAAATGGGGGGGCGGCTTGGCAATTCAGGTCGTCCACCGCTTGCGGTTAAGCACGCAGCTTACACCAGTACGGCGCAAAAACAAACGCCGTGCGGCAGCTTGCCGGCACGGCGTTAAGACAGTTCTGCGGGACAATGTCGGTTCGACTACAAAATGCCGCCGTAGACGCGGTAGGGCGTCATGTTCGAAGGCATGTCGAGGAACCAGATCCGCTCCCATTCGTCCAGCGCCTGGCGCAAGTTTTCCGACGTGAACAGCAACTGCTGCGTACGGCGCGCGGGATCGGCCGAGTACATGGGAATCAGACAACCGATGGAGCTGGACAGCATCAGCCCCGCCATGGTTGTCAACAATAGCCTGCGCATCGCACAGTTCCTCCGTGAAATATCGATCGCTGCAATCCCTGCAGCCTTCGACAATGCACTGGCCGCTCGACGCGTTTGCGAATAAATCCGCGCTGCGCCGAGCGGCAATTTAATGTACCGACGAGATTTGTGGATAAGCTTCCGCGCCAGCAAGCCGAAAGATGAGCCTGGGGCTGCTGGCGGGGCGTAAGGTTACTGATTCACTGCGGATTGCGCCGAGAGCAACTTGCCGGTGCAAGCATTGCTTCGATCGGCGAATCACCCCGCGTCTGGGTTGCGGGATGCTGGTGTATTGAGTAGTTTGGCTGGAAAAAGCGGGGAATTGCCGCGGGAGCGACTGGCTTGGCAGCCGTCTCTCGACCGCTAGCTGCCGCCTTGCATGCCGTAAGCCGATGGAGTGGCGGAAGTTTGGGCGACTGGCGCCGTTCCGCCTGGGGCTGCGTGGACTTTGGCTCGTGCCTCGGCCGCCTGGCGTTCCAACTGCCGCACTTTTTCTTCCATCTCTTTGCCGGGCTTGAACGTGACTACAAACTTTTCCGGCACAAAGACTTTCGCGCCAGTGCGCGGGTTGCGAGCCTTGCGGGCCGCCCGCTGCTTGACCTCGAAAACGCCGAAGTTCCGCAGTTCGATGCGACGTTCTTCGACGAGCGTTTCGACGATAGCGTCGAAGGTCTTCTGAACGATTTCCTTGGTCTTCAGTTGCGTCAGCCCGATTTCCTCGGAAATGGTTTTGACGATCTCTTTCTTGGTCACGGCGGCGATCTCCTACGAGCGAGACACAAAATCGAACGGAAATTGGATGCCGTTCGAGCGATCTCAATCACGCTCAAGTGTAGGTGGCATAAGAACTAGTGTCAAGCTATGTTGTCGCAAGTGCAATACGCTGCACAGGCGATTTTGCCGCCTAAACGCGTGGCGTGCCGGCCGAAATCGACCGTGCCGCGAATCACACTAACTTCAAATTGCCAAAGAGCTTACTGCGACGAGCTGGCGGCCGAAGCGGCTCGTCATCCGTAAGTTGTTGCAAATAAACAACTAACGATTTCAGCACCTCGACCGCGACGCTTCGCAGCCGACGCGAAACGGACCGCTTGCGCTAGCACGTTCCGTCGGCTAATCATTACTAATCGGCTTCCTAACCGGCAAACTTTACCCAAGCGGAAGAATCGGCACGCAGGAGAGAACCGCGAAATCGACGAGCCGAAATGCGCGTCCGCGTCTGTCGAGTATCGGTCCAGCCGCTAGATCTTGATGACCGACGATTGAGCCAGGACTTCTTCGACGCTGTAGAGCTTCCCGTGGCCGCTGCCGGGGCAGACCTGGCAGGTTTCTTTCCAAGCCTCGGGCGTGGCGATGTTCGAGTCCCAGAAAGGCCAGGTGCGGCACTGCTGCGGGCGAAATTCGTATACATTGCACTTGCGCGTTTTGCCGTCGAAGAACACGCAATCGCCGTTTTCGAATTCGATGAGGCTTTTGCGCGAGCCGACTTTGCGGACGTATTGCTGTCTCGAAGGCTTCGATCGAAAGCCCGAAGATGTTTGGCCAGGGCGGCGATTTCTTCGGGGTTCACCCACACGTAGCCCGGCGTGCCGGTGCAGCAATCGCCGCACTGGGTGCACTTGAAACGCAGTCCGTCTTTGAACCAGGGCCACGTGGGCATGAGAGTTAACGGTGCTCCGCTGACGCAATTTCGTTGTCATAATCCGCAGCGCAATGGCGGCATCGACATCTTCGGCCGTGTTGAAGGCGCCGAGGCTGAACCGCACGGTGCCGCCGTTCGCTAGCGTGCCCAGCGCACGGTGCACCAGCGGTGCGCAGTGCAAACCGGCGCGCACTTGCACGCCAAACGAGGCATCCAGCAGCGCGGCGGCTTCCTGGGGATCATAACCTGCGATGGAGATGCTGACAACTCCGACGCGATGTGCTCGAAGTTTCGCTGCAGCCATGAAGCGTAATTCCGCGCGATTTCTTCGCAGGCCGTTGCGCAATCGGTCGAGCCAAGTGCTGCTCGTGATCTTGAATCGCCGCGACGGTTTTCGATTCCAGCCAACGCAAAGCGGCGGCCAGACCGACGAGACCAGGCACATTGTGATTGCCGGCTTCGAACTTGTCGGGCAATGTGTCAGGCTGGCGATCTTCGTCGCTGCGCGAGCCGGTGCCTCCCTGCCGCAGGCTTTGCAGTTCGCTTTCCAATCCCGGGCGGACGTAGAGCAGGCCGGTGCCCAGCGGGCCGAGCAGTCCTTTATGGCCTGGTGCGGCGAGCAGATCGGCCTGCATTTCGTCGACCGACAAAGGCACGTGGCCGAGCGATTGGGCGGCATCGACGAGAAAGCGCGCGCCGTGACTGCGCACGATGCGGCCAATTTCTGCCACTGGTTCGATCACGCCGGTGACATTCGAAGCGTGCAGTATGGCGACCAGTCGCGTGTTGGGCCGCAGGGCGCGGCGGATGTCGTCGGGATCACCAGGCCAGTGGCGTCGCACTGCACGCGCGTGACTTCCACCTGGCCGTGCTCTTCCAACTGCCGCAGAGGCCGCAGCACGGAGTTGTGATCGGCCCAGGTGCAGATGGCATGGTCACCGGGGCGCAGCAATCCATGAATCGCCAGGTTCAGTGCTTCGGTGCCGTTGGACGTAAAGATGATCTGTCTGGCGTCGGCGGCGCCGATCAAGCGAGCGATCGCCGCGCGGCCGGAGGCGATGGTGCGTTCGACTTCGGCCGCTTGAGAGTAGGTGCCCCTGCCGGCGGGCGCGCCGTTTTCGCGCAGATATTTATCGACCGCGTCGTACACGGCGGTCGGTTTGGGCCAGCTAGTGGCGGCGTTATCGAGATAGATGCGTCGCATACAAAGCAGAGGACAGAAACGAGGACAGAGAACAGTACGTTCAGTTAGCCGCCGATTTGATACATGGCGCGCATCGGGGCGAATGAAATCCGGCGTGTCGATGCCGTGGCCGGCTTTCTTGGCGCCGACGCACGCTTCGACCAGCGCGGCGATGTCCTCGTCGCTGCCGCCGCCGCGCAACAGCGCGCGCGCATCCCATTCGACGGTCGAAAACAGACAATTGCGCACCTGGCCTTCGGCGGTCAGCCGCAGGCGGTTGCAGTTGCCGCAGAACGGCTCGGTCACGGGATTGATGAATCCGACGCGGCCGCCGCCGTCGGTGTAGCGGAAATCGGTGGCGGGCTGGCTGGGATCTTCGACCGGCAGCGGCTCGAGCGCGCCGACTTCTTGGTCGAATGATTTCGCGCACTTCGGCGCCGCTGAGCACCTGGTCGTGCTGCCAATGATGTTCCGCATCGAGCGGCATGTATTCGATGAAGCGCAGTTCCAGATGATTGTCGCGCGAAATCGGGCCAGCGGCACGATTTCATCCTCCGTAATGCCGCGGATCGACACGGCATTCAGGCGAATCTTGCGGAAGCCGGCTTTCTGCGCGGCGGAAATGCCATCCAGCACGCGCTGCAAACCCTTTCGCCGGGCAATGCGCTCGAAGGTTTCTTCCGACAGTGCATCGAGGCTGATGTTCAGGCGGTGCAGGCCGGCGGCTTTCAGCGCCGCCGCTTGTTCCGCCAGCAGAATGCCGTTGGTCGTCAGCGCGATGTCGCGAATGCCGGGCACTGCGGCCAGCATGCGCACCAGCACGTGCAGATCGCTGCGCACCAAGGGCTCGCCGCCGGTGAGGCGGAGTCTTGTCGACGCCCAACCGCGCCACGATCGTGCACAAAGCGGGCAATTTCCTCGAACGTCAACAGTTCGCGCCGCGGCAGAAATCGCACGTCTTCGATCGGCATGCAGTAGAAGCAGCGGATGTTGCAGCGATCGGTGACGCTGATCCGCAAACTGTTGTGCACACGGCCGAAGGAATCGAGAAGCATGGAAGTGAACTATGAGCTATGAACAATGAGCAGTGAACTACGAAACGGACGTTGTCTTATTCTGCCTTCTGCATTCTGCCTTCTGCCTTCGGATGCACCCACTCGGTGGTGCCGTCCGCCCAGTTTTCGCGCTTCCAAATGGGAACATCCTGCTTGATGGTGTCGATCAGCCAGCGGCCGGCAGTGAAGGCGTCGTCTCGGTGCGGCGAGCTGACCGCCACCGCCACGCTAATTTCGCCCAGTTCCAAATGGCCCAAACGATGCACCACACAGCATTCTACCAGCGGCCATCGGCGGCGGGCCTGCGATTCCAATTCGGCCAGTTTTTGCTCGGCCATTTCCGGATAGCATTCGTAATCCAGCGATGCGCGTGCGGCGGCCATCGGTCGATTCGCGGGCCGTGCCCAGGAACAAAACCACCGCCCCGGCCGAAGGCGATTGCACGCGGTCCAGCAGGGCAGCGACGTCGATGGGTTGATCGGTGAGCTTGATCATGCGTTCAATTTTACCCGCCGCTGGGGGGCGGAATGCAAGCGACTTCGGCTCCGGCGGGAATGGGCGTGGCGTCGTCGGCATATTGAGCGTTCACCGAAAACCGCAACTGCGGGCCGAATTGGGACAGTTGGGGCAGCGTTTGCGAGCATCGCGCCTGCGCAGGTCGGCCACCGTGGCGCTGCGCAGGAAGATCGAATTCCACCGCATCCTGTGCCGGCCCACTGGCGCACGACGGCGAACAGTCGAACGTCGAATCTTCATGTCACCACCAACTCTTCGCTGCGGGCCGTAAGCCGTTCGGCCACCTCGGGCATCAGTCCGTAGGAAAGCGCCAGCAACTTCAGCGGATGGATGGTGGGCTTGGTGGCGCCTTGCTCCATCTGAATTTTGCAGGCGCTGCACTCCGTCACGCCGGCTTGCAGTGCCGGGTCGCGCAGTCGCGTGATCACATTCCAGCCGGCCCGCAGGCTGGTGCGGTAGTTCTCCCGCTTCAGTCCCCACAGGCCGGCCATGCCGCAGCAGCCGCGTTCGACGCGCTGCACGCCCAGGCCGGGAATCAGCCGCAGCAGGTTTTCTCCGGGCGAGCCGATTTGCAAGGCCCGAATGTGGCACGGCTGATGATAGCCCAGCACCGTGTTAACCGGTTCCAAATTGAGTTGCAGTTTTCCCTGGCGATGCATTTGCCAGAGATAATCGCAGGCTTCGCTGGTGTTGGCGGCCACGGCGCGGGCATCGTCGTCGTCCAGCAGGTGCAGATATTCGTGCGTCAGGCACAACACGCTGGAGGGCTCGGTCGCCACGATGTGGTAGCCTTGCCGCACCGCTTCGGCCAGCAGATGCACGTTGTGCGCTGCCAGGCGGCGAGCGGGCGTGAGCGCGCCCATCGTGATCAGCCCCATGCCGCTGGGTTTCTGGTCGGGATGCACGTACACGGCCACGCCGTTGTGTTCCATCACCGCCACCAGGGCATCGGCCAACTGCGGATCGTGATAGTTGGCGTAGGTGTCGACGAAGTACAGAACTTTCCGGCCGCTGCGGCGAGTCGGGCGCGTCAGGCGGCGGCGGACGGCCCGGCGCATGAAACTCCGCGCCGCGAAGCGCGGCAACTTTCGGCCCTGGGCGATGCCCAACGTTTTTTCCAGCACCCAGCGAGCCACGCGATTGTGAATCGCCCAGTTCGACAACGGGGCCAAGGCGCTGCCCAGCGCGCTGATGCCGATCGAAGCGGCCCAACAGCCAATCGCTGGGGCGCACGCCGTTGGCATCGACGTACATCGCCTTGGCCTCGATCATCAGCTTGGGAATGTCGACCGAGGCGGGGCATTCCAGGCGGCACTGATGGCAATTGACGCACAGATCGGCGACCGCCTTGAATTCGTCCAGCGCCACCGTAGCTGGGATCGAGCTGCCCTTCGAACACCGCGCGCAGCAGGTTGGCTTTGGCGCGCGGCGAGGCTTCTTCGACCGGGCCGACGCGGAAGATCGGGCACATGCGCACGTCGGGCAGTTGCGAGCGGCACGCCCCGCAACCGTTGCAGCGCTCCGCCTCCAGGCTGAGTTGCGCCTGGTTCCAATTCAGATGCAGCGCGACGGGCACTGAAGGCGGCGCGGCGGCCGGCAGCGATGCGAATGTTTCCGCGGGCGGCATTTCCGTCAAAGCCGGCTGCGCATCGGCCGGCGGACGCAACGGACGCAAATTTTCGGTAATCGGCTGCGGAGTTTCGGCCACAATCTTGCCCGGGTTCAAAATGTTCAGCGGATCGAACAGCGTCTTGATCTGCTGGAACACTTCGTACAGCGGCCCGTATTGCTGCCGGACAAACGGGCGTGCGGCTGAGGCCATCGCCATGCTCGCCGCTGATCGTGCCGCCAAGCTCGAACACGTCGGCGTAGAGATCGTCGGCCAAGGCGGCCATTTTTCGCACGTCGTCGCCGGTCGACAGATCGAGAAACGGCCGAATGTGCAATTGCCCATGGCCGACGTGGCCGTACAGCGAAGCCGTGATCTGGTGCCGCTTGAGCGTGTTTTGCATGCGCACCAGGAAATCGGGCAAGGCATCCGGCGCCACCGCCACGTCTTCCACGATGGGCACCGGCCGGCTGGTGCCGCGCAAGCGGTGCAACGTGGGAACCACGCGCTGCGAGAGTTGCCAGAACGTCTGCACGTCGGCCGGATCGAGCGCTTGGCGCGACTCGAACGCCAGTTGCTTTTTCCGGCAAATGCGATCGATCGTTTGCGCGACCTTGCCGCGCACCGAGGCCGCGTCATCGCCGGCATATTCCACCAGCAACAAGGCTTCGGTATCGGGCGGAATCAGGGCGTCGAATTCAGGGCTGGTTTCGCGGGCCAGGCTCAGATGGCGGCGATCCAGCAGGTCGCACGCGCCGGGCTTGAAGGCCAGAATTTCCGGCACCGCCTGCGCGGCGCTTTCCAGCCGATCGAACAGCAGCATGGCCACGCCGCGATGGCGCGGCAGCGGTTGCGTGGCCAGCGTGGCCTCGGTAATCAGGGCCAGCGTGCCTTCGGAACCGCACAGCAGGTGCGGCACGTTGACGTACGATTCGCCAACCACGTCGGTCAATTGATAGCCGCAGCGATTCAAAAGCGAGCGCGGCTGATGTTGGGCAATGAGCGTCGATTCGCGCCACAGCACTTCGCGCAGCCGGCCGAACAAATCGCGCCGGCGAGCATCGAGCGATTCCGCGGCGGTCGCTGCGCCGTTGGTTGCCTGGCCGTTCGCTTGACGGAGGCCAGGGCTCGCGTCCCAATTCCATCACCGTGCCGTCGGCCAAAACCACTTGCAGGCTTTCGACGTGCCGCCGCGCCGAGCCGTACTGCAGCCAGTTGCTGCCCGAGCCGTCGATGGCGATCATGCTGCCGATCGTGGTGACGTTGGTGTTGGCGGGATTGGGCCCGAACGTGCGGCCCAGCGGCGCCAAGTGTTGATTCAACACCGAGCATGCACGACGCCGGGCTGGACGCGCACCGATTCGGCATCGGTGCGCACGATGCGGCGCATGAACTTGGAGAAATCGATGATGAGGCCGCGGCCCAGCGATTCGCCGGCCAGGCCGGTGCCCGCGCCGCGCGGATGGATGGGAATCCGCTTTTCCGCGGCATAGCTGGACCACCGTGGCCACGTCGGCGGTGTTGCGCGGCCGCACCACGCCCAGCGGCTTGATCTGGTACACGCTGGCGTCGCTGGCGAACAGTTGCAGGAACAGGTCGTCGCAGCGCACGTCGCCGGCCACCAGTCCGCGCAAGTCGTCCTGAATTCGTTGGCGTTCGGGATCCATGGGCGGTAGAGGGAGTCAGGGGTCAGGAGTCAGGGATCAAGAAGCAACGCCGCGTCGTGGAATCTTGACTCCTGACTCCTGACTCCTGATTCCTGATTCCGGCCAGACGGATTTTTTGTTGGCGATGCCGTTCGTGGGTTTCCAGATTGAACGAGCCGTGCCGATCGATGTCGGCCGCGCCGCGGTACATCGCCCCGCAGCGATAACACATCAGCGCATTGGGCACGACAGGTACAACAACACGTCGACCAGCGCCGTGGCGAACAAAATGCCAAACGTCCAATACAATTGGCTGTACGCCCAGGCAACGCAACTGCCCAACAGCCCGATGGTGACCAAGGCGACGCCCAGCCGCTGCGGAAAATCTTTGCGCACAAACAGATCGGTGCTGGGGCAGGCCAGGCAGCGATGCACGCGGCACTGGTCGTCGATGGCGCCGGCAGGAATCTGCAGTTGCTGGCCGCAATGCGCGCAGCGAAAGGGCCGTTTCGCCGGGCGAGAACTCCGCTCGATTGGCCGCCTCGCACTTCGGGCAGGCAAACGTGATGTTCATCCATCCATCATACCGGAAACGCCGTGCCGCCGGACAGTAGCAGGCTGGCTCAATTCGCCGAGAAACGTGGTGATCACGGCCACGTAAAGAATGCCGGTGGCGCTTTGCGTGTTGGGAATTTTGAGCGTTTGCCACGCCATCCAGGTCGAGCACCAGCCGTGCTGACGATGCCCGCCCCCCAACGCAAAACCACGATGCCAAGCATGCGTGGAGTGAAACCCGGCCGCATGCCATTGCAGCGCCAACCCGGCGCCGCACACCGCGGCGCAAGCACCACAGCGACGGCCATCAAGCGCAGCAGTTTTTTCAGCGGCGCGATTTCCATCGTCGGCGTATTCAGATACCAATGGCCGAGGAACATGGCCGCGATCGTGCTGCCCAGCAGCAAGCCGGCGGAGAGCGGATCGAGCCGCCAGAGAATATTCGCGGTGGCCGCCGAGCTGCTCCGATGCGCGACGGGAACGAGTTTGATCGAGCCATGTGCCGACCAGCGACACCACGGCCACGATGTCCAAGCAGGATCGAGCCGGCAAGCGGTTTTCTCGTAGAGCCAACTCACCGCACACAGATAACTGAGCAATAGCGGCGACCAGCGGCGGCCACAGCGCCAGCTGCTCGCGATTGGCAAACGGCCGCCAGCGTGGCCAGCACGTTCAACCCCAACAGCACGTACGCATGGTTGCGGAAGAAGCCGCTGGTGACTTTTCGCGCCGACGTCAGCCCCATTGCCAGCGCCAGGCCAAACGACAGGCGGAGAACAAACTGGCTGAGAACGAGCATGGGAATTCAGAAAGCGGAAGGCCGAAGGCGAAAGAAGGACGTGGCAGGGTCCGCCCTCGTTTACCGCCGTTCGCCGTAGATCAGCGTCATCACTTCCGAACGGCTGGAAAGATTCGAGCGGAACACGCCCTTCATGGCCGAGGTGACGCAAATGCTGCCCGGCTTGCGTACGCCGCGGATGGTCATGCAGGTGTGGGCGGCTTCGATCACGACCGCCACGCCCTTGGCGTCGAGTTCTTCCTCCAGCAGGTTGGCAATGTCCTCCGTCATTCGCTCCTGCACCTGCGGCCGCTTGGAAACCACTTCGACCACGCGGGCCAGCTTGCTTAGCCCGATGACTTTGCCGTTGGGAATGTAAGCGATGTGCGCCTGCCCCATGAAGGGCAGCAGGTGGTGTTCGCACATGCTGTTGAAGGCGATGTCGCGCACCAGCACCACCTCGTCGTACTGCTGCGTGAAGAATTTTTGCAAGTGTTCGCGCGGATCTTCGTGCAGCCCGCCGAACAACTCGGCGTACATGCGGGCAACGCGGGCAGGGGTTTCGCGCAGTCCTTCGCGGTCGGGATCTTCGCCCACGGCCAAAAGGATTTCGCGGATGGCGCGCTGGAGCCGCGGCATGTCGACGCCCTCGGGCGACGCGCCGGGCAGCACTTCGTCTTCTTCCAAGGCCAGGCTGCCGTGCTGCTCGTCAGTGCGGAGATGGTGTTTTGGCATTTCAGGATTCAGTTCGTGCTAAAGGCTGGGGGAAAAACATACTGGACCGCGGATCGGCCGGTTTTCGTGAGACACTCTAATAGTAGCAAAGCGCGCAAATCGGGAAGAGGCTGCGCCAACAAATCTTCTTTGATTTTTTGATCCAAATTGAGCGTGTACGAAACGATGTCGGTCAGCGGACCCAACGGCATTTGCGACGACAAGAGCTGCTCGATCTGCGGCTGGGCCGCCGGCAGTTTCGGCAGCACGCGGCGAAACGCGGCCACCAGGCGCCGCTGCAGATCGGGTCGGCGCGGAGCGTTGTCGGCCGGATAGATGTCGTCGATCAGGCTCACCTCCGCCTCGCGGAACAACTTCGTCGGCGGAAGCTCGTGCCCGATTTTGATCCGGCGCAATCCTAACAGCAGCGCGTTGTATGTGCCTTGCTCGGTTTGGTGATGCGTGGTCACGCGGCACAGACAGGCCATGGGCCGAATCGGCGGACGGCCGTCGTAATCGTGTTCCCAGCCGGGGGCCAACAGCGCCAGCGCGATCAGCTTATCGTGCGCCAGCGCTTCTTCCAGCATCGCCCGATACCGCGGCTCGAAAATGTGCAATGGCTGCATTACGTGCGGAAACATCACCAGATTCGGCAGCGGAAACAGCCGGGCCTTGCCGCAGAATTGATCGGGCGAAAATAGTGGATCTTGGAACGACATCGTCACGCTGCTTCCGGCGGTGGATCCAAATGGATTTCCGGAATCAACTCCGGATTGATGTCGATGTGCGGGAACTCCTCCTCGTTGCAGGCGGCCACCTCCGCCAGGCAGGCGCCGAACTGGCCGAGGAATTGATCCAAATCTAACCCGAGGTGTTTGGGTTTATACGGTTCCAAATACGAAAGCGTGCTGAAGTAAAGTTTTTTCGCGCCGCGGATGTTGCCGTTGCCGAAGTGAAACAGCGCCACGGCCGCCTGGATCAAGCCTTGGTAGAACTTTCGCGAAGGCCCGCGGTATTCGGTCCACAGGTCTTCCCAAGTTTCGTGGCTTTCAAAAAAATCGCAGCGGTTGAAGTGCTCGATCCCCTCCAGATATAGCGGATCGTACACCGTTTCGTCGTGAAGATCGGTTTCGGGCATGATGACCAATTATAGGCGCGGCTGGCGCGATTCAGCTATTTCGCGCGAACCAACAAAAAAGCCCAGGGGTTGCAACCCCTGGGCTTGGTGAATCATTTAATTCGCTGCAGATCGTCGTTTATCGACGCTGCATTTCCATCACCAATTGCAGCACGTACATGAATAGCAGTGCTACCGAGGCAAACAGCGCCAACGACGCGGCCACATGCTGACCAATCTGGTAGTGGTGCAGAATGTTCGAAGTGTCGTACAGAATGTAACCGCAGGCCAACGCGATCACCGCGACCGTGAAAAGAATTCCCAGGCTGAATCCAAATAGGAATGAGCAGGCGATCAAGCCGATTCCGGCGCCGCCGGCCACGAATAGCCCAGTCCGCAGAAACGAAAAATCTTTTCCGGAGACAAATACGGATATCGTCAAGCGCGGCAAACAGCAGCAGCGTAATCATGCCTGCCGTTGGAAGGACGTCAGGTCCGCCGAAATGAACGGCGTAGTACATAATCGGCACGAAGATCAACGACTGGGCAAACACGTACAAGGCCAGGCCCGCATACTGCAGTCCCATCGACGTGGATCCGTTGGCCCAGGAACGGGCAACCCAGGAAACCACCATAAACAGGATGAACGCCAAAAAAAGTCCCATGTTGCCGCCGGCAACAAGGCGTCGCATCATGTCGTCGGCGAGCGTGGTATTGAGATACAGGGCCTCCAGGCCGCAAAACGCCAGAATTGCACCGAGCAAATGCAAATAGGTTTTCTTGATGAAATCGACGCGCTCGTTGGGCTCCGCGCGATCGGCAGCGTTGCCCCAGGTCGTGGTGGTCGGAAATTGGTTGTCACCAAAGCTCATATGTGGTTCCCCTTGGTGTTCGGATGCTGGCGTCGAGAGATCGCAAAGGCGCGCGCCAAGAATCACCGCAAAAGTGTTTGCCGCACTTCACGTTAAAACCCTATCCCTGGAAACGGCATGCGTCAAGGCGAACGAGAATCGGGCCGAGTTTCCCGGCGCTTGACAGTCTTCGGCGCAAGCCGCACAATCGCCAAGGGTTGAGGCTCTTTCGTGCGATCATCTACTCTGGCACAGGATCTCCAGGATGGCGGTTGCCAGCGCATCGCAGCAGAAAAACCGGGCGGTCAAAATCGCCAAGCTGCTGGCGGCCGAATATCCCGATGCCCGCTGCGCACTGGATTTTTCCAACCCGCTGCAATTGCTGATCGCCACCATTCTTTCGGCGCAGTGCACCGACGTGCGGGTGAACATGGTCACGCCGGCGCTGTTCAAAAAATATCGCACGGCGGCCGATTTTGCCGCGGCGAAACGGAGCGATTTGGAAAAAGCGATCCAAAGCACCGGCTTTTTCCGCAATAAAGCGAAAAGCATCCAGGAATGTTGCCGAAAAATCGCGGAAGAACACGGCGGCAAGGTGCCGCGCAGTATGGAGGAATTGGTCAAATTGCCCGGGGTGGGTCGCAAAACGGCCAACGTCGTGTTAGGCACGGCTTATGGAATTGCCTCCGGCGTGGTGGTCGATACGCACGTGTCGCGAGCTTACATACCGGTTGGGGCTGACAAAACAAAAAGATCCGGTGAAAATAGAACAAGACCTGATGGCGCAATTGCCGCGGCGCCAGTGGGTGGATTTCGCTCATCGGCTGATTCATCACGGGCGGCGCATTTGCATCGCTCGCAAGCCGCGCTGCGAAGATTGCGTGCTCGATGCCGTGTGTCCGAAGGTGGGCGTGACGGAGAAGCGTGGAGCGATTCGCTGCCAAACCGCCAGCGCGGGGCAAGCCCCGCGGCTAAAACTATGATTCTTTCCGGTCACGAAATTCGAAATCACTTGGGCGGAAACATCGTCATCGATCCGTTCGATGAGCGGCGGCTGAACCCAAACAGTTACAATCTCACGTTGCACCACGAATTGATGACCTATGAGGAAGTGGTGCTCGACATGCGCAAAGCGAACCGCGTGCGGCGGATCGAAATACCGCCGGAAGGCTTGGTGCTCAGCCCCAACCAGCTTTACCTGGGGCGCACGGCGGAGCGCACCGAAACGCACGACCTGGTGCCGATGATCGAAGGCCGATCGAGCATCGGCCGACTGGGGCTATTCGTGCACGTCACCGCCGGCTTTGGCGACGTGGGCTTTTGCGGCTACTGGACGCTGGAAATGTTTGCCGTGCAGCCGGTGCGCATTTATGCCGGCGTGCCGATCTGCCAGATTTTTTACCACCAAATCTGCGGCGATATCACCGAATACGCCAGCGAAAAGTATCAGCACAATCAAGATATCCAGCCGAGCTTGCTGTTCAAGGAGCTCAATCCCGAAGCGGACCACGATCCGCAGCTCCAACTCGAATTTGGCATGGAGCGCTCGCACTGAGGTCGGGGACAGTCAGCGAGGGGCGAGTTAGCACACCGATGACGCCGCGCTGGGGATCGCCGCGAGTGCCTGGGGTAATTTGGCGAATTCGACCCGATTGCGCCCCTTTTCTTTTGCCTGAACGCTTAGACGATGGCGAAGTAGTTCTCCACCGCGAAATCGAAGTATTCGTTGCGTCAGCTCCAACGGCTTGCGCTGGAACAGGCAATAATTGCGCACCTGCAGCAGCAGATCGCGCGGGTGGCAGCAGCGGAACGGCCGTCCGACCGCCTTGTAATGCGTTTCGATGACGTATCGAATCGGCTGCTCTTGATATTCGAAGCCCAGCCGCGGGCAAAACAGCTTGAACAACTCGAGGAATTCGTCTTCGGTGGGATCGACGATTTCGATTTTGTACGGGAATGCGGCGCAGAAAGGCGTCGTCGACCAGGTCGCGCGGCTCCAGGTTGGTCGAAAAAATGATCAACTGGTCGAAGGGAACTTGCAGCTTTTTGCCGCTGGCAAGGTTCAAATAGTCGTACCGCTTTTCCAGCGGCACGATCCAGCGATTCAGCAGTTCGTCGATGCGGATCCGCTGGCGGCCGAAATCGTCGATCACCAGCGTGCCGCAATTGCTTTTCAACTGCATCGGCGCTTCGTTGATGCCGGTGGCGGTATTGAGCGTCACTTCCAGGTTTTCCATCGTCAATTCGCCGCCCACGACGATCGTCGGCCGGCGGATGCGAACCCAACGCCGATCGATCTTGTGGCCGTGCAATAGCCCCGTGGTCGATTGCAGCGGCATTTCCTCGTGATTGCCGGGATCGTACAGGCGAATGATTTCCCCATCGACGCTGATGGCACGCGGTACCCAGATGGTTTGGCCGAAGGCGCGGGTCACGCGTTCGGCGATGCTGGTTTTGCCGTTGCCCGACGCGCCGAACAGGAACAAGCCACGGCCGGAATTGATCGCCGGACCCAGCCGCGCCAGCATTTTGGGGCTAATCAGCAAATCGTCGAACGCGCCGGCCAGATCTTCCGGCGTGGGATGCTGCTTGGTGATCGATTGTGCCGCCACGCTTTCGTTGTAGTCCTTGAGATGCACCGGCGCGGCGCCGAAGTAGGTGCAATGCTCCGTGTGGCGGCGAGCCCGTTCGCGCCCCAGATCGGTGAGCTGAAACACGTAATCGTTCATGGGCGCCGCGCTGCGGTGCACCACCCACTGATCTTGCTTCATTTGCCGCAGCAGTTCGTCGATCAGCACAAAGGGAAGCTTGACTTGCTCGGCGCATTCACGGCCGGCAGCATCGCCGCGGGCCAGCAAGAATTTGAGGATCAGCGCTTCCACTTCGCTTTCCGGCACCTTCGCTTCGCGGAACGAAGTCGGCTCTGTCGGAAAGAAGGAATTGGTGGGATCGGCGTCCGCGTCCTCCCCCGGCGTTTTGTCCGCTGCCTGCGCGGCGCGCTTGGTTCCATTGGATTTTGCCGTTGCCCCAGTGGCGGCTGTCGACGGCTGATCCCGTCCCGCCTCGGCATCGATCGTATCACCCGTTTGCTTCGCAATCCGCTCCAAGATTTTTTCCAGCTTCGCCTCGCGATCCGAGTCGCCCGAGGCATTCGGCGCAGCGGCCGATTTCGCCGGAGAATTTTTCGCGCCACCCGCCGGCGTTTCCGCCGCAGTGCTTTCGCCGATGCGTTCGGCTAACTGGGCAATCAGTTCTTCAACGGAAGAATCGGCCATAGTGGGGTGGGTTGCAGGTAGGCGGGCGCAGTGCGGGCAAATGCTCGTAGTCATGTTTCTCGATCAAGCCGCAACCCAGTGCGAGCGCGGATCGGGCCAGTCTGACTTAGTGCCAGTCAAATGTAGGTTGATCGGGGGGAGGGTCAAACTGGGCCTAAAGCGGAACGGGCTTGCCGGTGCGGAATTAGCGAATATGCCGGTCGTGGCAGAATCGCGATCCCCTGGGGGGTCCGCAGACATGCCGCCATCGGCCCGCTAAAATGAGTCAACCTTCTTGGTCCGGCGTGGCTTTCACGCCGTTAAAACATGTAACGTCCAGGGTTCGATACATGGCTACCACAGCACGATCGACCGACCCGTTTGGCGCCAAATCGCAGTTCAACACCGGCAGCGGCACGGCCACCCTGTATCCGACTTTCAAAACTGGAAGACGCGGGGCTGGGAAAGATCGCTTCGTTGCCGTTTTCCATTCGCATTTTGCTGGAGGCCGTGCTGCGCAACTGCGACGATTACGAGGTCACGCAGGCCGACGTGAAAAACCTGGCCGCCTGGAAAGCCGAGAAGCCGGCCGAATTGGAGATTCCCTTCAAGCCGGCGCGCGTCGTGCTGCAAGATTTCACCGGCGTGCCCTGCGTGGTCGATTTGGCCGCCATGCGCGGCGCCATGAAGCGCCTCGGTGGCGATCCGAAAAAAATCAACCCGCTGGTGCCGGTCGATCTGGTGATCGACCACTCGATTCAGGTCGATTATTTCGGTTCGACAGGCGCGCTCGATCTGAACGTCGATCTGGAATTCAAACGCAATCGCGAGCGCTACGAGTTTTTGCGCTGGGGCCAAAAGGCGTTCGACAATTTCCGCGTGGTGCCGCCGAACATCGGCATTGTGCATCAGGTGAATTTGGAATTCCTGGCCAAGGTGGCCTTCCTGCGAAAGATCGGCGGCGAAATGGTCGCCCTGCCCGACACGCTCGTGGGCACCGACAGCCACACCACCATGATCAACGGCCTGGGCGTCGTGGGCTGGGGCGTCGGCGGCATCGAGGCGGAAGCCAACATGCTCGGCCAGCCGCTTTATATGCTGATGCCGGAGGTGATCGGTTTCGAAGTGACCGGCGAAATGCAGCCCGCCGTCACCGCCACCGACTTGGTGCTCACCGTCACGCAAATCCTGCGCAAAGAAGGCGTCGTGGGAAAATTCGTCGAGTTCTTCGGCCCCGGCGTTTCAAAAATGAAGCTGGCGGATCGCGCCACCATCGGCAACATGGCCCCCGAATATGGCGCAACGATCGGCTATTTCCCAGTCGACGCCGAAACGCTGAATTATCTGCGGCTCACCGGCCGCACCAAGGAAGAAGTCGATCTTGTGGAGCGCTACTACAAAGAGCAGGGGCTGTTCCGCACCGACGAGCCCGGCACAACGCCCGATCAAATACACCAAAGTGTTGCAGTTGGATTTGGGCACGGTCGAACCCAGCCTTGCCGGTCCGAAGCGTCCGCAAGATCGCGTGCCGCTGTCGCTGATGAAAACGATGTGGCGGCACGATCTGACCGACACCTACGGCAAAAATGGCGGCACGAAAGTATCGAACGTCGGCAGTTGGGAAGGGGAAGGGGGCAATCCCAGCGCGAATCAGGCCGCCACCACCGAAGCAGTCGCCGACGGTGGTTGATGCCGATCCCGGCATCGATGGGCGTCGACGTGAAGCTCGACGGCCAGCAAGCCACGCTCAAGCATGGCTCGGTCGTCATCGCCGCCATCACCAGTTGCACCAACACGAGCAATCCGTCGGTGATGCTGGCCGCCGGCTTGCTGGCGAAAAACGCCGTGGCCAAGGGGTTGAAGGTGAAGCCTTATGTGAAAACCAGCCTGGCGCCGGGCAGCCGCGTCGTGACCGATTATCTACAGCAAGCCGGCCTGACCGATTCGCTCAACGCATTGGGATTCCAAACCGTCGGCTACGGCTGCACCACGTGCATCGGCAACAGCGGCCCGCTGCCCGATCCCGTGGCCAAGGCGGTTACCGAAAACGATTTGGTCGCGGCGGCGGTGCTCAGCGGCAATCGAAATTTCGAAGGCCGCGTGAATTCGCTGGTCAAAGCCAACTATCTGGCCAGTCCGCCGCTGGTGGTGGCGTACGCCTTGGCGGGCACCACCGACATCGATCTGATCAAGGAGCCGCTGGGCAAAGGCGCGACGGCAAGGATGTTTATCTGAAAGACATTTGGCCCACCAACGAGCAGGTGGCCAAAACCGTGGCCGACACCGTCAAGCCCGCCATGTTCCATTCGCGCTACGGCAGCGTGTGGGACAGCAATCCCAAGTGGAACGCCATCAAAACCAGCGAAGGCGATTTGTACGAGTGGGACGAGAAGAGCACTTACATCCAGGAGCCGCCGTTTTTGATCGATCTGCCGCCGCAGCCCGGGCCCGATTCAGCCGATCCGCGGCGCGCGCTGCCTGGCAGCCTTCGGCGATTCGATCACCACCGATCACATTTCGCCGGCCGGCTCGATCTCGGCGAAAAGCCCCGCCGGCAAGTATTTGATCGAGCACGGCGTGCAGCCGGCCGATTTCAACAGCTACGGTTCGCGCCGCGGGAACGACCGCGTGATGACCCGCGGCACGTTTGCCAACATTCGCATCCGCAATCAACTCGCCCCGGGCACCGAAGGGGGCGTCACGCGCCACCTGCCCGACGGCGCGCAGATGAGCATCTACGACGCCGCGATGAAATACAAAGCGGAAAAAATCCCGCTGGTTGTTTTGGCCGGCGCGGAATACGGCACCGGCTCCAGCCGCGACTGGGCTGCCAAGGGCCCGATGCTGCAAGGCGTGCGCGCCGTGCTGGCCGCCAGCTTCGAACGCATCCACCGCAGCAACCTGGTCGGCATGGGCGTGCTGCCGCTGCAATTCGCTTCGGGCCAAACCTGGCAATCGCTGGGCCTGACCGGCGAAGAGGTGTTCGACATCGCCGTGGACGACAAACTGCAGCCGCGCAGCACGATCACCGTCACGGCAAAATCCGCCGACGGCTCGACCAAAAAGTTCGACGTCAAAGTGCGGATCGACACGCCGGTGGAACTGGATTACTACCGCAACGGCGGCATCCTTCAAACCGTACTGCGAAAGCTGTTGCGCAGTTAAAGAACCCCGTTGAGCCTCTTCCCCCGGTGCCGAGCGGCATTTCATCCGGCATACGGCGCCACAAAACTCCAATTTTGTCGCCGCATTCCGGCTTTCATCGGGTTCATCTCCACGTACTCGATAGCGCCACGCATCTGTTGTGGAGTGTTGATGAAAACATACCAGCTCCTTTTTCCCCATGGACTGGGCGTGCGGCCATTTCGGCGCGAATGGGATTGCATCGGATTGACGCCCAATTCGTTCAGCCGCCGGGTAGCAGCTCGTTTGAGTAATTCAGCAATTTCTTCAGCATTTCGTCGACGTAGCCCAAGAACCAGCTGCGCGTGGTCCCGCATGATCGAGCAGGCATAAACCGGTAATTGCAAGAGTTCGGCCAGCGATGCAAATCCGTCGATGATCGCCCGCGCCTGGGAACCAGTGAATCGCACCGGAGGATATTTGAGCGTGTTCCTGGTGCCGATACTTGGCGGATGATCAGGAGACTCCGCGGCGACGGATTGTCGAGTCAACAATTTCAGTGCGGTACCAACGGGACTAAGGTTTCTGGCCCCCACATACTTCCACCACCAACCCCGCGGATCATTGGGCAGCGAGAAACCGTACGCCCCGAAAATGACATGGTAACCGATGGCCATGTCCTGAATTGTAATCGCTTTCGGAGCGCCGCCCCAAAAATCAGGGCTAAACAGCGAAAGAAAAACCGCGATTTTGCCGTCAGCCGATGTGGTGGCCGATCGGTTCCAGCGTATCTTCGAAGCGGCGCACGGCTTCGTCGGGATTCAGATTGAAAATCGCGCGGCCTTCGGTCATCCAGCGGTGCTTCGGATCGAAGTAAAACACCGCGGTGGCATACTTGGCGTTGTCGACCGCTTCCACTTCTTCCATGCCGCCGCCGGCGATCGCTTCGAACTTGATCGACACCGCCACAAAAGCGGAAAGCGTGCCCGATTGCCGATCGCGGGCATACGTCACTTCGTTTTCAAATTCGCAATCGGCCCAGCGCAAGCCGCGCGGCTTGCCGGAGGCGGCCGGCCTTGGTAAGAAACTTGGCCTCGAGCTGTTCGCGCATGCGATGGAACTGCTGCTGCGCATCGAGCAGTTGCCGTTGGCGGTCGCCGGCGGCTTTTTTTTTGCCCAAGCACCACCGCCAAGCACGAGGCATACAACGAACCGATACCCGCCACAATCCATTCAATCGCCGCCATGGCTGCGCCCTTTCGAAATGGCCACCCGATGACAGTAATTCTACGGTCTGGAAGGCGCGATGTTTAGTACCGGGCTCGATGGCAGCCAGAAAAATGTGGACGGCCATCCATCGCCCCGCCAGGCCGCCCAGACAGCATTCCCGGCGAGAAATTGGCGAATTTGGCGACGTAGCTCTTCGTCCGCGGCCTTCGGTTTTCTTCACCGGTCACAGCGTTTGCGGGGTCAAAAGTGCTTCCAGCGTGACCGACGGCTGAATCGTCGGGCAGCGTTTTGCGGCCGGCATCCTTGATCAGCGTCACACCCGTCGTCACGTTGATCCGCACCTGCACCAGCGTGGCATTGCCGGCGTAGTCGGTGATCGTGAAGCTGACCACGCACGAACGAACCTAGCGCATCGGTCTGCAGTGCAGACACATGCTTCGCGTCGTTCAGCTTGATGTCTTGGCGGACCAATCGCGGAGCGGCGCTGTCGTCGTTCACATAGCCTTCGATCGACAACGTGCTGCCGTTGTTCAGGTCGGCCGATGTTGATCGTGGTGATCGCATTCTTCCCCAGCGTGAAGCTCGGCGGAATGTTGTCGCCATACACGAACAACGTCCGCGTCTGGCCGAGAATGGTCCGCGTGACCAGGTTCCAGCCGTTCACCAGCGGCGTGGCAGTCGTTTCCTTCACCGTCACGTAGCCGCCTGCTTTCGCCTTCGGATCGCTGGGGTTGTAATACTTGTACGACAGCAGATATGGGCCGTTGTCCTGATTCACGTAGCGCTTGCTCACCAGTTGCAAATCCGGCAGCGGCGAAGTGAGCGAACCGACCAGCGCATCGATGCGCGGATTCGTGGCGGCGGCATCGGCCGGCGCCACCATGCCACCCACCGCCAGGCCGTATTGGTCCATCAACTGCTGATTGGTTTGATCCACCAGTGCCGCGGGCACAAACGACGGCACGCCGCGCGGCGGCGGTCGAATCGAACGGTTTGAAATTCGCCGCCTGCTCTTTGTAATAAAGCTGCTGATTGTTCAGCGTGACCGTGCCCATGCGAATCACGTCGGGATTGAAAATCCGCGTGATGTCGTTTTGCGAGTTGTCGAAATTCGACTGCAGCTTGATGTCGAACTGCTGGCGTGTTTTCAGCGCCGTCGCGCTCAGCGTGCCAAACTGCGGCTGCATCCGATCGGAATTGCTGTAGATATTCACGGCGCGCGTGCGGCTTTGGGCGGTTTTGATCAACAGCCCGTTGATGTCGTTGAAAAATCCGCCGTTGATGGTGGTCGTGCCGTTCACCGGCACGTCGATGCCGGTTTCCCAGCCGACGGCGTACACGTGATCGTAAATCATGTCGCGAGTCACGTCGTTGATGGCAAACCCGGTGCCCCCCGGCGCACTCACATTGCCGGTGACGGAGACATTCCTCAGCGTGGTGAGCGCGGTGTACGGCGTGAACACCCCCTTGCCGCTGGAATTATCGAACGTGGTGAAGTTTTCGATCACGTTGCGCTGATCCGGGATGGCTGCCGTCAACGCCCAACAGCGTGAACCACGTTTCCAGCCCGTCGGCATTGGCAAACGCGATGTTGCCGCTGAATTCGCGCAGCGGCACGTTGCCCACGTCGATCATCGTTTGCCCCGGCGCTGCCCAGGCGGGATTGACCAGGTCGGCGACCGGAATCTGCGTAATGCCCAATCCTTTTTGATCCAGTCCGCGCGGGAAGAAGATGTATCCGGCGCTGCGCTGGCCGGCCACGATGTTGTTCGTGACCGACACGTTGCCCCCCTGCAGCCAGAAGCCGTTCCCCTGGTGGCCGAAATCCTGCTGCGTGACGCGGCTATCGACGTTTTCGCCCGAGCCGTGCGAATGAATGGCGATGTTGCCGTTGAACGTGCCGATTTCGTCGCCGGCCTCGGTCACGATACGCGGCCCCCACGGCGTTGAACACCACGTTGCCTTCCACGTCGACGTTGCTGCTGTGATTCACAATGCCCCAGCCCGGCGAATCGACCACCGAGCTGTCGCTGATCGTGGCGGGATCGTCCCCTTCGTCGATGCCGGTGCGGTGGAAATGCACGGCATACCGGCCGCGCGGATTCAAACCGGTGCGGGCCACCTGCATCTGCGTCACGCCGTTGACCACCACCGGCTTGCCGTTCTCGTCGAGCACCGGAACCATCACGCGCTGGCCGGTTCTGGAATCGATCACGTCGGTCGTCATTTGGCCGGGATGATCGGGATCCGGCGTCAGCACCGGATCGTCGATCGGCGTGCGCTTGTCGGTGCGCCCCAGGCCGTAGAACCCGGCGGCATCGACGTGCACGTTGTCGTTGTGCATGAACATCACGTGCCCGCGGCGGGCCACCGTAACCACATTTTGCGATTCGAACGTGGCATTGCGCGAAACATCGGCCACGTAACCGGAGATCACGGGGTGCGCATACGTCAGCCCCTTCCAATTCGCGACTTTCGGATCGGTGATGGTGACCACGGTGTGGCCGTCGGCCGTGGTTGCCCGACGCTGACAATTTGCACCTGCTCGTCGTGATTCACGCCGCGGCTATTCATGGCCGTATCGCCGGTAAGCACCAGCCGATCGCCCGCTTTCCAGCCCGTGGGCGTTTGTGCCAGCACCAGCTGTGTAGCGCCGGCCTTGGCATCGACGGCCAACTGCTCGAAGCTGGTCACGGTCGAGCCGAAAATGCTCACCTCGCCGTGCGACACCAATCCCCGGCTGAATTGCAAGGGATCCCACGCCAGATCGATCGGGCCCGTGTCGGCGAAGATCACCTGGGCGCGCACGTTAGCATCGATGCGCTGTCCCATGCCCGTGGGGCTAAGCGGGTCGGGCTTGGTGGGATCGGTGCCCATTTGAAACACGCCCTCCGGTTCGACGATGATCGTATCGACCGACAAGAGCGTGTTGGCGTGCGGGTCGAAGCGCAGCGTGCCGTCGTCGCGGATCGTGTGCAGGGGGCTGCTGAACTGGGCATCGACGATCACCACGCTGCCCATCGAAATCAGCACGTTCGCCGCCGGCGCCGGGAATCGGGCTGGGAGCAGCGCCGGGGCCGACGTACGTCCATGTGTTCGGATCCGACCAGTTCTCCGGCGTCGCGCCCGGCTTGGAGATATACGTGAGCGAAGAATCAGGCACCAGCCCGCCGGTAATTACGCCGGTCGTGGCATCGCGTGCCCCAAACACCGCCAGGTGCTCGGCATCGAGCACCACGTTCGCGTGCAGCAGCATCCGCGATTCCAGACGCTCCAGCGCTAATCTCAGTGAGACGGGCCGTTTCCGCCAGCGGCGTGCGGTCGCCGGCGTTGTGATTCAAATGTCGACGGGACGAGGTGCGAGCGCGCAGTAGACTGAGGTGCATGTCAAAACTCCTCGCGTAGCGATGGTGCAACGGCTCGCTGATACGCGCACTAGAATGCGCGGGTGGATTGCCCGGACATCGGAGCCGTTGCAGCCTGTTCCTCGCTGCAAAAAGATAACCACGATCACTCGTGGCCCCTGTGCCCAACATGCTACCGCACGATTCGGCAGGGTCAATGATATTTCCGAGGCCCGGGCGAAACTAATCGCGAATAATCTGCGACGCTGTGCGCCGCTGTCTATTGCCCAGCCTGCCCAAACGGCCAGCGTGC
The DNA here is from genome assembly GCA_963773925.1 of Pirellulales bacterium. Lineage (GTDB taxonomy): Bacteria > Planctomycetota > Planctomycetia > Pirellulales > JADZDJ01 > CAVRAW01. Next base: position 140,433 of record CAVZDC010000012.1, read on the forward strand.
CGATATATTCGGTCGGTCACGATTGTTAATTGACGGGATTATGGTGTCTGATGCCCATCCTCGGTGCTCATCAATCGATTGCCGGCGGGTATTACAAGGCCGTGGAGCTGGCCGCCGAGATCGGCTGCCAGTGCGTGCAGTTGTTCACCAAGAACAACAATCAGTGGCGGGCCAAGGCGCTCACGGACGACGATGCAACGAAGTTTCAAGAGGCGCTGGCGCGCTTAAAGATCGCGCATCCGCTGGCGCACGATTCGTATCTCATCAATCTGGCCGCGCCGGATGAAGCGCTGTGGCAAAAATCGCTCGAAGCGTATGCCGTCGAACTGTTGCGGGCCGAGCATTTGGGCATTCCATACGTGGTGATGCATCCCGGCTCGTTCACCACCAGCAGCGAAGAAGCGGGGCTGAAGCGGATCGTCACGGCGCTGGATGAAGTGCACGACAAAGTTGGGAAATTGAAGGTGAAGACGCTCTTGGAAAACACAGCGGGGCAGGGCAGTGCACTCGGCTGGCGATTCGAACATCTGGCCGCGATTCTCGGCGGCGTGAAGCAGTCCGATCGATTGGCCGTTTGCATCGACACCTGCCACCTGCTGGCCGCCGGCTATCCGATCAGCACGCCGAAAGATTACGAAGCGACGATGAGCCGAACTCGACAAAGTGATCGGCCTGAAACTGGTGAAGGCCATCCACCTGAACGACAGCAAGAAAGACCTGGGCTCGCGCGTCGATCGCCACGAACACATCGGCCAGGGAAAAATCGGCCTGGAAGGATTCCGGTTGTTATTGAACGATCCGCGCTTTGCCGAAGTGCCGATGTATTTGGAAACGCCCAAGGAAAACGAAAAAGGCGAGCCCGACGGCGCGCGCCTGGACAAGATGAACTTGGCAACGCTGCGCAGCTTGGTTGCCAAGTAAAGCGCAGAAGGCGAAACTCGAAACCCGAAACTCTAACCGCCCGCGATCACCGACCACGCACTCTGCAGCGCCGCGGGCAGCCCGTAAAGGTCCAGCGCGGTAATCAAAATCGCCGAAGCCCAGCCGGCAGCCAGCAAGAACCAACCGTTGGCGTTCGCGCCCATCCGCTTCTTGGAACTGGTGAAATGCAACAGCGGGAACATGGCCAACGGCAGTTGCATGGCCAGCACCACCTGGCTCAGCACCAACAGGTCGGTCACGCTGCTTTCGCCGCGGATGCCGATGATCAGAATCGCCGGAATGATGGCAATCGAGCGGGTGATCAATCGCCGCACCCAGGGCTGAATGCGCCAATGCATGAAGCCTTCCATCACCACCTGCCCGGCCAAGGTGCCGGTGATGGTGCTGCTTTGCCCGCTGGCCAACAGGGCCACGCCAAACAACACGCTGGCCAGGGTGGTGCCCAACAGCGGCGCCAGGGTTAAATAGGCGTCGCGAATCCAGTCGGACTGCCCGTTGAAGGCCACGTATTGCCCACCGGCAATCTCAACTCCCTCTTTGCCGTAGAACACCATTGCCGCCAGCACCAGGATCGCCGCATTGATCAAAAATGCGATCGACAAGGCGACGACCGTATCGACCGAGTTGAAGCGAATCGCCCGGCGCGTCGATTTCGGATCGGGCCGCAGCTTCCGCGATTGAACCAAGGCCGAATGCAGGTACAGATTGTGCGGCATCACGGTGGCGCCGATGATGCCGATGGCGACCACAATCATTCCGTTCTCGCGGAAACCCGGCGTGAGCAGCGCCCGGCCCATCTCCAAGAAGCTGGGCTGCGGTTTGCGGCAGCACGAAAATCTCGATGAAGTAACAACCGCCGATCGTGGCCACCAGCGCGAGGATCACGGCCTCGATGAAGCGCATGCCAAAGCCCTGCAGCGTGAGCAATAGCAGCACGTCGAACGCGGTAATGCACACGGCCCACAACAGCGGAATGTGAAACAGCAAATTGATGGCCACGGCGCTACCCAGCACTTCGGCCAGGTCGCAGGCGGCGATGGCCCCTTCGCACATCAACCAATTGGGCCAGCGCGTCCAGCGGGGATAAAAATCGCGGCAGGCCTGCGCCAAATCCTTTCCAGTCACGATGCCCAGCTTCGCCGAGGCAATCTGCATGAAGATGGCCATGATGCTGGAAGCTGCCACCACCCACAGCAGTCCGTATCGATAGGCCGCTCCGCCTTGCAGATCGGTGCCCCAATTCCCGGGATCCATGTAGCCGACGCTTACCAACAGCGCCGGGCCGGCGAAGGCGCGCAACTGCCGCCAAAAGCCCGCGCCGTTGTGCGGCACAGGAACGGTGCTGTGCAGGCCTTCTAGCGACCGGGCCGGCGCATGGCCATTAGTCGTGCGGCAAGTCGCTCGCCTGCCTCGGTTCGGCAATAAGTTCTTGAACAGTCGTCATCTAAGCCGCGCAGTGTACAAAGCCATTTCCTTCGATCAAACGCGGCGAATTGCTACCAACAAAAATCAATATTTTGATTCGTCAAAATTATGGATGAAACATGAGACGAAGTCAAGCGTAATCCGAGAAAAATGCTAGACTACCCCTAAAGGGTGGTCAGCCACCGACAGGCCATTGCAGGATAGCGGTTATCTTAGAACCGGGCCGTTGCACCGGCGCCGGCGAAGAAATCTGGGGCGGCCTCGTTCAGCCCCACCCGGTTTCGACGTCGAGTTGCAAGTTGTTGGTGATCGGGAAGATGAAGCCGCCGTCGGAATTCTGCTGCGTTCTTTCGATGGTTCGGCCGGTCGGCGCGGTCATGTACCACTCGATGTACGTTTCAAAATGCTTGGTCCAGTGATACTGCACGGCGATCGACTGGTCGAATTCGGTGAAAATGTTTTGATCCTCGTCGCGGCGGCGGAACAGATCGGTGCTCATTTCGACTTCGAACTTCTTCGTTGACCTCCCACGCATAGGCCCAAATGATGCCCGGCATAACGCCGTTTTCGGTGATGTCTGGGACTGCCCGAGGGCACCGAAGATCGAAGGAATAATTCCCATCGCCGGCAGAATGCCTTCTTGCGGCGTCAGGCAAAGTTTTGAAGCCCAGCAATAGATCTTCGCTGCCGCTGGCGTGCAGTCGCGTGGGCGGCAGCGGACCGTTCGAAATGGTGTCGTTGATAATGTCGTAGTTATATTCGATGCGCCATTCGAACCATTCGGCAAACATGCCGATCCGCCACAAAGTATCGGGAAAAGCGTGAAAGGTTTGCACGTCGCCGGCGTGGTGATCGAGAAAGAATTCGTAGCCGCTTTCCAATTGCACCACGCCTTTGCCGACCGTGACGGGCGATTCGGTGAAATCGGGCCGGTCGCTTTCCAGCGGTTCGTCCATGCCGGGCGGCCCGCCGGAAAACGTGGTGCCGTAGCTCCACTGCATCAGCGTTTTGCGAGGCTTGCAGGGATCGGGCCCGTAGTGGATTTTCTTCTCGTCGTCGTCGTCTTTATCGCCTTTGTTGTCGTCATCGCCGCTTTTCCCATTGTCGTCGTCGGCCTCCTCCGAGGCGGCCCCTGCTTCGGACGGGCAGGCATTTTCCTTCTGGGCACGTGCAATTCCGGCGGATTGTCGTGCAGGTAGAAAAACATCAGGCCAGGATTGCCAGCGACAGCGTTGTTCTGGTCGGCGTGACCAATGATGGGTAGCAGCATGAAAACAACCCAGGCGGCCAGCGCGCCGAGAAGCGCGCAGGTCTGGCTTGCAAGGGCGAACTGCTAGACCGGCCGACCATTGTTCCCTCCGTGGAACGCATGCCCAGGCAGGAGTGGGGCACGCCAGCAAGATGTCCTGCAGGCCCGCAGCTCCGCCGCCGCCTGAGAATCCTCGACTGTAATTGGCCTCGGCAGCCGGGCCGGTGCGACTGGGATGTTTAATCCGTAAAATCAAGCTTATTTCGCCGCGTAACCTCTGAATATGGCAAGAGTTTCCGACGGCGAAACAGTTGACCACCGGTGAATCGACGGGTAGATTTATTAGGCACTTGTGTGGCGCGTTTCTAGCATCCGGCGGGGGCTTTGATCACGCGGATCACCATTCCCCAGGGAAGGGGCCTATCTCTATGGCCCTGACGTACTTCAAACGTTTCCGGATGGAAATCGACCTGCGCGGTCGTGATTTCTCGAGTATCCCCCTGCCCCAGCGATGTCAGTTCGTTCCTTGGCATTCGTCGCTTTTGGAGACCCACGCCGAAACGAAATACATGAGCTTTCGGGCCGAACTGGATTCCAACGTGTTTCCCTGCCTGGGCGAATACAGCGGATGCGTGCGGCTGATGGAGGAAATTGCCGGCAAGCCGGGCTTTCTGCCTGAAGCCACCTGGCTGTTGAGCTGCACGAGCGATCCGGCCGGCCCGGACGCCTTTTGCGGCCCAGTGTATTGCGGAACCGTGCAAGGCGTGATCGATCGCAGCGGAATGGGGGCGATTCAAAATCTGGGGATCGTGCCGGAATATCGCCACCAGGGCTTAGGCTCGGCCTTGATGCAGCGGGCACTGGCCGGCTTCCAGCAGGCGGGCTTGCGGCGGGTTTTTCTGGAAGTCACGGCCCAAAACTCCGGCGCCGTGCGGCTCTACCGGCGGCTGGGTTTCGCCAAGTCCCGCACCGTCTACAAGGTGGCCGACATTGCTTACGTGTAGTGCGGTGCGATAATCTTAGCGTCGCTGCCACGCCTTTCAGGGCGTGCCACCCGATGGTTGGCGATTCACCTACGGAGAGGAACCAGAGTTTTGGCCCAGACCATTCTTTCCCACGAATTCGACAATGGCCTGATTCTGGTGGCCGAGCCCATGGCGGCGGTCGAATCGGCGGCGTTCACCATTTTGACCCCCGCCGGCGCGGTGCACGATCCGCCCGATCGCTGCGGCCTGGCCACGGTAACCGCTGAAATGATGCTGCGCGGCTCTGGCTCGCGCAACAGCCGCCAGTTCGTCAGCGATTTGGAAAACCTGGGAGTGCAGCGCGGCGAATCGGTTTCGTCGGCGCATGTGAGCTTGGGCGGGGCGACGCTGGCGAAAAATCTGCCCGCCGCGCTGCGAATTTATGCCGACCTGCTGCGCAGGCCGCATTTGCCGCCGGATCAACTCGACGCCAGCCGGGCAGTGGCGATTCAAGAGCTGCATGCGATCGAAGACGACCCCAGCCACAAGGTGATGCTGGAACTGAAGCGGCGGCATTACCCGACCCCTGGGGCCGCCCTAGCGAGGGCGAGGTGCCGGCACTGGAAGCGATCGACGATCGACGAAGTGCGCAGGCATTATCAGCGGCTGTTTTCCCCCAAGTGGTTCGATCCTGGGCGTAGCCGGGCGCATCGATTGGCCGTCGCTGAAGGATCTGATCGGCGAATTGTTTTCCGATTGGAAGCCGCTTCCGCAAAGTTGAGCCCGTCGACGGCACGAGTGGACCGGCAATCGAACACTTGGCCCATGAATCGAATCAAACGCAAATCGGCATCGCTTACGCCAGCGTGCCTTATCGCCATCCCGATTATTTCGAGGCCTCCGGCGCGGTGGGGGTGCTCAGCGGCGGCATGAGTTCGCGGCTGTTCACCGAAGTGCGCGAAAAGCGCGGCCTGTGCTACACCGTCTACGCCAGCTATCACACCCAGCGCGATCGGGCCTGCGTGCTGTGCTACGCCGGCACCAGCGCCGATCGGGCCCAGGAAACATTGGACGTCACGCTGGGCGAACTCAAGCGATTATCCAAGGGCGTGTTGACCGAGGAATTCGACCGACTTGAAAGCCCGCGTGAAAAGCGGCCTGATCATGCAAGGCGAGTCCAGCTCGGCCCGCAGCGCGGCCATTGCCCGCGATTGGTATCATTTGGGCCAGGCACGAACGCTGGAAGAAATCGGCCGCCTGGTCGATGCGCTGACGGTGCAGGGAATCAACGAATATCTGGCAGAAAATCCGCCGCGAGATTTTACCGTGGTGACGTTGGGGCCGACCGCACTGAAGGTAAAATCGGCCGCATGACATTCATACAGCCGCGACCGCTGGTCGCGGGATAGACGAAATCGCTATGAAATTTGAAACCGCCACGCTAGATAACGGGCTGCAAATCGTCGCCGAGTGCAATCCCGGCGCGTATTCCACGGCCCTGGGTTTCTTCGTGAATACCGGGGCGCGCGACGAGACCGACGCCGTCTCCGGCGTCAGCCATTTCCTGGAACACATGATGTTCAAGGGCACGCCCACGCGCAGCGCCGACGACGTGAATCGCGAGTTCGACGAAATGGGCGCCCATTACAACGCCTTCACCAACGAAGAGAACACGGTGTACTACGCCGCCGTGCTGCCGGAATATCAGGAACGTTCCGTCGAGCTGCTGGCCGACATCTTGCGCCCGTCGCTGCGCGAAGCCGATTTCACCACCGAAAAGCAGGTGATCTTGGAAGAGATCAAGATGTACGAAGATCAGCCGCCGTTCGGCGCCGACGACAAAATCCGGGCGGCGTTTTTCGGCCAGCATCCGCTGGGGCGCAGCGTGCTGGGCACCGCGGCCAGCGTCGGCGGCTTGAGCGTCGATCAGATGCGCGGCTACTTCGACAACCGTTACAGCCCGGGCAACATTTCGCTGGTCGGCGCGGGCAAAATCGATTTTGCCGAGCTGTGCCGCACCGCCGAAAAAGTCTGCGGCAAGTGGCGGCCGCGTCGCCGCCACGCGCAAGCTGCCGGGCGCCTCGCCCAACGGCGGTTTTCACGTGATCCATAAAGACACCGCCACCCAGGAATATGCCCTGGTGATGTGTGCCGGCCCGACGGCCGTCGATCCCGATCGTTACGCCGCCAAATTGCTGGCCACGGTGCTGGGGGACGAAACCGGCAGCCGGTTGTATTGGGAACTGGTCGATTCAGGGCTGGCGGAACATTGCAGCCTGCATCATCACGATTATCTGGATGCCGGCGTATTTTTCACGTACATCAGTTGCGATCCGGAGCACGCCGAAGAAAATCTGCGCCGCATCCGCAAGGTTTACGCTCAGGCGGAGACGGACGGCGTCACGCAAGCGGAACTCGATCAGGCGAAAAACAAAATCAACTCCCGCGTGGTGCTTTCCAGCGAACGGCCGCGCGGGCGGCTGTTCACCGTCGGCGCGAACTGGATTCAGCGGCGCGAATACCGCAGCGTGCGCGACGATCTGGACGCCGTAGAAAAAATCACGCTGGCCGACCTGGCCGCCGTGTTAAAGAAGTTTCCGCTGACCAACTCCATCACCTTCGCCGTCGGCCCGCTGGAGAAGATTGCTCGCGCCGGTATAGGTTTCGTCCGCCCCTGGATGCCTTGGCGGAAGGCTGTTTATACTGAAGCGTGTAACGCGGCTCCAGCAGGCGTCGCACCTTACTCGGGAGATTGGCACGTGTCGGCTGCCGGGCAACAGCGTCGCACGGTGTATTACACGGGCCGGGTGCAGGGGGTTGGTTTTCGGTACACGGCCCGCAGCCTCGCCCAGTCGTTCGCCGTCGACGGGAATGGTGCGAAACCTGGACGACGGCCGGGTGCTGTTGGTCGCCGAGGGAACCGCAGACGAACTCGACCGATTTCTGACCCAGGTGTACGAGCAAATGAATCGGTACATTCGTAAAGTAGATGTGAGCACTTCGGCGGCCACCGGCGAGTTTGACGATTTTGGCATTGAAACCGGATACTGATTGATAACCACCAACTCGCGATTCTGCTAAACCGCCAGCGCGGTGCAAGCACCGCGGCCAAATACGATTCATGATCTTTCGCGGTTTCCCACCGATCCTGCTGGCCGACCTCACCGCCTGGCTCACGCCGATGTGGCTGTTTGGCTTGGGCTGCCTCGTGGGCCTCGTGGTGCTGGCAATCCTTTACGGGCTGGCGAAACTGCTTGCCCCGCGGGTGGCGGAAATCGCCGAGGGAACCTGGCGCGAAGGATTTGTGTTCCCGGTGTTGTGTCTGGCCGGCGGATTGGGGGCCTTTGCGCTCGTTTCGTTGTTGCTGTCGGCTGCGGGCGTGGGCTACTTGCCGCTGGCCGACATCAGTCGGTCGCTTTCGCGGCTGCCGCGCTCGAATCAATTCAGCACGGAGATTACCGTGCCGGCGTTGCCGATCGATCAGCGCGGCAAGGCGCAAGAATTTCCGCTGCCGTATCGCTCGCAGGAGATGCGCGGCGTCGAAATCACCAGCAATCAAGACTTAACGATCTACCTGCGGAGTCCGTATACATATTCCTCCGGCGCACTGGTGGAAAAAATCGAGCTGAATAAGAACGAGCCCTGGAAGTGGCCCAATCCCGACGAGCGAGGCCGCACGGCCGCAAGCAATCCGTTCGGCGGCCGCACCGCCACCGTGTATGCGTTGAACCTGACCGATCAGCCGGTCAAGCTGCAAATTTCCGGCCTCACTCGCGAAGAATATCCGGAGGTTGCCGTCGTGCCGTACACGGCGGCCAGCCTGGTGGGCCTGATGCTGGTGTATTTTCTGATGCGGTTAGGCATGCCCAAGGTAATGGCCGTGGCATCGGTCACCTCGAAGGAAGCTGTGGCGCAGCCGCTGTATCAGGTGGTGATGGCGATCGGAATCTTTGCGCTCATCGCGTTCATTTTCATTCCCTACAACACCTTCGGCGAAGACGTGAAGATGCTGAAAATGGGCGCGCTGGAATGGATCATGGCGCTTACCCTGGTCGTGGCGGCATGGACGGCCAGCGTCGGCGTATCGGAAGAAATCGAAGGCCGCACCGCGCTCACGGTGCTTTCCAAACCGATCGGCCGCATTCAATTCTTGTTGGGCAAGTTTCTCGGCGTGGTGCAGTCGGTGGCGCTGATGTATCTGTTCCTGGGGGCGGTGTTTCTGCTGACCGTATCGGGCAAGGTGGTTTACGACGTGCGCGAGGCGGTGCTGCCCGATGCCTCCTGGACCGATTGCTACGCGGAAATCGCCGGCATTGTGCCGGGGCTGACGCTGGCCTTCTTCGAGACGGTGGTGCTCACCTCGATCAGCGTGGCCATTTCCACGCGGCTTTCCATGCTGCCGAACCTGCTGATTTGCTTCTCGATTTACGCCTTGGGAAACCTGGCCCCGATGCTGGTTCAGGCCAAAGTGAACGATCCTTACGGCATCGTGCATTTCGTGGGGCAGTTGTTCGCCACGGTGCTGCCGGTGCTGGAAAACTTCAACGTTCAGGCGCCTATTTCGGCGGGACGGGAGGTGCCTTTGGCATATCTGGGCTGGGCGTTGTTATACTGCATAATGTACAGCACGGTGGCCATGCTCGTGGCCCTGGTGCTGTTCGAGGACCGAGATTTGGCGTGAGGATGCCGCGCTTTTTGACGGAGCGAGTTCAGCGCGATGGATGTCCGATCCGAACCCGGCCGCGTCCGGGTGATGGAAGCGGATCGACGGTCGTTGGTGCTTATCTTTGAATCCAGTCAAATTGCTCCATCACGGCTTCTTTCCTGCATGCAATATAAGTTCTTTGCCCGAGCTCGCCGTTTCGGCCGGCGCGCCATTGGCGTGCCAATCGGCGTTTACATTGCCGGCATTGCGGCCGCAGTGGCGCTGGCCATGTTGTTGGTGCTGTTGGCGCTGTTGGTCGAATTGCTGGCCACCCGCGGCGCGTTGGACAACCGTGCATGACCGACACCTGGCTTTCAACCGCCAGCCGCCATTGGAGCGCCTCGCACGGGGCAGAGACCACCGGCCACGGCCTGCTGGCTTATGTTTGGCGCCGCCATGGCGTTGTCGCTGATGGCCGCCGGAATGCTGTACTGGTTGGAATGGTCGGTGCAGAGCTCGGCGGTCCGGTTGGCCAGCGCGCTGCGAAAGCAAATCTACGTTCAGGCCCATCAACTGGGTGCGTGCGATTTGTTCGGGGGCCGCAAGATGACGTCGTCCAATCTGCTGCAGCAAAGCACCGACATCGTGCGCCGGGCCCAGGTGGCATGGTGGCGCGTGGTTCCACATGCCGCGGCGTTCGCCCTGTTGATGCTGGCACTGGCGGTTTCGATCGAGTTTCTGCCTGACGATGTCGACCATTCTGCTGGCGGGCATTGGGCTGGTGGATGGTGGTCGTGCTGCGCAAGCGCGCCCGCCGGCGCGGCACTGGCGGCCGATCGCGCGCAGCATTTCAACGAAATGTTGTTGGAACATCTGGCGTCAGAATCGATTGCTGGGCAATCTGACCAGCGAAGCGCGCATGCAGGCCCACTCGTTCGACGAGAACTTGCGGCACTTACGACGCGGCGCTGTTGGCGCGCGAAACGACCACCTCCGAGGTCGGCCCGCTGGTCACGCTGCTGCTGCTGATTGGGGCCTCGTTGGTTTTGCTGCTGGCCGGTTACAACGTGCTGCAAGAGCCGCCGCGGCTTTCGCTGGCCGACGTGGTGCTGCTGGTTTCCGCGCTGGGGGCGCTGGCCTATCCCTTGGTTCGTTGCGAACGGCTGTTGGCGCTGTTGCCTTCCGCCGACACCGCCGCCGAAGAAATTTTCGGCTACCTGGATCGCGAGCCGCTGGTCGGTCAGTTGCCGCAGGCCGTGCCGCTGGAGCGGCTGGTGCCACGAAGTGAAAATGGAAAACGTGAGCCTGCTGGACGGCTGGGGAAAGAAATTGTTGCAGGATGTTTCGTTGCACGCTTCCCGCCGGCAGTCAGACCGTGCTGTTTTCCTCCGACGAAGCGACACCGCTGGCGCTGGCCGGGCTATTGGCGCGGTTCTGCGATCCGGCGTCCGGCCGAATTCTGTTCGACGGACGGGAAATCAAAGCTGGCCACGCTCGATTCCGTGCGGCATCAGGTGGCGCTGATCCTGCCGGAAAATCTGCTGTTCAGCGGCACGCTCGCGGAAAATCTCGTGGGCGAAGACACGCACTTTTCGTTCGACGAACAAATCGAAGCGCTGAAATCGGTGCACGCTTACGATTTCATCCAGGCCCTGCCGGAAGGCTTGAAAACCATGATCGGTCCGCACGGGCTGATGCTTTCCGCCGGGCAGGCGATCCGGCTGGGATTGGCGCGAGTGCTGTTGCGCAAGCCGTCGATCGTGGTGATCGAAGAGCCGCTGGAAGATCTCGATCAGGCGACGGCGGAAAAAGTCGGCGACGCGCTGGATCGTGCGGCGAAAGGCTGCACGCTGGTGTTTCTCGCCCGCCGGTTGGCGGCATTGCGTGCCGCGCCGCGAATTCTGGTGTTTCACGAAGGCCGACTGATCGCCGACGGCACGCACCCGGAGCTGTTGCAGCAAAACGATCTATACCGCCATTTGAACTACGTGCGGTTCAACGAATTCCGCGGCAAAGTGCGATAGCGGTCAGCGATCGGTAGTCAGCACCCTGGCTCCTGACCCCTGACCTCTGATCACTACCCCGCTTCGCGCCGCCACTGCGGCTGAGTGCTCGGCGAATGCGACCAGTGCGGCCCGCGCAATATCGGCGCGGCAGGCATGGCCAGCGGACCCACTCGCCCGCTGCTTTGGCCGTCCCAGCGGTGCTGAGCGATGACTGCAAGAATTTGCTCGGCCACAGCCAGCACGGCGCGGCCTTGCTGACCGGTGACTCGCGGCTCGCGATGTTCGCGGATGGCGGCGACGAAATCGTGCTGCTCGTCCAATAGGGCATTCGATGCCGCCGCTTCAAATCGTTCCAGCGGCAAAAGATCTTCGAAGAGATGATCTTTCAGATGGGCCGCACTTCCGGCCCGGCGTCGTCCACGTCGAACTCGCGCTGCAATAGTTCGGTGACTGGCCGCACCACAGCGGCCGTGCGGGCGGCAAAATCCAACGTCACGCAACCCTGGTCGGACCACACCTGCATGCTCCGCGTCGGCTGATAGCTCACGCGCGCGGCGCTCAAGTTCGCCACGCAGCCATTGGCGAATTCCAGCCGCGCCTGAGCCACGTCTTCATTTTCGCCCATCACCGAAATGCCCAACGCCTGCACGTTGTTTACCGGCGAGTTGGCGAAGTGCAGCGCCAGATCGAGATCGTGAATCATCAAATCCAGCACCACGCCGATGTCGGTCGATCGGAAACGTGTAGCCGCTCGTGCGAGAGGCCTCGATGTACTTCGGCTCGCGCACCATCGGCCATACGGCCGGTTGGTTCCAGGCCGGATTGAATCGCTCGATGTGCCCCACCTGCACGATCGCTCCGTGCTGCTGGGCGGCCGCTAAGATTTCGTCGGCTTCGGCCACGGTCGTCGCCAGCGGCTTCTCGACCAGCAGATGAATGCCGTGCTCCAACAGCGACAGGCTCACGGCGTGATGAAACCGGGTGGGCGTGGCCACCACGGCGGCATCGATGCGGCCGATCAACTCGTGATAGTCGGCCAGCACGGGGGCCTGGCATTCGGCTTGCGCCAGCCGGCGAGCTTCCGGCAGCGGATCGACCACGGCGACCAGCTCGACGCCTTCCACCTGCGAAGCCAGCCGCGCATGGATGCGGCCCAAATAGCCGGCGCCGATCACTGCCAAGCGGATGCGTTCGCCCATGATGTGTTCACGCTGCGCGGCGCCGCTCCCGCGAGCGGCCGTGCTTGCCTTCCTGTTGCGTCTGAATGAAGTTCAGCAGCTCGTTCACCGCCGGCACCAGCTTGTCGTTGTTGCGCAAAATTTCGCGGGCATGATCCAGTCCGACCTTCGCTCGGTACAGTAAACGATGTGCTTCCGACAGGCAGTGAATGGCCTCGGCGGAAAAACTATTGCGCTTCAGCGCCACCACGTTCACGCAGCGCGGGCGGGCCGGTTGACCCTCGGCCAACATGAATGGCGGCACATCGTGAATCACGCGGCTCAAACCGCCGACAAACGCATACCGGCCGATGGTGCTGAAATGATGCACGCCGATGCCGCCGCTGAGCGTGGCGTGATCGTAAATGTGCACGTGCCCGCCCAGCAGCGTGGCGTTGGCGATGATGATGTGGTCGCCCAGCTTGCAATCGTGGGCCACGTGGCTGCAGGCCATCAGGAAGTTGTAGCTGCCGATCCGCGTAACGCCGTCCTCCTTTTCGGTGGCGCGGTTCATCGTCACGCTTTCGCGAAAGATGTTGTGATCGCCGATCACGACCCTGGTTTCACTGCCGCGGTAACTCACGTCCTGCGGCTCCGCCCCCACGACCACGCCGGGGAAAAGATGATTGTCTTCTCCCAGAGTGACCTGCCCCACCAGGGTCACACCATTCTCCAACTTCGTGCCATGCCCGATTTTCACGCCCGGTCCCAATCACGCAGAACGGCCCGATCTGCACGTCGTCGCCGATTTCGGCTCGCGCATCGACAACGGCGTGTGGGGAAATCTGCGTGGGCATGTCAAATGACTATGGATGAATAGTGGCTTGTGATCAGGCCGTTTTTCTTCGACCCACGATCTTCTCACCTTCCGTCATCAGCACGCGCACCATTTCGGCATTCAGCCGGTGGCCGCTGCGGTTGGCGACGAAGTGCCCAATGACGTCGCAACCGGCCAGTGCCAAATCGCCCACCAGATCGAGCACTTTGTGCCGCGAGCATTCGTCTTGAAAACGCAGTTCGTTGCCGATCGGCCCGTCGGCGTCGAACACCAACAGATCGGAGGCCGTGGCCCGCTTGCCGATGCCTTGCGCCAACAGCCAATCGGCTTCTTCTTTCAGCATGAACGTGCGCGCCGGGGCCAGATCGCGGCGGAAGGTGGCCGGATTGATCGACATTTGCACCGTCTGCCGGCCAATGCCCACGTTGGGGCCGTAGTCCAGGCGGAATCGCACCGTTAGTTCGCCCGTTTGACTGGGCCGGGCTTCGATCCAGCAATCGTCGTCGCCCAGGCGCGTGATCTCGCGCACGATCAGTTGCGTGCGCGGGGCGTTTTGCATCACCACGCCGGCAGATTCCAGCGCCTCGACGAACTTCAGGCTCGATCCGTCCAGCCCGGGCATTTCGGCCTGGTTCACCCACACTTCGCAATTGTCGATTTGCAGGCCATACAGCGCGGCCAGCAGATGTTCCACCATTTCCACACTGGCAGGGCCTTGCCGCAGCACCGTGCGGCGGGGCACCTCGACCCGCTGCGTCACTAGCGCCGCAATGCGCACCGGCAGGCGAAAGATCAGAGCGCACGAACACGATGCCCGTGCCCGGCGGCGCAGGGCGAAATTCCACGCGCACGTCGCGACCCGACCAATAGCCGAAGCCTTCCACCGCGACCGTGCTGCCGATTGTGCGTTCGTTGCGTTGGGCGTAGCTCACGCGCGTCACTCGTCGAGAATCTTGCCAGGTGAAATTGGAAAAGCGGATCAGGAAATTGCGGTCGACGTGTCCGGATCGCTGGGCACTCAGTCGGTTCACGACCGGACACATCGACCAACGCCAAGGTACGTTACGTTTGGTCGATGTTAGCGCTGCTGCGCGGCGCCCGGCGGCGGACGCACGCCCACCGGACCTGTGCCGACGGCGGAGCGATTCAAATCCTGCAAAATGTACGGCGTGATATCCATCCGCGGATCGTTGTACACGATCGCCTTGTTGATGCCGCGCAAAATTTCGTCGCGGTTGTTGCCGTCGATCGGGTCGCCGTTGAACCGCAACACCAGCACGATGCCGTTTTTGGTGGCCAATTGCTTCACCGCATCGTCGATTTCGCGCGACACGTTGAAGTACACGCGGCCTTCCTGTTCCATGAAGTCTTTCTTCTGCAACGAAACCTTCAGTTGCAGATCGCCCTGCATCTTGATCAGGTCGTTTTCGACTTGCTTGTAGTTCGGCGTGCCGGGATTGAAGGTTTTCAACTCCTCGGCTTTGTGCTTGATGGCTTCCTGATCTTTCTTGACGTCGGCTTCGGCGGCCTCGACGCGCTGCTTCATTTCTTCCATCTGCTGCTTGAAGCGCACGTGGTTCTTGAAGATGTAGGCCACGTCGACCACCGCGATGCCGTTTACGCCCAGGCGCGAACCGCCCGCCATGGGTTGGGCGCCGGCGCGGCCGGGACGCCATTCGGAACTCCCGGCGCCTGCGCAAGTGCGGGCACGGCGGACAAAATGGCCAGGGTCATACGGCCGCCAGCGCAGCCGATAAGAGCTTCGTATTCACGTTAGCACTCCTTGCTAATTTTGGGCGAGTCGTCCTTGACCAGCACCTTGCGCGATTCAACGGAACCAACGATTCCAGCCGACCGCATCCTGCCCAACTTGCGCAAGGCAGGCCAAAAGAGGGCGGTATTGTTGCGAGCGGCCGCATCTGCCGCAAGGTCAATCTGCTACGGCAAATGGCGGCCGAATTTACCTTTTTACAATTCGCACATTTGCCCTTTGAACCGCGGCGGGCCAGTGGCTATCTTCCCGCCCCCGAATGAACGACCTCGAAGTTCCAAGTCCACGCGTGCAGGGAGGTGCGCTGTTTGGCCAGCCAAAAATGCGTTTTGATTGTCGATCGCTTCGCCGAATCGCGCGAAGTGCTGCGCACGGCGCTGGTGCACAACGGCGTGCGAGTTTTGGACACGGCCCGCGCCGACTTCGGCCTGGCACTGGCGCGCTCCAACGGGGCCCGGACGGTGATCGTGCTGGATTTGGAAGTGGTCGATAATCCGGCCAAAGTGGTCGCCGACTTTGCGGCCGCCGCCAAGAGCACCGGCGGCAGGCTGATTCGTTTTGGGAAGTGCCCAACATCAGCCAGCATGCTGAATCCTGCGAGTTCTTCGCCAAACCCTACCACTACCGGCCGCTAGTTCTTAGAATCGAAGAGTTGTTGCAGCCGAGCGCGGCCGCGCCGCGGCATAGTTTGTTTTGAAGCCGGCCAGGATTTCCGCGTGGCATCGCTCTTCGTCATCCAGGGTCGTGATCAAGGCGTCCGCTTCGAATTGGACGCCGAGGAAAGCACTTTGCACTTGGGCCGCGACGCGGGAAATCCCATCCAATTGCACGATACGGAAATTTCCCGCCGCCATGCCGAAATCCGCCGCGCCGGCGACGCATTCCTGCTGGTTGATTTAGGCAGCTCCAACGGCACGTTTGTAAACAACGAGCGCATCGAGCAGAAAGAACTCGCCAGCGGCGATCAGGTGCAACTGGGCCGCACCGTGATGCTGTTCACCGGCTCCGGCGACAGCGGCCCGCAAAACATCGGCCAGCGCGTGCAAATCGTCAGCGCCGCGGCCACCGCCGGTTCGCGGATCGTGCAATCGGTGCCCCAGGAAGAAGGCAGCGCCATTTTTGCCCACGGCTCGGCCGAAAATCCCTGGCTCGCCCGGGCCCGCAGCAATTTGCAAATCATGTATCGCACGGCGCTGGCCGTCAGCCATACGCTGGATATCGAGCAACTGCTCTCGAGCATCATGCAGTTGATTTTCGAATGGGTCGAAGCCGACCGCGGCTGCATCATGCTCATCGATCCCGAATCGAAGCAACTGGTGCCCAAGGTGCGGCGCGACCGCGGCAAATCTACCGGCGACGATAAGCTGAACATCAGCCAAACGATTCTCGACTACGTGATGCAGCACAAGGAAGGCGTGCTCACAAGCGACGCCCGCGAAGATCAGCGCTGGGACACCGCCGCCAGCATTTTGCAGCAAGGCGTGCGCGAGGCGATTTGCGTGCCGATGCAGGGCCGCTACGACGTGGTGGGCGTGATTTATATCGACACGCTGACGCCGGCCCACCGGGCCATCGTCAACGCTCCCATCTCGATTCCGCGAAGAGCACCTGAAGCTGATGGTGGCCATCGCCCATCAGGCCGCATTGGCCGTGGAAGACACAATGTATTACTCCGCCATGGTGCAGGCCGAACGCCTGGCGGCCATTGGGCAAACCATCGCCACGCTATCGCACCACATCAAAAACATCCTGCAAGGTATTCGCGGCGGCAGCTATCTGATCGAGATGGGCCTGAACGAACACGACGAGAACATGACCCGCAAGGGCTGGAACATCGTCGAGAAAAATCAGGGCAAGATCTCCACGCTGGTGATCGACATGCTCACGATCAGCAAGGAGCGCGAGCCCGATTTGGCCCCGGCCAATCTGAATCAAGTGGTGGAAGAAATTGCAGAGTTGATGCATGCCCGCGCGGGGGAATTAAGCGTGGCGCTGGAACTGCATCTCGATTCCGCCATGCCGACCCTGCAGTTCGACAGTGAAGGCATCCACCGTGCCGTGCTGAACGTGGTGACCAACGCCCTGGACGCCTGCGAAGGGCGCTCGGAGGCGCGGGTGAATGTGTCCACTGCATTTCTGCCGGATCAAAAACTGGCGCAAGTCATCGTGGCCGACAACGGCCCCGGCATCCCGCCCGAGCAGTTGCCGAAAATCTTCCAACTGTTCGTCTCCGGCAAAGGCGCGCGCGGCACCGGCCTGGGGCTGCCGGTCAGCGAAAAGATTTTGAAAGAACACGGCGGCCGCATCCTGGTGGAAACCGAAATGGAGCAGGGCACCCGCTTCATCCTCGAATTCCCCGCGGTCACCGAACCTGTGACGACCGGCGCCGTCGGCGAAACCAACGTCACCGGCGCCGCGGAATGAATTCTCCGTTGCGCATATCAGCCTTCCCCCACGAACGGATTCGTCTGCTTCTCCTGACCCACGGTGGTCGCCGGGCCGTGGCCGGAGAGCACGATCGTTTCATCGGGCAGCGTAAACAAATGCTCGCGGATGCCGGCGGCTAGCTGATCGAAGCTGCCGTCGGGGAAATCGGTGCGGCCGATGCTGCCGGCAAATAGCACGTCGCCGCCAAACACGACCGGCGGATTGTTCTCGCGCCAGATGAAAACCACGTGCCCAGAGGAATGCCCGGGAATCTCGCGCACTTCCAGCTTGAAGCCGGCGTACTCGATCGTCTCGCCGTCTTTCACAAGTCGATCGGCCGGCGGGCTGGTGAGCGGAATGCCGAATTTAGCCGAAAGATTCCGCGCCGGGTTGATCAGCTTATCCGCCTCGTTCACGCCGATCACAATCGGGCACTCCGGCCAGCGCTCTTTAAGTGCCGCATTGCCAGCGATGTGGTCGCTGTGGCCATGGGTCAGCAGCAACACCGCTGGCGTGAGGCCGTGCTTTTCGACCGTGGAAACGATTTTGCCCGGCTCAAACCCTGGGTCGATTACCAGGCAATCGCCGCGGCCTTGGAGCCAGGCCACGTAGCTATTCTGATCGAACGGCCGCGAAACGATTGTGAGAATTTGCGGTTTCGGCGTACTGTTCATGCCACGAGTTTAGCGGTGATGCGGGCAATGGCGACAGTGGGCTGCAGCTGCCATTCGCGTCGAAAGGATTGTGCCGTCTGGTGCCGCCCAGGACGGTTCGAACGGTGTGGGCAAGCGAAAACACTACCATCGTTGCATGTAATTCTTGCTAGCTGGCATGGGCGATAAGACAACGGATGCCGAGATTGCACGGTCTGATGAAGTTTCGCTAAATGGCCGAATTTGCAATTCGAATAAAGCGTTTAGCGGCAAATCCGACTTGCTGGCAATTCGGCTCGACTTAGACTGACTGTCGGTATAAAACTTGCATTCCCCGCCATAATGCGGCAACTGGTCGTTCTTGCCAACGACCCCAGGATGGGAAGCCGCGAGGGCCGGTAAGCGTTATTGCACCAGCCGGTTCTGATCAACGTACAAGTAACGGAGTGGATTCCATGTTTGGCATGCACCGGAGACGAATTGTGATTCGATCAATCGCGTTATCGGCGGCTGTCGTATGTACGGCGGCGCTGGCAATCGCCCAAACGCCGGAGGCCACTTACTCCGCGGCCGTGGTGCCGCAGCCGCAACAGCATCCATTGGCGCCGGCGATACAACTGGCCACCCAAGTGCAGCAGAACATCGATTCCAACGTCCGCGATTATTCCGCTACCATCGAAAAACGCGAGCAGATCGACGGCAAATTGGGCGATCCGGAATACGCCATCATCAAAGTTCGCCAGCATCCGTTCAGCGTTTACATGTCGTTCCTCGCGCCTGAAAGGCTCAAGGGGCAGGAGTGCATGTACATCGAGGGGCAGAACGACGACAAGATGTTTGCCCATGCTCCGCCGGGCACGCTGCGCGGCAAATTCGGCACCGTGAAAATCTCGCCCACCAGCGCGCCGGCCATGCAGGGCCAGCGCTATCCGATCACCGAGCTTGGCATTTCCAACCTGACGCGCAAGCTGATCGAAGTGGGCCAGCACGACATGCAATACGGCGAATGCGAGGTGAAGTTCTTCCAGAAGGCCAAAGTGAACGGCCGCGAATGCACGGTCATTCAAGTCGTGCATCCCACGCCGCGGCGCAACTTCATCTTCCACATGGCGCGCATCTACCTCGACGATCAGTTGCAAGTGCCCATCCGCTACGAGGCCTACGATTGGCCGACGGAGCCGGGCGGCAAGCCAGTGCTGCTGGAAGAGTACACTTACATGAACTTGAAGTTGAACCCGGGCCTGACCGACGCCGATTTCGACGTCCGCAACCCGGCGTACGGCTTCAACGTGAAGTAAGCGCGGTATCGCGGCAGTTGGGTGCTGAATTTGGCTAATCGCCGATTAGCCCTCTTGCGAAACGGTGCTCGGCGACAAACAATCGAGGCATCCTGCCTTTAACGCGGATGCTCGATGAACCTACCCGCCAACAACCGCGCGCTGCGCATCTTGCAATCGTTTGCTTGCTGGCCACGATGATCGGCATAAATGCTGCGCCGTCGACTGCGCGGCGACGACGCTGCCGCAGAGCATCCCTTGGCCCCCGCTTTGGCGTTTGCACGCAAGGTGCAGGCTAACATCGATGCCAACGTCCGCGATTACACAGCCACGCTCGTGAAGCAAGAGCGCATCGGCAACGAACTGAAGCCGCCGGAAACGTGCTTCATCAAGGTGCGAAACAATCCATTCAGCGTGTATATGAAGTTTCTGGCGCCCGATAATCTCAAAGGGCAGGAGGTGATCTATGTCGCCGGCGCCAACGACGGCAAGCTAATCGGCCACGCCGGCAGCGGCTTGATGGCATTGGCAGGAACCAAATGGCTCGATCCCAAAGGGGCGATCGCCATGCTGGGTCAACGCTATCCGATCACCGAACTGGGCATGTCCAACCTGGTGAAACGGCTGATCGAAGTGGGCGAACATGATGAAAAATTTGGCGAGTGCAACGTGTGGCGCAGCGACGATGCCAAAGTCGACGATCGCCCCTGCATTTCGTACACCGTGATGCATCCCGTCCGACGCCGCGAGTTTCTGTTTCACATCGCGCGGATTTTTGTCGACAAGGAGCTGATGGTGCCGATTCGCTACGAGGCCTACGATTGGCCCGCCAGGCCCGGCGATCAGCCGCCGCTGTTGGAAAGCTACACGTACGCCCGCTTGAAGCTGAATCCCGGATTGACCGACGCCGATTTCGATCCGAACAATCCGCAATACAACTTTGTGAGGAAGTGAAGCCCCATGTGGCGCACGGTTTCCTCCCCGCTTGCGCAGAATTTGGCGATGGTTTGGTCTCCTGGCACTTGGATATTTGCTGATCGTGCTGGCGATGATGTTTCTGGAAAACTCGCTCGTGTATTTTCCGGCGAAGTATCCGGAGGGGGATTGGAATCCGCCGGGGTTGGTGTTCGAAGATGCCTGGTTCAATGCCGCCGACGGCACAAAGCTGCACGGCTGGTTTGTGCCGCACGAGCATCCGCGGGCGGTGGCCCTATTCTTGCACGGCAACGCCGGCAACATTACCCACCGCGACGACATGCTGCGCGAGTTGCACTGCATGCGTGTGGCGGTGCTCGCGCTGGATTACCGTGGCTATGGCCGCAGTGAAGGCTCGCCCAGCGAAGCGGGAGTTCTGGCCGACGGCCGCGCGGCTCGAAAGTGGCTGGCCCAGCGCGAGGCCATTCCGGAAAGCCAGATCGTGCTGATGGGCGAATCGCTCGGCGGCGCCGTGGCGGCGATTTTGGCCGGCGAAGCGCCTGCACGCGGCCTGGTGCTGGAAAATGCCTTCTGCAGCCTGCCCGACGTGGCGGCGTATCACTATCCGTGGCTGCCGGTCAAGGTGCTGATCCGCACACAACTCAACGCCGGCGAGGCGATCGGCAAATTCCACGGCCCGCTGCTGCAAGCTCATGCCGAGGCCGACACAATCGTGCCGCTCAAGCTGGGGCGGAAACTGTTTGCCGCGGCAAACGAGCCAAAGCAATTTCTCGTGATCGCCGGCGCCGATCACAACGATCCACGTTCGCTGGAATTCTTCAACGCGCTGGATCGCTTTTTCGACAACCTGCCGCCGGCAGACGTGGCTCAATCAAATTGATCCCCGCCTTTAGCGCGGATAAACGCTGTTGGGCTGCCGAGTGACGTTTTCCTCGCGCGACTTGTCGGCGGGCAGAATGAGCTCGGTGCCGGGCCGCAGATAGTCGAAATCGTTCCCCAGCACCTCGCGGTTCAGGTCGTAGATTTCCGCCCAGCGCGATGTTTTGCCAAGTTCGTGCCGCGCAATTTCGAACAGCGTATCGCCATCCTCGACCGTGTAAACGCGGCCCGTGTCCGGCAGCCGGCCGTTGCTCGCAGTCAGGCGCTGCTGCACACGCGCCACTTGCTTGCGCGGCGCAGGACACAAATCGGGATAATTGTGCCGTAGCACCGATTCGTCGGGCACCGAAAGAATTTGCCCGATTTTCATCTCATCGACTTCCGGATGCAGCTTGCGATTATGTTCGTACAGCGCCTTGAAAAACGCGCCGGTGCCGTAGGCCTTTTGGCTGATGATCCAGAAACTGTCATTGGGCTGCACGGTGTATTTGTCGCCTTCGCGCTGAATGCCGGCCGCCGGAGCAATGGCCCCGGTTGGCGCGACAGCAGCGTTCGCCGACGAATACCGCTGTGTCGCAGGCGTGTCGTTGGCTGCGATGGGATACAACTCGGCACGGGGCACGCTGGAATACCGATCGTCCTGCCCGCGCGGTTCGCTGCGGCGCGGCTCGCTGTGGCGCGGTTCGCGAACCATCGCATCGCCGTAGCGCGACCCGCCGCTCGCATGCGGCTCCAATCTTTCTCGATCCCGCGGCTCGGCTTCCGTCCGCGAAGGCTGACCATCGTGCCCCTTCTCGTTGCTGTCGGCGTAGCCGGAGCGATAGGGCTGCGGGTTGTTGGAATTCGAAGGGCTATTGGCCGCACCGTCGAACGGATCGCGCACCTTGTTGGCATATCGATCGCCCACTTCGGCAATCGGCAACGGCGTGGCGATCAGCGTGGGAGCTTGTTCGGCGGCGGACGTTCGGCGATCTTTCCGGCGGGTCTTGCGCCAGCGGCGGTTTTGCTTTCGCCGCATGCAAATGTTTTTCGCCACGGTCGGCCGGTGTTTCGCAGTGCAACCGATTCCGGCGGTTTGCCGCTTTCAGCCTTGGGGGTTACCAGCGTCGGTGGACCAGTGCGGATGGGCGAGCTTCGTTGAAGCGGATTCGGCCGCCGACCCATTCGCCGGCTGACGAGCATTGGTCAGTACCGCATGCCCCGGCCGCGCCAGTCGCTTCATCAGCAAGCCGATGAAGATCGAAAGCAAAATGCCGATGAACACCAATCCGAGTTTGGTTTCGTGTTTCATAACTGCCTCCTCCGTGAGGCAAATGTTTTGCTGCGACTATCCGCTTCGCTGAAATTCGTTTCGCGTCAAATCCGTTCCGCGATACGCAGCTTCGCGCTGCGGCTGCGGGGGTTTCGGGCAATTTCCGCCTCGTGCGGCGTTATCGGTTTTTTGGTGATCGGCTTCAGCCGCGGATCGTTTTGAAATGCTTCCTTCACCGGGCGATCTTCCAGCGAATGAAAGCTGATGATCGCCAGCCGTCCGCCGGGCTGCAAACAATCGGGCAATCTGCGTAAGGCAATCTCCAGGGATTTCAGTTCGTCGTTCACCGCAATTCGCAAGGCTTGAAACGTGCGAGTGGCCGGGTCGATCCGTTGCTTCCGCGCCACCGCCGGCACGGCCTGCCGCACGATATCGGCCAACTGCCGCGAGGTGTTGAATCGGGTTGTGGTGCCGCCGCTCGACAATCGCTTTGGCGATCCGCCGGCTGAAACGCTCCTCTCCAAAGTGAAAAATGAAATCGGCCAGGTGTTCGGCGCTCAGCCGATTCACCAGCCGCGAAGCCGGCTCGCCTTTGAGCGGATTGAATCGCAAATCCAACGGACCATCGGCATCGAAACTAAACCCACGCGAGGCGTCGGCCAACTGATCGCTCGACAAGCCCAAGTCCAGCACGAATGCCATCGACCGTTTTCACTCCGATTTCCGCCAACAGTTCCGGCAGCTCGCAATAATTTCCTTGGATCAGTTCGATCGGCAATCCGCGCAGGTTTTCGCCCGCCGCCGCCACGGCCGCCGGATCGCGGTCCACGCCGATCACTCGCCCCGTCGGTCCACGCGCTCGGCGATCGCCCGCGCATGACCGCCGCCCCCCAAGGTTCCATCGACAAACACGCCGCCCGCTTGCGGATTCAGCCCCTCGAGGACCTCGGCCAGCAGAACGGGCTCATGACGTGCAGGTGGCATGGAATCTATCACCGCGGAAACACGGAAAACTGCCGCCGGCCCAATCGCCGCGATCGGCGAATGCCCATTCTAGCGCACGGCGAGCGCATAGCGCAGCAACGAATTCCGGTTTCCGCGAGCCCAAACCAGCGAAACACGCCACGATCGTGGCAACGGCATCCGCTTCGACAAGCCTTTGGCGGACGCAAGGCTGGGGTATGTACCGCTTTCGGCGGATTGGGGCAAGCGGAGTTCTGGAAAATGCAGAAGGCAAAAGGCAGAAATTTCGAGGGATCTTGCTGGTTTCCTGCCTTCTGCGTTCTGCTTTCTGCCTTGCATTTCGGCCGCCAAGGGCGAGGTGCTTCCATGTCACCCCGTGTGCCCTTGGAGACCGGTAGCCGACGAGTCGTTTAACGGGCCGACCGCGGCTGCTATCGCCACCGACATCCATGCCGATGGCTTGCGCTTCGCAAGTCGCATCGCTCCAGCCCGTGGCCGACGGCTGGCGCAATGCATCGACTTGCAAAACCGCTGATTGAGATCGTGATGGAAAAGAGCGGCGACCATCGATTCGATCGCCGCCCGATATTGCCCGGCTGTCGGCCTTCATCGTCAAGCGGGGTTTTTGTGGGAAACCGATGCCAGGCGAAATTGCTTCGATAAGCCGCGCGAAAGCGCGTGCTAGCAACGCGTAAAATAATTACGGACGCCGGTCTTTTGTGAACAGGTGTTCATGCACCTTGGGGACTAGCGGAATGCGGCTAGAATGGGCCGGCCTTGGATGTGTCTCGATATGGATTCAACACGCCGATCTGCCGTGACTTCTGAACTGGAACAATACGATTACGATTTGCCTAAACAGTTGATCGCGCAGGAGCCGCTGGCAAATCGCTCCGACGCGCGGCTGATGATCGTCGATCGCCGGCGCGGCGCGATCAGCCATCATCATGTGCGCGACCTTCCCGAACTGCTGCGGCGCGGCGATCAATTGGTGCTCAACGACACGAAGGTCATTCCCGCCCGACTGGTTGGCCTGCGCGACACCGGCGGACGCTGGGAAGGCCTGTTCCTGTCGCAGGAGCCCAGCGGCGCCTGGCAATTGCTGTGCAAGGCGCGCGGCAAGCTTACAGCGGGCGAAACCATTCAATTGCTCGATCCGCTGGCGCGAGGATACGCAATTGCGCCTGGTCGCCAAGTCGGAGCAGGGGGTTTGGCTGGCCCGGCCGGTTTCGGAAGAACCCCCCATGAAAATCTTGGAGCGCATCGGCCGCGTGCCGCTGCCCAAATACATTCGCAAAGGCGAAATGGTCGAAGCGGACCGACAGCGCTATCAAACCGTTTTCGCGCGGCACAGCGGATCGGCGGCCGCGCCCACCGCGGGCTTGCATTTCACCGCCGAGCTACTGGCCCGCTTGCAAGCCGCCGGAATCGACGTCGTGAAAGTTACCCTGCACGTCGGGACTGGATACATTCGCTCCGATCCGCTCGCAAAAGCTGGCGGCCCACAAAATGCACAGCGAATGGGGACGCATCGACGACGCCACGGTGGAACAATTGATTCGCGCTCGCAAAAGCGGCGGGCGAATTGTGGCCGTGGGCACCACCTCGGTGCGCGTGTTGGAAACGGCCGCCGCCGACGGCGTGCTCCGCCCCTGGGAAGGGCAAACGCAACTCTTCATCCGCTCGCCCTACCGCTTTCGCGCCGTCGATGCACTGATGACCAACTTTCACTTGCCCCGCACCACGCTATTGATTTTGGCGCGCACCTTCGGCGGCGACGACTTGATCCGCCGGGCCTACGACGAGGCCATTCGCCAGGAATATCGCTTTTACAGCTACGGCGATGCGATGCTTATAATCTGAGAAATGCCGACACCCCTTGCACATTGCCCGAATGTATCAGTCGGCGCATCTCGCCAATCTCGACTTCGCTTCGTATATTGACCCCATAGCCGGAGGTCAACGACCTCCGGAGAACCACCACTGTATCCTCAAATCTCTAACCCCTCCCCGAAAACCAACCACCTAGAAACGGATTTCCCCATGCCACTGGTTCACACCGAAAGCGTTTTGGTCGTCCCCGCCGAACTGTTTCACCGCTTGGGTCATTTCGAAGGATTCTCTTCCCAAGTCGATCGCTATTTGGGCGAACTGCTCAGCCCGCAAAAACACGACGTATCGGCCCCGCGAAGAGATGGAAGAAAACGCCAGCTTCAAGCAGCTCATTCCTTACGTCATTTTCCGTTATCGAGACAAATCGGGCGCGAACCAGGTGTTCCAGTACACACGCGGCAAAGGCATGGGGGAAGATCGCCTGCACAGCAAACGCAGCATCGGCGTGGGGGGCCACATTTCCGTTCGACGACCGGATTACCGACGACGCCGTGCCTTATGCCGAAGGCATGCATCGCGAATTGGCCGAGGAAGTGATTATCGACACCCCGTACGTCGAGCAATGCATTGGGCTGATTAACGACGACCACACCCCCGTCGGCCGGGTCCATCTGGGCGTAGTGCACCTGTTCGACGTCGAGCGGCCCGCCGTGCGACCCCACGAACCTGAAATCCTCGACGCCGGCTTCCGCCCCGCCAGCGAACTGCTTGCCGATTTGGACCGCTTCGAATCGTGGTCGCAATATTGCCTGCGGGCACTATTTGGCTGAGTGGTGACCAATTGAGGGTAGGTTCGAAGCATGGCGAGCGACTACCCCATTTACATGGATAACCACGCGACCACGCCGGTGGATCCGCGCGTGCTCGAGGCCATGTTGCCGTATTTCACCGAGCAGTTCGGCAATGCCGGCAGCACCAGCCATCGCTACGGCTGGGAAGCAAAAGAAGCGGTCGATGCGGCGCGGGAATCGATCGCCGCAGGCATTGGTGCCCAGCCGCGCGAAATCGTGTTCACCAGCGGCGCCACGGAAAGCAATAATCTTGCCTTACTCGGCGTGGCCGAGCGCGCCAAAGAGCGAAAGCCCGGCTAAGTCGGTTCACATCGTCAGCGTCGCCACCGAACACCGGGCGGTGCTCGACCCATTGGCGCATCTGGAAAGGCATGGGTGCGAAGTCACGCTGCTGCCTGTCGAACAAGCCGGCAGCTCGCGGGCGGGCTTGATCACGGCCGATCAAGTGGCAGCAGCAATTCGCGACGACACTGCCCTGGTTAGCGTAATGCTGGCGAACAACGAAATCGGCGCCATCCAGCCGCTCGCGGAAATTGGCGCCGTTTGCCGATCGCGCGGCGTGCTGCTGCATACCGATGCCACGCAGGCGGTGGGAAAAATCCCGGTCAACGTCGATGATCTAAAGGTCGATCTGCTCAGCTTCTCGGCGCACAAAATCTACGGCCCTAAAGGAATTGGGGCATTGTTCGTGCGGCGCCGCGCACCGCTGGTGAAACTGGAGCCGCAAATCTTCGGCGGCGGTCAGGAAAACGGCTTCCGCAGCGGCACCGCCAATGTGCCAGGCATTGTCGGTTTCGCCCGGGCGCTGGAATTGTGCATCGAAGAAATGCCGCGCGAACAGCCGCGGCTGGCGAAATTGCGTGATCGGCTCTACGCTGGCTTATGCGAACGCTTGGATAACATCGGCCTGAACGGCCCCGCCCTCGATCAACCAACACTGCGCCTGGCGGGCAATTTGAATGTCAATTTCGGCTATGTCGAAGGCGAAGCGTTGCTATTGGACATGCAGGATCGCCTGGCCGTCAGTTCCGGCAGCGCATGCACCTCCGCCGATCCGCAACCCAGCCACGTGCTGCGAGCTTTGGGCCTGCCGGAAGATTTAGTCCGCGGCAGCCTGCGCTTCGGCCTGGGGCGATTTAACTCCGCCCCGGAAGTCGAAACCGCGATTGAGGTGATTACCGATTCCGTCGATCGCCTGCGCAAGCTCAGCAGCATGGCGATAGAGACGAATTACCAATGACCAAGCATCAATGACCATTGACTCCCATCAGCATTGGTCACGGATATCTGGTCGCAGTCTCGCGCGTCGAGCACCGTTTCCAAATCCGCCGCCAACGGGGCCTCAAACGTCAGTTCTTCGCCGCTCACCGGGTGCCGCAGCTTCAGCCGCCGCGCATGCAACGCTTGCCGGTTCAGCAGAATTTGGTGGTCGTTCGGGATCGCGGCGAATTTCTCCCCGCGTGATCTCCGCCCGCCCCCCGTATTGCTTGTCGCACAACACCGGGCAAGAGATGGCCGACAGGTGCACGCGAATTTGATGCGTCCGCCCCGTCTTCGGCGCACCGCGCAGCGCGGCGAAACCGTCGAACCGTTCCGCGACCTCATAGAACGTTTGCGCCGGCCGGCTGGTGGTGTGCTCGCGGCGGATCGCCATCTTTTCGCGCTGATAGGGATGCGCGCCGATCGGCATGTCGATCACGTCCCGATCCCGATCCGGCACGCCGACCACGATGGCGAAATATTCCTTCTCCACGGTGCGCTTGCCGAACTGCTCGGCCAGCGCGTAATGGGCGGCATCGGTCTTGGCCACCACCAGCACGCCGCTGGTGTCGCGATCCAGGCGGTGCACAATGCCCGGCCGCGTCGGCCCGCCCGCGCCGCTGAGCTTTTCGAAATGAAACGCCAGGGCGCTGGTGAGCGTGCCGGCCCAGTGCCCCTTGGCCGGATGCACCACCATGCCCGGCGGCTTGTTGACCGCCGCCAGGTGCTCGTCTTCATACAGAATATCCAGCGGAATATCTTCCGGCACCGGCCCGGGGCGCGGCGGCTCGGGCAGCGTGATCGACAATTGCTGGCCGCCTTTCAGCCGTTGTCCCGCTTTGGCCGGTCTGGCCATTCAGCGTGACGCCGCCGGCATCGATGGCGCGCCGCAGAAACGCACGGCTGAATTGCAGGAAATTGCCGGGCCAGATAAACGTCGAGCCGACAACCGGCATGCTCCGCCTCGACCACACGCTCTATCGGCGGTTGAGAGGACATCTCACTTCGAAGCTTCAGGCGACTTCGATTTCTCGGCCGCGGCAGGCGGCGGTGCAGTTGGCGATGGTGCGGCGGGCGGACTTGCAGCCGGCCCAGTCGCGGTCGGTGTGGCTGCCGGCGCAGCGGCACCGGAAGATGCGCCCGGCATGCTCGGCCCCATGGCGCTCGGCAGATTCACGTCGCCCGGCGAAGGCGACTCTTTCAGATCAAACGAGGGTTTCAATCCCGGTACGCCCGGCCCCGTGTCCGTCTTGGGCGGCTGCGGATTTTGCGCGGCAAACCAATCGTAGAACTCCTTCGTCGCCGGTTGATTCAGCCGCGACAAGTGCTGCCGCGCCGGCTCAGCCAACGGCACTATCGGGATAGTCCTTGGCCAATTGCACGTACGCGAGCCGGGCCTGATCCAAATCGCCCAGCGATTCGGCGGCACGTGCCACTCCGTACATCGCCCAGGAACGCAGCGACGGGTCGCGCGTGGCTTTCTGCACCTCGTCGAACAAGCCCATCGCCTTGGAAATATTGTCGCGCCCCGCCGGTTTGTTGTGATACAACGTCGTGGTGCCGCTATCGAGCAACGATTCCGCCAGCAGCAGTTGCGCCACGACCGCTTGCGACGTGCCGGGATAATCTTTCACCGTGGCTTGCAATTCCGCCAGCGCCTGCCCTTGCATGTCCATTGCGGCAATCAATTGATCCGACGCAGCTGCGGCGTTTCGCTCGCCTGACCCCTGCATGTAGACGATTACCGCGGCAACCACCACCACGGCAATCAACCCGACCGTGATCAGGCCGGAGTACGGCCGCAGCTTCTCACCGGTCGCACTCAGCCATTCAGCCAGGGCGTTGGTGTGCAGATCGTGTCGTTCTTTGGCTTTCATCAGTTGGAGTATAGGGCTGGCGGAAGAAAAGCGTCAAGGCCGGCAAGTTGCGGCGATTGGCGCCGGTTCGGGCGACTCGGCGGACCGATAGACAAGCCGCCGCGCGCGCCGATAAACTCGCACCGCCGCTAAGTTCTGCCTCCTGATTCCTGACGCCCGATTCTCGACCTTGTCTCTCAATCCTGCCCAGCGCGACGCCGTCGAAACTCTAGCTGGGCCGCTGTTGGTATTGGCCGGCGCGGGCACCGGCAAAACACGAGTCGTTACCCATCGCATCGCCCGTCTGATGCAGCACCGCACTCGGCCCGAGCGGATTCTGGCCGTCACCTTCACCAACAAGGCGGCCGGCGAAATGCAGCGAGCGTGCCGCGCAACTGTTGGGCAAACGCCAGAACCCAAACAGCGGCCGGAAATCTCCACCTTCCATTCGCTGTGCGTGCGAATTCTGCGGCGGCAAATTCATCACCTGGGCTACCCGCGCCAATTCGCAATCTTCGATCGCGGCGACCAGGAAGGCATCGCCCGCCAAGTGCTGCGCGAGCTGCGCGTGGCGGGCGAAAAGCTCCGCCCCGGCGATTTGCTGTATTTCATCGGCCGCTGGAAAGCGTCGTGCCTGCGGCCGGACGACGCCATTACCGCCGCGCAAACCGACAAGGAACATCTCGCCGCCTCCGGCTACCGCCGCTATCAGGATGCCTTGAAAACGGCCGGCGCGGTCGATTTCGACGATCTGCTGCTGCTGACCGAAGAGCTGTTCGACCGGCTGCCCGACGTGCGCCGCGCGGAAGCCGGCCGCTTCGATCATCTGCTGATCGACGAATATCAAGACACCAATGCCAGCCAGTATCGGATCGTGAAGGCGCTGGCCGAGGGACATCGCAATTTGTGCGTGGTGGGCGACGACGATCAATCGATCTACGGTTGGCGCGGCGCCGAAGTGGAACACATCCTGCGCTTCCAGCACGATTGGCCCGAGGCAAAAGTCGTGCGCCTGGAAGACAACTATCGCTCCACCGAATCGATTCTGCGAATTCGCCAATCGGCTGATCGCTTTCAACCGAAATCGCCACGAAAAAGTGTTGCGCGCCGCGCGCCCGGCGGATTGACGCCGACCATTTTGCAATGCCAGGACGAAACCGCCGAAGCCGATGAAGTGATCAAGGACATTCAATTGCAGATTCGCCGCGGCCTCCAGCCGCGCGACGTCGCCATTTTGTGCCGCACCAACGAACAGCCCCGGCCGTTTGAAATGGCGCTGCGGCGCGAAAAACTTCCCTACGTGCTGATCGGCGGCCAATCGTTTTACGATCGCCGCGAAGTAAAAGATATTTTGGCCTATCTGCGCGTGCTGGATAATCCCGGCGACGAGCCGTCGCTATTGCGGATCATCAACGTGCCGCCGCGCGGCATCGGCTCCAGCACCGTCAAGGCGCTGCTCCAGCGCGCGGTAGAGCAGGGCACCCCGCTTTGGAATGTCATTTCGTGCGACGCCGCCGAAGCGGTCCAAAAGTTCTGCGCATTGATCGACGCTTTTCGCCGACCCGCGGCAAGCAAATCGCTCGCCGGCTTAGCAACGGCGCTCATCAATGAGGTGAAATATCAAACCGAGCTGGCGCGCCAATACCCCGACGCCAACGAACAGCAATCGCGCTGGGCCAGTGTGCAGGACGTGATCAACACGCTGGCGGCCTACGAGAAGCGAGCAAAAAAGCCCACGCTCCGCGGCTTTCTTGACGAAGTTGCCCTGGGCCAGCGCGACGAGGCGGCCGACCGCCAGTCGAAACTCGATCGCAACGCCATCGCCCTGATGACGCTGCATTCTGCCAAGGGCTTGGAATTTCCGCACGTGTATCTGGCTGGCATGGAAGAGGGCCTCTTGCCGCATCAAAAATCGGTCGACGCCGAAAAGCACGGCGACATGAACGCCATCGACGAAGAGCGGCGTCTATGCTACGTGGGCGTGACCCGCGCCCGCGACCGCCTGACCATGACGCTGGCCCTGTCGCGCATGAAATGGGGCAAAAGCCGACAAACGATCCCCAGCCGATTTCTCTACGAGCTCACCGGCCAGGCCGAGAAAACTCAAACCGCCAAACCCACAAAGCACCCTCGCAAGAAGCAAGTGACTCGCGCTTAAGCCCAGGGGTTGCAACCCCTGGGCTCCGCACGAGTATCGTTCGTCACCGCGGCGGCTCCGGCGGCGCAGGCTGATCGCCCGGCTTCTGCCCAAACAGAAAGTGCATCAGGTCGCGCGTGCCGATCAAGCGCGGGCTGGAAAACATCTCGCCTGCGGGAAAACCGGCCGCCGTGCCAAGTTGGATGGCGAACGCCCTGACCCGCTCTTCGATCTGCTTTTCCGGCTGTGCCCCGAACTGAGTTTTGTAGCAGCGAATTGCTTCCAGCTTGGTTTGCAGCGTGTCGCCGATTTCGACTACCAGGTTGCCTGCCCCCGGCGGTACGCCAAAAGAGGTGAACGCCAACGTGTAGTACAAATAGGCCGTGATCGGTGTGGACCGGCAAATTCTCGAAGTACTGATCCCACTTGGTCAGCCGCGCTGTAGAATACGCCGGCATCGGTAATTTGCATCGCCTGAAAATGGTCGGGCGAGGCCAGCGGCGTTTTTTCGCCGAAGCCGAGCACCAACCGCGGCCGATAGCGGCGAAACACTTTGGCCAGGGCCACGCGGGCTTCAAACGTATCGAACAGCCGCCGGTTGGGCAGGCCCAATTGCAGCCGCACTTGCACTCCCAGCTTTGCGGCGGCCGCTTTGGCCTCCGCCGCCCGATGCTCCGGCCCCGGCGAGTGCGGCGTCGGCTCGCCGTCGGTCAGATCGACGATGCCCACCCGATAGCCCTGCTTGGCGAGCTTGGCCAGCGTGCCGCCGCAGGCAATCTCCACGTCATCCGGATGGGCCCCAACCGCGATCACGTCGAGTGGCCGTTCGTCGGTCATAGCTGCTTTCCTAGGTCAGAATGACCAATGACCAAGCACCAATGACCAATGCGTTTCATGTCGTCTCGCCCTATTGGTCAATGGGATTTGGTCATTGGTCATTTGCTTACCGTCCCCTTCACCACGCTCAGCAAAAACGTCGGATTCAGCGCATTGAACCGGATGCGTTCCAATTGATACGTGCCGCGGGCAATATTGACCATCAGCACCTGCACGTCGCTGCCGGCGCGATGCAAGGCTTCGTCCACCGCCGCCAACAGTTCGATGCTGCCCACGTTGGCCACCAATCGCCCGCCCGGTTTGAGTTGCTTGTAAGCCAATTCCACCAGGCGGGCAATTTCGCGGCCGCTGCCGCCGACAAAAATGCAATCCGGCGAAGGCAGTTTTTCCCATGCTTCCGGCGCCCGGCCAAGCACCGGCTTCAAATTCTTCACGTGAAAGCGCTCGGCGTTGGCGCGGATCAGATCGATATCTTCCGGATCCATCTCGATGGCGTACGCCGTGCCTTCGCTGGCCAACAGCGCCGCCTCGACCGACACCGAGCCGCTGCCGGCGCCAATGTCCCAAACAACGCTTTTGGGCCCAATGGCCATCTCCGCCAGCGCGATGCTGCGCACTTCGGCCGGCGTCAGCAGCCCGCGCTTGGGCCGCGCCTGCAAAAATATCTCGTCCGGATTGCCGAACCGCCGCAGCAGTTGGGCATCGGAGGGCCGATCGGGCGTCGCCTCCCGCCGCACCAATATCATCACATTCAGCGGGGCAAACTTCTCGCGGGCCAATTCGGCCAGCGAGCCATGGGTCACCCGTTCATCGGGCGAGCCCAAATTCTCGCACACGTAACCAGTGAAGTAATCGATGCGCTGATCCAATAGTGCCTGGGCCACCGCGGCCGGCGGATGTTGCTCGCTGGTGAATAGCCCCACCGTATCCGCCACGCGAATTTTCTCGATCAGCGAATCCAACGAGTGCGTGGCGAGATTCGTGAGAAACGCATCTTCCCAGCTTTCTTTCACTCGCGCGAACGCCAACTGCATGCTGCTGACGTGGGGCAGCACTTCGAAGCGATCTTTTCCCAGCTTATCGCACAGATATCGCGCTACGCCGTAAAACAGCGGATCGCCGGATGCCAGCACGACGACTTTCTTATCGCCGGCCTTGGAAATCTGCTGCACTGCGTCGTCCAAATTCGCGCCCAGCGTGACCCGCTGCTTGCCCGCCGATTTCGGCAGCAACTTCAGCGTGCTGTCGGCCCCCAACAGCAGATCGG
The DNA here is from genome assembly GCA_963773925.1 of Pirellulales bacterium. Taxonomy (GTDB): domain Bacteria; phylum Planctomycetota; class Planctomycetia; order Pirellulales; family JADZDJ01; genus CAVRAW01. The sequence goes on from CAVZDC010000012.1 coordinate 173,859, forward strand.
ACTCGTCGATCAGCTTGCGGGCCTGCACGGTGATGCCCTCCAGCCCGTCGTCGCCGATGCCAATGATGTGAGTTTTGTTGGCCACGATTCATTCCCTCTCGCTTTTGGAGAGGGGCAGGGTGAGGGTGCGCCTGTTCGTGGCCCGATTCTACGTCATCGGGCAAGAAACTAAAAGCGCAAAAAAACCCCGGCCTGATCTGGGGCATCCAACGGCCAGGGCTAAACGTGCGATGCTTAATCTACGCGAATCGCTTACGCCTGGAACGAACTGCCGCAGCCGCAGCTTTTCGTGGCGTTGGGGTTTTCGAACGTGAAGCCGCGCTTCTCCAGCCCTTCGTAGAAGTCGACCTTCGTGCCGTCCAGGTACAAGGCGCTTTTCTTATCCACCACCAGGTTCACGCCGTGGCAATCGTATTTAGAATCGGCCTTTTCGTCGAACTTCTGGTCGAAGCCCAGGCTGTATTGGAAGCCGCTGCAGCCGCCGCCGACCACGCCCACGCGCAGCACGGTTTCGGGTCCCAGCTTCTGGTCTTCCATGATTTTTTTCACTTCTTGAGCGGCACGTTCGGTGAGGGATACAGCCATGGCAGGCGAAGCTCCTTGTACGGGTGGCACGCCCTCAGTCAGCCAAGGGCGTGGAAACAGCGTTACCAATCGAACCACGCAATTATACAACCCGGCGCGCCTGCGGGAAAAGGCCATAGAAAAAGCCCAGGGGTCGCAGCCCCTGGGCCTGCATTGACGTTCAATAAACACTTGGACAGTTCGATCTTACTTCATCGCACTATCAATGTGCCGCAGCCACTCGCGAACCTGTCCGGCCAGCACCAATTGCATGGCGCCGGCGACAATGGCGTACACTCCGATCAGCCAAATAACCGCCACCAATCCAGCTACCGGCCACACGATCAAGGCCAACCCGAACAACATCGACAGAACGCCGGACACGATGAACAGCCATTCGCCTTGAATCAGCTTGCGCAGCCGAACGGCAAACACGATTTCCAGCACGCCGGTCAGCAGCGCTCGCACGCCGATGTACAGCACCAGCACGATGGCCACCACGCCGGGACGAGCCAGCGTAAACACGCCGATCAGAATTCCCAACAGGCCGATCAACAGCAGCAGCCACCAATCTTCGAAGGCGTCGCGGCTGGCGATCGAGCCAACCAGTGCGATCGAACCGTCGACGATGGCAAAGATGCCGAACACCAACAGCAGAATGTCCGCCACCACCGCCGGCGGCAGCGCCAATACCAACACTCCGAAGACCAATGCCAGGATGCCGCGAATGACCAAAAAGCTGGAAATGCGTTTTGTTTTGTCGAACATGGGCCAATCCTCACTGGTTCAATGCCGCGCGCGAATTTTGCAGGACGCCATATATATTTAGGTCATGCCGACGCCCGCGGCAACCAAATTGGCGGCGATTTCGCCAGGAATCGGATCCACCCGCTACACTGCCGGGCAAACTACTTGCCGATGCAAAATCGGCTGAAAATGCGATCCAATATGTCGTCGGTATAGACGGCCCCGACGATCTTTCCCAACTCCGATCAGCGCCACTCGAAGCTCGGCGACCACCAATTCTTCCCCCGCCGCGTCGGCAGCCAACTGCCGCGATCGGACCAGTGCCGCCTCGGTCAGCCGCACACTATTGTTGATCCGGACTGCGGTGCCGGCTACAACGCCGCTTGGGGCGGCACCCAGGACCAAAGCCCGTCCGATCGCGGTTCGCAGCTCCTCCAGCCCTGCTCCCGTGCGGCTGCTGGTCGCAATGGCGGGACGAGTTAGCGTCGGCCCCTTGGCCGGCAAATCGCATTTCGTCAGCGTCACGATCGTGCTCTTGCAGCCCATTTGCGATTGCTCCCAGTCGTTCAGCGGCCGAGTAATGTCGAGGCACAGCAACCGCAGCTCGGCACGGTCGTGCTGCGCGGCCGCAGCCGATTGGGCGGCTTCGCCGATCGAATTCTGCTGCGGATCAGGATCGCGGCCGGCGGTATCGACTAGCTCGATCGCCAAACCACCGACGTCGATTCGAGCCACCAGATAATCGCGAGTGGTGCCCGGCTGGGGTGACACCAGCGCCGCCGATCGTCGCACCAGCGCATTGAACAGGCTGCTTTTGCCGACATTGGGCGCGCCGGCCAGCGTTACCCGGGGCGCTTCGCTTGTTTCGCCCCGCGTGGCCAATCGGGAAGCAAGTTGCTTCAGTTGCGTGCCGGCAGCAGAAAGCCGCCGGTCCAATTCGTCGGATGAAACAAAACGAATATCCTCTTCGGCGAAATCCAGCCCCGCTTCTAAATCCGCCAGCAAATCGAGCAGGTCATCCCGGAGTGCCCGCAGCGGATGCGACAATCCGCCCGCCAATTGCGCAAGCGCCGTGTTCAGTTGGCGGCGGTCGGCCGCATCGACCACGCCCAGCACGGCCTCGGCCTGCGTTAGATCGATTCGGCCGGCCAGAAAAGCGCGGAGCGTGAATTCGCCCGGCTGCGCCAGGCGCGCGCCGGCGGCGCAGACGCACTCCAGCAACCAATTCAACAGGGGCGGTGAGCCGATCGTGTGAAATTCCGCCAGCGGCTGCCGCGTGTAACTGCGCGAAGTCGGCCACAGAAAGAGACCAATGGGGAACGGGGAATGAGGTATGGGGAATGCCGAGCGGCCGCCGATTGCGGTTGCTTCGACCAGCGTCCGCACCTCAATCGAGCGATCATCCGGCTGGAAACATCGCGCGACGATCTCAGTCACCGCCGGACCGCTCACGCGCACAATGCCGCGCGCCGCGCCGCCGGGAGCCGAGGCAATGGCCGCGATGGTGTCGTCGAGGGAGAACATAGAGAACAAGAAGCGGACGTGCTAAACCGCAAGCGGATCGCCGAATTCTATCGCCGGCGTTGCTTCTTCCGTTCGCGCTTTGCGGCGGCCGCGCTGCCGTTGCCTTCCTGCGCCGCTGACGCGGCGGCGGCCAGCTTCGCCCAAAAACCCGATTTCTGCACCGCTCCGGGCGGCTTGGCCGCAATCGTCTTCGGCAAAAATTTCTTCTCACCAATGCCCCACAAGCTCGAGGCGATGAAATAAATACACAATCCGCTGGGCACGGTGAAGAACATGAAAGCGATGAACACCATCATGTACTTCATCATTTTCTGCTGCATCGCGGATTGCTCGTCGGTCGCCGGCGGCATGAACATCTGCTGCTGCCAGATCATCAAGCCCACCGTGAATAGCGGCAGAATGTTCAAATACGGACCCAGCGAGAGGAATCCGCGATACGCCGTGATAAACTGCGGCATCACGCCCGTCCAATTCCAGAGCATGTCGGGGGCCGCCAGATTGGAGCACCAGCGGATGCCCGAACCCAACAGCGGCGCCTGCCGCAGCTCCACGTCGACCATCAGCGCCCGATACAGGCCCATGAAAATCGGCAACTGCAAAAACAGCGGCAAGCAGCCCGACATCGGGTTGTAGTTGTGCTTGCGCCACAGTTCCTGCATGGCGCGGGTTTTTTCCTCCGCCTTGCCTTTGTATTTTTCGTTGATCCGGTCCATCTCCGGCTTCAGTTCTTGCATCTTTTGAGCCATCATGCGCCTGCTTCCGCGAGATGGGAAACATGCATGCCCGCACCAACACCGTGAGCAATACGATGGCGATGCCGTAATTGCCCACGATGGAATAAAAGAAGTGCAGCACCTGCGTCATCAGCCGCGCCACGCCCGCCCAAATCGGCCAGCCATAATAGATGAGCTCGCCCAGGTTGTTCTGCGGATCGCCGTAGTGCGCCAGCAACTGCGGCTGCTTGGGCCCGGCAAACACTGTGTACGTGTGCTCAAGCGCCGCATTGGGCTCAAGCGTTTGCGTCACGCTCACCAGCCGGCAGGTCACGTCCCCCAGGGTGCGAAAGCGTTGATCTTGCGGCAGCGCGCCGACCAAAATCGCCTTGATTTGCGCCAACCACGGCGGACGATCGCGGAACGGCTCCGGCAGCAGTGCGCAGGCGAAGTATTGGGCGTCCACTCCGGCATAGGCCAAAAGTTCGCCGGGATCTTCCGAACGATACGGCGGGTTTAATTTCCCCGCCGCCACTTGCATCGGCGTGATCAGCGTGGGCTCTTTCCCCTGCAGCATCAGCGCCACGTCGCGCACTCCCACGCCGCCCCACTCCCGCGAAATCCGCGTGGAATACCACCATCCCTCGGTGGGCAAGCCGGTGGGGCCGTCGAGTTGATAGGCCACTTTTCGCGCCGCTGTGCCGACGTTGCGCAGCTCCACCTCCAACGTAAATTGATAACCTGGGCTATCCTCGGCCGTTTTGGCAAAGTCGATAGCGTTTGACCGCTTCCAAGCCCAGGTTCGTCAGCGGGCGGGTGAATTCCACCGTGTCGGCATCGACTTGCTTACCGGTCCAATAGCTCGAACGCAGCCGCACGCCCTGCAGCTCGGCATCGAGTTCCGCGTTGTCTCTCAGCTTTTGATCATCCACCTGCCACAGCGTGAGCAAGTACGAAAAGGGATCGTGTTCCTCGGGCATGGCAACCTGGATCGACTTGCCGCGACTGATCGGTGTGCCGCTTTCCGGCTGAACCACTTCGCTGGGGCGCCAGGCGAGCGTGACAGCAACGGTTTGTGATTGGCCCTCGCGGGTGAATGTCAGGTCGATTTTCTGTTCGGGCTTGGTGCCTTTGAGCACTTCTTCAAGCGCCGCGACAATCGACCACCGCCTGGCCGTTGACGGCAGTGATCACGTCGCCGGCTTTCAAGCCTGCGTTGGCCGCTGGCGTCCCGGGCCCGACCACGTTCACCTTCACGCCTTGCGGCGCATTTTCGGCGGCCAGATGCCCCAGGTATCCGCTGCGATCTTCGAAATCGCGAAACTTGGGATTGCTGATTTCGATGCGCTCCACGGCGGCGCCGTGATTGGTCAGCGTCACCATCAGCCGATACGGATTCTTCGCGTCTGGATCGACCGAACCCAACGTAAACCATTGCGGCTGTGCTTCAGGCGCTCGGCGGCCGCTTGCGCGGGAGCTTTGGAAGGCTGCGCTTCAGGCGGCTTGGCGGCGGCTTGTTCCGGCTTTGCTTCCTCCTGGGCGCCTGGCTGGCCCGCGGGGCCCGGTTTCTCGGCGGCCTGCTCGTTGGCCTGCTGCCCCGGCGGCACTTTCTCGGCCGGATGCAGCACCGACTGCAACCACAAATTGCCGATCAAAATCAAGATCGACAGCGCCACGAATAGTACAAAGCGTCGTTCCACAGAAACAGTCCCTCGCCGTCTGTACGCCGAGCAGGTCTAATTAAGTGAAGTGGCAGGCGAGTCCGTTCGCCGATTGGGCACCGACGACGACGAAGCTTATCGGCCCTCCAACAGCCGGTCGCCCAGGAAGTTATCGAGCTCGGGAATGTCGTGAATTTTTTGCCGCGTTTTATCCACCGGATATTCCACTCGCCGGAACGCGATCTTTTCGTCCTCCTGCACTACATAACAGCCGCGCGGGTCGCCGTCGCGCGGCTGCCCGACCGAGCCCACGTTGATCATCGACTTCTCCGGCCCCAACACGTACTGATAGTTGATCTCTTCCGGACTCATGAAATTCATGCTTTCGGTGAACACGCCCGGCACGTGAGTGTGCCCCTGGAAGCAGCAGCGTTGGATCAGGGCAAAGCTCTTTTCCAACTTCTTCGGGCTGCAGATCGTGTCTTCCGGAAACACGTATTCATTCAGCGGATTGCGCGGCGAGCCGTGCACGTACAAAAACCCGTCGTCGCGATAGCTGCGAGGCAGCTCGCCGAGAAAATCCCACCGCCGCGCGTTATCGGCAGCGTTGCCGCGGGAGTTCTCCAATTGCTGCCGGGTCCAGAAAATCGCCCGTTCCGCGCCGGTGTTGAACCCCTCGGGATCGAACAGCGCGCCTTGATCGTGATTTCCCAGCAGGCACACCTGGCACTTCATCGCCAGGTCGATGCATTCGCGCGGATTGGGCCCGTAGCCGATAATATCCCCCAGGCAGAAGATTTCCGTGATCCCCTGCGATCGGATGTCGGCCAGCACTGCCTCAAGAGCCTCGAGGTTGCTGTGAATGTCGCTGATAAGAGCTCGCTTCACGCGGCACAACCCCGCCAGAGCAGATGCAACTTCCGAATGATTCCCGGCGCCGCCCGCTGGCGACGCATACGCACTGTCATTGTATCCCGACGCAGACAATCAGGGTAAACTGGCAGTCTAAGGCCCGTGCCGAACCTGGTCAAGCCGTTGTCGGACCGACAGTTGCGTTGCGCTTCAAAGCCGATTCGCGCCGCCGCCGGACCATCGACCCGGCCTCGCCTCTCGGCCAAAATTAGTTCCTTTTCATGCGAATTCTGGCCATCGAAACCAGCGACCAATCGGGCAGCGTGGCGGCGCTGGAGGGCGGCCACGTGGTGGGCTGCTGTGACCTTGATCCGGCGGTGCGCAGCGCCGTTTCGTTGGCCCCGGCGATTGCTCAGTTGCTGGGCGATGTAGATTGGCGGCCGCGCGACGTGCAGCTAGTTACAGTGGCCACCGGCCCGGGTTCGTTCACCGGCCTGCGCGTCGGCGTGACCACCGCCAAGATGTTTGCCTACGCCGCGGGGGCCGAAGTTTTGGGCGTACACACCCTGGAAGCCATCGCTTGGCAAGCACCCTGGCAGACGAGGGAGCTTTGGGTGGTGATCGACGCCCAGCGCGACCAGGTGTTCGCCCGGCGTTTCTCAAGGAATTCGTCGGACGATTGGCAAGCTCAAGGGGAAGTTCTGCTGTTAGATAACGACGCCTGGCTGCGACAATTGGCTGGCGGCGGGGCTGGGGGTTTGGCCGTCAGTGGACCGGCGCTGGCTAAACTGTCGGACCGCATTCCGCGCGACGTGACCATCGTCGACCACGCCTTGTGGCTTCCCAAAGCCGAGGCGGTCGGGCAGCTTGGCTGGCGATATTATCAATCGGGGCGCCGCGAAGATGCCGGCGCCTTAGTGCCGTACTATTTCCGACCCAGTGCGGCCGAGGAAAAGCGGCGTCGCATTCAGCCGCATGCGCCGTGAACGGCCCGGTAAACAAACAGGCCGCCGATCGAGGTGTTCGATCGGCGGCCAAACGCTTTGGTACCGTGTGCCGGAATCGTCCGGCATTGCCTGGCTCAACTACACCAGGTCGGCTTGCTGGCAGTCGAAATTGCACCAATCGCGGCACTGCGACAGGCAGTGCACGATATCGCAAGCCTGGGCCTGGCAGCACTTGCTGCAGCTGGTTGACTTGCACGAGTTGTTCTCGCAGCACACGCGAGTGTTCTTATCCGAGCAGGTGACCGAGCACTTGTCCAACGAGTGGCAGCGGTCGATGCACACATAGTCCGCGCCCTTGCCGCAATCGCAGCTGATTTTCTTGCACACATCGCACCGGTTGATCACGCAGCAATCCTTGTCGGCGCCCAGCTTGCACTGGATATCGCAAGTGCCGCAGCACCGTTCAACCAGCACGTTGTCGCAGCCGGCTCCCGTATCGCAGCAAATCGAACCCTGGGTGCAACCGTTGCGATCTTTCTTGCCGTCGCAGCTCTTACTGCAGATGATTTGGCAGCAGGAAAGGCGCACATCGTCGGCGCCATTTGCGCCGTTAATGCCGAGGCCTGCCGCTTCGCAGTTGCAAATCTGCACGCAGTCGTTGCCGTTGCCTCCGCAAACGCAAATGCACTCGCGAACGCAGCAGCCGTCGATCTTCACGCTGTCGCAACCGTCCTTCATGTCGCACTTGATGGCGCACACGTTGCAGCAAGTGAAGCAGTCGCAGCCGTTCACCTTCGTGCCATTCAAACCACGGACTTCGATCCTCCCGTCGCTGCATTGGCTAACGCAAATGCAGTTGTCGCATTTGTCGCCTGTGATGCACAAATTCCCATTCGTACAGGCGCAACAAACGTTGCCCGCCATCATGGCCCGATCTTCCAGGTGCTCAAACAGCAGGCTCCGCCCAGGCGCGCGCACTTTCAAAAGCCTTTCCATCACACACCTCCCGTCACAGTGAGAAGAATTGGAGAAGAGAAACCCGTTGCTTCTTCTCAGTTCCGTCCGGCGGCACAGGCGAATCGAATCGCCCGAAGCCGTTACCGCTGCGCGTCTTCCCTTTTCCGAAGTGGCGGCCGGCTTATGCGAGCCGCCCGGAAGAAGTACACCCAACCCGAAGGCGTAATATAGCGATTTGGGAAGATAAGGAAAGATAAATGATATGTTAAGTATGTGACGACTAGTGGCTTTAGGCGTTTCACGATGGCAAGTAAGAGTTGATTGAATTGACCTAACTTGCTTCCATAACTTAAGATATGTCAATTACAGCACGTCCCAGTTGGAATCCAACGCGGCTTGCCGGCCGATCTATTTGGCAGAAGAAACGTGCACATTTCTCGCTTAGACGACGTCGTTCCTTAGGTCGCCCTACCGGAATCGAAAGCCGATAACGGATTGTTAGGAGAAATGATTGCCCACGCCGACAATGATGGCGTTGCTGCCGTTATCGTTAAACAGCCCCGTTCCGCCAGCACCTGACATCCGCGCGGCCGCGCTGATCGCCTAAGGTTCAAACAGCTTTAAGCGGCGGCTCATGCTCATCCAATCACGTGCTCAAAGCCGGTGTCGGTTTCACTGCCGGGCGGAAAATGGTTGTGGCTTTTCACTAGCGTGTCGCCAGTGCCGTCGCCGCCGTCGAAGTTCTCCACGTCCGCCGTGCAATTAATCACCGTCAAGGTTTCGTTTTTGCCCGCGCCGAGCGTGACGTTCATTGAATCGAATTGGCGGTTAACCACGGTGTTCAAAAAAACCGCGTCTGTGCCTCCGCCCGTGTCGATATTCAGATCGCCGGTGATGGTCGAGTTCACCAGGCTCACCGTGTCCTTGCCGTCGCCCATCGCAATGCTGAGGGTCCCGGCAATGAAAAGCTTGTTGAAGCTCAGCACGTCGTTGCCGCCATTTCCGTTGATGTAGGAATCAGTCGCGGCAGTGACATTCGAAACCGTCACAACGTCGCTCCCCGCACTAAGGTCCATGGAGAACTCTTCGCCCGTGCTCTTGGAGTTAACGACCGTGATCACGTTGTGCGATGAAGCCGGCCCCACTGCGTCGACGTAGAGCTCGCCCACCGAGGTGCAATTCGTAATGGTGGCTACATTCTTGCCCCCGGCGACATAAACGATAATCGCCTCACCGGCATGGAGGCCGGAAATGGCGACGGCGTCGTTGCCAGGGCTAAGATCAAAATCGATGTAGTTGCCCGTCGTGGAATTGGTGCCGACGACCGAATTGTTGCCGTAAGTATCTTCCACCAGCAGCGCATTGCAAGACAGCCCGGAGAATTGCACCGCGTCATTGCCATCGCCCGGATCCTCACCGGTTACCACGTTGATGGCCCCGTCGGAACTGCAATTTCTGACAATCGCCGCGTCGCTGCCGTTGCCGGTTTGCACAGTGATGTCATCTTGCCCGAAACAGTTGGTAACCGTCACCACATCGTTGCCGCCCGCCGTAATGATAGCTAAGCCGAACGCCGTGACCTTGTTCAGCGACACAGTGTCACGGCCATTGCCGGTGGTAACGTTGCCGAAGATCGTCGTCGTGAGCACGACGTTATCAAGCGTCACCACGTTGTTGCCGGTGGAAGCTTGCTCAATCTGGAATGTTCCAACGTGCAAATTCGCCAGTTGCGTGGTCTTCGAACCTTGAACCCCCGGCGTGTAAAAAATGTTTAAGTTGCCGGTAAGAGTTCCGTTTTGGACCTTCAGCACGTCATTGCCGGCGTTCAGGTAAATGTCGATTTCGTTCACCCCGGGAAACGCTTGCGCGGAATTGCTGCCGTTCACCTTCGTGCCGATGCCCTTCACCTGCCAGTCGCCGTTCGCCAGTTGCGAAACTTGAATGTTGTTCGCCGCCGCATCTCCCGTGATTTCCAAATTGTCGACGACCACCGAGGCCGTCACGTTGCCGGCCAACAGATTGCGGTTTTCCAGTAATTCAAAGCTGGCTTGACGATTCGAGAGTGCGCCGCGTTTTTTCATGGAGGCACCTGTTCAGGGAGGCCGAGTTAGCGGGTCGAGCTAGAAGTGCGGTTCTATTGTAATTGGGAGTTCGCCGTCCGTACAAAATCACGGCCGTTGGATCAACTCCAACGGCCGTGTTCGCTTTCAATCTCTTAAAACCCAGGACTCTCGAATTACACCACGGTCTCAAAACCCTGGTGGTATTCCGAACCGAAATTGTTGTGGCTGCGGACCAACACGTCGCCGCTGCCATCGCCGCCGTCGAAGAAGGCATCGGAAGCCGAGCTATTGATAATCGTCAAAGCGTCGTGGTTGCCGCCGTCCAATTCAACGCAAATATGGTCGGCTGCCAAAGCATTGATCGCCACGGCATCGGTCCCGTCGCCGGTGTCGATAAATGCTTTGCCGACAACGTTCACCTTCACGATCGACACCACGTCGTTCCCGCGGCCGGTGCAAATCGACAGGTCGGTCACCCAGTCGCAACGCTCTTGCTGGCCGAATTTGCTGTTGGAAATCGCCACCGCGTCAGCACCGTCCAGGCTGCTGTCGCACAGGTCGGTCGTGTCGATCTTCGCAAAGCAGTCGGTGCACACGAAGGCTAGCGCCACCGCGTCGTTCTGATTGCCCGTATAGATCAACAGCGCCCCGCACTCGAAGCAGCAGCACTCCCAATTCTGCTCGACTTGCGTCGTCACCACGTCCGGCGTCAGCCATTCCTGTTCCTGCTGGGCAGCGTACACGTTCACCTTGGTCAGCGCCACCGCGTCCACACCGTCCTTGACCGAAGTCGACGATGGCGTGCTTGGCGTCACTTCCAACATCCGCCCTTCGCACGGGCAGCATACCTGGCCCGACGTGTCGATCTGTAGGAACCCGTACACCGTGGTCGTGGTGATCGCCACCGCATCGTTGCCCAGGCCGGTTTCGATGCACAGACCGCTGGCCTCGCTGCCGCCGTCCTGCAACGGCTGCAGGCTATAAACCATCGGCTGATTGCCGAATCGCGAATTCACAATCGCCACGCTATCGACGCCGCTGCACGTGTCGATCGTCGTTAGGCAATCGATCTGCACTTTGTTCAGCGCGATGGCATCCACCCCGGTGCCCCCCACGATGTTTGCGCCGCATTCCTCGCGCGGCAGCGTGCATTCCAGAATCTCGAACCCGTCCGGAAGGTCGCTATCGTCGGGTTGACCGGGGGCTCCAACCACTGAGTCATTAACCATCGTCAAGGCGTTCGCCTTCCCGTTGCCTAACTGAACCTGCAGGGCGCCCAAAATCTGCGTGTTCGTAATTGTCACGGCGTCGGTGCCGCCGTAGGTCTGAATGCCTAAATCGTAATTGAAATGGCAACTGTTGATCACAATCGCGTTGTTCCCCTCGCCGCCGTCGATGGCGGTTTCCCAATTCACGGTAACGCTTTGTACCAACAGCGCGTCGGTCCCGGCGCCCAGCAAAATTCCTAACCCGACGTCGCCGCTCTCGCCGTTAATCGTCAAGTTCTTCAAAGTCAGCGAATCGTTGCCGCTCCCCATGTCGACGAAAATGCCGTCGGGGGCGTAGAAGGTTTGCGCCGAATTGCTGCCGTTCACCTTCGTGCCGCGCCGGCCACCTTGTAGGTGTCGGGGGCGGTCTGCGTGATCGTAATCACATTGGCGCTTCCGTCGCCCAGTACGATCAGCGCTCCGCTGCCGGCATCGGCCGTGACATTACCGGCCAACAAATTCGCGGCTCCAGCGATTCGAAAATCCGTTGCCGCTTGGGAAGTTTGACCAGGTCTTGCATAGTTGCACCTCTCCGTGATGGTGAAGAAAAACTTCGATTATTGCCTCCGTGTGGCTGCGACGTGCGCGTGGGTAGTTGCGCGGGAGCCTCAGCCGGCATGTGCCTCGTTCTCTGCAGCCATCTTCTCTGTCGGGGATAATGCATCGCCCAACGCCGCAAATTCGTTGGTGCTTTGCACGCAACCGGTCCGGTCGCCCAGCGATGACCAGCGAGTATATCGAGCAACCTTCGAAATGAGAAGTTAGGGAAAATAAAAAAACGGTGCCGACACGCAGCCGTGAAGATCGGAAGTCTGGGTAGACAACAAACGCCAAACTCCACCGGTTCCCCCCTTTTTTGCAAAGCACGTACTGCGGCCTACCCAAGGTATTGATTCGCCTAGAGATATGGCGAAAACAGTCGCGCCACTCCATCGCGCAGGCGAACGGGCAGCCATCGGGCGTCCACGTCGGCCAACGTTACTTCAGTGGCCGTGCCTCGTTTTTCTTCGATCTGGCTGTCAATTTGCTGCGCCAGTTGGCGATCGTAAACCTCGACGTTGAACTCGAAGTTCAATCGCAGGCTGGCGCATCCCAATTGCCCGAGCCCAACAGCGTCCAAATTCCGTCAACCGTCATCAGCTTCGTGTGATCGAACGGCGACGGCGTAACCCACACGCGGCATCCGCCCAACAGCACCTGCCAGAGCGTAGCCTGCATGGCCCACTGCACGGTGCGCAGGTTCCCCTTCTTGGGCAAGATGATGTTCACTTCCACGCCGCGCACCGCCGCCACATTGAGCGCCGCGATGAGCGCATCGTCGGGAATGAAATACGGCGTGACGATCGACACCTTGTTTTGCGCCACGCCCAGCGCGCCGATCAGTCCCAACCGCATATGCCCCAGATCTTCGTCGGGCCCATAGCGAATTCCTCGGCGCCAGCATTTCGCCGGCCGACCCCAACGACGGATACCACGAATCGCCCGAAAGCACTTCGGACGTGGTGAATGCCCAATCTTCGGCGAACACTTCCTGCAATTGTGCGACCACTGGCCCGCGCAGGCTGAAATGCACGTCTTTGGTGAGTCCTTTGCAATCCAGCTTGAGCCAGCAGCCCTCGCGAATATTCATCCCGCCGGTAAAGCCCACGGCACCATCAACCACCATAATCTTCCGGTGGCTGCGCAAATTAAAATACGCCACATACCCAGGCACCAGCGACCGCATGAAGGTTTCCGTCCGCACCCCCGCGGCCCGCAATACTCCGACGATCGAAGGCGTGGTGTAGCGCGAGCCAATGTCGTCGATCAGCACGCGAATTTCCAAGCCGCGCTGATGCGCGCGCACCAGCGCCTCCGCAAACATCTTGCCCACCCGATCGTTATCGAAGATATAGCTGGCCAAACTAATCGACCGCTGCGCCGAATCGATGGCCGCCAGCATCGCCGGATACGCTTCGTCGCCGTTCATCAGCGGCATCTATCAGGTTGCCGACCAACAGCGGCCGGTTCGTCACGTTTTCGATGAGATGCACCAGTCGCAAAAAGTGACGCCCCTCGGCTGCCCAGCATCTGCCTGGTCTGCTCGGGCGAGGTGGCATGCTCCGAAGCGGCCGGCTCCGATTCCGGCTGGCCGGCGCATCAGCGTGGCCCGGCGATGAATTCGATTGATGCCGAACACCCAATAGAGCAGGGCCCCCAACAAGGGCGTCAGCAAGATCAGCCCCACCCAGCCGATCGTCGCCCGGCTGTCGCGCTTATAGAGTACGGCATGACCGACCGCTGCCAGTTCGATGACCAGCACAGCGGCACCGGTGATATGCGGCCAGAAATCGTGCAGGAACTGCGATATGGCAAGCGGGGCTGTCATAGGCGCAGATTTTTCACGCAGGCGCGCCAGATCGCAGCGGCCAAATGCGCAGCCGCCGCGCCCTGTGGCACTCGGGCGGCCAGCGAACATTCACCAACCGTGAAGCGGAACCGACTGCGCAGGAGCACACGGCTGGGGAAATTTTCCCCAGCACTGCTTGGATGCTTTGCCGGCGAAGCGCTAGCGGAATCGGCCTACTGGGGCGTCACCGATGCCGCTCGTGGTCCCTTTCCCTTGTTGCCTCCTTGTGTATCGAGCGTGAATTCCACCTGCTGGCCGACCTCTAAATTGTCGAACCCTTTGTCGGCCACCGTCGTGTGATGAAAGAACACGTCGGTGCCGTCTGTGGTGGCAATGAATCCAAAACCTTTGTCCTGCACTAACTTCTTGATGGTACCCGCCGGCATGCGAAACAACTCCCTGGCGCAATTGACCCAAACCGTTTCAGCCCGGCGTGCGCCGTTTTGTCGCCGGGTCTGTGCACCCCCAGCTTCCGCGCGCCGCAGGTTCATTCCAAACGATGCGCGGGCCAAGGCAACTACCGGAGAAACTCTCTCCAGCTCGATCGGCCGACCGCGGTTGATCGCCAGCGAACAAATGTCCTATGGCGAATTGGTCCCTCGCCGCAGTCGTGCCAAATCGTCGGGCATAGCCTACGGTCGATTGCGGCAGTTATCAAGTCGGACGCGAAATTTTTTGCCCGCAGCACGTTATCGTCGCCAGCCGAGCCGGAGCATTCGCGTTATACCGGGCGGCTCGCTCTGAGCCGGGCCGTCCAAGCAGGTCCTGGTTCGAATTCAGCCCGACGGCGATTGCTCTGCCTCCGAGCGGTCTGGCCCCTCGGAGGAGCGGTAAAAAACGGCAGCCGAGTGGGGATTCCAGAGATACAAAAAAAACGCCCGGCCGTGCGGCGGGTTGTTACACCCAACCGCATGACCGGGACGCTCGCACAGGGAAGGATATTTAAGGGCTGCTTTGCGACACATACACCGCAACCACAACTTTAGTTATCTTGCTCGTCCGCCATCGGCTCCTTGGCAATCTCGGCCTGAGCATCGGCACTCAGCGTTTCGGCGGCCGGAGCTGCAGGAGCTTCCACTGCCGGAGCGGCTGGCTTGGTTTCCACCGGCCGAACTTCGGCAAGCTTCACCATCAGCACGTTATTGCTCTTGTTCGTCTCGCCAATCTCACGATGGCTGTCGACGATCGCTTGCAGCATCGGCATGCCCGGACGAATCGCTTCGATCGGCATCCGAATATTGACCGCCGCCACTTGGAAGGCGCCGATCCCGCGAACCCGCACGGCCGCAGGAATTCCGCTGCCGGTCGTCGGATCCGCAATCGCCACCAGCGACAGGCTGAACGGACGATTGATCGATGCAAAGCTGTTGTTGCGGAAAGTCACACGGAACATCGGGCCCATGCCGCCAGCGGGGTTGCCGCCGTCCAGCATTTGCACGCTGAGCACTTGCAGGTCGAAGTCATCGCAGAAACCCCAGCCGCAATATCCGTAATCGTAGCAGTAGTGGCAGCGATGGTAGCAGCACTTGTCGTGGCACTTGTCCTGTTTGCAGTCCGACGAAAACGATTTCGACGGCTTGTTGTCTTGCTTAAAAGCAATCTGCTTGTTGGGCTTGTTGTTGATGAGGTTCGCGGTCTTCGGCTGATTGTTGTTATTGTTGCTGAAGAACTTCTGGGCGAAGCTCTTGCCGCCGCCGTTGCCGCCGCCAAAGCCCTTGGCTCCGGCAAAATTGACCGCCGCGAACATCGAAACCAACGCCATCAGACCAACGCGAGTGAATCGGCTAAACATGACCTATCTCCTGTACTTCGCTGTTTTTCTGTTTCGGGCCAAGCAACGTCTCTGGTCCCTCCAAGGAGATAAGCGGGGACCTGTAAGCAGATGTTACAGGCCCTCCGTCGGAAAACGCGGAAAGTGAATCCGCACAACGACTTAGAAAATCGCGGCTGCGAGCACCCCGGGGCACTACGCCTCGGCTAGGAAGCACACCAAAGACCGTTCCGCCAGCAGAATTGGCCCGCGCACGGGCGGCGGCGGTCCGTCGAAGTCGGTGAAAATGTCCTCCGGCGACGCGGCGGCAGTATTGATGAATCGCCGCCATTTGATTGCCCGCACCAGCTCCGGCACCACAAAATCGCGCGGCTGCGCGTTGGGATTCAGCATCAGCATCACGTGCCGCGCCGTATCGCCCCTGTGGTCTGCTGTCGCTCGGCTAGTGCCGTGCCGCCGATCGCGCTCCGTGAGATCGGATTCCGTCGGCGCCCCAAACACGCAAACCATCGACTGATCCGCCAGTCCCCGCCAATCCACATCGCGCCCCAGCCGATTGAACCAAGTCACGTCGGGCAATTCGCCGGGGCGGCGCCGGAATGCCGCTCAGGAAATGTCGCCGCCGCAGCGTCGGATTCGCCCGCCGCTGCGCGATTAACGCCTTTGCAAATCGCACCAGGTCGGCATGTTTATCCACCAGCGACCAATCAAACCACGAAATCTGGTTATCCTGGCAGTACGCATTGTTATTGCCGCGCTGGGTCCGGCGGCATTCATCTCCCGCCTCAAGCATCGGCACGCCCTGGCTCAACAGCAGCGTGGCCAGAAAGTTCTTGATTTGCCGCTGCCGCACCAACTCGATGGCGGGCCTTCGCGATGGCCCCTCGATGCCGTAATTCGCGCTGAAGTTATTGTCGTCCCCGTCCCGGTTCCCTTCGCCGTTATCTTCGTTGTGCTTGTGCTCGTAGCTCACCAGATCGTTCAGCGTGAAACCGTCGTGGCTGGTGACAAAATTGATACTGTGATACGGGTGCCGCCCGCCCGCCTGATACAAATCCGCCGAGCCGGCCAGCCGCGTGGCCAAATCACCCAGCATCTGAATGTCGCCCCGCCAGTACTGCCGTACTTCGTCGCGGTACCGCCCGTTCCATTCCGCCCACCGCAAGTTGGCGAACGAGCCCACCTGATACGCCCCGGCCGCATCCCACGCCTCCGCAATCACCTTCGTATCGGCCAGCAGCGGATCCTCGGCAATCATCTCCACCACCGGCGGATTCGGGATAATCTCCCCGCTGCGGTCGCGGCTGAGAATGCTGGCCAGGTCGAAGCGAAACCCGTCTATGTGGTACGTCTGCACCCAGTTGCGCAAGCACAAAAACAGCATCTCGCGCACGATCGGGTGGTTCCCGTTGATCGTGTTGCCGCAGCCGCTAAAGTTGCGATAGAAGCTGCCGCCGTTGCCCAGCATGTAATACACGCGGTTCTCGAGCCCCTTGAAGCTCAGCGTCGGGCCCAGCTCATTGCCTTCGGCAGTGTGATTAAATACCACGTCCAAAATCACTTCGATGTCGGCCTCGTGCAACGCTTTGACCATCTGCTTGAACTCGTACACCTGGCAGCCCGGTTCGCTGCCCGCCGCATAACCCTGGTGCGGCGCAAAAAACGCCATCGGGTCGTAGCCCCAGTAGTTGGGCCGCTCCAGCTTTTGCCCCCATGGCGATTCCATGGGAAACTCCAACACCGGCATCAATTCCACCGCCGTCACGCCCAGCGATTTCAAATACGGAATCTTCTCGATCACGCCCAAGTACGTGCCCGGATGCCCCGCGCCGCTTGTGGCATCGCGCGTGAAGCCGCGGACGTGCATCTCGTAAATGATAGTGTCGGCCATCGGCCGCTTCAGGTGCCGGTCGTGCTCCCAGTCGAACGTGTCGTCGATCACCACGCACTTGGGCGGCCGCACAATGCCGTCGTCGCTCGATAGAAAATGCCCGGCCAGCGCCTTGGCATACGGATCGATCAACCGCGCCCGACCGTTAAACCGCTGCCCCTGCTCCGGTTCAAACGGGCCGTCGGCCTGAAAATGGTAGAGCTGCCCGGCCCCCAGCCCCGGCACAAAGATGCTCCAAATATCTCCCCACCGGTCGGCATCGCGGTCGAAGTCGATCACTTCCGCCGGCTCCGGTTCATCCAAGCGGTTGTACAGCAGCAGCCGCATGGCCGTGGCCGATCGGCTGAACACCACAAACTGCACGCCCCGATCGTGCATGATCGCCCCATACGGCAGCGGATGCGTGAACTGCAGTGCCGGATGCTGGTGAATCTGCGTGCGTATCACGGCCGGATCCCCTTCGCCGAAGGGCTGGGATGGTCGGTGCGGTCGATCGCTGGGCATGGCTCACTCCGCAGGACAAGCGCGGCGTGCCGGCGAGGGCGCACGCCGCGTGGCAATAGTTGGAGAGCCCGTCGTTTTCACGACTACCCGCACTAGCATATCACCTCGCTGCGCCCGGCGCTCGTTCCGGCCAAAAGAACTTGCCGCCCCACAAAATTCTCGTCCGCTCATCCCAATCATGCCACTCCCGGAAAATATCCAATCGCTCCCAGTCGCGCGAACTTTGCCGCCCGTCTCGCTCAAGCCATAACCACTGCCCCCCACATACCAGACACTAGATACCAGGAACCAGACACCCAGTCTCAATCCTTCCTAAACACCTCGTGACAATCGTCGCAACTCTTCGTCAGCCCCACCATCGCCTCGGTCGCCTTTTGCTGGTCACCGGCATGAATCGCCGCGTTTACTGCGCCGGCTGCATCGCGCATTTCGGCGCAATACTGGTGCCACTTCTCGACTTGTCCGGGGCTTTTCGCCTCGTGTGTATCGGCCCAAACGGTCTGAGCGATGGCCCCCAGTACCGCCGAATTGCCGGCCGACTGCTGCTGGAGCTCACGGAAATGCTCCTCGTCGCCGTTCAGGGCCCGCTTTAAGCCCGAATTGATCGCCGACACCTGCTTCATCAATTGACCCACCGACACTGAACGTTCCCATCTCAGCCGCCCGCCCCGGCTGGTGCGGCTCCCGAAGCGGCTTTTTTCAGATCGTCAAACGTCTCCTTGGCAGCGTCATAATCAGCAGCCTTCGCCAGAGTCTGGGAAAGCTCCACCAAGGCCGGCGACGCATCCTTGTAGCGGTTGTTGGTATCGTGCAGCCCCAGCGTTAAAAACAGCGCCGTCAGCGTATTGGCATCTTTTCGCAACCGGCTTTTGGCAGCCGCGTCAAAATCGGCCTTGTTGGCCAATGTTTCCTCAGCCCGGTGCAGATAGAAATCCACCCGGCCAATCAGATCGTCCGCCGGAGCGTACTTCGAAGCCGGCGGTGTCTCCGGCAGATCGCTGGCCATTGCTCCGGCCAGAATTAGAAACGCAAGTAGCCCGGCGACCCCCCACCCCTTCCGCATCACGGTAACAATCATCATTGGTTCTCCGTAACACTGCGATCCGCTCCATCCACGTCGCTAGTTAATGTCGCCGCCTTCTCCCGCACTGTCAAGCAATTCTCGCCGCATCTGCTCTTCTCCGCTTCTCCTCTTCTGGTCGCCATGGGCCACCCTGGTAACCCCACCAACCAAGCCCTAAAATCGCAGCTACACCCGTATTAACAGCCCATGCCCAACGTCACCTACAAAGATGCCGGGGTCGATCTGGCACTCTACCGCCAGAGCCTCGGCCGACTGCCGCCGCTGGTGCGCCGCACCTTCACGCCGCGTGTCATGCCCCTGGCAGGCGGATTCGCCGGCCTGTTCCAACTCGACTTTGCCAATCGGCTGTTCGCCCGCCGCTACGAAGACCCGGTGCTCGTCAGTTGCACCGACGGCGTGGGCACGAAGCTCAAAGTGGCGCAACGGGCCGGCCGCCACAGCACGGTGGGCATCGATCTGGTGGCCATGTGCGTCAACGACGTGCTCTGCTGCGGCGCCGAGCCGCTCTTCTTCCTCGACTACGTGGCCATGTCGCACGACGAGCCGGCGCTGCTTGGAGCAAATCGTCGGCGGCGTCAGTGATGGCTGCCTGGAGTCCGATTGTGCACTGCTGGGTGGCGAAACCGCTATCCTGCCCGATGTGTTCACCGACGGCGGCTACGACCTGGCCGGCTTCTGCGTCGGCGTGGTCGAGCGCAACCGCATCATCGACGGCCGCAACATCGCCCCCGGCGACGTGGTGATTGGCGTCGCCTCCAGCGGGCTGCATTCCAACGGCTACAGCCTGGTGCGCAAAATCGTCTTCGAGCTGGCCGGCCACAAGCTCGAAGATGAAATCGAAGAGCTGCGTGGCACCGTCGGCGAGGTCCTGCTCACCCCCACGCGCATCTATGCCCGTGCCATGCGTCACATCCTGTCGCACTACACCGTCAAGGAAGTGATCCACGGCATCGCCCATGTCAGCGGCGGCGGCATCTTGGAAAACCTGCAGCGTATTCTCCCCGCGGATCGTCGCGCCATCATTCGCCGCGAAAGCTGGCCGGTCCCGCCGGTCTTCAAATGGATTCAAAATTTGGGCGAAGTCGATCCAGTGGAAATGGACCGCGTGTTCAACATGGGCCTGGGCTTGGTGCTCATCGTCAGCCCATACTACGCTGACAGCATCTGCGCCCAATTCGCCAAATTCGAAATCGAAAGCTGGCCCATCGGCCAAATCATTGATAGCCCGACCGGCGCAGCCTGGGAATAACCATCTTGCTGTCTCCGCGCCTCTGCGTCTCTGCGCGACATCTGTAGAATCTATGTCCATCCGTGTTCATCAGTGGCTCAAATGCCCGATCACCGCATCGTCGTCGTCGGCTCCAGTTGCTGCGGCAAAACCACCTTCGCCAAGCAGCTCGCCGCTTCGTTGCAAATCCCACACATCGAACTCGATGCGTTGCACTGGGGCCCGAACTGGCAGCCCAGACCCGTGGACGAATTCCGCCGTTCGGTGGCGGACGCCGTCTCCGGGGATCAGTGGCTTGTTGACGGCAATTACAGCATGGCCCGCGACACATTCTGGCCGCGCGCCACGCAAATAATCTGGCTGAATTATTCGTTCCCGACCGTCATGCGCCGCGCACTTCGCCGCGGCCTGCGCCGGTCGCAGAGCAGCGAACAGCTGTACAACAACAACCGCGAATCGCTTGCTCAAACATTCTTCAGCCGTGATTCCATCCTCTGGTGGATCATCAAAACTTTTAATCCCCGCCGCCGCGCCATGAGCGCCTTACGCGAGCAACACGTCTACCCCCACCTCACCTGGACCGAACTCCAAACCCCCGCCGCCGCCGAGAAATATTTGCAAAGGTTGGTTTAGCCTCGGCTGCCGGCCTGATCTCGCCGAACCGCCGCTTGAATAAGCGAATTTTAATCCGCGGCTGCATTGAACTCTCCGCACTCCCCGGCGACAGTAAACGCATCCACGAGCACCCAGAAGAATCAGGAGCTATTCCATGAGTCGTTCATGCGGGCTTGTTGCGTTGGGAATTGTGATCCTGGCCGCCGTTGCGTGGGCTCCTGCGGCCTCAGCCGCTGAGCCATACAAAGTCATCAACTCGGTCAAAGTCGGCGGCGAAGGGGGCTTCGACTTTGTCGTCGCCGATTCCGACGGCCGCCGTCTCTACATCCCGCGTTCCGCCGGCCCTAACAGCCGAGTAACGGTCTACGATCTGGATACCCTCAAGTCCGTCGGCGAAATCCCGAACACCAATCGCGTGCACGGTGTCGCTGTCGACTCCAAATCCGGCCACGGCTTCACCAGCAGCAAGCCCGTCGTCATGTTCAATACCAAAACTCTGGAAACCATTAAAACCATCGATGCCCAGGGCAATCCCGACGAAATTCTCTATGACCCCGCCACCGATCGCGTGTTCGTCTTCAGCCACGCCGCACCCCAATGCCACCGTGCTCAATTCCAGCGACGGCGGCGTGGTCGGCACGATCGATTTGGGCGGCGCGCCGAACAGGCCGCCAGCGACGGCCACGGCAAGATCTACGTCGCGCTGGAAAATAAGGACCAGGTCGCCGTCGTCGACGCCAACACGCTGAAGGTCGTCGCCCATTACGACCTGGGCGACAAAGGCGGCGCCCCTTCCGGCCTGGCCCTCGATGCCAAAAACCACATCCTCTTCGCTTGCTGCAGCAAACCGCAAACCATGGTCATCCTCAACGCCGACGACGGCAAAATTATCACCAGCCTGCCGATCGGCAGCGGCGTCGACGCGGCCGAATTCAATCCCAACACGATGGAAGCCTTCAGCTCGCAGCGCGACGGCACACTGACGGTGGTCAAAGAAAACAGCCTCACCGATTTCGCCGTGGAGCAGACCGTTGAAACTAAGCCCGGCGCCAAAACCTCCGCCCTCGACACCAAAACCAACCAGATCTACTTAATCACCGCCGACCCTGCCCCGGCGCCAACACCCCCCGCCGACGGCAAAGGCGGCCCGCGCATCCGCCGCAACGTGTGGCTCCCCGATTCGTTCACCATCATCGTGGTGGGCAAATAAGTTTGCTCCCTTAACCCTCTCCCTACCAGGGAGAGGGCAGGGTGAGGGTGTCGGTTTTGAGCCGTGAGCAGCCGGGCGGAATTACAGACCAATTCGCGAATTCTCATTCCACCTGCGACGCGCCGCGCAGGTGGCTCAAAGCCGCTTCGATGCTGGAGTGCATCTCGAACAATTTATCCAGCCGCGTGATGGCGAACACCGTCCGCACGTCCGGTTGCACGCCGACCAACAACAGCCGCTGCCCGTTCTTCTTCAGATTGCGCATTAGCATCACCAGCGTCCCCAAACCCAGGCTGGGAATAAAACGGACCTGCGATAAATCCAACAACACGGGCAGCTTGGGCTGCTGGGCCGCCGCCGCCGAAATATCGACCTGCAGTTGAGTGAGCGCGGCATCGTCCAAATCGCTCCGCTGCACTTTCGCCAACACCACTTCCGCGTGCGGTTCGATCGATACAACTGGCGTGTCCGGCATGATACTCCTCGCAAATTGGAAACCTGCAAGCTCGTTCTCTCTGGTATGCGATCCTACGTGGCGGCCTGCCCCGCTCCAACCCCGGAAATTCCGCGCATCGCCATCGACAGTTGCCCCGGGTTGGTGGCCTGCCGCAGCGCCTCGGTTCCGGATATCAATTCCTCGCGGTACATCTTGGCCAGGTGCTGGTCGAAGGTTTGCATGCCCGATTCGCCCGTGGCGATATAGTCGCTCAGTTCGGCCAGCCGATTCTCCATGATCAGTTTTTGCGTCACGGCGCTGCCGCGCAGAATCTCGACCGCCGGCCGCCGCTTCCCGTCGCGCGTGGGCACCAGCCGCTGCGAAATAATGGCCTCGATCGAGCCGGCCAGTTGCGCCAACAGCAGCTTGTGTTCCGCGGGCGGAAACATCGCGATGATCCGCTCGACGGTTTGTGCGGCCGTGGCGCTGTGTACGGTGGAAAACACCTGGTGGCCCGTGTCGGCCGCCTGGAATGCCATCCGCAAAGTCTCCACGTCGCGCAGCTCGCCCACCAACACCACGTCGGGATCTTGCCGCATCGCTTGCCGCAACGCCTGCGAGAACGACGGTGTGTCGCTCCCCACATCAAGTTGCGCAATCATCGACTTCTTGTTGGTGTACACATACTCGACCGGGTCCTCGATGGTAATGATTTTGTTGCGCAGCGTGCCGTTGATCAAGTCGATCATCGTGGCCAGCGTCGTGCTCTTCCCGCTGCCGGTGGTTCCGGTCAAGAGTGTCAGGCCGCGTTCCGATAACGCAATGTCGCTGATCACCTCCGGCAAGTTCATCTCGCCGATCGACGGGATGGTCGTGCGGATGACGCGAACGACGACGGCCAGCGTGCCCAAAGTGCGGTACGCGCTGCAGCGAAATCGCGCCACTCCGTCAATCACGTAAGAAAAATCCAGCCCCTGCATCACCGCCGCATCAATATCCGCCGCCAGTCCCTTGGGCCCAAGCGCCGCAATGGCTTGTGCCGTCTCTTCGCCGGTCAACGGCGCCCCCTCGACAAACCGCGGCTCGCCGCCAAGCCGCAACATCGGAGCAGCCCCCGCCTGCAAATGCAGGTCCGACGCCCCTTGCTGAACCGCAAAACGAAGCAGCTTTTCTACATCCATGGCCGATATCCTAACCTGCTACTCCGCCAACCGCGAATCCCTCTCCCTTCCAGGTCTCCGTAGGCGACTCGCTACGGCGAGGAGAGGGTGTCGGTCTTGCGCCGCAACGACACGAAAATGAATCAACTGTTCCTGATCACGGCCGAACCCGGCCTGCCATCAACACCCCCAGCAGCCACCGATGGCAAACCCGCCCCCCGCCCCCAACGCACCTGGCTCCCCGACTCGTTCACAATCATCATGGTGGGCAAATAGTCTCGGACAGAAGGCACGACAAAATTCGCCTCCTGAGCCCACACTTTAGCCCCACGCTCCGTACAAGAAATAAGCTGTGACAGATCTTTGCTTTGCCGCATTCTCACCCATTGGGTAATAATGAATGCAGTCAACCGCGTTCATGCAGGCAGGGCGGTGCCGTATGCGACTTTCGCTGAAAGATGTATTTGTTTTAATCGCATTTTGCGCCGGTTGTTTGGGATGTGCGGCGCGAGTTGGTTTTGACAACGGCGTGTTCTGGTTTGTTGCGATCGTTATGGCGATCTTCTCGGCGGTATTTGTTTGGCTCGCGAAAAAGTCGACCATTCGTTGGTTGCCGCCGCTCTTGGCCTTTTTATTCTTTGGCTTCTTTTTTTTGCTGGCGCCGATGATTGCGTCGCTCGCGTTGCTTGTAGACGGTCTGCTGCTGGTGATCGTCGGCATTTTCTTTGCATTCCGATCGACGCCGAGTGTTCGAACGCTCTGTTATGTCGTGATGTGCTGCGCGTTGGTGGCTTTGGGAATTGGAGTGTGGCCGGGAATTTCGGCCGAAGCCGAGTTGAATTCGCTGCAAAAAGAATTTCCGATCGTTTCATTGCAAAATCGATTGCAATACGAAAAACAGGCGCGTCCCCGCGGCGCCAGCTCGCCCCCTGCTCGTCAGCTTGCCCATTTCCGAGGGACTAAAAGAGTTCGAGGGACATCGCGACTCGTCGTATCCCATTCGAGAAATCGAACTAAAAAGGCTTCACGATCATCAATACGAACTGTTCGTCCGATCGGTCGGTTTTGGAGTCGGGCGCATGATGCAACCTACAACGTATGGAATTCGCCGGCCGCCGCTGCGCGACATTCAATTTAACGAAGCACTGGAAGACAGCGCACAAGAATATCGAGCTTGGCAGGATATTGAAAAGGCAGGGCAGGCAGACGATATCGTGCATTTGCACACCGCCAGTCGCTATGATTTTTTGGATTTCGACTCGTTTGGGGCGGTGATCGACGGCATCCAAAAAGTGGCTGGATTCGTGGAGCATGCGTTCCATTATCCGCCGAAAACCAGTTTAAAAAGCTCCGACGCATGGACGATCGAGCGGCTGGAACTGGTTAGTTTGCTCAAGTTCGACACGCCGCGTGTTTATGTGCTGGATCACTTGCCGCGTATGGATCAACTCTCAGGCGACAAGGTTCCCACCCGCGAGCTCGACGATTTTGAAGCCGATGCACTTAAGCAAATCTCGACAGAGAAGGACGTCGTGATCAGCCATCAAGGCAACGAATATCGAATGCTAGGTTCGCTGCGTGCCGCAAATCAATGTCTTCAATGCCATACCGCACGGCACGGCGAATTGCTAGGAGCATTCAGCTATTCGCTTCACAAAAACTCGCCAAAAATCAGCGCATCTCCGTAGCCCCGGGCTCGTCCCGAGGGTCGCCTCGTTCTCGCCCTCTGGCCCAAAACGATTCTTCAGAATTGGCCGCGCGCTTGCTAAACTACGCACTGTACTCCGTGCGTCAAAACGATCCCGCACGATTTTTCTTGACGGTGATCGTTCTGTGTTTTGTCCGCCACAGCGCACAATGCGCAATCCATTGTCTTCCAGCAAGTTGCTCACTCTTTGCAGCGATCAAAACAGCCCGCGAAAGTCAAATCCCACGCAATTATGTCCACTTCAATCGTGACGTCACTCGGACAACACGCCTGCCCTGAGCTTCTCGAAGGGACAAAACCCACCGAGTTTCGCCGGCGAATGTGGGACCCCCGCAAAGCTGCCAAAACTCACCCCGCTCCGCCGCAAAAACCCGAGCCCTTAACCACATTTTTGCCCGCCCCGAGCTTGCCTGCAGTGAGCATGACCGAACTTTCGAGAAGGCCGCCTCTCGCCTCTCATCCCACTGGGAAGGCGTCACTTCAGCGCGCGTTTTGTTTGGCGAGTTTCTTCGCCTGCTTCTCTTTGGTCGTCAGCTTGGGCTTATTCGTCTTTCCTTTTCGATTTTGTTCCTTGTTCGCCATGGACAGGCCTTTCTAGGGATGGTTGGAGAGCACCGACGGGACTCGCTAACACCGCGTGAACTATAGAGGATTGGTGCCCGGTTGTCTGTGGGATAACCGGAATGACGCAGGGTGCGCAAAGCGCGAACTCGGCACGTCAAGCCTACGACCTGGACTTTGATGGGCGACTGATTTGGATGATTGGGTGGCTGGGGTCGAACGAAGTGGGCCCCCAGGCCGTTTGGAATTCCGGGGACTCGGCGGCCTCGACCCCCGGCCACCCGTCGCCATAGATTAACTTGCGGAACAATTTTGGGTTCATCCAGGGCAGGGGGCCTTCCTGGGGGCGAATGCTTTGCCTATCCGGCCATTTTTTCAAAGGGAGAGCCGCACATGCGAATCGCTTTGACGCTGGCCGCTTTGCTGATGGTTGCCGCGCGGGTGAATGCCGACGATGCGGCGAAGGCCGCCAAGCCATTGCCGACGGATGACGACGATCATCAATCTTGTCGGCGACAGCCTGGCGAACATGTTTGCCAAATGCGGCGTGCCGGAGGAGATTTTTGTCAACAATGACAAGGTGGCGATCCTCGATTTCGGCAGCTTCGCTTTCAGCGTGAAGAGTAAAACCGTCACCGCTGCTTTTTTCTTCAAAGACTGGAACAGGGACGATCAAAGGCGTGAAGTTCGGCGACACCAAGGAGCACGTCGTCGAAGTGCTGGGGAAGGGTTACGACGAGGTCAAAGGCAAAAACTTTGAGGCCTACGGATGGGAACTCAAAGATCTGAAGGCCACGTTCTGGTTGTATTTCGACGACGACAAGGTCAGCCAGGTGCAGATTACGCTCAAGAAATGACAATGCAGCAGCAGACGTTCGCAAGAGCCGGGGGCTACGCATTCGCCATGGCGTTTGGCGGCCCGCGGGTGTAGAATACATTGCGGACGGGAGATCCTCCCTCACTGACCGATCGCCGGCCATATCGTCGATTCCCTTTCCGAACGCCGCTTTTTCTCTTCGCTGCGGCGTACAGTGTCTCCTACCTCGGGGATCGCACTATGTTTGGCAAAAGCCAAGTCTCGGACAAGGATCTGTTACGAACCATTACGCAGCGCATTGCGCGCACCGGCAGTTCGCAGTCGAAAGTCTCGGCGGCGGTGCAACGCGGAACCGTCACACTCACCGGCAGCTTGTACGCCGAAACGCAGCGGATGCAGATTTTAAGAGTTGCCGGCCAGATCGAAGGCGTGCGCACAGTGGTCGACCAAATGACGGTGGCGCCGAAGCGAAAGTTTTAGTTCCCTGGCAACCGCCCGCGGCCAAAGCGCCCGCGGCCGAAAGAGCGGCCAGCTTGGCTATTGGGAGAACTTGGTGCGCCAGATGCTCGAACACCCGGTTATGCAACTCGGCGGCCGACATTCCCAGCAAAACTTCTTGCCGCTTGCAGCTGTGGCAGATAGCCGAAGCGTCAGTCGCTGCCTTCCACGGTGACGATATCGAGCGGCTTGCCGCATTGCGGGCACTTGGCGGCGAGCGATACCACAATCGGCAACCGGCAGATGCTCGGTTCGTTAATCACAACTTGCATGAACGGTTCTCCCCGATGAAGTTCAAATGAGGCACAGAGGCCTAAGAGTAGAAATGGCCAAACGATGCGTGTCAACAATGCCGCCCGGCGTCGCTTGGCGTAACCTCGGGCAAAACCCGGTGGTAAGAAGTCTTCCCACGACGAGCTCAGGGGTGGGCAAAGCCCGGGGCTAAGGAGGTGATTCACGACGGCCGAAGAATTGTCAGAATTTTTTGATTGACATATTCCGATATAGGAATATAATCTCCCGTATGGCTAGAGCACCCACCACGCTGGATCCGTTCAACGCCGTCGCGGAGCCCCGGCGGCGCCAGGTGCTCGACGTACTGGCCCGCGGCGAGCGGCCGGTCACCGACCTAGTCCGCTCACTGGGCTGGCCGCAACCGCAGGTGTCGAAGCACCTGGGAGTGCTGCGACAGGTCGGGCTAGTCAGTGTTCGCCGCGAAGGACGCCAACGCATGTACCGCATCAACGGCCAAAAACTGAAACCCATTCACGACTGGGTAAAATCCTACGAGCAGTTCTGGAAACAGCATCTGCTGGCGATCAAGACCCGCGCGGAGGCGAGAGTTAAATCGTCGAAGAACCCACAGTCTTAAATTTTCAATTGGAGGAGTATCGCCATGACCGCCACGTTAGAAGCACCGTCGGATCTGTTGCTGCACATCCATCAGGAGATCGATATCGACGCCCCGCCGGCCGCGGTTTGGGAATCGCTGCTGGAAGAAGTCGGCGGCAAGCTGCCCGGCGCCGATGGCAAGCCTATGAATCTGCAACTGGAAGCGTGGCCTGGCGGACGCTGGTATCGCGATCTGGGGAACAACACCGGCCATTTCTGGGGCCACGTGCAAGTGATCAAGCCGCCCGCGCTATTGGAGCTGTACGGGCCGATGATGATGTCGTACGCCGCCATATCGCACGTGCAATATCGGCTTACGCCGCAGGGCAAAGGCACGCGGCTGGCGCTGACGCACCGTGCCATGGGCGAAATCGACCCCAAGCACCGCGAAGGATTCAACGAAGGCTGGCAGAAGATCAACGGGCGCATTAAAGAGCGCGCAGAGAAATAAAACCGGGGCGGCGACTGGTTACCGCTGTGCGACGTCGACCTTCGATGGCCCGGCTTCGTGCAGCGCCTGGAGCACCTGGCTTTTGCTGATCAGGTCGCGCAGCACAATGGCCTCGCCGGGACGCGAGGCGGGAAAGATGGCCAGCACTGGAATGGAATTGCTATCCAGCGCCGCCAGCGCGGTTTTGATTTCCGACGAGCCGTCGGTCCAATCGGCCAATAGCGTCACTACGCCGTTGGTTTGCACGAGATGGAAAACATCTTCGGTATTGATGGCGAACTTCAGATTCGCTTTGCACGTCAGGCACCAATCGGCGCTGAAATCGACCATCACCGTTTTTCCTTCGGAGCGATACTTCGCCAATGCTTCGGGCGAAAACGGCTGCCAAGGCAACAGTGAATCGCCCGGCACCAGCCACGCGAACGAAACCCAGCCCATCAGCGCCGCCACCGCCGCGCCTGCAGCCCAGGTGCAGCAGCTTCCTGCCCAAGTTCCGCCGTCAGCGGCACGTGGCCGATCCACCAGCAGGCGGCCCACAACCCCACGAGCATGCCGAACGTGGCGGGCAAGTATTCCCGCTTCAAAAAAGTGAACAGAAACACCACCGTGCCCAAAAGCACGAAGCCCATCAGATGCTTGAACGTATCCATCCAAGCGCCGGGCTTGGGCAGGATGCGAATCAGCCGCGGGAATGCGCCGATCAGCAAATACGGCGAGGCCATGCCTACACCGATGGCTGCGAAGATGGCGTAAATAATGGCCGGCGGCTGCCGCAGCATGAATCCAAACACCGAGCCCAAAAACGGCCCGCTGCAGGGCGTGGCCAGCACCGTCGACATGACCCCCTTGGTGAACGCGCCGGCGGGACCTTCCTTGTTCGCCAAATCGGCCGCCTTGCCATGGCCGGCGAAACCGGGGATGGGAATTTCCCACACGCCCAAAAAGCTGAGCGCCATCACGAACACCAGCCCGCACATCACAATGTTGAACGCCGGCGAGCTGAACTGCTCGCCCCAGCCGAGATTCTGGCTGCGCAGGCCGAGGCTTGCGCCGCAGGCCAGCGTGGCCAGCACCATAAACACCGACATCAGCCCGAGCGTGTACCACAGATTCAGCACCAAGACATGGCGGCGGCTGTGGTGGCTTTGCTCGACGAACGACAGAATCTTCAGCCCGATGACCGGCAGCACGCAGGGCATCAAATTCAGGATTAGCCCGCCGAGAAACGCCGAGGCAATCACCACCCACAGCGATTGCTTCGTGACATCGGTGGCCGACAGCACGCGCACCTTCACGCGGCGGCAAACCGATGGCCGAAATGATCGGGGCCGGAGCAAGACTCATCGCAGTGCGCTCTGATCGCCGAATGTGCCCGCCGGCGGAGCGATGGAAGCTCCCGACAGGAGCCGGCCGCGCGGCCGCGCCTTTCAGCCGAGCCGTGAATTTGTAGTCTCGCGGCGGCAGGCATTCCTTGGCGCACACCTGGGCATTTACGGCGCCGTCGATTTCCAGCGTTTCAGGATCGGCGTCGGCGGCCAGTTCGATCGGCGCCGACCAGACGACGTGCCCTTCGTGCTCTTCCACCGCCAGGCCCGGCCAAACATCTTCGTACTTCCGGATCGGCGGGTGGTTTGTCGGGCTTGAATCCGGAGGTGACTTTGTACTGCGGCGAGGCGACGAGCTTGATCTTCGATTTATTCGGCCCGCCGGGCTTTTGCGTGAGGGAATAGATATGCCAATCGGGGGCGACGTCGGCGATGACGTACAGCATCGCCGATTTGCCGCCGGTCGGCCGGGGTGAAATAGCCCGACGCTTTGACCTTCTCCGCTTGCGGCGCGCTTGTCCGTCGCGGCCGTGCCATCGCCGGACAGCGACAGCGGCTCCAACTGGGCCGCGGCAGTTGCGCAAAGCAGCGCCGCCAGCGCCAGGCAGCGAGAAGGCAGGATCAGACGAAGTACGAAGAATCACAAACAGTACCGGGTGGGAAGTGCGAGATTGGCAATGTGTTTCGGCCGACGATGTTAATTTACTTGGCGGCGGCAAAACAGGTCAATTTGATCCGCTGCCTAATTAATATCATACGCCGTGCAAGCTGCTGCCAGCCCGCCGGAATTGCGGGCCTGTTCGCCGGGCTCGACCCCGGCCGCCGTTACAATATCTTTGTCGGAACTCTGAGCGAGCA
The DNA here is from genome assembly GCA_963773925.1 of Pirellulales bacterium. Classification (GTDB taxonomy): domain Bacteria; phylum Planctomycetota; class Planctomycetia; order Pirellulales; family JADZDJ01; genus CAVRAW01. Next base: position 204,552 of record CAVZDC010000012.1, read on the forward strand.
CGCGCGCCTTGGGGAGACAGTGCGATGAAGCTTGTGATCGCAGTGATTCAACCGACCAAGCTGGAGGCGGTGCGGCAGGCGCTCAACAAAATCGAAGTGACGCGGATGACGGTGTGCGACGCCCAAGGCTACGGGCGGACGCGGGGCCGGACGGAAATGTACCGCGGCCACAAATATAAAACGCAACTGCTGCGGAAAATCGCGCTGGAGATCATCGTCAACGACGATTTTTTGGACCGCACCGTGGAATGCATCGCCAGCGTGGCCCGCACCGGCTCGGAAGGGGAGATTGGCGACGGGAAGATTTTTGTGGTGCCGGCCGATCAGGCGATTTCGATCGCCGGGCCGATGCGCGGGCCGGAGGCGGTGTGAGGGACGGGGGTCAGGGTTCGGGGTTCAGGAATCAATCAGCGGTGCGAGTTTTGTTTCTGACCAACGATCTGGTGTTTCCATCGCGGGTGGCGGGGGTGGTGCGAGCGGCTGGGGGCACGGACTGGAAACAGCGGCCACGGCCGAGGCTGCGTTGGAAAAGATGGAAGCCGGCGGATCCGAAACCATCGTCGTGATCATCGATCTCAACACGCCGGCCGCAGAATCGCTTGTGTCGAAGCTGAACGCACTGACGACATCGGCCGCGCACGATCGTGGCCTTCGGGCCGCACGTGCACGAAGCGAAATTGGAGGCGGCGCGAGCGGCCGGTTGCGACATCGTGCTTACGCGCGGGCAGTTCGATGCGCAGATGGACGAGCTGTTGGAAAAGCTGGTGCTCGGCGAGCGAGAATAAAGCGATCGCGTTATTGCGACTCGGCGACTTGCGGCGTGCCGCCCGGTTCGTTGGCGATGGGCGGCAGGCCGTAGCTTTCGGGCTCTTCCTCGACGGCCACTTCGTCCATTTCCGTGGCGTCGACCGATTGTCGCAGCAGGAAATAAATGTACGTGGCGGCGCTCCAGAAGTAGCTGAACAGGAAGCCGACGGCGACGGTTTTCACCACGTCGACCCAGAAGCCGATGGCCATGCACCCCCCAACGCAAAATCGCCGTGGTGTCGGGCGGAGGCGGGAAACAGACCTTCGGCATAGCTGCGGATATCCTGGATGCGTTGACCGCCGCTGCCCCAACTGGCCGCCCAGTAGCTGTAAGTGATCACGCCGTTGGCGAAGATGATGACCACCACCCACGCCAACATGCCCAAGATTCCCGCCACGGCGGCATAAAACAGATAATGCACCGGGCGCTGGTAGGTGTACGAATAGGAGCGGCTCAGGGCGTCGAAGCTATCGGTGCCTTCGGCGCTGATGGTGGGCCACATCAGCGGCCAGCCGAAGAGCAATCCCACCAGCAGAATTGCCAGAAAGAAGCCGCAGGCCAGCACGATCGGCCAGATAATGCCGACCACGAGCACGCCCACGTCGAGCTTCAAAAGCAGCCCCAACAAGGCGACGGGAATCACGGCCAATCAGCACGCCGGCCAGCGGGAACAACGGTCCGCCGAAATAGGCGGGCCACTTGCGGACTCCCCAACTCAAAAGCGCGCGGCGGAAGCTAAGACGATCTTCGCGCGCGAACCACAGCGCGGCAATGCGCGTAATCGCGCCGCCGAATAGTGACCACACAATGACCGCCCACAATCCGCACAGCAGTAGATACGTGAACAGGGCGACGGTCACGTTCCACTTGTTCACTTCGAACAGGTTGCGGAACGGGCCGCTGAGAATGTTCCAAGGTTCCTTGGCGGCGCTGGTGGCGGGATCCAAAACGCTGACGCTGACCGGCGGCGGGGCTTCGGGCAGCAATCTCGACGGCCAAACGCTATTGGCGGAAATCAGTTCCTGCAGCACCGGCTGATCGCTGCCGGAGAACAAATCGCCGATCACCCGCCAGCCCGCACTCGTGGCGGCCAGCCCCAAGGCGGCCAAAATGAGCATCCGCGGAGCGAAGGCCAATCGCACGGCACGAATCAATCCCAACCAGGGAAATAGCTCCAGCCACGACACTTCGCGGAGGCGATGTTGGTCGTCGGCCATGCGGGGCTCCTTCGAGATAAACAGGGAAAGATAGCAGTCAGCCGGATAGTTTTACACAAGCCGGGAAAGATAGGCTGACTAGCATTATACGTAGCGAGTTTTACCACGCAACAGCGGTTGGCCGATCACGGTTCGTCGTCGGGCAGGTCGCGGGGCAGTTCGTCGGGATTGCGATCGCCGGGGTGCTCGGTGGGCAGGGCGTATTTCTCGTCCAGCCAACGTGATAGGTCGATCTGCCGACAGCGCTCGCTGCAGAACGGCAGCGATTGGGCCTTTTCCGACTCAAAAATTGGTTGCAGATGGGGCAGCGGATGCGTGACATGGCTGCACGTAAACTTCGAACGAACGCTATTTCTTTTCTTTCGCGCCGGTGGATTTGCTTTCCGATTTGGATTCGGTTTTGGCGCGGCGACTTTGCGTCGGATTTGCTTTCGGAGGCCGGCGTCGAAGGCTTGTCGGCCTCGGCGTGTTTTTTGTAGGAATCGCTGCGGTAGTCGGTTTTATAGAAGCCGGAGCCTTTGAACATGATTGCCGCGCCGGTGCCGATCAGGCGGCGCAGTTTGCTTTTGCCGCACTTGGGGCACTTGCGCTTCACCGGGTCGGTGATCGACTGGAACAGCTCGAACTTGTGATCGCAGGCGTCGCAGACGTAATCGTAGGTGGGCATGGCGGGCAGTAGGGCGGCTGGCAGCAGGCGGATATGTTATTGAATTGTGCGTCGGCGGCGGCGGATGACGGCGGGTTATTCTTTCTTGGACACGATCACTTGGGCCGGCCGCACCACGCGGTCGTGCAGGTGATAGCCGGATTGCACGATGTCCAGCACCGTGTTTTCGTCGTGTTCGGCGCTGGGCTGCTGCATCACGGCCTCATGCATGGCCGGATCGAACGGCTTTGCCCTGGCCGGTGATCGGTTCGCAGTGGTGCCGCTTGAGCACGTCGGCCAATTGCAGGCGGACCATTTTCAGCCCTTCCAACAGCGTGGCGGCGTCGGCTTTTTTGTCGGCGGCGTCGATCGCCCGGACAATGTTGTCCTGCACCGGCAACAGATCGCGCAGCAGATTGATTTCGGCATAGCGGCGTTCGTCGTCCAGTTCGCGGCGGGCGCGTTTGCGGTAGTTATCCAACTCGGCCTGGGCGCGCAGCATTTTGTCGCGGGCCTCGTCCAGATCGGAACGCACGATGTCCATTTCCTGCTCGGCGGTGAATGTCGACGGGTTCGCCGGTAAGTTCAGTTTGATTTTTGTTTTCGCCCACCATGATGTTCCTCCTTCGGCTGCGGCTCCGGCTTTTGCTCGCGGCTCGGCGGCCGGCACGAAATAGCTTTCAGTTTTTCCAGGAATGATTTGCGATGCGGGCTGACGTTGGTTTTTTCTTCGGTCGGCCAGTTCGCGGAGCAGGTTTTCCTGCCTGCGCGGTCAGCGATTTGGGCACTTCAAATTCACCACCACCAGCAGATCGCCTTTGCCGCGGCCGCGCGGGTCGGGCATGCCGCGGCGGCGCAGCTTGAACAGTTCGCCGGCTTGCGTGCCCGCGGGAACCGCCATCTCTTCGGTGCCTTCGAGCGTGGGCACTTCGATCGTGGCGCCCAAGGCGGCCTGAGCGTAGCTGATCGGCACGTGGCAGATCAGGTCGTGTCCTTCGCGCTCGAACAGCGGATGCGGTTTCACTTGCACCACGCAGTAGCAATCGCCCGGCGGGCCGCCGTTGGGGCTGGGCTCGCCTTCGCCGGCCAGGCGGATGCGCATGCGATGATCGATTCCGGCGGGCACTTTCACCTCGCGGAACACGCGCTTCAGAATGTAGGCCGCGCCGTTGCATTCGGTGCAGGGATCTTTGATCAGTTGGCCGGAGCCGTGGCAGGCGGGGCAGGTGGTTTGCACGCGGAAGATGCCGCTGGCTTGCATCACCTGGCCGCGGCCGGAGCAATAACGGCACAATTCGGGCTGGCTGCCCGGGCGGGCTCCGGTGCCTTTGCACATCGGTGCACGCTTCGTGGCGCTCGAATTCGATGGTTTTCGTGCAGCCGCGGGCGGCTTCGAACAGATCGATGGTCAATTGGCAAGCGACGTCGTCCCCTTTGCGCGGCCGGCGCGATTGGCGCCGCCGCCGAACAGATCGCCGAACATGCCGCCGCCGAAAATGTCGCCGAACGCCTGGAAGATATCGTTGACGTCGGTGAACTGGTGCACGCCCCCTTCGACGCCGGCATGGCCGTAGCGATCGTAGCGGGCCCGCTTCTCGTCGTCGGCCAGCACTTCGTAAGCCTGGGCGGCTTCTTTGAAGTGTTCCGAGGCGTCGGGATTGTGCGGATTGCGGTCGGGATGATATTTCAGCGCAAGCTTGCGATAGGCGTCGGCGATCTCACGCTGCGGTGGCGTTGCGCCCCACGCCGAGCACCTCGTAATAATCGCGCTTGCTTGCCATTGTGGCCATGGCGGAGAGAGGATCAGAATCGCGGACAGGTTAATAAAGAATTGTACGACATGACGCAACGTAGGGAGAGCGCAAATTCAACGGGAGCTGAACAGCATAAAACGGGCCGCTCGCGCTGGGTGGCGAAGCGGCCCGGGTTGCTTATCGAGTCTACGTCCCGACCGACGCGGTCAGGCTATACTGACTAGCGGATCACGCCTTCCGGGGCGCGGTGGTTCTTGTCTTCGTCTTCCAGGTTGGTCACCAGCGCTTCGGTGGTGAGCATCAAGCCGGCGATGCTGGCCGCGTTGGCCAAGGCGGTGCGGACCACTTTCAGCGGATCGATGATGCCCGCCTTGTACATATCGACGTACTCGGCGGCGTTGGCGTCGTAGCCGGTGTTGGTGGGCTTTTGGCGCACTTCGTCGGCGACCACGGAGCCATCGATGCCGCAGTTGTCGGCGATCTGACGCAGCGGGGCGTCGATCGAGTGCAGCACGATGTCGATGCCGATCTTTTCGTCGCCCTTGGCGCCGGAGCGGGCTTTTTCGATCGCCTCGCGGCAACGGATCAAGGCCACGCCGCCGCCGGGGAGAATGCCTTCCTCGACCGCCGCACGAGTGGCGTGCAAGGCGTCTTCGACGCGGGCTTTCTTCTGCTTCATTTCGGCTTCGGTGCCGGCGCCGACGGAGATGACCGCCACGCCGCCGGTGAGCTTGGCCAGGCGTTCCTGCAACTTTTCGCGATCGTAGTCGCTGTCGGTTTTGTCGATCTGCGTGCGAATTTGCTGGATGCGGGCTTGGATATCGGACTGCTTGCCGCCGCCTTCGACGATCGTGGTGTCGTTCTTGTCGACGGTGATTTGCTTGGCGCTGCCGAGCTGGCTGAGTTCCAGGTTTTCGAGCTTGATGCCCAAATCTTCGCTGATCAGCGTGCCGCCGGTGACGGTGGCGATGTCGCCGAGCATGGCTTTGCGGCGATCGCCGAAGCCGGGCGCCTTGACGGCGCACACATTGAGCACGCCGCGGAGCCGGTTGACGACCAGGGCGGCCAGCGCTTCGCCTTCGATATCTTCGGCGATGATCAAGAGCGGCTTGGCAGACTGGGCCACTTTTTCCAACAGCGGCACCAGTTCGCGGAGATTGCTGATTTTCTTTTCGTGAATCAGGATCAGCGCGTCTTCGAGGAAGCAATCCATCTCGGCCGGACGGTTGATGAAGTACGGCGAGATGAAACCTTTGTCGAACTGCATGCCGTCGACAAACTTGACGGTGGTTTCCATCGTCTTGCCTTCTTCGACGGTGATCACGCCGTCCTTGCCGACCTTTTCCAGAGCGTCGGCCAGCAGGTCGCCGATTTCCTTGTCGCTGTTGGCGCTGATGGCGCCGACTTGCGCCACTTCGGCCTTGCCGGAGACGGGCTTGGCCATCGATTTCAGATGCTCGACCGCGGCTTCGGTGGCTTTTTCGATGCCGCGGCGCACGGCCATCGGATTGCTGCCGGCGGCGATCATGCGGCAACCTTCCTTGAAGATGGCGCGGGCCAGCACGGTGGCGGTGGTGGTGCCGTCGCCGGCGACGTCGGACGTTTTGCTGGCCACTTCGTTCACGAGCTTGGCGCCCATGTTCTCGAAGCGATCTTCCAGATCGACTTCCTTGCTGACGGTGACGCCGTCTTTGGTGACGGTGGGACCGCCGAACGATTTGGCGATGATCACATTGCGGCCGGTGGGGCCCATGGTCACGGCCACGGCGTCGGCGAGCTTTTCCACGCCTTTGAGCATTTTGTTGCGGGCCTGATCTTCAAAGAGCAATTGCTTTGCCACGGTTGGGGTTCCTGAGTTAGGAGTTGAATGTTTTGTGGTTGTTCACTCCCGGGCCGAGCCCGGGGCTAAATTCGATGTTGCGATTGCGCGTTCGTCAGACGACTTTGGCGAGGATTTCGGTTTCGCGGAGGATTTTTACTTCGTCGCCTTCCAGCTCGATGTCGGTGCCGGAGTATTTGCCGTAGATCACTTCGTCGCCGACGGAAACCGAGACGCTGCCGCGCTGGCCGCTTTCGAGCAGCTTGCCGGGGCCGACGGAAACGACTTTGCCGCGCTGCGGTTTTTCCTTGGCGGTGTCGGGCAGCACGATGCCGCCGGCGGTGCGTTCTTCGGCTTCGACGGGTTTGACGACGACACGATCATCCAGCGGACGAATTTTCGGTTTTGGCCATGATTCAAGTTTCCCTTTTATGAATGGTTGATTTTTAGGTGTCGCAAGTCGCCGTGGGCGGCGACGCTAAACGATTACATCATTCCGCCCATGCCGCCCATTCCCATGCCACCCATGCCACCCATGCCGCCGCCCATTCCGCCCATGCCACCCATGCCGTGGTCGTGGCCTTCGTGGCCGCCGGCTTCCTCTTCTTCCTTGGGAATGTCGGTGACGAGCGCGGACGTGGTGAGCAACAGCGCGGCCACGCTGGCGGCGTTTTGCAATGCGGTGCGGACCACTTTGGCCGGATCGATAATGCCGCGGTCGATCAGATCGCAGTATTCGTCACGTTCGGCATCGTAGCCTTCGTTTTTGTTTTTCATCTGGCGCACGCGGTTGACGACGACCGCGCCGTCGACGCCGGCGTTTTCGGCGATCCAACGCAGCGGCCAATCGAGCACGTTCTTGCACGATCTTTGCGCCCAGAGCTTCGTCGCCCTTGAGGCCGTGCTTGTCGAGCGCTTTTTCGGCCCGGATCAGTGCCACGCCGCCGCCGGGGACGATGCCTTCTTCCAGCGCGGCCTTGGTGGCGGCCTGGGCATCTTCCAGCAGGATACTTGCGTTCCTTCATTTCGGTTTCGGTGGCTGCGCCGACGTTGATTTGCGCCACGCCGCCGGCCAGCTTGGCCAGGCGCTTTTGCAGTTGTTCGCGATCGTAATCGCTGTCGGTGTCTTCGATTTCGCGGCGAATTTGGGCCACGCGGCCCTCGATTTCTTCTTTCTTGCCGGCGCCGCTGACGATGGTCGTGTTTTCGGAATCGACGATGATTTTCTTGGCGCGGCCCAGGTCGGTGAGCTTCACCGAATCGAGCTGGATGCCCAGATCCTTGAAGATCGCCTTGCCGCCGGTGAGCACGGCCAGGTCGCCCAGCATCGCCTTGCGGCGATCGCCGTAGCCCGGCGCCTTCACGGCACACACATTGAGAATGCCGCGGAGCTTGTTGACCACCAGCGTGGCCAGGGCTTCGCCTTCGACATCTTCGGCGATGATCAACAGCGGCTTGTTGGCCTTGCTGATCGCTTCCAGCAGCGGCACCAGGTTCTTGGCGTTGGAGATCTTGTCTTCGTAAATCAGCACGTAGCAGTTTTCCAGCTCGCACAGTTTGTTCGTCTTGATTGGTGACGAAGTGCGGCGAGAGGAAGCCGCGGTCGAACTGCATGCCTTCGACCACGTCGACGGTGGTTTCGCTTTGCTTGCCTTCCTCGACGGTGATCACGCCGTCTTTGCCGACTTTCATGAACGCTTCGGAAAGCACGTCGCCGATCGAGGGATCGTTGTTGCCGGCGATGGTGGCGATTTGCTGGATTTCCTTGCGGTTGTTTTCGTCGATCGGCTCGGCCATTTTCTTGATGGCTTCGATCACTTGCTCGGTGGCCTTGGCGATGCCGCGCGACAGGGCCATCGGGTCGGCCCCGGCGGCGATCATTCGCAGGCCTTCCTTGTAGATGGCTTCGGCCAGCACGGTGGCGGTGGTGGTGCCGTCGCCGGCGACGTCGTTGGTTTTGCTGGCGGCTTCCTTGACGAGCTTGGCGCCGAGGTTTTCGTACGGGTCGTCGAGCTCGATGTCTTCGGCGACCGTCACGCCGTCTTTGGTGATTTTCGGTGAGCCCCAGCCCTTATCGAGCACGGCGTTGCGGCCGCGGGGGCCCAAGCGTGCTGCGGACCGCCTTGGCCAGCTTCGATATGCCGGCGGCCAGCGGGTTGCGTGCTTCGTCGTCGAACACCATTTGTTTTGCCACAGCGAAATTCCTCCAGAGCAATGAGGTTTGAGTGTCTTATGAAGGGCGATTCCCGTCGCCTGCTGGTTGGCTCAAGCTAGAGCTTCGCCGCCGGTTTTGGCAGGCGCAGCCTGAAACAGCCAATATAAAAGCAACCGCCGTGCCGTCGCGCGCGTTTGATTCTCAGGAAGCCATTGTTGGCCGCTGTTTACGGATGATTAACTGCCCCCGGCGGACCGCTGGCAGGCCGATGGCCCACGGGAAGGCCGTGCCATTCTGACAGGAATTGGGGTGGCCGATTATCCCCTATCCCCCCTGAAAAGCTTGATGACGGACCGCCGACCCGCCCATTCGATTGATTGTGGGCGGGGGTTTGGGATCCAGCACACCGATCGATATCAATGGGCAGCGCCCCCAATTTGCTGGAAATCGCGACGCACATGACGTTGCAGATGACGACGCAGAAACTGGGAAATCAGCATCCATGCGGTTTCCTCCGAGTGCCTGTTTCAGAAGTATGCTTTAGACGGCAAGCCCAACTTAGCCCACCTTCGAGCCCGGTGCCTGACGAATCGATCGGGACATCGTCTCTCAATTAGCGAGATTTCAGCCAATGCGACGCAAACAGAAATCATCCGCGCGGATTTCCCGCTTTGAATACCTGGAATCGCGGACCTTGCTGGCGGGAAATGTGACGGTGGCGGTGAATGCCGGCCAGTTGGATATCACCGGCGACTCGTCGGGTAATTTGATTCAGGTGTCGCAGGTGAGCGGCAACTGGAAAGTGCAGGGCATTGGCACCACCATCAACGGCAGCAGCGCCTACATTGCCGTCGGCGTCACCGGCGACATTGTTACCGATCTGGGGGGTGGAAATAACAATTTCAAAATATTTAGCGGCACGGCGCCGCAAAAT
>CAVZDC010000013.1:0-439507 GCA_963773925.1 Pirellulales bacterium
GCATCGGCAAGACGGTGACCGACGAGTTGGCGTTCAGTTTGATCGGCGAGAATCATTTTTACGGCACGCCGCTGGATCCGCGCGCGCCGCAGCGCGTGCCGGGAGGTTCTTCCAGCGGATCGGCCTCGGCGGTGGCGTGCGGACTGGTCGATTTCGCGATTGGCACCGACACGGGCGGATCGGTGCGCGTGCCGGCGAGCAATTGCGGCATTTGGGGATTGCGCCCCTCGCACGGATTGATCAGCGTGGCGGGGGTGATGCCGTTTGCGCCGACGTTCGATACGGTGGGAATTTTGGCCAAGAGCGCGGAGATGTTGGCGCGATCGGCGGCGGTGTTGTTGCCGGGTGGTCCTGAGGGAAAGGCTGAGGACGAGCCGACAGCCATCTACATTTTGCGCGATGCCTTCGAGTTGGCGTCGCCGGAGATTCAGGCCGCGTTACGATCGCCGTTGGAAAAGCTGCGCTCGCTGTACGGCGATCGGGTACGCGAAACGTCGCTGAAGGAGATGTTCATCGAGCCGATGAACGCGGGCTTTGAGATTTGGATGGAAACATATTGCATGATGCAGTGGGGCGAGATCGCCAGCACGCTGGGGGCGTGGATCGCGGCAGGCCAAGCCGGAGTTTGGGCCGATGACGGCGCGGCAGTTTCGAATTGGCGCAAACGCTTGATCGCCGCCGCATGCCGCTGGCCATTGCTCGCCGCGAGCAGTGCTTCCGCCAGTGGCATCAATTTCTTGGGCCGCGGGATTTGCTGTGCATTCCGACGGTGTCGAAGCCCGCGCCGCTGAAAGGGGCGAAGGATTTGCGCACGGGGGATTATTATCAGACGCTGTTGTCGCTCACTTCGATTGCCGGGCTGTGCCGCGTGCCGCAGGTTTCGATGCCGCTGGCGGAAGCGCAGGTCGATGATGGGGCGGCGCCGGTTGGATTGTCGCTATTGGCTTGCTGCTGCGAGGATCGGTTTTTGCTGTCGGTGGCGCAGGAACTCGCCAAGGCCTAACCGCCCAGATCGAACAGCAAAAGTTCGGCGTGTTGTTGGGCGACGAGTTCGAGATTGGATTCGTCTTTGATGGCGGCGGCGTCGCCGGGTTGCAAATCTTTTCCGTTTGCGGACACTTTGCCGTCGATGATCTGCACCCAGGCCGAGCGGCCCGGCGCAGGGGATGCGCGAGTTTTTGTCCGGACTTCAATAGTGCGGCGTAGACGTCGGCATCTTGATTGATGGTGACGGCGCCGTCGCGGCCATCTTTGGAGGCGATCAGGCGGAGGCGGTTTTGTTTTTGATCGTCGCCGATGGTGCGCTGTTCGTAGCTGGGCTGCAGACCGTTTTTGTTGGGCGTGATCCAGATTTGCAGCAGGCGCACCGCTTCGCTGGGCGACGGATTGAATTCGCTGTGGCGGATGCCTGTGCCGGCGGTCATGCGTTGCACTTCGCCGCGGCGGATCACGGAGCCGGTGCCGAGGCTATCTTTGTGCTCCAGCGCCCCGCTGACCACGTAGGTGATGATTTCCATGTCGCGGTGCGGGTGCATGCCGAAGCCGCCGCCGGGCAGAACGACGTCGTCGTTGATCACGCGCAGCGGGCCAAAGCCCATCCAGTTGGGATCGTAGTAATCGCCGAACGAGAATGAGTGCCAGCTATCGAGCCAATCGATGTGGGTGCGTCCGCGGTCACGGGCTTTGCGAAGCGTAATCATGCTTGCTCTCCTTTTGCGGCAATTGTAGCGCAGGGAGTCAAGCCGGTGAGAATGACCAGGCGGCTAAGCAGCTTTGCGCAGGGCCAGTTGGTCGGCTTCGGCGGTGAGGCGATCCATTTCGGATTGCAGATGGACGCCGATGTTGGCCAGTTCGGCCTCGGTGGCTTCGCGGGGCACGGGAATCGGCGGGCCGCTTAAAGCGTAGACCGTGGTGAAGGGCTTGGGGATCGAAAGATCGGTCCACTTGCCGCGAAATCGCCAACAGCGGACCGAGGAGAAGGCGGTGGGCACGATCGAGCGGCCGCAGCGCGCGGCGAGGAAAACCATGCCCGGTTTTAACTGCCGGCGCGGGCCGCGCGGACCGTCGGGCGTGATAACCACGTGGGTGTTGGCGGGCAGTTGCAACAGTTCGCGAATGGCGGAGGCGCCGTTTTTTCCACTGGAGCCGCGAACCAAGCCGATGCCGAGGATTTTCAGGCCGCAGGCGAGGTGCGAGCCATCGTGGTGGCGGCTGACCAGCGCCACGGTGCGCACATGCCGGCCGGCGAACATTGGGAACGTGATGGCGTCGTGCCAGACGGAGTAGATGAATCCTTCGGAGCCGTCGTTGGAATAAGGATTCGTGTTCGGTGCGCCGACGAGATAGCGAATGCGAAGCGTGCGGAACAACAAGCGAACTACAAAAACAACACTAGCGGCCAGGACGAAATTGAACCATCGGCCGCGGATTTTCATGAACGGGCTGCATTTCGTGTGCCCCACGGCACGAGGTACTGGGCGAAGGCCGCATATTAGTGATTATCGGTTGCTACGGCAATTGAGGATGATTCCAAAAGGTCGCTGGCGAAGTGCATTATCTGGAATTTAGCCTGAAGTTATCGTTTCCGCTGGTTGCTGCTTCGCAGCACGTCGTACTTTAGACGCAGATATTCGCCGAGCGACCAGGCTTGGAAGGGGCAGCCGCGCGGGGTGAAGGGATCTTCGGCGTCGGTGATTTCGGAGATGTGACCCAGGCCGGCAGGAGTTCAGATGTGCCTCCAACGGCGCGAGGAATTTTTTGCGGGCTTGCTGTTTTGCTTTGGCGGTGCCGCGGCGGACGCGCAGCCAGGCTTCGACGAACGGGCCGATGAGCCAGGGCCAGACGGTGCCTTGATGATAGGCGGCGTCGCGATCGTGCAAGCGTGCCGGTGTAATGCGGCGCGTAACCGGGCGAGCCGGGGGCGAGGGAGCGCAATCCCAGCGGCGCGAGCAATTGCGACTTCGACGGCGTCGACAACCTGGCGGGCCTGCTTGCCCTTCAACAGCGCCAGCGGCAGGCCGCCGACGGCGAAGATTTGGTTTGGCCGTAACGTGGCATCGACTTCGCCTGGATGATGATCGACATCGACCACGTCGTACAGGCAATTAAGCTGCGGGTTCCAGAAGCGGCGTTCGAATTCCGCGCGGCCTTGGTCGAAGGCCGATTTCCATCGCTTGTCGATCTTCGAGGCGATCTGCAAGGCATTGAGCCACAGGGCGTTCACTTCGACCGGCTTGCCGATGCGCGGCGTGACCACCCAATCGCCGAATTTGGCGTCCATCCAAGTGAGTTGCACGCCGGGCTGGCCGGCGGCCAGCAGGCCATCGGAGTCCAAATGAATGCCGTAGCGCGTGCCGTGGGAGTAGCCCTCGACGATGGCCAGCACGGCTTGCTCCAAGCGGCGGCGGTCTTTGACGCTGATCGATTTCTTTCGCTTCGCCGCGGCGGCCAGCAGGTCGCCCACGGCGATGATGAACCACAGCGAGGCGTCGACCGAGTTGTATTCCGGCTGGTCGCCGGCGTCGGGGAATCGATTGGGGAGCATGCCTTCGGAGACAGTGTCGGCCCAGGCCAGCAGAATTTCGCGGGCATCGACCAGTCGATCGGTTGCCAGGCACAGTCCGCGCAGAGCGATGAAGGTGTCGCGGCCCCAATCGGTGAACCAGGGATAGCCGGCGATGATGGTTTGGCCGGCGCCGCGGCGGACGAGGTAGCTATCGGCGGCGCGCTCAAGCGGCGAGGCGAATTTTTTGCGACGGCGGCGTTCGAGTTCTTCCAGCGCCTCGAACGCTTTGGCGGCGGTTCGGCCGGCGGAGCGGACCGCGGTGGCATAATCGCCGGCGGCCAAGATCAGCAATGCATCGCGCGAGAGATCGAAGCGAAAGGTGCCGGGCGAGGCGAGGTCTTCGGTGCAATCCAGCCCGCGCTCTTGCTCGTCGAGATACAAAAAGTTGTGGTACCACTCGGGTTCGTGGGTGTAGGCGCCGTTGGTCAGCGTGGCGATCGCGGGCACGCCGTCGTAGGTGTGCCAATAAATCATGTCGTCTTGCGTGCGGGCATCGAAGCGCAGAGCGGGGTTTTCGTGGTGCAGGGCAGTGGTAGTCGCGGCCGCAGATGAGCGGGCGGAGAAGGAGCGACATTTTTCCCGGCTTTTGACCGGCGTGCTTGGATGCGCCAGCGGAGGCAACAGGCCGACAATTCGTGAGGAACGAATATTTCTTGCGTCAGCGAACTGCCGTCGGGCAAGCTCCAGGTCCACGTGGGCCAGGGCTCGGTTTGGAAATCGATCAAGCGCGAGGCGCCGTCGGGATACACCACGTCGGGCGGGTAGCGCTGCGAGGAAATGGCGAATCGGCCGGTGGGCGTGTTGACCCAGGCATCGAAGCCCGTTGGCCAACACCATGCGGCCGGTGGGCGGCGTGGTGGCGGTGAGCAGCAGCGCATGGTAGCGGCGGGTGCGTTCGCCGCAGGTGGTGCCGGAGGCGAATCCGCCCAGGCCATCAGCCTCCAGCCACTCGGTGCGATTATCCAGCGGGCAGGTCATGGGCGGAACTAGGCGGTGGCGGGCGACGGTTGCGGCACGGATGCTTTTGGCGCGCCGTCGCTCGTGGCAATTTGTTCGCGCGGGCAGGTGCGCGGCGGGCGTTTGGGCTGCATCAGCTTGGCGATCAGGGCGGTCCAGCCGGTTTGATGATTGGCGCCCAGGCCGCGGCCATTGTCGCCGTGGAAATATTCGTGGAACCAGACGTAGTCGCGGAAGTGGGGATCGTTTTGCAGTTTTTCGTAGGGACCGTACACGGGGCGGCGGCCGCTGGAATCGCGCAGGAAGATCCGCGACAGGCGGCGCGTCAACTCGTTGGCCACTTCCAAGCAGCGTGAGATATTTGCCGCTTCCGGTAGGGCATTCGATTTTGAAATCGTCGCCGTAGTAGTGGTGGAACTTTTGCAGCGATTCGATGATCAGATAGTTCACCGGGAACCAGATCGGGCCGCGCCAATTCGAATTGCCGCCGAACATGCCGGATTGCGATTCGCCGGGCTCGTAGTCGAGGCGGAATTCCTGGCCGTCGTAGTGGAACACGACGGGATGGTCCAGATGGTATTTCGACAGCGAGCGGATGCCGTATTCGGAGAGAAATTGTTTTTCGTCGAGCATGCGGGCCAGAACGCGCTTCATGCGATGGCCGCGCATCAGGGCAGCAAGGCGGCGCTGGCCCACGCCGGGCAAGGTCCACTCGGCCACCAGGTGCGCCAGATCTTTGCGATGCGTGACGAGCCATTGCAAGCGGCTGGCGAATTCGGGCAGGCGGGCCATTTCCTGCGGCTCGAGCGTTTCGACGGCGAACAGCGGAATCAGGTTGACCATCGAGAACGACTTGAGGCGCATGGCGCGGCCGTCGGGCAACTCGGCCAGCGAGCAGTACCATTCGAGTTCGTCGTCCCACATGCCGATGCCCCCTTCCTCGACGGCGCGGCAGCCGACGTGGTTCATGGTTTCGGCAATGGCCAGGAAGTGCTCGAAGAATTTGCTGGCGATGCTCTGGTACGCCGGATCGTGCAGCGCCAGCTCCAGCGCGATGCGCAAGAGGTTCAGGCAATACATGGCCATCCAGCCGGTGCTGTCGGCTTCGGCCATGTGCGCGCCCATCGGCAGCGGGGCATTGCGATCGAACAGGCTGATGTTGTCCAAGCCCAGGAAGCCGCCGTCGAACACGTTGCGGTTTTGCGCGTCTTTGCGGTTGACCCACCAGGTGAAATTCAACAGCAGCTTGTGGAACACGCGCTCCAGGAATTTGCGATCGCCGTGATGGCCGTGGCGGGCGCGGTCGATTTGATACACGCGCCAGGCGGCCCAGGCGTGCACGGGCGGATTGACGTCGCCGAAGGCCCATTCGTACGCCGGCAGCTCGCCGTTGGGATGCATGAACCATTCGCGGCCCAGCAGAATGAGTTGCTCTTTGGCGAATTCGGCGTCGATCGAGGCCATGGCCACGCAATGGAACGCCAAATCCCAGGCGGCGAACCAGGGGAATTCCCAGGCGTCGGGCATCGACATTACTTCGCGGCACTTCAAGTGACGCCAAAGCTGATTGCGGCCTTGGCGGCGCTGGGGCGGCGGCGGGGGCTGCAACTCGTCGCCGCGCAGCCAGCGGGCCACGTCGTAGTGATAAAACTGCTGAGTCCAAATCAGGCCGGCGGCGGCCTGACGTTGGATGCGGGCGCAATCGTCGCTGCGATTGCAATCTTTCATTTCGCCGTAGAACTCGTCGGCCTCGCCGCGGCGGCGGAGCATGACGGAATCGAAATCGGCAAAGGCCGGGCTGTGCGGGCGCTCCGAAAGCCGCGTGCGAATGGTGGCCGAGCCGCCGGCGGGCACAGTGAGCGCGAAATGCGCTGCGGCTTTGGTGCCGGTGCGCTGGGGGTTCACCGCGGCGCGATTGCCGTGGATCAGATATTCGTGAAAGGCATCTTTGAAATATCCCTGCGCTTCGCTCATGCCGAACAGGCGGCGCGGGTTGGTGTCGTTGTCGCAGAACAACAGTTCCGCCTGGCCGTCGATGTACCAGTGATAGCGGCCCAGATTGTAGTGCTCGGCGGCGATGGTGTTGGAGTCGATGACCGATAGCTGCGGCTTGTTGAAATCGGGACGCCAGGACCAGATGTTGCGGAACCAGAGCTGCGGCAAGACGTGCAGGCGGGCTTCTTGCGGGCCGCGGTTATGGACGGTGATGCGCATCAGCACGTCGTGCGGGTCGGCCTTGGCGTATTCGACAAAAACGTCGAAGTAGCGGTTGTCGTCGAAGACGCCGGTGTCGAGCAGTTCGAATTCCGGGTCGTGCTTGGTGCGGCGGCGATTTTCTTCGACGAGCTGGTTATAGGGGAATTCGCGCTGCGGATATTTGTAGAGCATCTTCAGATAGGAATGCGTCGGTAGCGCGTCGAGATACCAGTAGCACTCCTTCACGTCTTCGCCGTGATTGCCTTCGGCGTTGTTCAGGCCGAACAGGCGTTCCTTGAGAATCGGATCGCGCTCGTTCCACAGCGCGACAGCCAGGCACAGCTGGCAGTGATCGTCGCAGATGCCGGCCAGTCCGTCTTCGCCCCAGCGGTAGGCGCGGCTGCGGGCAACGTCGTGCGGAAAATAATCCCAAGCGGTGCCGTAGGGGCTGTAATCTTCGCGCACGGTGCCCCATTGCCGCTCGCTGAGGTAGGCGCCCCACTGTCGCCACGGCTGGTGGCCCGGTTGGCTTCGTCGAGGCGGCGCTGTTCGGGATTCATGGTAGGCGGAGGGGCGAGAGATCAGGGCGCAGGATGCGGGAGCTATTTCCGGCGCGGGCGGCACTGGAAATTCTACCCCCTGGGCAGAGTCTGCCGCGAGAGGCCGTACTCAATCGATCTATCACCGCGAAGGGGAGGCTGCACAACCGCTATCGTCGCCATGACCCGGCAAGTTATTGCGGTTCCGCCGAACCGAGTCTGGATGATAGAATGAGGGACTCAATCACCCTGCTTGGATCCCACCGCTGATGACTGCCCCCCGTCCCAACCTGCGCCTCGCCGACAAATGCGTCGCGACATTCGGTTTTCCGTGCCGCTGGTGCATCGGTTGCGGTTCACGCGCGATGTGTTTGGGGCGGATTCGGCGGCGTTGATGGAACTGCTGGAAACCGCCGATGACCAGCCGGCGAGGGTGCAATTTTGGGTCGATTCGCACGTGGCGGAGGCTCATCCGGAACTGGAGCAGCGAATTTTTGCGCTGGCCAGGCAGCATTCGCGAACGATGCAGTTGGCGGGCAACGTGCAGATTGTGCCCGGCGGGTGAGGCGATCAAGAACGATGTTCACGTGTTGGAACAGATGCTGAAGGTGTTTCATGCGCATGAGACTGGACCGGCGGAGCTATGTGGTGGCCGTCGGAGGCGGGGCGATGTTGGATGCGGTGGGTTTCGCCGCGGCGATTGCGCATCGCGGATTGCGGTTGATCCGCGTGCCCACCACGACGCTGGCCCAGGCGGATTCGGGCATCGGCGTGAAGAATGGCGTGAACTTATTTCAGCAGAAGAATTGGATCGGCACGTTTGCCGTGCCGTGGGGCGTGATCAACGACGCCACGCTGCTGGAGAGCCTGTCGGATCGCGATTTTATTTGCGGATTCGTCGAGGCGGTGAAGGTTTCGCTGCTGAAGGATGCGACGCTGTTTGACGACGTGTGCCGGTTGGCGCCGCGGATCCGGCGGCGCGAAATGGAAGTGTGCCTGCCGATCATTCGTCGCTCGGCCGAGCTGCACTTGGATCACATCACGCGCGGCGGCGATCCGTTTGAGATGCTCGAAGCGCGGCCGCTGGATTTTGGCCACTGGAGTGCGCATAAGCTGGAAGTGCTGAGCGAGTTTTCCTTGCGGCATGGCGAAGCGGTGGCGATTGGCGTGGCGATCGACACAGTTTATTCGTCGTTGGCGCTTGGGCTGGCGGAGGAACATGCTCGGCGAGTGCTGCGCTCGCTTGAGCGAACTGGGGTTCACGCTCGATTGCCCGCAATTGCACGACTGCGAGGTGTTGTATTGCAATGGACTGGAAGAGTTTCGCCAACATTTGGGCGGACGGCTGACGCTGACGATGCTCGCGGGCATCGGCAAGCCGGTAGAAGTGCACGAGGTGGAGCTCGAGTTGCTGCGGCAGGCGATCGAAATGGTGTCGCAATTTCCAGCCCGGCCACGACTGCCACATCCGTCGCCAGCTTGGCGTGAGCATCTAGAATGAGCGCCTGGGTTTCGTCCCAGCCGATGCAGGGATCGGTGATCGAGACGCCGTAGCGCAGCTTGGCCGGGTCGGCGTCGGGCGGCTGGCTGCCTTCGTGCAGATTGCTTTCCAGCATCAGACCGGCGATCGAGACGTTGCCGGCGGCGGATTGCTCCAGCACGCTTTGCCAGACGACGCATTGCTGGCGAAAGTCTTTGTTCGAGTTGGCGTGGCTGCAATCGACCAACAGCCGCGACGGCAAACCGTGCTTGGCGAGTTGCTCGCTGGCGATCTTCAAACTTTCGGCGGAATAGTTGGGACCGGAGCGGCCGCCGCGGAGGACCAAGCAACCCCAGGGATTGCCCTTCGATTGCACCACGCAGGTGCGTCCCTCGCCGTCGATGCCCAGGAAGGCATGCGAGGTGCGGGCGGCCAACATGGCATCGAGCGCGGTTTGCAGGCTGCCGTCGGTACCGTTTTTGTAGCCGACCGGCATCGACAAGCCGCTGGCCATTTGGCGATGCGTGGGAGATTCGGTGGTGCGGGCGCCGATCGAGGCCAGCGAGATCAGGTCGGAGATGTACTGCGGGGTGATCGGCTCGAGCATTTCGGTGGCGGCCGGCAGCCCCATTTCGGCGATGCGCAGGAGAATGCGGCGTGCGATGCGCAGGCCCTCGCTGACGTCGAAGGTGTCGTCGATGTGGGGATCGTTGATCAGCCCCTTCCAGCCAATCGTGGTGCGCGGTTTTTCGAAATAGACGCGCATCAGCACGAACAGGCGATCTTGCACGACGCGCGCAACTTTAATAACCGCTCGGCGTATTCCAGGCCGGCCTTCTCATCGTGAATGGAGCACGGGCCGACGACCACGATCAATCGCGGCTCGTCGCCGGCCAGAATTTGCTTCACGACTTCACGGGCGTTGATGACCGTTTCCGCGGCGGCGCTAGAGAGCGGCTGGGCGGACTTCAGCGCGGCGGGAGAAATGATCGGCTCGATGCCGCGAACGTTGATGTTTTCGATGGGACGCATGGAGGCAGCAGGGAGCAATGAGCAGTGAGCAATGAGCAGGGAGGAAAATCGAGGATAACATGGATTGAATCGGAAATCCATTGCCGCGCATCAAGGCCGGCGGCGGTTTCAGCGGCGCGTTCTGCTGGCGAGAAAAAAAATCGGCAGCGAGATGAGTTGCACGGCTATGGAGAATGCGATCAACAGCGGGATGGAGTATTCGTACAGCAATCCGGTGGCGATGCTTCCGACCAGCCAGCCGATGCCGAAGCCGGTGTAAAACAGGCCGAACGCCAGGTTGCGCCGGCCTTCGGGCAACATTCCGGCGACGATCGCCGCCAGCAAAGTGTCTTCGACGGCGTAGCCGAGTCCCCACAGAATCATTCCGGCCAGCGCCAGATAAAAGCCTCCGAGAAACACCAGCGGCGAGAAGAGCGAGGCGATTACGATGGCGACCAACACGACGGGCAGTCCGAAGCGATCGTACAAGCGGCCGAGAATTAAATTGGCGAAGACTCCCACGCCGGTCGCAATGGCGATGAACACGGGGATCCAATAATCCGTAACGGTTCCCGTGGTGGCGAGATGAAACGAGATCAGCTCGAAGCTCATCAGACCTGCGCCGAAGCAGGCTGCCGCGAGCACGTAGAGCCAATAGGTTCGGGTGAAACATTTGGCTCGGGCCGTGGGGCCGGCTTCGAGATGCGACGGCGCGGGGAAGAAGATTCGCGCGATGGACAACGTAACCAGGGCCAGCAGCGAAGACACCAGCAGCGCGCATAGCCGGTGCGGTAGCCGCCTTTGACGTACAGGACCAAGGCCATCATCAGCGGGCCGATGGTGGCGCCGGTTTCGTCCAGCGCGGTATTCAGACCGTACACCCACCCTTTCCCAACGTGCCGGTGGTGTAGGAAAGCATCGCGCCGATGGTCGGTTTGCGAATTGCTTTCCCGATGCGCTCGGCCACAACCAAGCATGCTGCGGTCTGCCAATTGCCTGCCAATGCCATGGCGGGAACCGCCAGCAAATTGATGGAGTAGCCGATGAACGTGATGAGCCAATATTTTCCCGTTTTATCGGCGACGTAGCCGGCCACGGAGCGCAGGCTGTAGCCAAGGAATTCGCCGACGCCGGCGATGATGCTGATGGCTGCGGCCGTGGCGCCGAGTGTACCCAGAAACGGGCCATTGATGCTCGCGCCGCCTTCGTACGTGGTATCTGCGAACAGATTTACGATGCCCAGCGTCAGCACAAACGTGAAGGCATCGGAACTGGAGAGAAGCGAGGCGCGGTTCGGTCGATCTGTTTTCGGCATAGAAATAATGTCTGCGGTATTGGAACAAAAACCTGCAGCGGGCTTACGTGTTGCGGCCGGGCACGGTGGAATTCGAACAATGGGTGCGCCGCACTTGGGGATCGTTCGACGAGCGCCTGAATGGCGAATGCTGGAAGAGGTGGCGATGGGGTTACGGTTTTCCACGGCCACCTCCGGGTATCGCGGCGGAAGATTGCCGACGAACGACGGCGAGCCGCCGCCGGTCGACGGCGCGGCGGCGCTTGCCAGCTGAACGCGCGGATCGGCGTTGTGCACAGTTGGTTTTTCCCGCTCCTGCGGGACGGCTGGACCCAACAACGTTTTATCAGTCGGGGCGTCGGCCTGTTTCAACTCGGTCTGTGGGGGCGGTGCGTTTGGGAGATCAAGATCGGGGGGCGAAGATTTTTCTTTCGTGCTGCTGGGGGCGGGCACTTCGGTTAATTGCGGCGGGGCGACCACTGCAATTTCCACCGGGGTGAGAGCTTTGGTCCAAGGCTTGATCTCGGGCGCTGAATTGGGATCGCCCAGCATCTCCGGCGGCAACAACCCCTTGGGCGCACTATCGCCGGTGGAAAGATCGAGCTGCATGCCGCCGCGACCGCCGCCGCCGGGAATTTGCCGCGCGACGCCTGCCCATCCAACCAAACCGGCTAGCGCGGCCACATGCAGGAGACTCGATCCCCACACGACGCGTGCGAACGTGGTGGCCCATGCCCAAGCGACGAAGCGGCGGTCGAAGGAGCTGCCTAGCATCGGGTCGCGACCAGCATTTTCGGGCGTGGAATTGGCGGGCCTGACTATTTGGCTGCGGGTTTGCTTTCGGATTCTGCCGCCGGTTTGGTTTCTGATTGGGTCGCGGGTTTGGTTTCAGGCTCGGCCGCAGGTTTGGCTTGGGAATCCGCTGCGGGTTTGGTTTCCGGCTGGGCCTCGGGCTTCGGCTCAGCGCGTTTGAACGTGATGAAAAAAAACTGGTTGCCGGGTTCGGTGGCGAATTTCGTCGGCCGTTGTTTCAGCGAGACGTCCCAACAGAGCTTCAGCGAATCGCCGTCGAGTTCGTAGATGCAAGGATAAACTAGGGTGAGCATCTTTCCGTTGTCAACTTTTCGCAGGATGTGGTCCATCTCCTTGGGAGTTGTTGCCGGGTTAAGCATGAAGTGCGAATTCTCCGCGATGTAGAGCGGGTGACCGTCCATATCTTGCACCCAGGCGTTGTTAGCGAACGTGACGGTGGGGATTCGAGCCTGGCATTCCTTGGTAACATCTTTGCCGCCCTGTTGGGCGGTAACGATCTGCCAGGTTCCCTGAATGTTTTCCAGATCTTTCTGAATCGCCGCGGTATCGGCGGGCGGCGTCGCAGCCCGGTGGCAAGAGGCAAGGAGCAAACTGACCAACAATGCTAGAAAAAGACGAAAATGCATTTGACTATCCTGACTGGTGAGATGATGGCGTGAAGAGTTGCCAGAAATACGGCACTGGCGACATAGTTCGATTGTATTCCAGCGGTGCGATGCTTTCAAAACCACCGATGGCGATTGACGAACTTAATGGTTCACAGAAGTGTCGGATATCGTAGAATAGATGGGTTCGAAGCGGACCGGGTGATCGCCGGCTGATGATGGGAGGGCCGCATGCAAGTGCGGTCAGGCCACACATATCTTCAGCGGGAGGAAAGTCCGGGCTCCACAGGACGCAGTGGTGGATAACGTCCACCGGCCGCAAGGCTCGGGAAAGTGCAACAGAAAGCAAACCGCCAAAGCCGACGGTAGGCGGTAGGCAGTAGGCAGTATGCGGAGAGAGAAAAATCCGCGTACTGCATACCGCCTACTGCCTACTGCTCAGCCGGCAAGGGTGAAACGGTGCGGTAAGAGCGCACCAGCAGATCGGGCGACCGATCTGGCTTGGCAAACCCCACTGGGAGCAAGGCCAAACAGGAAGTAGTCCCGATGAAAGTCGGGAGCGGACTGGTCCGGTCCGGCATAACTTCCGGGTAGGCTGCTGGAGGCGTCGAGCAATCGGCGTCGTAGAAAAATGGTCACCGGTTAGCACCGGGCCTCCGTGCCCGATGTGCTAATCACAGAACCCGGCTTACAGGTCCGCTTCGAACCATTTTTTCTGTTTGAATTCATTCGCGTGCGTCGGAGTTAGCGCCGGCCGGGCTGTGCTAAGCTCAGCCCGAACTGGCCGGCGCTAACCGAGCGGCGCATCGCTGCGAACTTCTTGTTTGGGTTTTCGATCGGCCGAGATTTTCACAAACCGCCGACGGCGGCTTCCTCCGGTGCGTGCTGGCGTCGCGGGGCCGGCTTGGAACCGGGGCCCGAGTTCGACGAGCCCTTGGAAGCGGCCAGATCGCTATCGAGCCACTGCACCAGTTTGGAAATGCACAGTTGGTTCATACTGGTGCACTTCTCGTGGGCCTCGACCTGGAGGAACTCGTGCAGGCTTTTGGGAAGCCGGACGGTAATGACCCGCGTGGGTTCCTTGTCTTCGGGGACCGGGGGGCCTTCGACGCGCAGTTTTGCCAGCATTTGCTGCAGCTCGCCGTACTCCTGGGTCTTTTCGAATTCGGTAAGGGCCTGAGCCGTCGGATAAATTTGGCGGACGATCCCCCCGAGGCCTAAGACCTCGCGGAAGAAGGTCACCCAGTCGGGGTTCTGGTGAAACAGTGTTTGCGCGACGCGAATCACTTCCTGCGGTTTCTGGTCCATGTCATTCTCCTCAGACATATCGTGGGTCTAGGGAATCCGTTCTCGCGACCCCGGCGGCCGCGCTTGATCGAATCGTTCGCTGCTGTCAAAGCATTGGACCGATGTCATTTCATTGATAGCACTTACGACCTAATCGCGACGGCTGCTGAAAACAGTGGCGGCGGTGCCCGGCATTGCAGCAGCCGCGAGGTTGCACAAGAATTAAGCACGCTGGCGTTTCCCATCGGCCAAAGTGTCTTCTCCGGCAGGGTTTTTCTGATCGTTAAAGTGGGAGGAGGAGCGAAGGGGCGGGACCGAATATTGAGTGCGACTCGATGGATTGGGTCCCGGAGGGCGTTGCTCCTCCGGCTGGCGGACGGCCCCGACTTAGCGCTGTCGAGGAGCGCGGCCTGGGATTAGAATCAAAGGAACACCGCCACAGCCCCTAGCTTTACCTATCGAACGTTTCTGAGCGGGGCTCTTCTCGCTCGAGAGCGGCCGAATCGCTGGACCGCATGACCGATCACGGATCTACCCGCCGTTTGCCCAGTGCACCTTCGCCGGCATCGTCGGCCGAGCCTGCGGCGGGCAATGGTTCGGAGGCAGCCGAAAACGGTTCGTCGAGCAGCCGCCGATTGAAATTGGGCGGGCAAGGCAGCTCGGCGTCGACGCGACCGATGTCGCACGGCGTCCGGCTCCTCGGTGCTGAAGAATATGCCTGCGCCGGATCCCGGTCTGGAAGTGCAGCCCACGGTAATCACCAAAGCGCCCGCGCTGGCGCAGTATCCGCTGGGCGGCGTGTTGCCCCGCGACGTGGGCCAAATGCTCGAAGGGCAGCGGCTGGGCCATTTCGAGCTGTTGGAATATGTCGGCGGCGGCGGCATGGGCGCGGTGTTTCGGGCGATGGACACCATGCTTAACCGCGTGGTGGCGGTGAAGGTGCTATCGCAGGAGCAATCCAACGACGAAGAAACGCTGCGGCGCTTTCAGAACGAAGCGCAATCGGCGGCGCGGCTGGACCACGACAACATCGGCCGCGTGTACTACGTGGGTGAAGATCAGGGGTGGAACTACATCGTCTTCGAATTCATCGACGGGATCAACATTCGCGATCTGGTCGAGCGGCAAGGTGCGCTTGTCGCTGGAAGCGGCCGTGAGCTACACGCTGCAGATTGCCGACGCGCTGGCGCACGCCAGCCGGCGCGACGTGGTGCATCGCGACATCAAACCCTCTAACGTGCTGATTACTCCCGAACAGCGCGCGAAGCTGGTCGACATGGGGCTGGCCAGGCTGCATCAGGCGGAACCAGCCGGGCACGATCTCACTGCCAGCGGCGTAACGCTGGGCACGTTCGACTACATCTCGCCCGAGCAGGCCCGCGATCCGCGCAACGCCGACGTGCGCAGCGACATCTATTCGCTGGGTTGCACGTTCTATTTCATGCTGACCGGCCGGCCGCCGTTTCCGCACGGCACGGTGCTGCAGAAGCTGCTGCAACATCAGGGGGACGAGCCGCCTGATCCGCGCGAGTTCCGCGACGGTTTGCCGGACGACCTGGTGCGCATCGTGTGGCGGATGCTGGCCAAATCGCCCGAACGACGATACCAATCGCCGGACGAACTGGTGGTCGATTTGTTGACGTTCGCGGCCAACCACGGGCTGCGCACGACGGCGCCCACGACGTTAACCTGGTTGCCGCCGGGCGGCGCACGGCTGCCGCTGTGGGAGCGCAATTTGCCATGGCTGGTGCCGCTGGCGATTCTGATCATCGTGGTGTTGGCGATGAATTTTGCACCGGCGGCGGCGGCGACGCACGGCTCCGCCGCCGATCAAGCGCTCGGCGGCAGAAAACGAAGGCGCGGCACGTGCCCGAATCGCAAGTAGCACCGGAGCTCCGAACGCTTGCCCCGGCCGACGAGTTGCGATCGCCGGCGGCGCCGCAGCGACAATGAAGGACACGACGAAAACAACGTTCCGCCGCCGGCAAACGGTTCGCAATCGGGTCGTTGACGAATAGACTTCTCTTAGGGCGATGTCGAGACTCAAACGAGCGTGTCCGCGGCCTGGCATTCAACCGCCGGCCTCATCTGAATCGCGGACGACGCAGTTGCGCTGGCAGAAATGGGCTGGCGCCGCGGTGATTCTGATCGTGAGCTGCGTGGCGTACTTGCCGGCGCTGCGCGGCGGTTTCGTGTTGGACGACGACAACTTGCTTACCGAAAGCCGGCTGGTGCACGCAGCGGACGGCTTGTACCAGTTTTGGTTCACGGCCAACGCATCGGACTACTGGCCAGTGACGAACACGAGCTTCTGGCTGGAGTGGCGGCTGTGGGGCATGAACCCGACGGGTTACCACCTCACGAACTTGCTGTTGCACATGGCTGCGGCAATTTTGATTTGGGCGCATCTTGGCGCAATTGAGCATTCCCGGCGCATTTCTGGCCGCGCTGTTGTTCGCCGTGCATCCGGTGAACGTGGAATCGGTGGCGTGGATTGCGCAGCGGAAGAATACGCTGGCGATGGTGTTTTTTTTGCTGTCGATCTTGTGGTACTCGAAGGAAGAGGAGAAGCAAGGCAAACAAGGAGAAGAGCAGCGACGTGGAATTCCGGGGGTTTGGTATTGGCTGAGCTTGGCCGCGTTTGTGCTGGCCATGCTCAGCAAAGGTTCGGTGGCCGTGCTGCCGGTGGTGCTTTTGCTTTTGGTCTGGTGGCAGCGGGGGCGGATCGGCGTTTGGGACGCAGTTCGGACATCGCCGTTTTTTGTAGTGGCCATCGCGCTAACCGGCGTGAACGTGTGGTTCCAAAAACACGGCCTGGACGTGGTGGTGCGCGACGTGAATTTCGCTCAGCGCTTGGCAGGCGCCGGGGCAGTTGTGTGGTTTTATTTGGCGAAGGCGCTCGTGCCGTTTCACCTGGTGTTTATCTATCCGCAGTGGAATGTTGCAGCCGATGCGCCGGCGTGGTGGTTGCCCCTAGCCGCGGCGGTAGTTGTAACCTTGCTTTTAGCTCGCTCGCTTCTCAGGCCCACCACCCAAGTACGCCGCGCACTGCTGTTTGCCTGGGTAGCTTTTTGCGTGGCCCTAGTGCCAGTGATGGGATTCACCGACGTCGGCTTCATGCAATATTCGCTGGTGGCCGATCATTATCAGCACATTGCGATCATCGCCGTCGTGGCGCTGGTGGCGGCGGCCTGGTGGATGTGGCGCAGCCGATCGCGCGGGACGATGCGCCATGTGGCGACGGCCAGCGCCTTTGGCCTCGTCGGCCTGTTGGCGGTTCTCACGTGGCAACAGAGCCGGCTGTATGCCAATGCGATTGACCTCTATGAGGATACAGTAACGAATAGTCCAGGGTGCTGGGTGGCACACAATAATTTGGGAACAACGCTTTTGGATGCCGACCGACCCGGCGACGCGCTGCCGCACGTTCAAGCAGCATTGCGACTGAATCCGAAATCGGCGGCAGTCCACTTCAACATGGGCTATGCGCTGGATAGCGCCGGCCGATTGCCCGAGGCCGTGCAGGAATTTCAACAAGCATTGTCGCTTAAAAGCGATTTTCCCCAAGCGCACAACAACCTGGGCAACACGCTGAAGCGGATGGGGAAGCTGCCGGAAGCAATCGAGCAATATCGCCAGGCCGTGGCGTTGCAGCCGGATTATGCGAAAGCCCGAAATAACCTTGGCAACGTTTTGATGAATGCGGGCCAAGCTGACGAAGCGGTCGTGCAACTTCAGGAAGCAATGCGTATAGCGCCGCAACTGCCGGAAGTGCGCAACAACTTGGGCCTGGCGCTGGCTAATGCAGGCCGGCCGACGAAGGCGTTCGAACAATTTCGCGAGGCGATCAGGCTGAAGCCCGACTATGCCGAAGCGTGGAGCAACCTGGGCTATGCGCTGGGGGCGGCCGGCCGAAATGCGGAAGCGATTGAGGCCGACCAGCAAGCGCTGCGACTCAACTCCAAGCTGCCGGAGGCCCACTACAACTTGGCGAAAGCATTGGCAAATTCCGGCCGCATCGGCGAGGCCATCTCGCAGTATCAAGAAGTCGTGCAGCTGAAGCCCGACAATGCCGACGCCTGGAACGATCTGGGGAACGCGCTGTTTAATTCAGGCAAGATTCCCGCGGCGATCGAAAAATATCAACAGGCGTTGCACATCAATCCCGAGCACGTCGACGCCTACAACGGTTTGGGCGCGGCGCTGTTGGCGGCCGGACGACCGCAAGAGGCGCTGCAGCAATACGAAAAAGCATTGCGGTTGAAGCCCGATTACGCGGCGATCAGCAATAACCTGGCGGCGGCGTACGTGCAATTGAACCGGCCGGCCGATGCCATCGCCGCGGCGGAACATGGAATTGAACTGGCCCGCGCCCAGGGACAGACCGCTTTGGCCGAACAGTTGGAGAATTGGTTGAAAACGTATCGCGCTACGCAGGGGGGCGCGGCGGGCAGCAAGCCAACGATGCAAACCGCTCCCAAGACCCCGTGAGCCAACCGAAACGCGAGCGGATGAGCAAGCAAAAATTCAGATCGGTTGCGGCCGTGGTGGTGCTGGCCGGCGTGACGTGGGCGGTTTATGGCCGAGCGCTCAGCACACCGTTTATTTTCGACGACGCGTTTAGCGTGCGCGACAATCCATCGATCGTGCGAATCTGGCCGCTGGTAGGCGGAGTCCGCGGCGGGCCGTTGAATCCGCCGAAAGAACTGCCGACCGCCGGCCGGCCGCTGGCGAATCTGTCACTGGCGCTGAATTTTCATTTCGGCCGCCTGGACCCGGTCGGCTACCATGTTTTCAACCTAATCGTGCACCTACTGTCGGCAATCTTGCTGATGGCCATCGTGCGGCGCACCTTATGCCTGGAATATTTCGAGGGGCGATTCGCGCACGCCAGCGGTGCATTGGCGTTTATCGCGGCGCTTTTATGGGCAGTGCATCCGTTGCTGAGCGAAACCGTGGTGTACATCACGCAGCGCACGGAGCTGTTGGTTGGTTTTTTCTATCTGGCCACGCTCTATGCCAGCTTGCGATACTGGGCGGCGCAGTCGCCGGCCGGCCGAAACACTTGGCTGGCGGTTGCCACGCTGGCGTGCCTGGCTGGCGTGGCATGCAAGGAAGTGATGGTCACAGCGCCGGTGGTCGTGCTGCTGTTTGAGCGAACATTTATTAGCGGCTCGGTCCGCATCGCAATAGAACGGTCATGGCCGCTGTACATTGGTCTATCTTTCAGTTGGGCGCTGCTTGCAGTGCTCAATCTCGGTGGGCCGCGATCCAATACCGCCGGGTTCAATCTGGGAGTGCCCGCGTGCGTTTGGTGGTTCACGCAAGCGAAAGTGCTGGTGATGTATTTGAAATTGGTGGTGTGGCCGTGGCCCTTGGCGATCCATTACGAGATGCCGTACTTGGAAACATTCGGCGCGGCGTGGCTCTGGGTGATGCCGGTTTTGCTTCTGTGCATTGCGACCGTTGGCGCTGCTTTGGCGGCGGAGCGCGATCGGTTTTGTGGGCGCATGGGTGCTGCTGATTCTGTCGCCGACCTTGGTGGTGCCAATCTTGACCGAAGTGGCGGCAGAGCGGCGGATGTATCTGCCGCTGGCGGCGCTGGTGGTGCTTTTGGTCGCGGGGGGATATTTGTTGGCGCAATATGCTAGCCGGTTAATTATTGCAGACGCCGATCGAGGTTCGATCCGCAGATGGCCAACGGCAATTGCGACGACCGCGGCATTCATTGTCGCGGTCATGCTGTGCCTGGTTGACGTGCATCGGCTGGCAGCGTATCACGACTCCATCTCGCTGTGGCAGGATTTGCTCAGCACCGATCCAAACAATTCCAGAGCGCATAACAATCTGGCGGTGGCGCTGTTTGAGGCGGGGCGCGGCGATGAATCGCTGCCGCACATTCGGGAGGCACTGCGGCTGAATCCAGACTTTGTCGCGGCGCACTACAATTTGGCGTTCACCTTGAGCAATTCCGGGCATACGTCGGAGGCGATCGAACAATTTCAGGAGGTGCTCAAGCGCAAGCCAAATTATCCCGAGGCCCACAATAGCCTGGGCAAGGCACTGGAGAGTGTGGGCCAAGTGAAGGACGCCATCGAGCATTATCGGAAAGCGGTGCAATTGAAACCGGAGTTCGCCGAGGCGCATTTCAATTTGGCCGTGGCCTTGGGCAAATCGGGCCGATGGACGGAGACCATCGAGCAATATCAAATGGCGTTGAAACTACAACCCGACTTCCCCTTGGCTCGCAATAATTTGGCAGGGGCGTATGTTCAATTGCAGCGACCCGCGGATGCCATTGCGACGGCGGAAGAGGCTTTGGAACTTGCGCGTAGCCGAGAAGAAAAGCAGCAAATCGAGGAAATCGAAAACTGGCTGAAAGCTTACCGCGCCGCGCAGGCCGCAGGGCCGAGCGGAGCATCGACCGCCCTGCCCCCTGCGGCATTGCCCTGAGTGAAGCTGCGACAAACAGATGATGAGCAAGCCGAACGTCAATAATATTGTTGCGATCGCGATTTTGGCCGGCGCGGCGTGGCTGGTTTATGGCCGGGCGCTGGATGCGCCGTTGGTGTTTGACGATTCGGTAAGCGTCGTCAAGAATCCGTCGATTCGAAGTCTGTGGCCGCTGGTGGGCGATGCGGAACATCCGGGCCCGTTGAATCCGCCGAAAGATATCACCATGTCCGGCCGGCCATTGGTGAACTTATCGCTGGCGGTGAATTATCAGTTCAGCAGGCTCAGCCCGGTTGGGTACCACGTTTTCAATTTGATCGTGCACGTGCTGTCGGCGCTGCTGCTGATGGCGATTGTGCGGCGCACGCTGCGGCTGGATATTTTCACGGGGAAGTTCGATCGCGCCAGCGGCCCGTTGGCTTTCGCCGTGGCGTTGTTGTGGGCGCTGCATCCGCTGCAGACCGAGACGGTGGTCTACGTCACGCAGCGCACCGAACTGATGGTGGGGTTTTTCTACCTGGCCACGCTGTATGCCAGCTTGCGCTACTGGGCGGCGGAATCGACGGCAGGCCGCAAACTTTGGTTGACGCTGGCCACCTTGGCCTGTTTGGCCGGAATGGCGTGCAAGGAGGTGATGGTCACGGCACCGGTGGTCGTGCTGTTGTTTGAGCGGACGTTCATGCGCGGATCGTTTTGGCAAGCAGTGCGAACATCGTGGCCGCTGTACGTCGGCTTGTTTCTAAGCTGGGGGTTGCTGCTGTACCTCAACTACAACTGCGCCGCGATCGGATTCGGCTGGTTTTCATTTGGGCTTGCCGGCGTACGCCTGGTGGTTCACGCAAACGAAAGTGCTGCTGTTGTATTTGAAGCTGGCCGTCTGGCCTTGGCCGTTGGCGATTCATTACGAGATGCCGTATCTCACGACGTTCGGCGCCGCCTGGCCGTGGGTGTTGCCCGCGGCGCTGCTTGATCGTTGGAACGTTGATTCTGCTTTGGCGGCGCAGTGCGATCGGCTTTGTCGGCGCTTGGGTGCTGATGATTCTGTCGCCGACATTGGTCGTGCCGATTGTCACCGAGGTGGCGGCGGAGCGGCGGATGTATCTGCCGCTGGCGGCGCTGGTGGCCGCTGGCTGGTGGTGGGCGGTTATTGGCTGCTGCAGCAAACGTGTGCCGCGGGACGCGCGCGGCGCAAGCGCAAACGCAATCCAGCATTGGGCGGATGGATTGGCAACGGCGTTCGCCGTGTTGCTGGTTGTGGTGCTATGCGTTGTCAGCATCGATCGCCTGGCGGCGTATCACGACGATCTCACGCTGTGGCAAGACA
Source organism: Pirellulales bacterium (assembly GCA_963773925.1). Taxonomy (GTDB): domain Bacteria; phylum Planctomycetota; class Planctomycetia; order Pirellulales; family JADZDJ01; genus CAVRAW01. The sequence goes on from CAVZDC010000013.1 coordinate 21,525, forward strand.
CGGTAAACCAATCAACCCGACGATTATTTGGCGCACAACAATCTTGGCAAGGCACTGAACGAGTCGGGGCGACTTCAGGAGGCGATTGGGCAGTACGAAACATCGCTGCGGCTCAATCCGAACTATTTCCAGGCTCACAACAACTTGGGGGCTGCATTGAATGAAGCGGGCCGATCGCCGGAAGCAATTCCGCAATTTGCGAAGCACTGCGGCTGAAGCCCGACTCGCCGGAAGCCCACAACAATTTGGGGCTGGCGCTGGCCAACACCAATCGGCTGCGAGAGGCGATCCCGGAATACGAGCAGGCGTTGCGGCTGGAGCACGATTATCCGGACGCTCACTTCAATTTGAGCCTGGCGCTGCGCAGCATGGGCAGACCCCAAGAGGCAGTCGCGCAGTGCCTGGAAACGGTAGGCGAGGCGCCGAATTACTATAAAGCCTGGGCGAATCTGGCGTTCTTGTGCGGCGACTTGAACATGCCTGACGAAGCCGTCGCGGCGGCGGAAAAGGCGATTGGATATGCTCGCGCACAAGGACAGGCGACGTTTGCCGATCAATTGAGCGACTGGTTGAAATCGTATTCGCCCGGCGCAGGCCAGCGGCGCGGATCCGTCGCGATCTCACGAATTGCCACCGGCGCCGTAGCGACGAACGCCGTAAGATTATTCGTCTTGCGGCAAGCGGTGGCCGAGCTTATCGCGCTTGGTGGCGATGTAGCGAGCGTTATGCTCGTGGACCGGCGGCAGAATGGGGACCTGGTCGACCACCTGCAGGTCGAAGCCGCCGTAAATGAAGGCGTCGGTCTTCTTGGGATTGTTGGTCAGCAGCCGCACCTTCGACAGGCCCAGATCCTTGAGCAACTGGATGCCGACGCCGTAGTCGCGCACGTCGGCTTTGTATCCCAAGGCCAGATTGGCTTCGACGGTATCGAGCCCTTGATCCTGCAGTTGATAGGCTTTGATTTTTTCGATCAGGCCGATGCCGCGCCCTTCCTGCGGCAAGTAGATCAGCACGCCGCAGCCTTCTTGCCCGATGCGCGCCATGGCCATGTGCAGTTGATCGCCGCAATCGCAACGCAGCGAATCCAGCAGATCGCCGGTGAAGCAGGAAGAATGCAGGCGCACCAGCGGGGCGACGGTTTTCGTCAGGTCGCCCATCACCAGCGCGATGGGCTGCTGCGGCTCGTACTTTACGCCGTAGGCGATGAGCTTGAAGCGGCCGTAACTGGTGGGCAGATCGGCTTCGGCCACCCGATAGACCAGTTTTTCGCGCACGCGGCGGTAGCGAATCAATTCTTCGATCGGTGACGACGTGCAGATCGTACTTGGCGGCCAGGGCGAACAGATAATCGTGCCCGGCGCGATCGCCTTCGTCGTCGAGGATTTCGCACAGCACGCCGGCGGGAGTTAATTCGGCCAGCCGCGCCAGATCGACGGCGGCTTCGGTGTGGCCGGCGCGGCGCAACACGCCGCCTTCTTTGGCCACCAACGGAAACAAGATGGCCCGGGCGCACAAAATCGTTCGGCTTGCTGGCCGGATTGAGAATCGGCCTGAATCGTGGTGGCCCGTTCCTGGGCGGTGATGCCGGTGCGCGAAGTGCGATGATCGATCGGCACCGTGAAGGCCGTGCCCAACGGGGCCGAATTCGATTCGCACATTTGCGGCAGCTTCAGCCGCTCGGCCAGCTCGGGCAGGATGGGCATGCACAGTTGCCCGCGCCCTTCGCGGATCATGAAGTTGACGATTTCGGGCGTGGCCTTTTCGGCGGCGCAGATGAAATCGCCTTCGTTTTCCCGGTCCTCGGCATCGACGACAATCACCACTTGTCCGCGGCGGATGGCGGCAATGGCGTCGTCGATGGTGGAGAATTGGGTGGGCATGTGGAACGGTGAGTAGGTGAGTAGGTAAGAAGTAACGCGTGGCCGCTAAATACAGTTACTCCCTTCCGCATCTCCTCACTGCTTCGCTTGCATGGTATGCATAGTATTATAGGCGAATAATCAGCTATGCTCTGCCATTTGACTCGCGTTCTCGCTCAGTCCACTTGACTCACTGAGTCCCAGGCCACTATACCATGCTGGACCGTGAGGAATATATCGAACAGGCATATCTGTTCCACGCGCTGGGGGAGCGGCTGCGGCAGAACATGGCCACGCAGGACCTGCTGAAGTGGATCAAGGAGGAAATCCTGGCCACCACGAACCTGCCGATGGCGATGGACTACATGGCCGGCGAATTGAAGTTGACGGGCATGTTCTCGCCGGCGATGGCCAAGTTGCCGCACTATTTCACGCCGTTTCAAACCTATGTGATCGCCGAGTCGGAAGACCCGCGGAGCAAATTCGATTTCGCCGTGGCATTGAAAATTTTGGAGCGAGAAGCGGAATATCGCGCCGGCACTCCCACGCCGCAGGCGATCTTTCTGTACCAGTTCGAGGCCCTGTGCCGCAATCGGCTGAGATACGATCGGGGCCTGGAAGCCATGGCCGGCGATCCGATTTTCGACGACGCCTGGCGCGAGTGGATTCTAACGGTGCGCCGGCAGGTGGGGCTGAGAGATCTGGCGGATTTGATTTACGTGCGCAGCGAGCAATATCCGATCGACTGCCGCCGCCAAGGGCGCGACGAAGCGATTACCGACAAGCCGATGCTGTTCGGTCAAAAAGAAGGGCGCATTGCGCTGGCCAACCGCAAGAAGGATCCGCTGCTGTTGTTTGCCGCGTTGCATCGGCAATTGGGTTATCCCGAAGTGCCGCGGTTGGAGCCGCGCGATCAATCGCCGGAAATTCTGCCGGCGCTGGCGCGGCGCATGGAACGCCTGGAATCGCGGATGAAGCTGATGGAAGAGGAACAAAAAGGGGGCATCGATTTGGCGCGGTTCTATCGGCCGCCCAAGCCGGAAGAGATCGAGTAAAACGCAGGCCGCACGATCGACGGCGCCTTATTCAATCGCCAATGCGCGTGCTAGCAGGATCTTTTTGCCGGCGGCATGCTGGCAGCATGTTATCGTCAGGAAGCTGGGAAATCTGCGGCGAGCTTGCCGAATACTGGGTAGTTTCTCGCCTTTTCTCGTTGCGCGGACGAAGACACTTATATCGCTGAGGCAATCTATTCGTGCGCGGCGATTCTGTGGGCGACCTGACAACAGGAGCCGGTAGCGCGCCGGCGATCCTCAATTCTGCATTCAGGTCAAAAGGAATGACCCGTGACGAGTCGCTTCTGGCAGTGGCCGATCGTCGCTTTGGTCATGTTGAGCAGCTTCGCGAGCTGGCGCGGCAAGTGCGCACGCGCAGGCGCCGGCGGCAGCCACGGGTGCGACCGATCTGAACCCGCTTCCGGCGCTTGACGTTCAGGCGATCCAGCGGCGGCTGGAGCAGCAGGACGCGGAAATTCGCCAACTGCGCGACCAAATCGGCACGCTGCAAGATGCCGTGCGCGAACCGCCACCCGCCGCCAATTCGCTGCCGCCGCTGCCCTCTTCGTCGGTGTTGCAGACCGGCGCGATTTGCGACGCGTCGGGGTGCCCCGCGGTATTTCAACTGGCGGCGATCGACCTGGAAAGCGCGGCGGCGCACGAGGCACGCGTGGATGACAATTCGCCCGCCGACTACTCGTCGGAGAAAAACATGACGTTGTCGGCAAGTTGGAAAAATGGCGTGCAGTTCGCCTCGCCCGACAAGGATTTCCGTTTCCACGTCGGCGGCCGCGTGCAATGGGACGTCAGCATGTTCGACAACGATCCGGCATTGCTGGTTTCGCCGAGCATAGGCGGCATTGGTCCGCAACCCGACACGACACAGTTCCGCCGGGCGCGCATTCGCCTCGACGGCACCATGTACGAAGTATTCGATTGGGCCGCCGAATATGATTTCGCCAACACGCTTGCGCCGGCGTCGCCCAGCGCCGGTCAACCGGTGGCCACGGTGCCGGGTCTGACGGAACTTTCACTCACGTGGACGCAATTGCCCTGGCTGGGAAATTTCCGCGTGGGCAATCAGCGCGAACCGATCGGCTTGGAGCACCTGATCAGCGACGTCAATCTGCCGTTTCTGGAACGGTCGTATTTGCGCGACGCCATCTGGGGACCATTCAATAACGGTTACACGCCCGGCGTCGAGGTGTTCAACTGGCGCAACGATTTGGAGGGCACGTGGGCCTTTGGCGGCTTCGCGAACCAAGCCGACTCGTTCGGTTACGGCATCGGCGGCGAACTGGCGTTCACCGGCCGTATGACATGGCTGCCGTACTACGACGAGGCATCCGACGGCGCATACCTGTGGCACGTCGGTTGCTCGGCCAGCACGCGCGATCCCGATAACGGCCAGATTCGAGTGCGCGACCGGGGCGACATTCGCAGCGGGCCGCCGGGCGTGCTGAACCCCATCTACGCCGACACAGGCACGATCGACGCCAATCGGCAAAACGTGCTCGGAACCGAAACGGCGATTGTGTGGGGACCAGTCACCGTTCAAGCGGAATGGGTGGGCACCTGGATCGAGAATGCCGTGCAACCGATCACGCCAGTGCCCGTGAACCGCGGCACGCCGTTCTTTTACGGCGGCTACTTGCAAGCGATGTGGTTTTTGACCGGCGAGCACGATATTTACAATCGCCGCACGGGAACGTTCGACGGACCGATTCCGTATCAAAATGCCTACTGCGTGCGCACCTGCGACGGGGTGAGCAGGAGTTGGGGCGCGTGGCAAATTGGCGGCCGGTACAACGCCATCGATCTGAACGACAACGGCATCAACGGCGGCATTTTGAACAGCTTCACTTTCACCCTGAATTGGTTTTGGACGCCCAACGCCAAGGTGCAATTCAATTACGATCTGACGCATCGCAGCCAAGTGGATACCGTCGAACCGGGCTTCATCAACGCCTGGGGAATACGCTTCGCGTACTTCTTCTGATGCGGACTATCGCAGCGGCGGCTGCCCAAAGCCCTGTCGCGATGCGGCCATTTCCGGCGGACGCTGGATGGGAACGGGTTGCGGCTCGCCCCAGACTGCTATTGCAGGTGAGCGATTGGGCCGGATAGCCTAGGGCGTGATAGAGGCGGAATTCCGCGCGATTGTAATCGTTGATGCTCGCATAGTAGTTGCTATAGGCTTGCCGTAATTGCAGCAAAGCGGCGGTTACTTCTTGCGGCCGGATGAGTAATTGCAGTTGATCGCCGGCGCGAATCGTTTCGCTGACCCCCTTCAAATTGCCTTCGTAAGATACTTGCGCGGCAGACAGGCCGTACTCGGCCTGTTTGATTCGGGCGGCCGCGGCTTGGACCTCGGCGACGGCCTGGGTCACTTCGGCAGCCACCTGATCCTGAATGCGGAACAGTTCGACCAGTGCCTGGCGCTGCTCGCCCATGCGTTCGTGGATCAAGGCGCAATTGCCGGCGCCGAGATTTTGCAACTGCCACACGACCTGAAGATCCCAATCGCTGCGGCCCGACCAAACCGGATCGCGGCCCGTGGCGTTGGCTTCATAATAGCCGGCACCAGGGTGTCGCCGGGGTTGGCGGCGCCTTGCAAAACCAGGCTGGGAATCAGCGGGCGCATACGTTCCTCTTTGAGCCGGGCCAGCGTGGCCTTCACAACCGCCTGCTGCGAAGCCAATTCAGGACGGGTGGTAAGGGCCTCGGGAATAAGTTGATCGAGCGTGTCTTGCGGCGCGATGACAGTGATCTGCAAGTGCGGCGGTTCTACCGGCATCACGACGGCCGCCGGATTAAGCCGCAGCACCCGCGTTAGGTTGGCGCTGCTGATGCGCCAATCTTGGCGAGCGATTTCGGCTTGCTGCTCCAGTTCCGCCAAGGTGGTTTCGGCGCGTTGGACTTCGATGGGGGCGGCGAGACCTTGCGCCAAGCCTTCGATGCGTTTGACAAGCTCCCGACCTTTGACGACCGTGTCGTCGAAGCCGGCAAGGTTGCCGCGCGCTTGTTGCACGGAGAAATAGGCATCGGTGACCGATAACAGCGCGTCATTTTTGGCGGCCTGCACCTGATAATTCCTGGCCCGAAACACCTGTTGAGCGGCCAACGGCGCGTAGATGGCGTCGGTGAGCGCGAAAACTGCTTTGAGACCGCCGCCGGTGAGGAATTGGTTGCGGTCGTTGATCGCCACGTCGCCGGTGGTGCGCTGGGCGGCGCCGTCGTGCCGCTGATAATCGCTGCCCAAGTAAACGTCGGGCAACCACAGCACCTGTGCTTTCTCGAGCACGCCGTAGGAGGTCATCTCGCTGGCCAGCGCTGCTTGAATCACTAGCGGCCGCGCATCGGACAGGCGCATGGCGGATGCTAGGTTGATGGGAAGCGTTTGGTCGGCACTGGTAGGCGCGGCGGGAGTGATTTGGGGAGCTGCCCGAGGCGGTGGTAACATCGGGTAGATGGCCCGGTTCGGGGAACGCTGGGGTGCTCAGCAGGTTCGGAGCGGGAGAAATTGGTTCAGGGAGCGTCGACTGGTTTTCCGGGACGACAGTTTGTGGCCCGGGCAAGACAACTTCGGGATTTTGGGCATGCACTGCGACCAGATTTAGAAGCAGCGGTGCACTGAAGGCCAGTATGAAGCTGCGACGCATGGAATGCTCCATACTGCCATCGAGTCCAAGGCTTGTAGCCCGGATTTTGGCTCAATAGAAATCGCCCTCCCTGGCAGGGCGTATCATCGGCAACTGGGTTCTTTAACAAGAGTTTTTCAGCCCAAAACGTCACCGCAGTCGTACTAGGTTAATATGCTGCCAACTACTTAAGGGTGCGTGGTATTTGGGTTAAGGATAACCCCGGTCCCCCAGCTCTGTGGCGCAACATGCTGGTGGGCTTGGAATTACGAAACAGGCAGTTTGCCAGGGACGTAGCTAAATGCTAGCGTGGTGGCCGCTTTGGCCTGGGCGAGAATTCGCCGCGAAGTTAAGACTTCGCCGCTAAAGCCCAAGCGAGATGAGGATGTTGTCGTGAACCTGATCGTTTTCGGGATGCGCCACCCGATCACCACGATGATGATGATCGTGGCCTTGATCGCCGGCGGCTCTTTGGCGCTGTCGCGGATGCGGGTCGATATCTTCCCGCCGATCAACCAGCCGCAGATCTTCGTGTTTTGCAATTTCGGCGGCATGGACCCAGGGCAAATGGAAGGCCTGCTGGTCAACCAGTTCGAGCTGGCGTTTCAATACGTCGACGGTGTGAAGGCGATTGAATCGCGCTCGATCAGCCAAGTAGCGTTAATCAAGCTGTCGTTCTATCCCGACACCGACATGGCCAAGGCGATGGCGTCAGTTGTGAGCCAAGCGAATCGTGCGCAGGCCAGCATGCCGCCCAACGTGCTGCCTCCATTAATCATGCAAATGGACGCGGGCAGTGTGCCAGTGGGCTACCTAGTGCTGCAGAGCAAAACCGCCACGCTGGGACAGATGGGCGACCTGGCACAGATGCGCATCCGGGCGCTCGTGCAGGCCAACGTGCCAGGCACGATGGCCACCTCTCCTTTCGGGACCAACGTGCGGGCGATTGTCATTAGCGTCGACCCCGATCGACTGCGTTCCTACGATCTGACGCCGGAACAAGTGGTGTCGGCCATTCACGACGGCAATTTCATCAGCCCTTCGGGCAACGTGTACGTTCAAGATGAAATGCCACTAGTGCCGAACAATGCGATGATCAGCGAGCCGGCCGATTTCGGCAACATTCCGATCAAGCCGGGCGAAGACGTCTACCTGCGCGACGTGGCCTCGATCTCCGACGCGACCGACTTGAACTATGGCTATGCGCTGGTGAATGGGCACAAGTCGGTGTACCTGCCAATCGTGAAAAAGAGCACGGCTTCGACGCTGCAAGTGGTGAGCGACATTCGCAAATCGATGCCGCTGTTCAAAAGCGTGCTGCCCGACGGCGTGGACATCAGTTTTGAGTTCGACGAGTCGCCGACGGTACGAAGCGCGATCAGCAACGTAGGCATGGAGGGATTGATCGGCACCGTGCTGACGGGATTGATGGTGCTGTTGTTTTTGCGCGATTGGCGAAGCGTGATCGTGGTGGTGCTAAACATCCCATTGGCGCTGTTGGGCTCGTTGTTCGCGCTGTGGATCACGGGGTATACGATCAACATCATGACGCTGGGGGGCTTGGCCCTCTCGATTGGAATTTTGGTGGACGTGGCCACCGTGTCGATCGAGAACATCCACGTGCAAATGACGCGCACGCATTCTTTGGCGCGGGCCGTGGAGCGCGGGAGCCATGAAACCTCGGTTCCGCGATTATTGGCACTGGTGTGCGTGCTGTCGGTGTTCGTTCCGGCCTTCATTATGGCGGAGCCGGTAAGGTCGCTGTTCGTGCCGCTGTCACTGGCGGTGGGTTTTGCGATGGTGTCGTCGTACGTGTTGTCGAGCACCTTCGTGCCAGTGATTTCGGTTTGGTTGATCAAACATCACGGGCAGGTTCACGACGACAATGCGGCACCCAGCTTGTTCGGCCGATTGCAAGGCGCCTTTGGGCGAACTGTGCAGAAGCTCGTCCAATGGCGGTGGGTGGCGGTGCCGGCTTACGTCGGCGTGTGCGGGCTGGCGCTGGTGTTCGTCGGCCCGCAACTGGGAACCGAGTTGTTTCCCCAAGTCGATTCGGGAGAATTCGTGCTTCGGTTTCGGGCGCCGCCGGGTTCGAATTTTGAAATCACGCGGCAGATTGCCGTCAAGGTGCTGCAGGTGATCGAGGACGAAGCCAAAGCTGACAATGTGAAGATTTCGATGGGTTTCGCCGGCCAGCAGGCGCCAACGTATTCGATGAACAACCTGATCTTGTTCATGCGCGGCCCGGACGACGGTCAGCTGCGGGTGGCATTGGATGAAGACAGCGGAATTCATCTCGACGAATTCCGGGAGCGATTACGCAAGCTTCTACCGGAGAGGGTCAAACCCTGGCTGGCCCAACTGCTGCAGGAGAAGGGGCTGACGCACGATTCGGCAGCGGCGCGGGCCAACCTGGTGACGTTCGGCTTCGAACCGGGTGATATTGTGAGCGAAGTGATGAGCTTCGGCTCGCCGACGCCGATCGAAGTGGCAGTCGCCAGCCCAAACCTAGTCGATGCCCGGGAACATGCCGACAAAATCAAAACCGAGTTGCAAAAAATTCCGAACTTGCGCGACGTGGAATATCACCAGTCGCTGGACTATCCCACGGTGCCGGTGGAAATTGACCGGGAGCGTGCCGGACTGAGCGGTTTGACGGCGCGGGACGTTGCCGACGCGATCTTGGTGAGCACTTCGTCCAGCCGATACGTGGCCCGTAATTATTGGCGCGATCCGAAAACCGGGATCGACTACCAAGTGGAAGTGATGGTTCCCACGCGACGCATGAACTCGCCGCGCCAGGTGGAAACCATTCCCGTGCGCCACATCAAGGGGGAACCCAACGTGCTGGTGCGCGACGTGGCCCGCGTAAGCACCGGCTCCATGCCCGGCCAATACGATCGAAACACCATGCAGCGGTACCTGAGTCTGACAGCGAACGTCGAAGGGGAAGATTTGGGGCGCGCCGCCGGGCAGATTCAAGACGCCGTGGAGGACGCCGGCCAGCCTCCCAAGGGAGTGCGTGTGGAGGTTCGCGGGCAGATACCTCCCATGCGCGAGATGTTCCGTTCCATGGCCGTGGGATTGGTGATCGCCGTGGCGACGATCATGGTGTTGTTGACGGCATATTTTGAATCGCCGCGTCTGGCCCTGGCGGCGGTCAGTGCGGTGCCCGGCGTGCTCAGCGGCGTGGTGCTGCTGCTGTTTGTGACCCACACCACTTTGAACATTGAATCGTTTATGGGTTCGATCATGTGCGTGGGGGTGTCGCTGTCGAATTCGGTGATGATGGTGGCGTTCATTGCTCGAGATTGGCGCCACGGCAAGAATTCGTTTGAAGCGGCCTGGGCCGGAGCGCAAGAACGGTTCCGGCCAATCCTGATGACGGCCTGCGCCATGACAGTCGGGATGGTGCCGATGGCCTTGGCGCTGGAGCACGGCAGCGAGATGCAAGCCCCGTTGGGCCGCGCGGTGATCGGCGGATTGGTGGTCTCGACGTTCGCCACCCTGCTGATTGTGCCCTCTGTGTTTACTTTGCTGATGGGGAATCGTCCGTCGATTTCGCCATCCGTGCATCCCGATGATCCTCGAAGTGTCCATTATCATCCGTTGCCGGCCGCCGAGAAGGTGACGGCGGCGCATGCGTTCCCCCCGTCGTAATTTGTGTGAAAGGACAACACTGTGAACCGCCTGTGGATTGTGTTTTTACTGGGTTCTTGTGCTTGCGGCTGCGCGAAGATCAAAGCGGCCAGGCTGGAGCACGTCAGCCTGGCGCCGACGGTCAAAATTGTGGAACCGGAAGTTCGCGACATCCACTGCGCGGTGGCTCAGCCGGGTGCTGTCGAGCCGTACGAACAAACCGCTATTTTCTCCAAGGTGGCCGGCTTTGTGCAGAAGTGGTACGTCGACATCGGGGCGCACGTGAAAAAAGATCAACTGCTGGCCGAGCTGCTGGTTCCTGAATTGGCGGAAGAGCACAAGCAAAAAGTCGCAATGGTCGAGCAAGAGAAGGCGTTGGTGACGCAGGCGGAGAAGCTGGTGCGAGTGGCCCAAAGCAACGTCGATGCCGCCTCCGATGCGATGGCCGAAGCGCAGGCGAACGTCGCGCGGTACGAAGCCGACGTTGAGCGCTGGGAAGGCGAGCTGAAACGGCTCGACCGCATGGTGAAAGATCTGGTGGTCAATCCGGAGGTGTTAGCGGAAACGAAAAACCAAGCCCAGGCAAGCCATGCCGCCTATGAAGCAGCCGGCGCCGCAGTGAAAACGAAAGAATCGCAGCGGCGAACTGCGGAAGCGGAAGTGGACAAAGCAAAAGCCGATTTGGCCGCGGCGGAAGCTCGCGTGGAAGTGGCGAAGGCCGAGGAGCGTCGGCTGGTCGCTTTATTGGCGTACACGAAAATTACGGCGCCCTACGACGGCGTCGTGACCACGCGCAACGTGAACACGGGCGATTTTGTGCGGCCGGCGGGAGGTGATTCCTCGGGCCCTGAAACCGGAGGCGGTGAGCGCTCGACGCCATTGTTCGTGGTGGCGCGCACCGATCCGGTAATGTTCGTCATAGGGGTGCCGGAAGTCGACGCTCCCTACGTTTCGATCGGCAACAAGGCATCGCTGCGATTGCAGGCGCTGGCCGGCCGCGAATTCAACGTCCAGGTTTCACGCACCTCGCTGGCATTACGCAACGAGAGCCGCACGCTGCAAGCCGAGATCGATCTGCCCAATCCGCACGATGAACTGCTGCCGGGCATGTACGCGTACGGCTCGATCGAAATCGAGCGCCCCAAAGTATGGGCCATTCCAGTTGCGGCGACGGCGGAAATTGGAAATCGCACCTGCTGCTATATGGTCAGTGCAGGCAAGGCGGTTCGCACGCAGATCCAGGCCGGCGTGAGCGACGGCAAATGGGTGGAGGTGGCCAAACACCGATCTTACCCCAACGGCGGTGAACCCGAAGCCTGGGAAGATTTCACTGGCTCTGAACAAATCATCTCGGGCGATCTTTCAGAAATTGCCGACGGCAACGCAGTGATCGCCGAACCATCGAAGTGAAGTTGGACCGACCGATGGCCGCGCCGCGTGCGATCAGAAAGTGGGCGGTACAGGACTCGGACCTGTGACCTCCTGGGTGTAAACCAGGCGCTCTAACCAACTGAGCTAACCGCCCGGACGGCCAATTTCATTGGCAAGTCGACAGTTCAATCTTAGACTGTGGTCAAGGCGGCGCGGAGTGGCACTTTGAGGGGCGAGAGACGAGCGGTGATCGATTACGCCGGAGAGTTGAATAGCCGCTCCAGCAGCTCTTCCCACTGGCGCTGCGCCACGGTTGCGCGGGCCTGTTCGTAGGCCATGGCGTACAGGCGAGCGAGCATTTCCATCGGCGACATGGCCGCTTGCGGATTTGGATTCAGCATGGGCGGAACGGCGGCGACGGAGTCATGCGACGGCACTTTGTTGGGGATCGAAAATCGTCGGTGGTCGATCACAAGGGCGTCCCGCTGCTGGGCGGTTTCAAAATGGGTATCGAGGGTCGCAAGCCGGATCGTCTGAAGGCAAACTTCGCCGATTCCAGCGCCTCAGTAATTATCGGCCTTTTTACGTTTAGGAACGACGTTTCAGCAGCACGTCAGCAGACGCGCATCGGCCGGAAAAGTTTGACTGGCAAGCAGAATTTGCCCAAATGCAAAGCTCTCTTGTCGAAAACTCCTCAATGGCGCATATTTTGGGCTGGTTTCTGACCCGCGCGAGCGGGAGGGATTAAACGTCGCCCGGCGCCTCTGACCGGGAACATGCCCGGAGGTCGCGCCAACCAGTCTTGGCCGGGCTACAGAGCTTTACGTAGATGGGCTCGCCGCTGCGCATTGGGCGCGACAGCGCCGCGGCAAACCCCGATCAGGACGAAAGGAGCTTTCTATGTCGAGCGCAGTAGTCATGGAACGGTTTGCAGTTGGATCGCCCGCGCATCACCAGCAGCACCAGTGGCAACCGGGTGCGCAGGCCGGTCAGCCCGGCGCTCAATGGTGCGTGGTGCCGCGGTGCAAGATCGAGTTCGAAAAATGCCAGGGCGGTTGCAAGATTCATTGCCATTGTGACGACGAACTGTCGTGCGGCACGCTGCAAAATCTTTGCCGCATGTTGTGCGACGGACTGTGCAGTTGCTGCTGCACTCAAAACGGTTTGCAATGCTGCGAGTGCTCGTTCACCAACTGCCATTGCAAGTGCGAGTACACCAACGATGGTTGCACGATTAGCTGCACCAGCGGCGACAAGCAGTGCTGCCAATGCACTGCAGGCCTGCTGCGAATGTTGCAGCAAGTGCTGCGAGAACGGCTGCGCCTGCTACGTGTGCTTCAACGGCACGCCGGTTTGCTGCGGCCACGATCAGCAGCATCACCAGCAACATCAGCAGCACCAGCACCACGGCCGCTAGTCAACGTGTGACGATCCGACAACGGAAATCACAAGGCTTTTGCAAGCCCAGGGGTTGCAACCCCTGGGCTTGTTTTTGCGCTTATGCCGCTGCGCTCCGTTTGATCAGCGTGACTTCATTGCCGCGCTCGTTGAAGCGCACCTCGTCCATAAACGCGTGCATCAGCTCCAGGCCGCGCCCGGTGCGGCGGCGCGGGTCGTCGTCAACGACAAGAGGCAAATGGGCGGCGGCGTCGAATCCCGGCCCTTCGTCGCGGACGACAAACTCAGCCTGACGGCGCGACAATTCGGCCTGGACGTGAATGCGCCGATCTCGAAAGCGCGCCGTCTGTTGCCGCGCCACGACGAGCGAGCTGCGGCCGTGTGTCATCAATTCCACGCTGGCCTGTTCGAGCTGCGCGGAAGTGAGTTCCAGGTTGCCGTGGTACATGGCGTTCAACAGCGCTTCTTCCAGCGCGATTCCCGCACGCACACTCTCCATTTCATCGCACAGCCCAAAAGCGGCCAGACGCTCGCGGAGATGGATGATCAACGCATAGATCAGGCCCAAGTCGTTCCCCAGCGCAAACTGCAACTGCAGACGCGAAAGCACCCGGTGCAATCGCGCTGGGGCAAGATCTTTCATAGCCGGAATGATCACAAATTGGCGCGACATAATGGCTCCTCAACGAGTCGAATGTGGAATTCGGGTAATCAGGCTGCGCCGCACGTCAATTTGCACTGCGTCAATAATCGACTCCCGTGATTTGCAGCCCGTCGTTGCGGGCAATCAAACGGGCCAGCATCCGGATGTCGATTTTGTCGGCGATGAAATGGACCGAACCGTCGCCGAAGCAGAAATTCGCGCCGCCGGGATGCGTCGAATAAATTTCGGAGGTGCCTTCCGAAAACCACGGCGCCACGGGATAGGCGGAGAAATATTCACCGTTGGTGCAGTTCATGGGGCACGGACCGCCCAGCTCCGTGCCGTCGGCCAACGAGCCGTGCAAAGTGATGTCGCTGGCCGGGCGCGACCAACCGCCGCCGTTCTGGTGGTAATTCACCACGTCGTCGTTCACCGCCCGCGCCCTTTTGCATCACGTAGGGTCGGCCCACCGACTCGGCGTACATGATCGTTTTCGACAGGCCGTCGGTCACATCCTTGAATTGCACCGTGGCATTCTTGCGCAAGAAGCCGCTGGTGGCGCTCTTGTTGGTGGCGTCCCAACTAATGGTTTCATCGTCGACCAGATTCAACAGCGGCTTGCCGGAGGGGGAGATGTCGCTTTTGGTCCCCAAATCGGGATGCACGCCGATGGTCGGCGAATAATCGGTGACTGCCACGTACGGGCCCCAATTGGTGATGGTCGACGTGATTTGCGGATCGCCGTCCAGGCGTTTAGCGTCTTGCGGATCGGAGGGGCAAATCAAGGTGGAGATTGTCTGGGAAGTGATCGACAAGTTCGCGCCATCCTTGCCGGTGCTGGCGTCCCAATTCAACGAGAAGTCGTAGTTCTTCACCAGCACGCCTTCTTCCATGTAGGGCAACAGCAAGGTCAGGCCGGCGACTCGGGGCGCGGTGGTCGAGCCGCCCGGCCGGGCGCTGGAGGGCAGGCTTTTCAGCGCGCTGCCGTAATTGTGCACCGTCAAACCGATTTGCTTAAGATTATTTTCGCACTGCGTGCGGCGGGCGGCTTCGCGGGCGGATTGCACGGCCGGCAGCAGTAAAGCGACCAACACCGAAATGATCGCAATTACGACCAACAATTCGACAAGCGTGAAACCGAGACGATCGGGGTTCGACAAATTCCGTTTCATGATTGGATCTCCGAGGGAAAAGCTGGAATTGGATTAAGGTTCTGTGCCGCTACTTGAGAACAATGGGAGGCAGTTCGTTTTTGCCTTCCGCGATCTTCACGATTACTGGCGAGGTTTTTGGTTTGCTGTATTGCGCCGGCAAGAGGTTTGGGCCCAGATCGGGTTCGCCGTTAGGGCGCTTGATGGTTTTGTGCCAGGTGATTGTCAGCACGTATTCACCGGGACGGCGCCGTCGTTGGACTGGTAGCTGGTGAGTGCGAACGTTCCATCGGGCTGCACGCTCGCGCGCGGCGGAATGAATTTTGGGTTCTTCGCCAGCTGCGGATCTTTCGGATGCAGCGCCAGCGACGCGCCCTCCGGCACTTTGCCCTTGAAGGTGATCGTGCCCTTTGCGGGAAACACGGGCAGATAGCGCGGGTCTGGTTCCTGGGAGCAACCCGTCAGCGCTGCGGCTATGAGCAAGCAAAGTGCCGCATGAGCGAAGCGAGGAACCAACCGCAAGTGACGATGCGGAGTGCGAGTTGTTTTGAAGTGGCTCATTGTCAATATCCTTTATCTAAATGGTGATCTTTGAATTAAAACATAAGAGCGTTCCGAAACTGCAGGCCGCCTGCGCAATGCACGCGAGAATTCCGCAACGCCCTGGCAAATGCCGCGCGAGCGTGCGGACTAGGTACAGGCGCACCGCCTGGAGGAAGCGGGTCTGCCGGCGATAAGAGCGATCGATCGGTGCATTTGTGTTCTGGGGCGGATGCTGAAGCGCGCCTCCGGTGCACCGGTCGACTACGCCGAGAAGTTTTAGTTAAAGCCTCCCGCATTCGCGGGTCGGCATATCCTCAATGAATTCGTTTTGTGTAATGCAACTGCCGTGCCATGATCTGCGGTTATCGCAAGCGGCGCTTTTCTGTGCGCTCGATCTGCACCACGACGCCGTCCTGCACGATGATCGACACGGTGCCGTACCGCAAACCGCGCAGCGCCTCGCGGATTTGTTCCACAGCCGCCGTTTCCGCCGAAGCGTCGCCGGCTGCCGAAACAGCGGCATCGAACGTGTGATTGCCAGCTTGAGCCATACGCTCCTCTCAGATCGAGTACTCCGGTACGAACACGCGCACGCGCTTGGGCAACACAAACACGGTGTCGCCGGGCTTCAATTTCAATTCCGCGAAACGGTCCATGCTCAAATCCACTTGAATTTCTGACTCTTGATCCGCGGCTTTCAGTCCGATGCGCGCCACCGAGCCGGTGGGATTCACGCGCCGCACGCTGGCCCGCAGGCCCGGCACTCCGTTTTGCTTCAGCGCAATATCCAGCTCGTGCGGCCGCATGTATAACGTGGCCGCCTGCGGCTGGGCGTGCGGATACTCGGGATAGTCGATCGCCACGTTGCCCACCATTGCTTGCCCGTTTTGCACGCGGCCGTGAAACACATTGACGTTCCCCAAAAAGTCCATCACGAATGGATTGGCGGGCTTTTCGAATACTTCGGCCGGCGTGCCAATTTGCTCGATGCGGCCTTGATTCATCACGACCACGCGATCGGCCACTTCGAAGGCTTCTTCTTGATCGTGCGTGACCAGCACGCTGGTGGTGTGGATTTCGTCGTGCAGCCGCCGCAGCCAGCCGCGCAGTTCCTGCCGCACCTTGGCATCCAGCGCGCCGAACGGTTCGTCGAGCAATAGCACTTTGGGCTCGATCGCCAACGCCCGGGCCAAAGCGATGCGCTGCCGCTGGCCGCCGGAGAGTTGCGAGGGGTAGCGATGTTCCATCCGCTCCAGCCGCACCAGGCGCAATAATTCGCGCACCTTGTCTTGAATTTCCGCTTTGGGCCGCTTTCGCACGCGCAGGCCGAAGGCGATGTTCTCAAACACCGTCATGTGGCGAAACAGCGCGTAGTGCTGGAACACGAAGCCGACGTTGCGATCGCGCGCGGCTCGGTGCGTTACATCCTCGCCGTAGCACGCCACCGTGCCGGCGTCGGGCGATTCCAGACCGGCGATCATGCGCAACAGCGTGGTCTTGCCGGAGCCGGAGGGTCCCAACAGCGCCACCAGCGAACCGCCGGCGATATCCAGGCTGACATTATCCACGGCGCGAAACGTGCCGAATGTTTTGCTGATGTTTTGCACGTTGATGCTCATGGAAAGTCCTTAGCTCCCGTTGCTCGGGTTGCTGTTGTGGGATGCTTCCATCGACGGCCGCCGCCAATAGTTGCCGCCTGGTTTTGCGCTCCAGCCATACTTTCAAGCCCAAGGTGATCAGTGCCAGAAACGTGAGCAGCGAGGCCAAGGCAAAGGCATCGACGTCGCGGGCTTGCTCCATCAGCTTTTGCACCTGCAACGGCACGGTAGTGGTTTGATTTTCGATCCGGCCGGAAACCACGTACACCGCGCCGAATTCTCCCATCGCGCGGGCGTTGCACAGAATCAATCCGTACAGCAGGCCCCATTTGATGTTGGGCAGCGTCACGTGGCGGAACATTTGCCAGGCGTTGGCGCCCAGACTGATGGCGGCGGTTTCTTCTTCCGGCCCGGTCGCTTCCAGCACCGGAATCAGTTCGCGAGCTACAAATGGCAGCGTGACAAAGGTGGTGGCCAGAATGATGCCCGGCAGCGCGAAGATGATTTTAATATCCATTTCGCGCAGCAACGGGCCCAGGTAACCCATGCGTCCGAAAATGAGCACAAGCATCAAGCCGGCCACCACCGGCGAGACGGAGAACGGGAGATCGATCAGGGTGATGAGGAACGTGCGGCCCGGGAATCGGAAGCGGGCGATCAGCCAAGCCGCCGCCAAGCCAAACAGCGTGTTCAACAGCACCGCCGCCGGCGTGACGATCAGCGTGAGCTTGATGGAATGCAATGTGGCGGGGTTTTCGACCAGGCCGCGCCAGTAGGCGCCCAGGCCTCGCGCCAGCGCGGAATAAAAAATGAGCGCCACCGGGGCGACGATGAATACACCCACCACCGCCAACGCTGCGCCGATGAGCAAGCGGCGCACGGCGGCCGATTCGCGGCGCGCAAGCGACGTTGCCTGTGCAGATTCGAATTGAACGGCGGCACTATGCATAGAACCGGCGGCTCCTGTGCTCCAGCACGTTGATCATCGCCAGCATGCCAAACGACATCGCCAACAGCACGATGGCAATCGCCGTGGCTTCGGCGTAGGAGTTTTCCTCCAATTTCGAAACGATCAGCATCGGCGCGATTTCGGTTTGGTTTTGAATGTTGCTGGAGACGAACACCACCGAGCCGTATTCGCCGATCGAGCGGGCAAACGACAGTGCGAAGCCGGTGATGATGGCCGGCGTGAGCATCGGCAGAATCACGCGCCAAAAGGTTTGCCAGCGATTGGCGCCCAACAGCACGGCGGCTTCCTCGGCATCGACCTCCAAGCTTTCCAACACCGGCTGCACGGCGCGCACGGCAAACGGCAGCCCAATGAACGTAAGGACCAACACGATTCCCAGCCGCGAGTAGGTGCCGTGGATTCCCAGCGGCACTAGGAAGCGGCCGAACCAGCCGTTTTCGACGTACAGCGCCGAGTAAGCCAGGCCCGCCACGGCGGTCGGCAGCGCCAGCGGCAGATCCACCAGCGAATCGACCACTCGCTTCAGCGGCCACTCGTAGCGCACCAGCACCCAGGCGATCAGCAAGCCCAACAGCGACGTAACGGCCGCAGCCGTGAAGCTGGCGCCGAAGGTGAGCACATAGGCCGAGCGGCGCGCGGCGTCCACACGGCTGCCCAAAACGCCGCCGGTCCCAATTGCGCCGCCTTGAACAGGCACGCCGCCAAGGGAATCAGCAAGAGCACGCCGAGATAAATCAGCGTGATCGCCAGCGTCGTTCGGTAACCTGGAAGCGTGCGTTTCATGGCAAACTCAATCCGTTGAGTTTCAGGCGGCGTTTAGTGTTTTTCGAAAATCTGGTCGAACAGCGCCCCGTCGTCGAAGAACCGCGCGTTGGCCTCGTCCCAGCTTTGGGCAATGTCCGTGATTTCAAGCAGCTTGATTGGCGGGAATATCGTGGCGTACTTATTGCGCTCCTGTGCCGCGTTCGGGCGATAAAAATTTCGGGCGATCGCGGCCTGAGCTGCCGGCGTGTAGAGGAATTCCAAGAATGCCTTGGCCACCGCTTCGGTGCCGTGGCGCTTCACGTTCTCATCAACCCAAGCGACATGCGGTTCGGCGCGAATGCTGACCGGCGGATACACGATTTCCAACGCTCCGCCCGATTCCTGCACCTCTTGCTGCGCCTCGTTTTCCCAGGTGAGATGCACGTCGCCAATGTTCTTTTTCGAGAACGTCAGCGTGGCCGCGCGGGCGGCCGTATCGAGTACCGGAGTTTGCCGATAGAGGCTGCCAACCAATTCTTTGGCCTGCTCCTGTGTGCCGCCGCGGGTCACCACCGAACCCCACGCGGCCAAAAAGCTCAGTTTGCCGTTGCCGGAGGTTTTTGGATTGGGCGTGATGATTTGCACGCCCGGCTTCACCACGTCGGGCCAGTCGTGAATCTGTTTCGGATTGCCCTTGCGGACCACGAACACAATCGTAGAGTAGTACGGCAGTGATCGCTCCGGCAGACGGTTTTCCCAACCTTCGGCGATCAGTCCGCCGCGGCGCAGTAGATCGGTATCGGGCCACATCGCCAGGCTCACGATGTCGGCTTCCAGGCCATCGTTCACCGCACGGGCCTGGCTCGATGAGCCGCCGTGCGATTGCTTGATCGTGACTTTGCGGCCCGTTTGCTTTAGATACTGCACGGCGAACTGCTGATTCAGGGCTTGCCACAATTCGCGCGTGGGATCGCAGGAGACGTTCAGCAGCTCAATTGGCGAGTTATCTGGCTCGGCGGCCTTGGCCTGTACCGCTAGCTCGGGAATCGACGACGCGTTATCGCCGCACCCGCATGCAGCAAGCAACAACCCTAACAACAGCACCACAGACGCACGACGGGTAAAATTCATGGCAATCGGTCCTTGGTTTCAATCGAGCAGGGAAGCAGACGCTGGCGGGCTTGCTAAACGCACTCCCCGTGCCAACGGCCGAATTGCCGGGATTTCGAGAGAAAACTCGTTAAGATATAACGGATACTGATTCTGTTTCGCTATCAACCGTCTAATATGATGGACTACTATCACCAGCGACGGTTATAATCCGTCATATTTGCCGGCCACCGTTAGGTCCGTTTTCCATGCACGACCACAGCCAATTGCTGCTCGATGTTTGGCGGGAGGCCTGCCGGCATATCGAAATTGCCGAGGCGACCGACCTGATTGCTCCGCTAATCGTGCGCCATTTACCGTTGGATCAGTTGGCGCTGCGCCTGATCGATTTAGAGCGCGGCGCGGTCGACACCGTGGCGGCTTCGGCGCGCGATCATAGCCGGCCCAGCGCACGGCTGCGCAACGAATGCTCGCCCGACGAGATCGACCGTTTGTTGCAATGGTGTCTGCGCGACGAGATCGTGCATGAAAAAGTGACGGCGCTGCGCAAGCGACTACCGGGGTTGCTGCCCGAAGGGGTCAGCGGCGACGTGCTAGCCGGGCCGCTGCGAATTCAAGACGGGCCACCCGGAGCGTTGGTGGCAATCGCGGCCCCGCCGCATTCGTTCAAAACCGAACACGAGAAACTACTCAAGGTGTTGCTGGAGCCGTTTGCCGTAGCGCTGGAAAACGATCGGCGGCTGCACGAACTGGTGGCGCTGCGCGAAAAGGTGGAGGCCGAAAACCGCTCGCTGCTGACGAAACTAGGCCGCAACGATTTGAGCGATGCCATCGTAGGGGCCGAATCGGGATTGCGGCCGGTCATGGAGCGCGTCGGCATTGTCGCTCGAGCCGATATTCCGGTGTTGATTCTCGGCGAGACCGGTTCGGGCAAGGAAGTGGTGGCCCGGGCGATTCACAATCAATCGCGGCGCACCGGCGGGCCGTTTTTGCGGGTGAATTGCGGGGCCCTGCCGCCCGAATTGGTCGATTCAGAGTTGTTCGGCCACGAGCGCGGCAGTTTTACCGGGGCCACGGCGCTGCGCAAGGGATGGTTTGAACGAGCCGATCGCGGCACGTTGTTCCTCGACGAATGCGGCGAATTGCCGCCGGCGGCCCAAGTGCGGCTGCTGCGCATTTTGCAAGACGGCACCTTTGAACGCGTCGGCGGCGAGCGGCAGATTCATGTGGACGTGCGCGTGGTGGCGGCCACGCATCGCAACCTGCAGGCAATGGTCGGCGAAGGGACCTTTCGCGAAGATTTATGGTATCGGCTGGCGGTGTTTCCCATCGAGCTGCCGCCGCTGCGCGATCGGTCCGAAGATATTCCAGCCCTGGCAACTCACTTCGCCCTGGCGCCGCCAAGCGGTTTGGACTGCCTGCACGAACGCCAACACCCGACGACGTCAACCTGCTGGCGGCGTATCCGTGGCCGGGCAATGTGCGCGAGTTGGCGGCGGTGATCGAACGCGCGGCGCTGTTGGGCGACGGCAAACGTTTGGAGGTGGGCACCGCGATCGGTGTGGCCCCCCCTGCCCTTTCGAACGCAGGCAAGACAACGCTGACGGGCGGCCAGACGAAAGCCGGATCCCTGGAGACTTTAAATGCGGCCATGAAGCGGCACATCGAAGCCGCGCTAGAACAAACTCGCGGACGAATCGAAGGGGCACGTGGCGCGGCGAAGTTCTTGGGCATCAACCCGCATACGCTGCGGGCGCGGATGCGAAAGTTGCGCATCGATTGGGGGCAGTATCGCCGCGATTAGTCGGGCGTCACTTCGGCGCCGGCGTCGCGCGTGGTTGCGACGCATTCTGGCCATTCAACTCCGCCTGCCACTGGTGCAACAGTTGCTGCGCGGCTAAGGGGGAAAGCGTGTCCAGATCCAGTGCTCGCAGCTTTTCGACGATCGGATGTGGTTCGGCGGCGAAGAGCGTAAGCTGCAGGTCGCCGACGCGGCGCGATTTGCCGCGGCGGCCGATTTTTGGCCGGCCATCGCTGTCCAGGTGCTCTTGCTCCAACTGCCCCAAGATTTGCTTGGCTCGCTGGTTGACTTCCTGCGGCACGCCGGCCAGGCGAGCTACGTGGATGCCGTAGCTTTTGTCGGCGGCCCCCTCCACGATTTTGTGCAAGAACACGACCTGATCTTCCCACTCGCGCACGGCCACGTTTAGATTGCGCACGCTGGAAAGGGTTTTGGCCAGATCCGTGAGTTCGTGATAGTGCGTGGCGAACAGCGTCCGGCAGCCGATGTGATCGTGCAGATATTCCGCTACGGCCCAGGCTAGCGAGACACCGTCGTACGTGCTGGTGCCGCGGCCGATTTCGTCCAAAATCACCAAGCTGCGCGGCGTGGCGGTATTCAAAATGCGCGCCGTCTCGGTCATCTCGACCATGAAGGTGCTTTGGCCACGGCTCAGCTCGTCGCTGGCCCCGACGCGGGCGAAGATGCGGTCGGCCAAACCCAGCGTGGCCTGACGGGCGGGGACGAAGCTGCCGATTTGCGCCATCAGGGTCAGCAGCGCCACCTGGCGAATATACGTGCTTTTGCCCGCCATGTTGGGGCCGGTGATGAGCAGGATCAGGCCCTCGTCGGTTGAGGCAGCGCAATCGTTGGGCACAAACGTGCCATCGGTCATCAGCGCGTCAAGCACCGGATGGCGGCCGTCGCGGATTTCCAACAGCGGCTCTTCAACCAACTTCGGCCGGCAATAGTTTCGCGCCGGGCCAGGTCGGCCAGGCCGGCAAGCACATCGAGCTGAGCCAGCGCCGCGGCGGTGGCTTGCAGCCGGCGCACCTGGGCGGCCACGAACTCGCGCAGCTCGACGAACAGTTGATACTCTAATTCTTTGGAGCGTTCGTCGGCAGTGAGCACTTTTTCTTCGTACTCCTTCAGTTCCGGCGTGATGTAGCGCTCCGCGTTTTTCACCGTTTGCTTCCGAATGTAGTTCTCGGGAATTTTGTGCCCGTGCGTGTGGGTGACTTCGATGTAGTAACCAAACACTTTGTTGAAGCCGACCTTGAGCGTGGGAATGCCGCTGCGAGCGGCTTCTTCGGCTTGATAGCGGGCGATCCATTGCTTGCCGCCGGCGGCCAGTTCGCGCAGGCCATCCAAGTCGGCATTGAAGCCGGGCCGGATGATGCCGCCATCGCGGGTTTGCAGCGGGCAATTCTCGACCAGCGCCGATTCGAGGCGGGCGCGGATTTCGGGACATAAATCCAACTCCGATTCGAGCCGTACCAGCAGCGCGCTCTTGCGGCCGGTGACTTTGGCTTTGACCGCCGGCAACGCGGCCAGCGTGTGGCCGACGTGCCCTAGGTCGCGCGGGCTGGCGCGTCCGGTGGCGATGCGGGCCAACAAGCGCTGCATATCGTAGATGCCGCGCAATTTCTCGCGCACTTCGTCGCATCACGCGGCTATCGGCTACCAACTCCGCCACAGCGTCGAGCCGTTCGTCGATCGCCGTCAGATCCACGAGCGGATTGGCCACCCAATCGGCCAACAGGCGCGAGCCCATCGCCGTTTGCGTGCGATCCAAAACCGAGAGCAGCGAGCCCTCGCGGCGGCTCTCACGCATTGTCTGCGAGATTTCCAGGCTGCGGCGCGTCGATTCGTCGATCTCCAGCGTCGAACCTGCCTGGCACGGCAGCAGGCGATCAATATGCGCCAGCGACGATTTCTGCGTCTCGGTGAGATATTCGAGAATGGCGCCGGCGGCGCGCAGCGCCGGGACATCACGCGCCGCGTCGAAACCAAAGCCTTCCAGCGTCGCGGTGCCGAAGTGTTTCGATAGATTTTGCGTAGCGGCGGCCAGCGAGAACGCCCATGTCGGCCGGCGGGTGACAACGAGCTTTCCGGGTTCGCCGCCGACGCCTCCGGCGGAAAATGAAAGATTCGTCTCTTCTTCGAGCAAACATTCGGCCGGATGGATGCGGGCTATTTGATCGTTCATTTTCGTGCGCGGAAACACCGCGGCGTGGAAGCGGCCGGTGGAAAGTTCAACCCACGCCAGCCCAACGGATTCGTTCTGGTCGCGGTTGAGCACCACCGCGGCCAGATAATTGCTTTCTCGCGGATCCAGCAGGGCGTCGTCGGTGAGCGTGCCGGGGGTGACAACTCGCGTCACGTCGCGCTTCACCAGGCCCTTGGCCTGCCGCGGGTCTTCCATCTGCTCGCAAATTGCCACACGCAGACCCAGCGATACCAGCTTGCGCAGATAACTTTCCAATTGATGGTGCGGAAAGCCGGCCATGGGAACGGCGTTTTCGCCTTTGTCGCGGCTGGTCAGCGCCAGGCCCAACAGCCGGGCGGCAGTGCGAGCGTCGTCGAAGAACAGCTCGTAGAAATCTCCCATCCGGAACAACAGCAGTGCGTCCGGGCAAGCCGTCTTGGCTTCCTGATATTGCCGCATCATCGGAGTGTCTGCCATGGGGAGGCATGGTAACACAAGGCGAAAGTACGCGGTAGGCAGTTGGCGGTGGGCGGTGGCGGCGAACGTTAGCCCCTGGCTCAGCCCGGGGGTCGCTCGAGAATTTATGCGGCGGCGCTGGAGGCTGATTGCGGCGGCGGATAGAGCGACTTGATCAGGCGGGATTGCAAGCCTGTTTCCACCTCGCTGACGATCTGCCGGTCGACGTGCCCGAGCGTGGCGATGCGATGGATCAAATCCACTTGCTGCTCTGAGGGCAACTGGGCGATGAATTCCATGGCGGCAGAGCGCGGCAAATACGAAACGATCAGCGCAACGGTCTGCGGATGTTCGTGCGTGAGTAACTTGATCAACGCCGGGCGATCGAAGTGGCGCAAAAATCCAAACGGCGGCGCGGAGCTCCAATGTTCGCGCGGGCTGGGACTGACAGCGGCGGCAAACTCGCGGCAAATGGCCCGTTCTTCGCTGTGTTCCACGGCGCCTAGGCGAATCAACTCGCCGGTCAGAGCGTGCACCTGTGGGGAATCGAATCGCGCCAAAAGTTTTTCGGCATCGTCCGGCGGCAGGCTTGCTAGCAAGATAGCGGCTTTGCGCAGGTTCGTAGAGCTGGCCATGTTCGTCAACTCCGTCGCAGAATGCATTGCACTCGCAAGGTCGGCAAGCCCCGGGGTTGCAATCCCGGGGCTTCGGTGAGGCTTATCGACTGCGCATGACGGAGACTTGAACTGATTACGTTCCAGCGGCGGCAGGAAACGTCATTGCCCGACCAGCTCGCACGAGCCGATTTGCCCCAGGCATTCATCCACTTCCACGCGCAACGCGCTCTGGACGAATATCGCAGCGGCGCTCCAAATCATCGAGCAAACGGCGGCCGATGTATTCGGCCAGCTTTTCGGCGGTGGTGTTCGAAACCGGCAAGAGCATGCAATCGCTCAGCGGGAACACCCAGCGCCGCTCTTGAAACGAAGCCTCAACCGATTTCTCATCCGAGCGCACGCGAATTCGCGGATGCTCGGTGGGCAACAGCACGTGATGATCCAGTTCGACGATGATTTGCGCCAACGTGTCGCGCAGCGCGATGAAATCGATCACATACTGGTTCTCGTTCAGCGGTCCGCACACTTCCACCGCCACCTGAAAATTATGCCCGTGCAGCCGCTCGCAGAAATTGTTTTCCAAGGTGATGAAGTGCGCGGCGCTGAAGGCCAGTGATTGCTTGACAATTCGGACGTGGTAGTTGGTGGGCATGGAAGAAAACGATGAGCGATGAGCGGTGAACAATGAGCTGGGAGTCAGGAGTCTTTGCGGCGGTCTTCGGTAGCGTTTCGGCGGGCCTGCGAGGCTTCGCGCTTCAAACGCCTAGCCAATCGCCATGATAGATTCGCCAGCGACCTGGCGATAGGTTCCAGCTGCGGCTGGCTGGAGTGGCGGGGAATGACGATGAAGTCTAAGCCGGGCGGCAGTTCGGGCCCCGCCTGGCGAAACGCTTCGCGGATCAGGCGTTTCCAGCGATTCCGCACGACGGCGGCGCCGACCTGACGGGAAACCGCCAGACCCAGTCGTGGATGCGGCAACTCGTTCAATTGGCCGGCCAGGCGCAGCAGATCGTCGCCAATCCAACAGCCGCGCTCATACACCCGGCGAAAGTCGCTACGGGAAAGCAAACGCACCGCTTTGGGAAATCCGTGGCCGGGCTTCATGGCTGATCCGGTTCTTGCGGCGGGAATTGCTCGACCGGCAGGCGGCGCTTCCAGTCGCTGGGATCTCGGCGACGCTCGGGCGGGCGCTGGCGGATGATGCGCTTCACGTAGCGCGCACCCAGGTACACGGCCACCATCGAGCCGATCCCTAGCACCACCAGCCCGGCCAATGCGGCCAGCAGCCCGGCGCGGCTTTGCGGATCCAAGCGCTCGATCAGAGTTTTGGCCTGCTCGGCCGCCAGCACCGCGCCTTGGGACCATCGCGAAATAATCGACGCCGTTACCATCGTAATTCGCTGCGCGGGTTGGAGGGTTGTTGCGCGTCGAGCTTGCGGATGGCTTCGATCGCCGCGTCGTCGATCACCGGCGGCAGCACGATTTGCACTTCCGCATACAGATCGCCCGCAGCGCCATTCTTCGGCTTGACACCATGGCCGCGCACTCGCAGCTTGGCGCCGCTATTGGTGCGCGGCGGAATGCGCAGCGCGATGGTGCCGCTGGGGCTGGGGATGTCGACCTTTGCGCCGGTGACCGCTTCGGCCAGGGTGATCGGCACGCGGACGATCAAATCGTTGCCGCGGCGCTGAAAGAAGGGATGCGGCGCAACGTGGACGGTCATTAACAAATCGCCCGCGGGAGCTTTTCCCGCGCCGGGAGCACCTTGTCCGCGCAAGCGAATTTTGCCGCCGTCGTTGATGCCGGCGGGAATTTTCACTTCGATGCGATCGATCTTGCCGCCGCCGCGCGGCACGCCCACTTCCACTTTGCCCCCTTCGATGGCGGTGCGGAAGGGGATTTCTACGTCGCTGTGCAGGTCGTTGCCCGGCAGTTCCGCGGCGCGGCCGCGGCGGGCGCGGGTGCCGGCCTGCGTCTGGGCGGCGCGGCGAATTCCGCTGAACAGATCGGCGAACCCACCGCCGCCGCCCCCCTGGTCGCCGAAACGCTCGCCGAAGAATTGGTTGAGGTCGATCTCCTCGAAGCCCGGCGCTGCCTGGCCATACCACGCCTGCCCGCCATGTGGCGCGGCGCCGGCATGCGCCCGGCGCCCATCGATTCGAACGCACTGCCGTAGCGATCGTACAATTCTCGCTTGCTTGTGTCGTTCAGCACGTCGTAGGCGGATTGCAGCTTCTGGAATTTTTCCTTGGCGGTTTTGTCGTTGGGGTTCAGGTCGGGATGAAGTTTGCGCCAGGGTGCGGTACGCTTTCTGAATCTCCGCTTGCGAAGCGTTGCGGCCAACTCCAAGCGTTTGGTAATAGTCTTCAGCCACTGCGCGCCATCGCAAAAACAGGGGTCGCTGATGCAGGGAAACCAGGGGGCGACAAAAGCCTGAACTATTCTAGGTCGTGTCGGCGGCGGGCATCAAGGACGGCAAATTCGCTACATCCCGCGGCGTGCTAGGCTTGGAAAGAGTGCCACGTTCCCAAGCCAAAAAGCTGCCGATGAAATTACGCTTCGCGACTGTGTTGGCGCTGATGACAATCGCTTCTCCGGCGGCACTGCTGGCCGGCGGCCGGCTGGCTATTCGCGCGATCGATGCCAACACGGGCAAGCCGCTGGCCGTGCGGATGGATCTGAGAAATGCACAGGGAAAGCCGGTGAAGCCCGCGAAGTTGCAAGGGGCGCTGGTCGACGGCGATTCGCTGCTGTTCTACGACAAAATCAAGCTCGATCTGCCCAGCGGAGCATACGAATTTCAGATGGAGCGCGGGCTGGAATACAAAGTGATGAACGGCCACTTTGAAATTCAGAACTTCGCCGACGACACGAAAGACGTGCCCCTGACGCGATTTTGCGATATGACGCAGGAAGGCTGGTTCAGCGGCGATTTGGATGTCCTGCGGCCGGAGAAAGAGTTGAAGCTTTTGATGCAGGCCGACGACGTGCACGTGGTGCCGGAAGTAACGTGGAGCAATCTGAAAAATCCTTGGGCCAGGCGGCCGCTGCCCGCGGACATCGTCACTCAATTCGACGGCGACTATTTCTATAGCGTGCTGGGGGGCGAACTCACTTCGCCGGGCAATACGCTGCGGCTGTTTCGCTTGGATAAGCCGCTGGAGGTGCCGGTGGACGACGCCAAGGCGCTGGGCAGCCTGCCGTGGCTACCCGTGGTTGAACAGGCTCGGCGCGAACAGCATGCTTGGGTCGATGCCGGGGCTTTCTTCGCGCGGGATTTGCCGATTTGGATTGCGGCGCGGCAGATCGATTCGGTGCAGTTGGCCAATCGCCACTTACTGCGCGGCGGCGTGGTGGCCAACGAAGCCGGCGGCTGGCCGCGCGACACAAGCTCGTATCCCAATCCTCAAGGCAACGGCCGCTGGTCGCAGGAGATTTACTATCAGTTGCTCAACTGCGGCCTGCACATTCCCGCCACCGCAGGCAGTGGCGCGGCGCAAACAGTAATCCGCTGGGCTACAACCGCGTGTACGTGCATCTGGAACCGGAGATCGGCGGCGAAAAAAGCGATTCCGGCAAGCCGATCAAAGCGGAGCTCACCTGGGATGGCTGGTGGGAAGCACTGCGCGGCGGGCGAGTGATGATCACCAACGGCCCGCTGATTCGACCGAACGTGAACGGCGAGCTGCCCGGTTACGTGTTCAAGGCGGACGCCGGGCAGGCGGTGGAATTGCTGGTGGGTCTGACACTATCGACTCGGGAAAAAATTCGCTACCTGGAGATTGTGAAAAATGGCCGGAGCCAGTTCGAGGCGAACTTGGAAGATTTCAAATCGACCGGCGGAAAGCTGCCGCAGCTCAAGTTCGATGCCAGCGGTTGGTTTTTGGTGCGTGCCGTGACGGAAAATTCGCAGACATATCGCTACGCATCGACCGGCGCGTATTACGTGGAGATTGGCAACCAGCCGCGCATTAGCCGCGGCAGTGTGCAGTTCTTTTTGGATTGGACGAACAAGCGAGCAGCGGAGATTGCAGAGGCCGCCAAGACGGATGACTCGCCCGCCGCGCAAACAACTCGCCGCTACCTGCAACAAGCGCAAGCCTACTGGCAATCGCTGCTAGGGAAGGCGAACGCGGAGTGAAGCGATCTTACTCCGGCTTCGTCGGCGCGACCGCGTGCTCAGATTCGGGCGCTCCGTTTCCTGCTACGGCAACCGATTCTGCCCCGTTTCCTTCCACCACCGCCGCGCTGCCGTCGGCACTGGCCACGGCCAACTGCAAGTCGACCGGGGGCGCCAGCCGCACGTCGCCGGCGGCGGCCGTGACGGCCGGATGCAAGGCCAGCAATCGCTCCTGCACGCGGAAGGGCGTCTCGCCCGGCCCGACTGTCGGCCGAAGATAGGTGCCGTCGGACTGAAGAGTTCGCGCCTTCACGTTGTCTTTCAAATAGGCCGGCACGATCTCGTGCAAAATGCGGTCGCGCAAATCGGCCTGTTCAATCGGGAACATCACTTCCACACGGCGGTAAAAGTTGCGCGGCATCCAATCGGCGCTACTGAGAAACACCTTGCAATCGTCATCGGGGCCGAACACGTAGATGCGGCTGTGTTCCAGAAACCGGTCGACGATGCTGCGCACGCGGATGGTCTCCGACGTGCCGGCCACGCCGGGCGCAGGCAGCAGATGCTGCGATCGACGATGTCGATGGGCACGCGGGCCTGGCTGGCGCGGTAGAGCGCTTCGATGATGCGGTGATCGACGATGGCGTTCAGTTTGGCGAAAATGCGCGAGGGCTTGCCTTCGGCGGCCCGCTGAATTTGCTCGTCGATCAGTTGCAGCGTGCGGCGGTGCAAATCGGTGGGGGCCACCACCAGCTTGCGCCATTGATGCCCTTGCGAATAGCCGGTAAGCAGATTGAACAGCGCCGAGGCGTCGGTGGCAATGTCTTCGTCGGCGGTAAATAGGCCCAGGTCGGTGTACTGTAGGGCGGTCACCTGGTTGTAGTTGCCCGTGCCCAGGTGAACATACCGCTTCAGCGAGTTGCCTTCCTGTCGCACCACCAGCGACAATTTGCAGTGCGTTTTCCAATCCAAAAAGCCGAACACCACGTGCACGCCGGCCCGTTCCAGTTGCCGCGCCCAGGAGACGTTGTTCGCCTCGTCGAAGCGGGCTTTCAATTCGACCAGCGCCGTGACGTGCTTGCCGTTGTCGGCCGCCTGAATCAGCGCCCGGGTGATGGGCGAATCGCCGCTGGTGCGATAAAGCGTTTGCTTGATGGCGAGCACTTTGGGGTCGTTGGCCGCCTTGGTGACGAAATCGACCACCGTGTCGAAGGTTTCGTACGGGTGGTGGATCAGAATGTCGCGTTTGGCGATGGTGGCAAACAGATCGTCGCGGCGCCGCAGGCCGCGGGGCATTTGCGGCGAAAACGGCGGATCGCGCAGTTGCTCCAAGTTTGGCAGCTTCACTAGCTCCATCATCGCCGACTGATCCAGCGGCCCGGGAATGCGATACACCTCGCTGTAGCCTTCGGGCTGGTTATCGCGGATCGATTCTTCGTCGATGATCATCCGCAGCAGTTCCTCGCTGCCGCCGGCGGAAACTTCCAGCCGCACCGCTTCGCCGCGCTGGCGGGTCTTCAAGCGGTCTTCGATCAGCCGCAACATGTCGTCGGATTCTTGTTCCAGCAAATCGATGTCGCTGTCGCGCGTGATACGGAACGTGGTCCAGGAAAGCACGTCGAAGCCGCCGAAGAGTTCCGGCAGGCGCGCGGAAACCAAATCTTCCAGCAGAATGAATTGGTTGTTGCCGCCGCCCAACGGCACCAGCCGCGGCAACACTTGGGGCACCTGCACCACCGCGAATAGTTGTTTGGGCCCCAAACCCCGGCGCCGCTCCAGCATGGCGGCGAGGTACAACCCGCGATTGTGGTAGCGCGGGCTGGGGTGGGCCGGATCGATGGCCATCGGCGTGAGAATCGGCAACGCCCGTTCGCGGAAGAAACGATCCAGGGCCGCCTCATGGTCGGGTGTTAATTCATCGATCGACAGCAGGCGGATGTCTTCGCGAACCAACGCCGGCCGGACCGATTCGTTCCAGCAGCGGCATTGCCGGGCCACCAGTTCCTGCGTGCGCTTGGTGATGCGCTGCAACTGGGCGATGGCCCTCAGCCCATCGGGGCTGTAGTCCTGCGGGGCCCCATCGCCGAAGGCCTGCTCGCGCAAGCCGGCCACGCGCACCATGAAAAACTCGTCGAGATTGGAACTGAAGATGGCCAGGAATTTCAACCGTTCCAACAGCGGCGTGCGTTCGTCCTCGGCCTCTTCGAGCACGCGGGCATTGAAGTCTAGCCAGCTCAACTCGCGGTTGATGAACAGATCGGGAGGGAAGGTTTGCTCGTACACGGATGTCGGTTCCTGGATGCTCATTGTCCGCCGTCCACCATGTATCTTAGGAGCGAAGTGAAAGTGGAGAAAGACCCGCATCTTCCTCGCTGGAAAGCATTTGGGAGCGGACCATTGGAAGGTTAGCACCAGCGGCTTGCCGCTGCGGGGGCGGCAAAGTGTGGGTGACGTATCAAATCGCACCGGCGATACAACCGCTGCGGCCCCTACGTCCGGCTGCCGCAATGGCTACTCGACCTTGCGATTGCGCCGCGAGCGTGCTTTGCCCGCTTTGCCCGACGACGTGCCGGCTTTGGCCGATGCACTCGACGGCTGGTAGTTGTCGGCCTGAGAGAAGTCTGGGGCTGCCGCATCGGCGTCGCCGGGCAGAATCCAAATCTCTCGGAACAGTTCGCTTTGCTCCAAGCGCACGCCGTGATACCGCACCAGTTCCAGCGTGGCCAGGAACAATCCGACTAGCGTCGATTTGTTCGTGTACGGCTTGAATAGCTCAGACATGGCCAGCCGGCCTTCGCGCTTCAGATCAGCGTGGATGCGCTCCATGTAGACCTGGATCGGCGTGTCGTCGTAAAGGATGTTCGAGGGGCTGGTGGCGGCCCGTTCCTTCAGAATGCGGCCGAAGGCGCTGACCAGGTCCCACAGTTCCGCCTCGTGAATCGGTTCTTCCGCGGGATTGCGTAAATCGCTCGCCAGATCGCCGCCTAGCCGGGGGTAGCGCTGCTGCCATTGGCGGCCGCGCTCCTCGAGCATGCTGGCGGCGTCTTTGTAGCGCTTGTACTGCAGCAGTTGGTGTACGAGATCTTTGCGCGGGTCTTCCAGCGGTTCCTGCTCTTCATCGCCGTGCGGCAACACCGTGCGCGATTTGATTTCAATCAGCGTGCTGGCCATCTCGACGAAATCCCCCACGCCGTCGACATCCAGTTCCTTGAGCAGCGCCAGATACTGCAGGAATTGCTCGGTGATAGGCGCAATGGGAATTTCGGTGATCTCCACCTCGTGCTTGCGCACCAGGAAGAGGAGCAAATCGAGCGGGCCGCGGAAAATGTTCAGATCGACGCGGAAATCCATGGGGCGGCAAACAGGTGGGTAAGTGAGTAGGTGAGTAAGGGTGAGTAAGTACGAAGCCGGGTCTGCTCATTGCTCAGACGCTGGCGAGGCCGTATAATCCGCGATTTTACCAGAGTTGCGAAAGGCGTTCACCGGCAATTGCGTCCCGCAACGTAGCAACGGCTAGCTTCTTACCACTCACGTACTCACTTATTCACTCCTTCCCGCCGTGAAAATTCACGAATTTCAAGCCAAGGCTATTTTGCGTGAAGCGGGCGTCAACGTGCCCAACGGCTTTGTGGCGCGCACTCCGGACGAGGCCGCCAAGGCGTTTCGCGATTTGGGCGGACCGATCGCCGTGGTGAAGGCTCAAATCCACGCCGGCGGGCGCGGCAAAGGCACAATCAAAGGCTCGCAGCAGCGCGGCGTGCAACTGGTGAAATCGGCCGAGGAGGCCACCAAGGTTGCGGGGGCCTTGTTGGGCAAGCCGCTAGTGACGATTCAAACGGGGCCCGAAGGGCAAGTGGTTCGCCAGGTGCTCGTCGAGGAAGGCTGCGATATTGCCCGCGAGCTGTATTTGGGCGTGGTGGTTGATCGGCAGGCGGCCGGGCCGGTGCTCATCGCCTCCCAATCTGGCGGCATGAACATCGAGGAAGTGGCGGAGAAAACGCCGCATCTGATTTTCAAGGAAGCGTTTGATCCCGAGGCCGGCCTGCAACCGTATCAGGCGCGCAAAATGGCGGTGAAGCTGGAGCTGAAAGGCAATAGCATCCGCCTGGCGGAAAAATTCCTGCGCTCGCTGTGCCGCGTGCTGGTTTGGAAGGACGGCAGCCTGGTGGAAGTGAATCCGCTGGTGGTGACCAAATCGGGCGACCTGGTGGCGCTGGACGCCAAGATGAGCTTCGACGACAACGCCCTGTTCCGCCATCCAGAACTGCTGGAGATGCGCGATCTTTCCGAGGAGGAGCCGACCGAAGTGCGGGCTCAAAAAGCCGGGCTGAGCTATGTAAAGCTTGACGGCACGATCGGCTGCCTCGTGAACGGCGCCGGTCTGGCGATGAGCACGATGGACTTGATCAAACTGCACGGCGGCGAGCCGGCGAATTTTCTCGACGTCGGCGGCGGCGCGAATACCGAACAAGTTACCGAGGCATTCCGCATTCTGCTTTCCGACCCGCACGTGAAGGGGGTGCTGGTGAACATCTTCGGCGGCATCATGCGCTGCACGACGATCGCCAACGCGCTTGTGGAAGCGTACAAAACGGTCGGCTTCAATGTGCCGCTGGTAGTGCGATTGGAAGGCACCGAAGTGGAGGAAGGCCGAAAGATCATCGCCTCGAGCGGAGTGAACATCACGACTGCCGACGGACTCACGGATGCCGCGAAAAAAGTAGTCGCCGCCGCCAAATAAAACATGAGCATTCTGGTCAACAAAAACACGCGCGTCATTTGCCAGGGCATCACCGGCAAGGTGGGGCAATTCCACACCAAGGGATGCAAGGAATATGGCACTAAGATGGTTGGCGGGGTGACGCCCGGCAAAAGTGGCGAGATGGTCGAAGGGCTGCCGGTGTTCGACACTGTCATGGAAGCGGTCGAAAAAACTGGCGCCGATGCCACGATGATCTTCGTCCCGCCGGCGTTCACGGCCGACGCCATTTTGGAAGCGGTCGATGCAGGGATTAAAACCGTGGTGGCTATCACCGAAGGCGTGCCGGTGTTGGATATGGCCAAGGTGTATCCGGTGGTGAAGCGCAGTAAATCGGTGCTGGTTGGCCCGAACTGCCCGGGGGTGATCACGCCGGGCGAATGCAAGATCGGCATCATGCCCGGCTACATCCACAAGCCCGGCAAGGTGGGTGTGATGAGCCGCAGCGGCACGCTTACCTACGAAGCTGTGTGGCAATTGACGAACTTGGGACTCGGGCAATCGACGTGCGTCGGTCTGGGGGGCGATCCAATCGTCGGCACCTCGTTCATCGATTTATTCAGAATGTTCCAGGATGATCCGGGCACGGAAGCGATTTTGATGATGGGCGAAATCGGCGGCACCGCGGAAGAAGAAGCCGCGGCGTACGTGAAACAACACGTCACCAAGCCGGTGGCGGCGTTCATCGCCGGCCGCACCGCCCCGCCTGGCAAGCGGATGGGGCATGCCGGGGCAATCATCTCCGGCGGCAAGGGCACGGCCGCCGAGAAATTGGCGGCGCTCAAGGCTGCGGGCATCGAAATCGCCGAAAGCCCGGCCGACATGGGCACCGCGGTACAGCGGGCGATGCAGCGGAAAGGATAGATGCAAGTTGTAAATTGCAAAATGAAGAAATTTGCATTCTGCACTTTGCATTTCAGTACGACAGGCTCAAGCGGGCCATCAGGGTGCTGGGGATGTTCTGATCGGCGCCCACCTGGTATTGCAACTGGCGGCCGAACACGTAGCCCAGTTCGGCATCGCTGTTCAATCCCAACACCATGCTTTTGCGTTGGATACCCATCATCACGCGGTAATCGGTGTAGTCCAGCACGTTGTTGACGCCGCCAATTTGCTGGATCGCCCATTCGCCGCCCCCAAGCTCGCCGGCGATGTAGATCCAGCGCTCGAACGTCGGGTCGCGGCTGATACGGTATGCAATGCGCGGCTTGGGCGTAATGATTTCCAGCCGCAGATCTTCGTTCGGCGTCCAAATGAAGCCGCCGGCGGGAATGATTTTGGCGTTGATACGGTCCCAATAGGCCACACCCAAAGCCAGTTTGAAGTTGGGCGTCCAGTCGTAGGCCGCCACGCCGTGCGATTCCAAGCGGAAGGCCTGCGAGCCGTTGGCGTTTTGATAATCGCTGTGCCAGCCGGGGGTCAC
This sequence comes from Pirellulales bacterium, assembly GCA_963773925.1. Taxonomy (GTDB): domain Bacteria; phylum Planctomycetota; class Planctomycetia; order Pirellulales; family JADZDJ01; genus CAVRAW01. The sequence continues at coordinate 56,611 of CAVZDC010000013.1, forward strand.
CACAATGTCCGCGCCCCAGCGGCTGGTGATTTTGCCCAGCCAATGGAATTCCAGGTAGTCGTCGTGCAAAGTCGGCGGCAGATCGGCCCCCACCGGCGAATCGACCACCCAGAAATCGGTGCCCGGCTCGATCAGCAACGGCGTTTCGCGCGTGGGGAACGGCACGCCAAACACGCCATACACCTCGGTATCTTCAAAGCCGACGGTTTCATCGCCCAACCGCGGCAAATACGTGGTGGTGGCGGCGATGCGCTGGAAGAATCCCGGCCGCTGCTGCGGCGCGTTGGCTTTTGCAATTTCGGGCAGCAGCACCGGGTTATCGGGCTGATCCAATAGCGGCTCGGTGAAATCGCGCGGGAAAGATGCCAATCGCAGCGGACTTGGCGGTTGATTCGTGCTGGAATCATCGACCGGCGGCAACGGCTGCGGCACTTCGCCGGCTGCGGTTTGCGAGTATGCTTCCGGCGCGGCAAACACATTGGCGTTGGGCGCGGGAGTTGGGTCGGCCACGGCGAACCGCGCAAGCGATCGCCGCCGCCAAAACGGCAGGCGAAAAGAACCGGCAGCGTAATCGTGGTGCAACAGTGCGCATCGCAAAAGGGAGCTTGGCTTAGAACGACAAACCCGCGCCCAACAGCACGGCATCGTTCATGTCGAACGTGTTGGGATTGATGTCGCGGAAGACCAGTTGCCGATCGAAGGCGTAACCAACTTCGAGATATCCACGCAAGCCGTGCGGCGATTCAGGCAGCACATCCACGCCGATGGCAAACCGCAGGTCGTTGTAATCGAACTGATCGCCGGGGCGGTTGATGGTCCAATCGCCGCCGCCGTATTCGCCCCGAATGTAGGCCCACACGTTGTGATTGCCAATCGTCGTGCAGCGATGAGCCAACTTGGGCGCCGGAAAGGTAATTTCGTAGCGGGCATCGGGATCGGGGGTCCACACGATGCCGCCGGCCGGCAGCAGTTTGATCTGCAGCCGATCGATGTACCAAATGCCCAACTTGAATTGCACCGTGGGGGTCAATGTGAGCACACCCAGGCCCCGCCCCAGCACACGAATGCTTTGTGTGGTGGTGTGCTGGAAATCGGTCCACACGCCGGGGCTGACTTCCAACTCGGCACCCAGCCAATTGTTGAATTGCGGATTCCAGGCGGCGTCGATGTAGGCGCCGTAGGTTTGCCCCGGCAGATCAGGCTCTGGCGGCGTGGGGGGCGAGAAAGACGTCGGCCCATCCCACAGCGCCAATTGGAAGCCGGGCGTGATCAGCAGCGGATTGGCGTTGTAATAAAACGGAATCGCAAACGTGGCCCACACGTTGGTAACGTCGACGCCCAGCGAGCGCTCGCCGCCGCCGCGCGGCAGCCAGGTGTTGTCGGCGTGCACCTCCTGCAGCAAGCGCGCAGTGCGGTTCCAGTAGTCGGTAACCGGACCAAGCGTCGGGCCGTTGTAAACTGGCGCGCCTTCCGGATACAAACCGGTCGGCGGCGGCGCGCCGTACGGCGCGGCCGGCGCAGCCGGATATGGCGTGTACGGACCGGTCGCATAGGGCGCTCCGGTGGCGGGCAATGCTGGGGCAGTCGTCGGACCCGAATAGCTCGGCAGCGAATACGGATCGAACGTCGGGGGCGGCGCTTGATACGCGCTGCCATAAGAGGCAGCTGGGGAGGGAAACTCGACACGCTGGCGCGCGCACGCTCTCCCGTCAGGCACAACGCGCCCATTGCGATCACAGTCGCCAGCCGCGGCCTAATCACCGGCCGATCCTCGACAGTAGGAGGCCCATCCCTGATGTGCTGAACAGCAACGCCGCCGGTGCGCGCAGCAGCGCCAGCGGCGGCAAGACAAGAGGGTCGCTAATTAACCCATGGCCGCCGGTACGGTCAAGATCGGTTCATCCGCCGCAAAGTGCTGGCATGCGGAACTTGCGGGAATTACGGTGAAAGCCGCAATGCGCTGATGACGTAGCAACCCGCTTACCCAGGCGGGGCTGCGCCGGCGCTTCCGGTGAGCTGCGCCGGCCGTGCGACCCAGCGCGGCTTCAAGACTATCGCCGGCCTGGGCGATGGCTTTGGCCAAGGGTGCTTGGGTATCGATCGGTATCGGCGGAGGCAAATCCGATCCGGCGCTGCGCAGCGGCGGAATCGGCTGAGGCAGCGGAGCGGTGCCGCAGGCGGCCTGCAAATTGTCGATCTCTTTGACGAGCGCGGCTACATATTGTTGCAGCTTGGCGTCCTTGGACATGGCGATCACGCCCCCTTTGCCTCCTTCTCCCGCCAGGCCGCTGTGCAATTGCAACAGGTGTTGCTTGAGACGATCGGCGGCAATCGGTTTGAACTGTGCCGACGCCTCCGCCAATTCGCCTTTGTACGCATCGACCCCTACGCGCCGACCGATTTCGCCAGGGTCATCGCGTCGAAATTCTTCGGCGGCGTAAGCTTCGGATTCGCCAGCGCCGCGGCGGCCGCCGAGCGGATCGACACCGAGGCGGCGTTGTCTTCGATCACCTTCGCCAGCGCATCGGCCACGGCCCCGTTTTCACCCGGCTCGCCGATGGCCACCAGCACGTCGATGGCACGGCGGCGGATCCAATCGTGCCCATCTGCAGTGCGATTCTCCGGCGGCGTGCGCTGGCCAAGCACCTCAAGCATGGTGGCAATCACTTGCGGCCGCGCTTGCGAATCGATGCCTGCCTGAGCGTGCCGCAACAGGCCGCGCAGCGCCGGTACGCGCACTGCGTCGGTTGTGGTTTGCGCCGTCACGCCTTTCAGGAGTGCCGGCAGCGCGTTTTTCCAGGGCTTGCCGTTGGGATCGGTTTCGCTCAAATCGGCGATCATCATCATGGCGCTGGCCCGCGCCGCAGGATGGTAGTTGTCTTGAGCGATGCCGTCCATGAAAGTCAGTACTAATTCGTTCAAATGCTCGTGCACGGCCCCGGTTTTCGCGACATTGAAGTCGGATTTGAGGATTCTTCGCATCCGCGGCAGATCCACGCGGTGCACAAAGTCCTGGAAATTCTCGCTGCGCGTAAAATGCGGAAACAAAAGTTCGTTGTAGAACTTATCGAAGGCCTTGGCGTCGAAAGTGGCGTTGCCCCGCAGCATTTCTTCGACTTCTTTGCGGCCGAGATAGGTTTGTACCTTGGAGTAGGTTTTCGCTTCCGTAGGGGCGGGCAACTCCTTGTAATCCTCTGCGGCGGCGGGGGCGCACCAGACCAGCAGAGCCAGCAATCCCGAAAGCCAAATACAATTTGAAAGCGGCGATTTACGGATGCAAAAAGCCATCGGCGAGGATACCGGTTTGACGACGGGCAAAATAGACCCAATTCCCAATTTCCAGCCTACTTATGGCATGTTCGCGCTGTCAAGCAGCGCTCGGCGGCCATTAGAATTGCACTGGACAGTTTAACATCGCGCCGCTCGCCCCATGACGCTGCTTTACTACGATCATCGCTTTCTCGATCACCTGACCGGGGCGCATCCGGAGCGGCCTGCGCGGTTGGCGAAGGTCATCAGCCACTTGGAACACCAGGCGCTGATGGCCAAATGCCTCCGCCGGCCGTGGGAACCAGCATCGGAGGAACGAATTGCGCGCGTGCACCGGCCCGAGTACACCGCGCGCTTGAAAACGATCGCCGAGCACGGGGGCGGCCAGATCGAAGCCGACACCATGATGTCGGCCGCCTCGTACGACGTGGCCTGCCTGGCCGCCGGCGCCGTGGCCGATGCCGTCGACCGCGTGCTCCACGGCGAAGCGCGCAACGGATTGTGCCTGGTGCGGCCGCCGGGGCATCATGCCCTTGCGCACGATGCGATGGGATTCTGCCTGCTGAATAGCATTGCCATCGGTGCGCGTGTGGCCACCGACGAACATCAACTGGATCGCGTGCTCGTGGTCGATTGGGACGTGCATCACGGCAACGGCACGCAGGATGCCTTTTGGACCGATCCGCGGGTCGGGTTCTTTTCAATCCACCGCTGGCCGTTTTATCCGGGCACCGGCGACAGCGACGAAACCGGCAGCGGCAGCGGCTTGGGAACTACGCTGAATTTGCCGGTGCAATTTGGCACGCGGCGCAGCGAATATTTGGCGCGGTTCCGAGCGGCACTGGAAAAGTTCGCCGACAAATTGCACCCCCAATTGGTGTTGGTCAGTGCCGGCTTTGACAGCCATCGGGAGGATCCCGTCGGATCGCTGGGGCTGGAAGTCGAAGATTTTCAAGCGCTTACTCGGCTGGTGCAAAACGTCGCCGACACGCACTCGCAAGGGCGCGTTGTCAGCGTTTTGGAGGGAGGCTACAATCCAGGTGTTTTAGCCGAGTGCGTCGAAGCCCACCTGCAGGAATTGCTCCTGGCCCCAGAGCAACGGCCTCCGCAGAGCAACCAATAACCACCCCCAGGCACCACGACCCCTGCCCGCGCCGTCTGGCCCGCCGCCATCCCATTTGCGGAACTTTGCGGCCATAAAGGTGTTTAATTGGCAGGGAGATGCATACTTGGGTCAGGCGTTTTCGGGCGCCCGAACGAAACCGCGAGCATTTCTGGTAATTCGGCGTCGGTTGAAGTCAGATTACAGCACACGCCGAGCCCTCCGCGGAGGACGAACCATGAACCGCTCAATCAAGCACGGATTCACGCTCGTCGAGCTGTTGGTGGTGATTGCCGTGGTCAGCACGCTCGTGTCGTTATTGGTTCCGGCGGTCCAACGGGCCCGTGAGGCCGCCAACCGTACCCAGTGCCAATCGAATTTGCGGCAAATTGCCATCGGGCTGGACCATTACATGAGTGGCCGCGGTCCGCACGGGACATATCCGAATGTCGACAGCCTGCCCGTCAGCACACCGACGCCGGCATCGCTCGGCGGGCCGTTTGGATCGATTGCGAAAGTGCTGGGCCGATTTGTAGAGGACAACAATGCGGCGTTTGCGTGTCCCGATGACGTCGGCGGCATGGTGCCTCTCGATCCTTCCGATCCCAACAGCCTGCCGGACCTCCAGTCGAAGCCCTATTACGTCACGGAGGGTATAAGTTACGAATACAATCAATGGGGACTCATCGGCGATTACAATCAAGGCGGGCTTAACGGCAAGACGCGCACGCAGAGCGCTGCAGCGCAGGGGACCCGACGGCACCACCATTCTGAAAAGCTCCACCGTCGGCGTGGCGTGGGATTTTAATGATTTTCACGGCCCGAAGGGATCGGCCGGATCGCGGAACATTGCCTTTTTAGACTGTCATGTGGAGGGGAGTAGTCCCTAAAACTATGGCTCAACCAAGACATTCTCGACCCATCCAGTACGCACGTTCGGATGACGAAGCGGGACATCCAGTCGCCAAGCGAATTGCGATCGCGCTGCTGGTCCTCATCATCCTGTGCTTGGGCGGCGCTTGGGCGCTGGGCTGGTTCAAGAGCACCGACCGGGCGGTGACCGACGTCGTGCAACTGCAAAACAAGCTGGCTGACCCGAACTTAAAAGACACCGAGCGCCGCGCGCTATGGCGCGAAATGCGCGAGAAAATGGATGGCCTACCCGCGGACGCTCGCGAACAGACGTGGGAAGCGGGCCGACAGCGGTTCGAGCAGCGCATGAACCAGCACATTAAGGAAGTGCTGTCGATGTCGAGGGCCGATCAAATCAAAGCGCTCGATGCCGATATCGATCGAATCGAGCGCTTCGAAAAGATGCGGCAAGAGCGCGAAGCGGCGCAGTCAAGCAACCAGCAGAACGGCGCAAGGCAATTCCCAAACCAATAATAATCGGCCGAATCGGCCGCGCGGCGGTTATCGATCGGATGAAGATCGCATCCAACAGCTTTCAAAACGGCTCGACCGCAGCACCCCGCAAGTGCGAGCCATGCGGTACCAATTCCGGCAATTGCTCGATCAGCGGATGCAGCAGCGCGGCCTGCCGCCGCTGACGCGCCGCTGGGGATAATTGGCCGGGATCGCGACGCCGGCTACTTTGATTCCAGGGGCACGACGCCGTCCCAACTCGGGGGCGGAGTACTTCCCTGCTCGGTCATCCATTTTGTCAGAAAGCGTCTCCCCCCGTCGTCGCTGGGCACGCGCTTGAGCAGTTCGAGAGCTTGTTGCCAATCGCCGGCCACGAAGGCACGCACTGCGGCCTCGTAATCGAGCAGTTCCTGGCCGCTTAGCTCGTCATGCTCGCGCTCCGGCGGCAACAGTTCGCTAACCTCAACGGCGCTATCCAACCCGTAGGGTCTGACGATCGCCACGCTCCGAATGCGGCCCAATTCGGCCGGCAATGTGCGGCGCAGTTCGGCGGCCGTTTTGGCATCGAGCAAAATCGACGTGTTCAACAGCCGGGTCATCGATTCCAGCCGGGCGGCCAGGTTCGCGACCGGGCCGAACACGGTAACCTTCACATGATCGGCAGTGCCGATTTTGCCCGCCACGGCTGGGCCGGTGGCAATGCCGATACCGACGCGGAAATCAGCCAATGGGTGTTCCGGCTGGCGGGCCGCGGCCTCGAATTGGGCACGGATGCCAAGCGCCGCCATGGCGGCTTGCTGCGCCGCGTGCGGCTCGGCCAGCGGCCAGCCCCAAAAACCCATCGCGGCATCGCCCTGAAAATCGCCCACCACGCCGCCGTGATCGAGAATTTGATGCGTCATCACCCCCAGCGCCTTGCTCACGCGCTCGAGCAAACCCGTTAGATCCTGGGCGCCGCGTTCGCTAGTGCGCGAAAAGCCGCGCAAGTCGCAAAACAAAACCGCGACTTCGGCCTCCCGCGGGGCAAGCACCTTCTCCGGATCGTCGGTGGCCAGCGCCTCCATCACCACCGGAGCAAAGAACTGACTAAGCCCCGCGTGTTGACGCTGCAGCCGTGCCATTTCGCGCAGGCTGCTCAGCGTGGCGGCGGCGAGTTCTGTGAATTTCACGTCGTCGCGCAAATCGGCCGGATCGTATTCCAAGCCGGCCACACCTATCGATGCGAAGCGTCCCGCCAGGTACAGCGCCCAGCCGCGGCAAGCATCACCTGGCAGCGGCGTACAGAAGGCCCAATCGATGGCCTCCGACATCGTGAAATCGTGCGCCGCAGGCCCGCGCACCGTCGCCACACGTGCAGCACGCTTTCGTGCCGCGCCAGGGCCTGCGAGATCAATCTTTGGCTGGGCTGAAATTCGCCCGCGGCCAGTTGCCGGCGGTCCCAGTGCAGCACTCTTGCCGGCGTATTGGGCGCGGCGGTGTCGGCCACCACCAGCGCCGCGGCATCGGCGCGGGGCACCCCCGAGAGGGCCAAATTCACCAGCCGCACAAAGAGTTCGTTATCGGTAGTCGCCCCTTTAATCAGATCGGGCAGGCGACCGAGAATTTCAATCCGCTCGTTGGCGTTGCGAAAGGCGATGCGGCGCAGCTCGGCAGCGCTGAACGCCTGCTCGCGATCCGGCTTGGGGGCATCGAGCGTCACCCGCATCCGGTCGCCGGACAGCGTGAAGGTGGTGCTGCCGATGACAAAATGCGCGCCTGGCGACAACTGAAATTGCTCCGCGCTGCGGCCCTGCAAAAACACCGGGTTTCGCGCGGCTGGAATTTGCTCAACGCTCAATTGCTTTCCGTTCCAGCAGATTTGCACGTGCTCGCGCGAAATACGATCGTCCCAGGGCGTAGACCAAACCCCCGCGTGGCGGCCGATGACGACGGGCTTGTTTTCCGGCAAGGCGCGCCGCCAGCGCTGAGTGAATTCGGGACCTTGTGCAATCAAGTCGGCCATGGGGAAATGCAGAACGCAGAATGCAAAATGCAAAAGGGGTGGACGGCGAAAGCCGACCTTATTCTACATTCTGCAATTTGCATTTTGCATTCAATAAAGAAACCGCTTCCGGAAATTGCTTCCGGCAGCGGCATCGCTGGATTTGATTTTTGGCCCGAGCCCAAATCCGACAGCCAGACTCCTTAATTGGTGTTGAAGTTGTTGATTTTACTCACTGCAAGACAGATCGCAGCAGAACGAATCATCGCAGCAAGGTTCGTCGCAGCAAGGCTCGTCGCACGGTGGATCGCAAGGCCGGCAGCAGTGGTGGTTGCAATGGTTGTGGCAGCAGTGGTCGTGGCAGCAATGGTTGTTGTTATGGCAACTATGATTGTTGTTGTGGCAGCAATGGTTGTTGTTGTGATGACAATTGCCTGCCTGGATGGCACTGGGGGCCAGAACGATCGCGACGGCGAACATCAACACGGCGGACAGCACCAATTTTTGAAACCGGCTCATGAATTCAGTCCTCCACTAGTACAAGTTGTTCTCGGCCCGACGCACTGCCGGGCCGTTCTGTCTAAGGAAGCGGAGAACGGCGCGAAATGTTACAAGGCGACAGAAAATAATTCGAAACGGCCCGAAATCGCCATATTCGTCGGGCGATGGTCGCTGGAGCGATCGCCGGCCGAGGGTCGAAGCTGGGGTCGGGAGAGCTCGGCAACTGCTAGCTCCCCGGTGGCGCAGAAAAAAAGCCGGACCCCGAGAGGGGTCCGGCTTTCGTGATCTCCTTCGCTCAACCGGGACACAGGGCATGCACCGGTCGGGAGCAGAGACTAGCGACGATAGCTAACCGTAGCAAAAGCAAACGGAGCGCGGTCGCTGTTTAACGAAGTCTTCGGGGCCGGGGGAGCAGGAGCGTTGTCGCTCTTCTCGCTGCTACCATGGTCTCCACCGCAGCAGCTTCCGCCGCAGCAGCCGCCGCAGCAGTAACCGCCACAGCAGTGGCAATGGCAACGGTGATGGCCATGGCAATGGCAATGGCAACCGCCACAGCAGCAGCTACCACCACAGCAACAGCCGCAGCAGCCATGACCGGCGACGGCAACCTTGTCACCGCCCAACAGGGCGATGCCGACGATCGCGAGAAACATCGCGATTCCCAGGATCAAAGTACGGTTCATCCTCGAATCCTCCAACAAAAAAAACAGGTACCTTGGCGTAACAAAATCACAACAAGCCGTCGCAAAAATTCTCACCCTCGCTTGTGACGGCCGCCAAGCGAAGGAGCCAAAACTCCCAGGTCCTATGCTGTCTCGCGTCTGTCTGCCTAATGTTCCTTCGCTGCCCTGTAAGCTTTGACGATTACGCAAGCAAACGCGAATAGCTAGGGTAGGACGCTAGGTTAGCATGCATCGACTTCTTGTCAAGCGTCAAAAGCAGTCTGCAAAGCCTTGGCGCTCTGGGATGATTGCGAAAATTGTTCCATCAACTGTACATCACGATTGCCGCGCGCCTAGGGGAACTTTGTGAAAATTTAACGGGGGGTGATTTCGCTCGAAATCACGCATCTTGCGCGTGATAAGCCGTTGCAAAGCAACAACTTGGCGTCGCAGAGAAAAAAAGGTCCGCCTGCGCGGATTTTGCGGGAGATTTTTTGCAGACCGATTACAGCAGAGAAAACCGGTTGCAGAAGTTGGTCGTTATCACTGCTTTTTGGCAGCATCCGACTCAGGCACCGCCGCCTCTTTCTGCACCTGTGGCGGCGCCTCATCATGCGGAGGCTTTTCCATTTCTTCGTGCAACAGTTGTTGCTTGCGCAGCATGTCTTGCGGATCCTCGAAGTTCAGCACCAACGGCGGTCGATCCGGAAACACCCGCGTTACCAGGCCCGCTACACGCCAGCCTTCCGCTTCCTTGCGCAGCACCCAAATCAAATCGTCGGTGCGGGTATGGCCTTGATCGTCGATCACGTCGGTCCAACGGCACCACACGTGCGCGCCATCCTTTTCCGGCGTGACGTATTCCACTTCGCCCACCTGGTATTTCGCAGTGGGGCTGCCGGGCGGAGCGACCACCATGTCGACTTCGGCAGTCTTCTTGCGTGCCAACGGCGTCAGCATCGAAGCAGCCTTCTGATCGTTGCCGGTGCGCACCGCTTCAAGGAATTCCGTGACGGCTTTGTCCGGGGTGTCGCCGGTGACATTCGCGGATGCCTGGCCGTTGGCTGCCGGCCCCGTCGACTGGCCGCAGCCGGCGATGATCAGTGCGGACACAACCGTGACGAAGTGCCAAGAAATGCGCTGCATAATCTACCCCTCGACTGCGATCAGTTTGGAGACGGGAACTCCGCGCATGCGCAGCGAGTCGCCGCGGGGATGTAAAACGGGGCGGAAGTGTCGCAAGATGTGCCCACCGGGTCAACGGCTGTTTGGCCGAAGCTGCCGGGAAATTCGCCGCGCATTCATGCTAGCACCGCAACGGTTGGGCTGTTGTCGCTCAGCGGCGTTTTCGCGGCCGGAGGTTGCGGTAGCGGCTGTGGTTCCGGCTGCGCGACGTGCCCAAGCAACATCACCAAAATAATCGTGCCCAAAATGACGATCAGCCCGAGCAACGTCAAACTGATGACGGTCGTCCATTGCTTTTGCGTCCAGGGCGGACGCTTTTCCACTTTGGCGACCGGTTCGGTTCGGGCAAACGACAGCGCTTCGCTGAGATCGCCGGACGACATTTGTTTGACGGGGAATTCCGGCGGCGTGGGCACAAGGTCGCCGGCGGCGCGAAATGCGGTGGAAACGGGGCGCCAATCGGCCCAACCGTCGCGCCAAATCGGGGTGTTTGCCGCAATTCGTCCCTGCTCAAGCCATGTGCGCATCACTTCGTCGCGCACTGGGCCGAATTGCTCGCCGGTTCCCAGTCGCACATACCACTTCGTCGACGCCGCAGAGGCACGGTTCAGGCCGTGACCGGTTGCTTCATCCGAGGTGTGGGATTCCGGCGCAGGCGAAGCGGAGCCGACATCCGCCTCGTGCCCTACAGCTTCGGGTTCGGTCGGGGACGACCAGGCCTCGGTCGGCGCAACTGGCGGCGCGGCCAGATACGGAAGATCCAACACGATGGTGTCGGTCGATTCGTCGGTTGCTTCCGCGCCGGCCGCTGCATCGCCGGTTTTCTCCTGCGCCTCGCGCGAGCGCTTCCGGTTCGCTTTGAAAAGGAATGTCGAACTTGGCGCCACAGGTGGGACACAAACCCCGGCGCCCCGCCAGGAACGCCTTGACGTGCATGCTGTGTCCGTTGGGGCAATGAAAGCGGATGCCCATGGTTGGATGATGGCCGGGGTGCGGATCGCAATCTGTCGACCGGAGACGCTGCTTTTCCATGACCACGCGGTGCCCGCCGTCGACGTATTCTACCCGCGACATGTAATTGCGCATCAATTTAATGCCCCGCCCGCCGGTGCGTTTGAGGTTTTCCGGCGCGGTGCAATCGGGAACACAGTCGGGATCGAATCCCGGCCCTTCATCGGCAATTTCAACCAATAGCCGATCGGCGGCAAGTCTGCAGGTCAGAGTCACGTGCTTGTTGTCGTCGCAGTGGTTGCCGTGGCGAACGGCGTTCGCCAGGGCTTCTTCCACGGCCAAATGAACGGCAAAGATATCGCCAGCGCTCCAATTTTCGCGCTTCAACGCAGTCAAGAGTTCGGCCACAAGGTACTGTCCGCCGCTGCGCACGCTGGGAAAGCGCGCGTCGAGAGACCAGATCCAAAGATTTTCAGCGGACATTGACGAGTGATTCTTGACCCGGATCTATCAGACCCATGGCCAATTATAGGAAGAAGGTGGTTGAAGTTTCTGCTGGGGTGCGCGAAGTTTTCAGAAGTTTTGGCCGAGCTGGATCCAGCGACGGCGTGCGTGTCGATTTGCTTGAGGGGATCGGCTGCGGTATGCTCAGGCCTGAAAACCTGGCCCGGATTGTGGGATCATTCTAAAAGCACGGTATGCAACGAACCGTAGCGGCACAAGCGCACTCGGCGGAGCTCGCGCTGGTTACCGAAATTCCTGTGGCCGCCGCCGCCGGCGCCGCCGATCACCGATCCCGAACAGATCCAGCGGGAATACGCCTACTTTCGTCCGCGGATTCTGGTTTGGACCACCATCGGGTACGCGGCCTTCTATTTCGTGCGGAAAAATCTGTCCATCGCCATGCCGGTGATGGAAACGCAACTGGGAATCTCAAAGGCGGATTTGGGTCTGTTTTTGACGGTTCACGGCGTTCTGTACGGAATCTCCAAATTTGGCAACGGAATTATCGGCGACCGGGCCGACGGACGGAAATTCATGGCGGTGGGGCTAGCGGTGTCGGCCCTTTTGAACGTGCTATTCGGATTCAGCACCGCCATCGTGGCGTTCGGCGTCATTTGGATGATCAACGGTTATTTCCAGGGGATGGGATATCCGCCCTGCGCACGCCTGTTGGCGCATTGGTTCTCGCCGAAGGAATTGGCCACGAAGATGGCCTACTGGAACGCTTCGCATTCGATCGGCGGAGCAAGCATTTTAATTTTGTGCGGCTATCTGGTGACCAAGTATCCAGGCAACTGGCAGATTTGCTTTTTTGTTCCGGCGGGCATTGCGCTGGTCGTGGCTGGTGCATTGATGCTGTTTTTGCGCGACACGCCGGAGTCGGTGGGCTTGCCGGAAATTGCCGGAACTCACGTGGCGGCGCCGGTGCCGGAGGGGGCCCAGACGGCGCAGGAATTTCGCGACTTCCTTTGGGAACGGGTATTTTCAGACAAGTACATTTGGATCGTGTCGATCGCCAACTTCTTCGTGTATGTGCTGCGGTACGCCATTTTCGATTGGGGCCCGACCATGCTCAAGGAAGTCAAAGGGATCCAACTCAGCGACGCGGCGTGGATGGTGGCCGGTTTTGAATTCGCGGGGTTGGCCGGCATCGTGACCAGTGGCTGGATTACCGATCGCGTGTTTCGCGGCCGCGGCGCGCCGTTGTGCATCATTTACATGCTCACCGCCGGCGCCGCGATCTTCGGATTTTGGATGGCCCCGCCCAAGGTGATGTGGCTGAATACGGCGCTGTTGGCGGCGGCCGGGTTTTTTATTTACGGGCCACAGGCGCTGGTGGCGGTGATCGTGGTGAAGTTGGCCACCAAGCGCGCGGCTGCCACCGCGGTGGGCTTAACAAGCATTTTCGGTTACGCCAGCACGGTTGTCACGGGTTGGGGCCTGGGGACCGTCGCGGAACATTACGGCTGGAATTACGTGTTCGGCTCGCTGTTAGGATTTGCCGCCGTGGGCGCGATACTGTTCATAATCGCGCTGCCGGGATACGTGGAAGATTATTCGGAGCCGGTGCCGAAGTGAGAAGCTTTTAGCCGTTGGCTCTTGGTCGGCAGAAGCAGCCCTTTGAAAGCTAATCGCTAAAAGCCAACCGCTGCCAACCGCTAGAACGTCGCCAGGGCGTCCGCCTCGTCATCCTTGATGTCGAACAGCTTGTTGAGCTTGGTGATGGCGAAGACTTCGTAAATCTCCGGGCGAATGTTGCTGAGTTTGAGCTTCCCGCCCAGCGCCTTCATTTTCTTGTCCAGCGTAATCAGTTTGCCCAACGCGGCGCTGGAAAGAAATTCGACATTGGAGAAATTCAGCAGCAGGTTTTTGCGCTTCTCTTGCTCGACGAGTTTGAACAGTTCGGTGCCAAGTTCTTGAATGTTGGCTTCGTCGAGAATTTTTCGATCGACGAAGCGCACCACGGTAACTTCGCCCTGCATGGTGAGTTCGATTCGCCTGTGTCCGGACATCGCAGTGGGATCCTTGAAAGAAGAGACGAATCGACACCCTAGAGCGGAGTCGCTCGAGTCCGCTCATCTTATTATGCCGTCAGGGGTTGTCAAGAACGGGATTGTAAGGCGCGAAGCGATTACACCGCTTGCCAACCAGTAGCAATTGCGCTACGATGTGTCGGATGTACGTTTCCTGCCGAGCCCTCCTGGCAGAGGGGGGCTTACCCATCGGCGCGGAAAGTTGCGCCGGACCTGCCGTCTGTAATACCTGTACCAAATACACACTCGAAGCGCCGGATAAGCTCGCTGATTTTCAAACGCCGCAGTGTCCGATTGTTACGAGATGGAAACGATCGCGCGGGGCTGTCCGGCGCACACGAGTCCCAGGAGTTTTTGATGATGAAGTTTACGACCACGTTGGTGCTTGCGTTGTGTGGAGTTCTGACTGCCGCAGGCGTGCGTGCCGCGGAAGTGCGCAGCGGCCCGCAACCGGGTGAAACGCTGGGCGCCTTTGAAGTCACTAAAGTTGCCGGAGCTCCCGACGATGGCGTGAAAGTGGGAACCGATTTGTGCTACCGCTGCAAAATGGGCAATCGGCCCATGGTGATGGTGTTCTCGCGCCGCGCCGATCGCAATCTCCGCCGCTTTGTCAAGCGCCTCGACACGGTCGTGGCGAAGAACAAGGACGAATACAACATGGGCTCGTTCGTCACCGTGCTGGGCAATAAGCCGGACGAACTGGTCAAGGAAAGCAAGCAAATCGTCAGCGACACGAAGGTGCAAAACGTGGCCTTCGTGGTGCCCAAGAACCCCGATGGTCCGGAGAATTACAAACTGAATCCGGCCGCCGAGACGACCGTGCTGATCTACGTGAAAGGGAAAGTGGTGGCCAACCACTCACTGCCGCCGGGCGGACTGACCGACCAGGCAGCCGAAGACATTTTGAAAGACACCGCCAAGATTTTGAAGTAGGCGGCAGACGTTCCTGACAGATCTCAAGCCCAGGGGTGGCAACCCCTGGGCTGTTTTATTGCGCACGCGCCAACGGCCGCTGCACTGGCAGGAGACGCGCTGGGTGTGGTACGTTTTTGCATTGATTCGTGGTTCCCTGTGGTCTGAGCCAAATTCATGAGCCGAGGCCCGCGTGTCGCTTCAAGATTTTGTAGCCGAATTGGACAAGCTAGCCGCGGACGGAAAGGCGGCCTTCCAAAGCGCGGCCGATGCGGCCGCGGTGGAAGCGGCGCGGGTGGAATTGCTGGGCGCCAAAAGCGGGCGGCTCAAATCGGCGCAAAAAGGATTGGGCGCGGTGCCGCCGGCCGATAAACCCGCGGCGGGCAAACGCTTCAACGAAGTGAAGACCGAACTGGAGGCTGCACTGGCGGCGGCGCAGCGCGGCTCGCCGGCGGCGGGCCCACGGCCGAGGGCGCAGAACCTTTTGATCCCACGCTGCCTGGGCGGCAGGTGGTGATGGGGCACCTGCATCCGCTCACGCAAACGATCGAAGAGCTCAAAGACATCATGGGGCGCCTGGGCTTCACCGTGGCTGAAGGCCCGGAAGTGGAAGATGAGTGGCACAACTTCGAAGCCCTGAATATTCCCCCCTCGCATCCGGCGCGCGATCCGCTGGAGAATTTTTATCTCGCCACGGCCAACGTCGGTAACACCGGCCCGATGCTCTTGCGCAGCCAAACCAGCACCGTGCAGATTCGCGTGATGGAACAGCAGAAGCCGCCGGTGCGAATCATTTCGCTGGGGCGCGTGTACCGGCCCGACGACGCCGACGCCACGCACTACCCCATGTTTCATCAAATCGAGGGGCTGCTGATCGACAAGCACGTGACGATGGCCGACTTGAAAAGCGTGCTCCGGTTATTCGCCGCCAGTTTTTTGGGTGGCGACGTGCATATTCGCTTCCGGCCGTCGTTTTTTCCGTTCACCGAGCCTAGCGTGGAGGTCGACATGGCCTGGGAAACCTCCGGCGGGAAAACGCGCTATATCGAAATGGGCGGCGCGGGAATGGTTGACCCGAATGTGCTGCGCGCCGTGGGATACGATCCGGAAGAAGTGACGGGCTTCGCGTTCGGCCTGGGTGTCGAGCGGGTGTGCGCGCGGCGGCACAGGGTGGCGGATATTCGCGAATTCTACCGGAACGACGTGCGATTTTTGCATCAATTCTAACGCGTCGGCAAAACTGCTGCACGCTGCATGTTGCCTTTCGGCAACATCGTTGGTGCGCCTCCAGATTTCATCGACTCCGCGGCGCTGCCGCCGTTTCCCGCGTTTGATCCCGCCGTAGAATGAAATAGAGTGTCGTACCATCGAATTGTGGAGCCTGGGGCATGGGAATTTTGCGGAGACCATGTCGACGTGAAGGCATTTGGTTCCAAGCTGCGCCGATTCTTGCTTTCGGAGGAAGGTCCGACGGCCATTGAATACGCCTTGATGTTGGCGCTGATCGTGATCGTGGCCATGGCTGGGCTGCGCCGTGTGGATTAATGATGCGGACAAATTTCGGTCGAGTTGGCAGTTCTCTCAAATAACAAACGATCGAACGCATATTCTGCGTTTCCCGCTCCTCGGCGGCGGGGTCCGGGCCTGTCCATTGCAGCGGTGGCTGCTTATGATGGGTGTAGGGGCTTGACCGGAAAGTGTGGCAAGCCACAATCGTGACTTAAAGACCGAGAACTTCTACGAGAAGGGGCAATCCGCCGACGGACGTGCGGATGTGGCGCCGGGAAAGTTTTCTCCCTTTTTCCGTCGGGTAAGGCGGATACTGGCCTGGAGGATTTTCATGAGCGTAAAGTTACTGGTGGCCGACGATCACGAAGTGGTGCGTCGGGGACTGGTTAGTTTGCTAAGCGGTACGGACATCAAAATTGTCGCCGAGGCAAAAAACGGCGACGAAGCAGTGAAGCTGACAAAAAAGCACAAGCCCGACGTCGTGCTGCTGGATATTCGCATGTCGGACACGGACGGCCTGGATGCGTTGGAAAAAATTCGCAAAGACCGGCCGGACCAGCGCGTCGTGGTGCTCTCGACCTACGATAATCCCACGTACGTGGCACGGGCAGTGGCTTTGGGTGCGTGCGATTACGTGCTCAAAGGATCGTCGCGACACGACCTGGTGGCCGCGATCAATGCCGCCGCCGCCGGCCAGCCGCCGACCAAGTCGGGCGAGCTGAAACGGGTGCAAGGCGCGATGGCCACGCGCACCCCCAGCGAGGACGAGGATGTTCCCCTCACGCAGCGCGAACTGCAAGTGCTGCGTCACATTGCCTTGGGCTTAAGCAACAAGGAAATCGGCCGATCTTTGGGAATCAGCGTCGAGACGGTGAAAGAACACGTGCAGAATATTCTGCGGAAAATCGCCGTGACCGACCGGACTCAAGCGGCCGTGTGGTCGGTGCGCAAAGGGCTGGTTTAATCTAAAAGGCGCGCCTTCTGCCACAATTTGGAAGCTTCACAACCCGGGCTCGGCAGCTGCCCACCCTTCCATTCGCCCCGCTCGGCGGGAGCATGACCCAACGATGGGCCGGCGCCGCGAAAGGGCCGGCAAACTCGCGTGTTATACTGGGGGTTTGAGGTATCTTTGTTTATTCGAGAAGCCGCATCCCGCACGCCGTAGCCATAATCTATATCTATGTCGTCACCTTCTGTTGCACCCGCCGTGCCAGCCACCGCTGACTACCGCGTGCTGTTCGTCGATTTGGATGGAAGTCTGCTGGCGACGGACGTGACGATGGAGTCGCTTTTTCGCGCAGTGAAAATCCGGCCGGCGGTCCTGCTGCAAGCGCCGGTATGGGTGTTGCGCGGCGGACGCCCGCTGATGAAACGGCGACTGTTGGAAATTGCCCCAATCACGGAAACTCACTGGCCGTATTGCCAGGAAGTGGTGGCCCTGCTGCGAAAGCACAGGCAGGAAGGCTGCCATCTGGTGTTGGCCACCGCCAGCGATCGCGCGATCGCCCAGCGCGTGGCGGACGATCTGGGCCTTTTCGACGCCGTGTTGGCCACCGACGGCAAGATTGAATCTTAAAGGGCCCAACAAGTTATTGGCCATGGAAGCCTACTGCCGCGAGCACGGCTTCGAGACGTTTGCCTACTTGGGCGATTCCCCGGCCGATTTGCCAATCTGGCGACGGTCGGCGATGGCGTTTGCAGTAGCGCCGGGCACCTTGCTCCAGCGGCGGATTGACTCGCTAGGCGTGCCCACGCAGGTGGTGGCGGCGAATCCGTCTCGCTGGCGCGATTTGCTGCGAGCGCTGCGGCCGCACCAGTGGTCGAAGAATTTGCTGATCTTTTTGCCGACGTTTTTGGCGCATGACCTTTCACCGGTGCGCTTGTGTCACGCGCTGATGGGCTTCCTTTCGTTTTCGGCGTGCGCCTCCGCCGTGTACCTCACGAACGATCTATTGGATTTGGAAACCGATCGGCGTCATCCCACGAAGCGGGCGCGGCCCATTCCGGCTGGCAAGCTTCGTCTGTCGACAGTCGCGCTAACCGTTCCAATTCTGATCGGCGCTGGCCTTCGTGCTGGCGATGGGCACGGCGCGGTGGCGGTTTTGCGCGATTTTGCTGATGTATCTGGGCGCCAGCGGCTTGTATAGTTTCTGGCTGAAGCGCAAAGCAGTGATCGACGTGTTCTTGCTTTCGGGTCTGTACATTCTGCGCGTTCAGGCGGGCGGCGATGCGGCCGGCGTGCCGGTGTCGGAATGGATGCTGGAATTTTCGTTGTTCTTCTTTTTGTCGCTGGCGTTTGCCAAGCGGTTTATCGAGTTGGATCGCCTGGAGCTGGCTGCCGACACACACCACACCGGCCGCGGATATCAATCGGTCGACGTGCCGACCATCTTCACGCTGGGTCCAGCCAGCGGGTACATCGCCACGCTGGTGTTTGCCCTGTACTTGAACAGCCCCCAGGTGGCGCTTTTATACACGCGGCCGAAAATTCTGTGGTTGTTGTGTCCGATCCTGCTGTTTTGGATTACGCGGCTATGGCTATTGGCGCGACGCAAAGAATTGCACGACGATCCGGTGGTGTTTGCCTTGAAGGACCGCATGAGCTTGCTGTCTGGGCGCGTTGTCGGCGGCGGTGGTCCTGCTGGCGTGGTTGTTGGGGGCGCGACATTCGTGAAAGCCGAGCCTGTTCTGCTAAGCGGCTGGGGCAACTATCCGCGCGAATCGTGCTTCGCCGAGCACGTGGAAAGCCCCGGCGGCTTGCGCGCGGCCATCGTATCCGGCAAGCAGGCCAGCTACATTGCGCGCGGGCTGGGGCGCGCCTACGGCGATTCGTCGCTCAATCGCAACGCCGGCGTGCTGGTGCAGACCGGCATGAACAGGATGCTGGCCTTCGACGACCAAAGCGGCGTGCTCAAGTGTGAAGCAGGCGTTTCATTGGCCGAAATCATCGACGTGTTTTTGCCGCGCGGCTGGTTTCTGCCCACCACGCCGGGCACCAAAGCCGTGACCATCGGCGGCGCCATCGCCGCCGACATTCACGGTAAGAACCATCATCGCGACGGATCGTTCGGCTGCTTTGTGCTGGACCTGCGGATGCTGCTGGCCAACGGCGAGGAAGTCTGCTGCTCACCGCAGGAGCGCCCCGACTTGTTTTGGGCCACCGTGGGAGGGATGGGGCTGACCGGTTGCATTACTCAGCGCGCGCGTTCAACTGGTGCGCGTGCCGACAGCGTTCGTGGCGGTCAACTATCGCAAAACGCGGGACTTGGATCAAACCCTGGAAGTGTTTTCCAACGAAGATCAAAAGTACCGATACTCCGTGGCCTGGATCGATTGCCTGGCGCAGGGCGAATCGCTGGGGCGCAGCGTGGTGATGCTGGCGGAAAACGCCGCGGTGGATCAGCTGCCGGCTCAATATCGATCGGCGCCGCTTACGCTTGCCGCGGAAGGTGCCGCTGGGCGTGCCCTTCAATCTTCCCAAGCATGGCGATGGCGCCGTGGAGCATGCGGATTTTCAACAAGCTGTATTACGGCGTGCACAAAGACGAGCTCAAGATCGTCGATTACAACTCGTTCTTTTATCCGCTGGATCGGATTGCGAATTGGAATCGCATCTATGGCAAGCGCGGCTTCGTGCAGTATCAGGCCTGGTTTCCCCGCGAGACGTCGCGCCGCGGCTTGGTGGAATTGCTTCAGCGGATTGCCGCCTCGCAGAAAGCGTCGTTTCTGGCGGTGCTGAAAAGCAGCGGGGCGGCCAGCGGCGGATTGCTTTCTTACTTGCAGCCCGGGCACACGCTTGGCCTTGGACTTCGCCAACACCGGCGCCGACCTGCGGGAATTGTGCCGACAGCTTGATAAGATTTTGCTTGACCACGGCGGACGGCTATACTTGGCAAAAGATTCGCTCATGTCGGCCGAGTGTTTTCAGGCCATGTATCCACGGCTGGCGGAGTTTCGCGCCATCAAGGCTGCCGTGGATCCGAATTGTCGATTTAGTTCTTCGCAAGCCCGGCGAGTGGGCATCGTGGAGCATTGCCATGCATGAAAACGTCGTCGTGATTGGGGCCACCTCGGGAATCGCCCGAGCGCTCGAATGCGGAATTGGCCCGGCGCGGCTGCGGCCTGGTGTTGGCCGGACGCAACGTCGACGAATTGGAACGCTGCGCGGCCGATTTGCAGGTCCGCTTTCAAATTCCCGTGGCGGTCGAACGATTCGATGCCGAAAATTTTGACGACTATCACGCGTTTTGGACACGGTGCGCCGGGCATTTCCAGAAGGGATCGACGGCGTGGTGGTCTGCCACGGCTATTTGCCCGAACAACCCGAGGCGCAGCAGAGTTTTGTGGAGCTGCGGAAATCGTTCGACGTGAATTTTTTGTCGGCGGCGGCGCTGCTGGAAATTGCGGCGGCTTACTTCGTCGAGCGCAAGACATGGATACATCGCCGCGATTTCGTCGGTGGCGGGAGATCGTGGGCGGCAAAGCAACTATCTGTACGGGGCGCCGAAGGCCGGCCTCTCCGCATATCTGCAAGGGCTGCGGAACCGGTTGCATCCGGCGGGAATTCCGGTGCTCACGATCAAGCCGGGATTCGTGGCCACGCGGATGACCGAGGGGCGCGTGAACCCCAATTCACCTTTGGTGGCGAAGCCCGAGAAAGTGGCACGGCAAATCGATCGGGCAATTCGGCGGCGGCAAAACGTGCTCTACACGCCGCACATCTGGCGCCTGATCATGGCCGTGGTCCGGGCGCTGCCGGAACCGATTTTCAAGCGAATGAAACTGTAAGCGGACGCCGGTCGAAATGACGCTTAATCTTCCCAAAAGAATCCTGTTGATCTGTTGGCTGTTGGTGCTGCTGATCGGCGCCGCAACCACCACGTACTGGATCCACAAGTATTACGGGATCGAACCCGGATGGGTGAAATTTGGCCCTTCGCTCGCCGCGCTGCTGTTGGTCATTGGCCTGACGATGGCAAATCTGATGCTCCGCTGGGTGCGGTGGCATTTTCTCACGCGCCGTGTCCGCGCCGAATTTACGCGCAAGACAGCCTGCTGATTTACGGCGCCACGCTGCCTGCCGCGGCCACGCCGTTTTACATCGGGGAACTGGCTCGGCCGCTGTTGGCGAGTAAGAAATATCCGAATCAGCGATTGAACCTGGTGCTGATCTGGTTTTTGGAACGCGGTACCGACGTGCTGACGTTGGCGTTGTTTCTTGCGGTGGTGCGGCACTGGTGGTGGCTGGGTGCATTGGCGTGCGGCGTGTGGCTGGCGTTAGTCGCGGGAATTCGCGGAATTTCACATCGGCATTCCGCGATGCTGTTTCCGCGGCGGCGAGCGCTGGTGGTCGTCATCGTGCTCACGTTTTTGGCGTGGCTGCTGCCGGCGATCGGACTTTGGGCCACTGTCGCCTTGGGCGGAGAAACCTTGGATCTTGCCTCGACCCTGAATGCCTTTTCGTTCAGCACCTTGCTGGGAAGCCTCGTCGGGCTGCCCGTCGGCGTGGGCGTCACCGGATCGTCGTTGATCGCCCAGCTGCAGTCGCACGGCGTGAGCTTGCAGAATTCGGTGATCATGACGGCGATCTTCCGTTTTGGCACAGTGTGGTTTTCCGTCGGTCTGGGTTGCCTGGTGATTCTGCTGTACCGGCGGCGCCTTGCCGCGATGCTCAATCCCGCCTCCGCCGGCCTGCATTTCGATGAGATTGCGGAAGAGTACGAAGCACAAATTCCTGAACATGTTCGCCAGCGGCTGCTGGAACGAAAGTGCCATGTCATGCGCAAGCACCTGGAAGCCATACATTCGACGAACAACAAGCCGCTGCGCGGCTTGGACGTGGGCTGCGGGCAGGGATGGTATGCCGCCGAGCTGGCCTGCGCCGGCTACGAGATGTATGGAATCGATCAATCGCCGCACCAAATCGAAAAGGCGGAAGCGCAACATGCCGGGATGGCAGGCGTGCATTTTCAAGCGGCCGACGCGGCCGCGCTTCCCTTTGATGACGAAACGTTTGACTTTGCCTACGCAATCAACGTCGTGCACCACATCGTCGACCTGCAACAGCGCACCGCGCGTTCCATGAATTGGTACGCGTGCTGAAGCCTGGCGGGGTATTTTTTCTGCAGGAGATCAATATTTCCAATCCACTGTTTCGGTATTACATGGGGTACGTCTTCCCGCTGATTCATTCCATCGACGAGGGAAACGAGAAATGGATCAATCCGGAACGGTTGCCCGAAGTGCCCGGGGCAAAATGGGAGCAGGACATCGACTATTTCACCTTTATCCCCGAAATTGTGCCGGCCTGGCTGCAGCGATTCTTGCTGCCTATTGAACATTGGTTGGAACGGTCCATAATGCGGAAGTGGAGCGCGCATTATGTAGCCCGGCTCACGCGCTTGAGCGCTCATCCTGCGGCGGGCAATTCTGCTGCATTGAACTCAGGCGGAAAAACCGAAGTTTCACAGCCGCTGCGGCAATAGCAGATCGGCGGCCACCCACCGCATCCGTCAGGCCGCGATGCCGCAGCCGGAAACGGCGATTCCAACAGCACACCGCATGCCCGCCGACGACGCTTACCTCCAGCCGGATCGAACAACGGGCAAAGCTTGGAAGTCGTTTGCCTTGGCTTCGGTAGGGGTGCTGCTGGGCTTCATTCTGTATTACTGCACCGCGCTGCCGGGAGTTGGTTGGGCCGACACTGCCGCGCTGCAATATCGCGTGTGGCGGTTTCAATTGAAGAGCGATCTTGGGCTGGCCCTGGCGCATCCTTTGTACATTCTGCTTGCCCGCGGATTTACACTTATTCCCCTCGGTAATTTCGCGTTTCGCGTGACCTTATTTACCGTGGTTTGCGGAGCGGTGTCGTTGGGATTCACCTTCGATTTGCTGCGCAGATTGAGCGGGTCGGTCTTGGCCGCCACCGTGGGCACGCTGAGTCTGGCCGTGAGCCACACGTTCTGGAGAGACGCAGTCATTGCAGAAAAGTATGCTCTATACGCATTGGGACTGCTGGTCGAGCTGTGGTTGGTGGAGCGGTTCGTGCGCTTGCGGCAGCCGAAATGGTTGTTGTTGGCATTGTTAGTCAACGGATTGAACTTCTCAGGGCATGATTTGGCCCTGCTGCATGCGCCGGCCTACCTGGGATTCATCGTGTGGGCGCTGCGCAGCCGAACGATTTCGCCCCGTCATGTTGCACTTGGGGCGCTGTTGTTTCTGATCGGCTCGTTGCCCATGACACTGGTCATGGTTTCCGAAATGATCCAGGGAAGGTTGCCACTGGCCGTCGTGCAGGAACTGCTGATGGGCAAGGAGCTCTCGAGCAGCGTGTTGGCGACCCACTTTCCCCTGGTCCATCAAGTGGCTCGATCGCTGGAGTATTTCTTGCTGAACTTTCCCACGCCCCTGGCGCTGTTGATGCCGTGGGGCGTGTATTGCAGTTGGAGGAACCCGCGGCTTCGCTGGTTCGTGCTGTTTGCCGGCGCCATCTTCGTGATGGACTACGTTTTCTCGTTTCGCTACATGTTTCCCGGCGGCGTGTTTGTATTTTTTATTTCCGATTTCGTCATTTTCGCCTTGTTCATCGGACTAGCGGTGCCTAGTGTGATGAAGCCTTCCGCGGTGAAAACCATCTTGTTGTGCGCGTTGGCGCTGGTCCCGGTCGTGTTTTATGAATTTGCGCCGGAGTTGGCACGAAAATCGGGAATTTCAATCGGAATTCAGCGCGAAATACCGCTGCGCGACAGCTACACGTTCTTCCTGCGGCCGCGCAAAAACAACGACCAACAGCGCCGAGCTTTATGCCCATGCCGCGCTACAGCAGGCGGCGCCCGATGGCCTGATCATCGCCGACGTCACCATCAAAAACCCATTGGTCTATGTGCGCGACGTGGAAGGAGTGGAACCCGGCGTGGCCATCAACAAGGGAATCGATGTCACTGGCCTGCCGCCGGAAGTAGAGTTGACGCCGCAGGATATTGAGCCGTTCGTGCGGCGCGGTCAAGCCTACGTCGTGACCGACCGGCCGGACTATCTCTTCGATTGGATCCGCAACGAATACGACTTGGAACCTGCCGGCCGAACCGCCGGGCATCGTTGTACCGGATGAAGCCGCGGTGAGAAACTCTGGCATTCGCGGCTTTCACCGGCGCGGCGGGCTTCTGCCAGGGGGCAACTGTCAGCGGGCGCGGGGATGCGCTCTTCGTACACCTTGCGCAGGCCTGCGGTGCTCAGATGTGTATAGATTTGCGTCGTCGACAGGCTTTTGTGCCCCAGCAGTTCCTGGACGCTGCGGATATCGGCGCCGCGATCCAATAAATGCGTGGCAAAACTGTGCCGCAGCGTGTGCGGCGTGGTGCGGCGATCGAGGCGGGCCACTTTCAGGTGCTTTTCCAGCAACCGTCCCACGCTGCGCGTGGTCAATCGCTTGCCAAATTTGTTGGTGAATACCGGGCGGCTGGGGTTGCGCACCAGCGCCGGCGCAAGCTTGCGTTTATCGAGCCAGCGTTGGATCGCTTTCTGTGCGTACGAGCCCAGCGGCGCCAGCCGTTCCTTGCGCCCCTTGCCGCGCACCCGCACGATGCCGGCCGCCTGATCGAGATCGTCGTCGTTCAGTCCGACCAATTCGCTCACGCGCAGCCCGGCGGAATACAGCGTTTCCAGCATCGCGCGATCGCGCAGACCCTGCGCATTGTTGGCCGGCGGCGTTTCCAGCAACCGCCCCAGATCGTCGCTGGAAAGAAAGTGCGGCAGATCGCGCGGCTTGCGCGGCGTGCGGAGCGGCTTGGCCGGGTTGCTGTTGGTCCAGCCTTCGCGCTGCCCGAAGCGGAAGAAGCTGCGCATCGAAGCCAGGCGGCGGGCGATCGTGGTCTTGGCGTAGTTGGCTTCGTGCAGTCCCGCCACGTAGCCGCGCAGATCAAGCGTGGTGATCGAAGCGGGATCGATCGATCGGCCATGCGCGTGAGCAAGATACGCGGCCAGCGAGGCCAGATCTTCGCGGTAGCTCTTGATCGTCAGCTCGGAAGCGTTCCGCTCCACTCGCAGATATTGCAAGAAGCGGTCGATGGCGGCTTGCATGTGAGCGGTTAGGCAATTAGCGGTTGGCTATCTAGCGATGGGCAAGCACGTTATTCGTCGGCCGGGCGCGGCAGCGGCAGATCGAAGCGGCGCGACGACGGGCTGGCCGCTTGGGTGCTGTTGCGAATCTTCTGGCTCAGCACCGCGGCATCGTACCAGGTGAAGCTCAGATCGGGATTCGAAGCGTAGCGTCCTAGTACCCGCAGCGCTTCGGCGCGGCTGGCGTCGTCGTACAAGAAAATGTACCGTTCGTTTCCTTTGACCAGCGCCAGAACGTTGATGTCGTGCGACACGGTACGGTAGCTCCCTGCGGGCAGTTGGGCGGGCGTTGGCCGGCGACCGATCCATCGGCCGCAGTATTGCGAGGTGCTCCGCCTCAAGTTGTTATCGGACAAATGGGGCTGCGAACACGACGGTTTCAGCCGCAAATGAGCACCAGCACGCCGATGGCGATGGCCAACCGCAACATGGGAACAGCTCCGAAGAAATTACGACAGTGACTTCCCCCTGCAGAAAGCTGCGTCGCGAGATCCGACGAGCGAAAACGTCCACGGTATCGGCACAATCGGCACGACTACTCCAGATTAAATGCCTGCTGGCAGCGCGCGCGCCGGCGCAAGCTTTGCGGAATGCCTGGAAATGGGCGTCGTGCAACTGCGGCCGGGCCCACGCGCCGATGTATTTATTGTGCGCCGTTGCCTCCGCGACCGGAATGGCCGTTGCAGAATTTCGCCAGCTAGCACACAATGACGCTGTCAAAAAATGGATTGGCCCCGCCGCGTAGTGCGAGGTTGGAGCAGCCATGTGGGTCCGCAAGCGTTTAGACATCCGCTGGAGCGATTTGGGCAGCGCACTGCGCGATTGCCTGACCCGCTGGAATCGGGCTGCGGCGGCCGACGATTTGGAAGATTTGTGGTCGCCGCTGCGCGATGCCCTGCCCTGCCTTTCGGTGCGCAGCGGGTTCGATCTGTGGCTGCAAGCGTTACAATTGCCCGCCGGCAGCGAAGTGCTGGTTTCGGCCATTACCATCCGCGACATGGTGCGGATCATCGAAGCGCACGGACTGGTGGCGGTGCCGGTCGACTGTGAATCCGGAAGATCTGTCGGTAAACGTCGACAGCTTGCGGCGCGCAATTTCCGCCAAAACCCGGGCCATTCTGGTCGCCCATCTGTTCGGCACGCGGCAACCGCTGGAGCCGATTTTTGAAATCGCGCGGCAGCACCGCTTGCTGGTCGCGGAAGATTGCGCGCAGGCCTTCGCCGGCCGGCACTTCACCGGGCATCCGGAGGCAGACATTTCGATGTTCAGCTTCGGTTCGATCAAAACGGCCACCGCGCTGGGCGGAGCGCTGATTCGGGTGCGCGACGGAAAACTCCTGCAGCACATGCGGCAGTTGCAGCGGCGATATCCCGTGCAGGGGCGCGGCACGTATGCCAAGAAAATCTTGAAGCACGCCGCGATGAAGCTGCTTTCTTACGGGCCGCCGTTTAGCGCCGTGGTCGCCACGATGCGCTTGGCAGGCCGCGATCCGGACCAGGTTGTCGCGTCGCTGGCGCGGGCATTCCCGGGAGCGGAGTTATTGCCGTTGATTCGCCGGCAGCCTAGTGCCGCATTGATGGCGGTGATGTATCGGCGGATCGGGTTTTATCATCGGCGGGCCTTGGACCGCCGCACGGAGAAAGGCCGGCGGTTGTTGGCGCTGTTGCGCAGTTCGCTGCGCACGCCCGGCTGGCGATCGGAAGTGCACAATTTTTGGGTATTTCCCGTCGTGCACCGCGATCCCCCGCGACTGATTCGCCGGCTGCTGAACGCCGGTTTTGACGCCGCGGGGGCCCACAGTTTGTTCGTTGTGCCGGCGCCGGCCGATCGGCCGGAACTGCGGGCCGCGAAAGCCGAAGAGATGCTGCCGCACCTCGTGCATTTGCCCTGCTATGCGGAAATGCCCGATCGTGAATTGCGCCGAATGGCCGACGCGGTGCGCGGCGCCACACGTCAGACCGCGGAAGCGCCGGCACTGGGCCTAGGCGGCGCGTTGGCGGAATCAGGGCGGTAGCGCCACCAGATCGCGCAGGCTTGTAAGCCCGATGGGCTCACGGCTCCAGTAAGGTTCGCCGTAGCGCGTGCCGATCGACCAGCCCCAATAAGCGGCCTGATCGCGCAGGCGATCGATGATCGTCGGCGGTTTCTCCGGCCGCCCGGTGAGAAACTGGCTGGCGTAGCACTCGATGGCTTTGCGCTTACGGTCCCAATAATCGCTAATGTCGAGCACGAAAGCCGGCGGATCGACCACGCGCAGGTGCACGCACCAGTAGTACAGGATCCGCGCCGGATAGAACGGCTCGCCGGGCATGTCGGTTTTGGTCAGCTTGGCCCAAAATCGTGCGGCTTCGACCAGTTGCGTGGCGACGACGTGGTCGGGATGCGAATCGATCCAATACGGCGCGAAGAGCAACTTCGGGCGCACGCGGCGAATGACCTCGGCCAGCTTGCGGCGCGCTTCCAAGGTGTGTTCCAAGCTGCGATTGGGCAGCCCCAAATTTTCGCGCCAGTCGAGCTGCAGAATTTCGTTGGCGGCGGCGGTTTCGCGCGCGCGGATTTCCGGCGAACCGTGCGGCGTGGGCTCGCCATTGGTTAAATCCAGCACGCCGACTTTCAGGCCTTCGGCCTTGAACCGCAACAGCGAGCCCCCCATCCCCAGTTCGGCGTCGTCGGGATGCGGAGCGATGACAAGGAGGTCGAGCATCGTGCAGCCGGAAATCGGGGATCGAGTCGGGCGAAAGGCAGCAATCAGATCGCAGAAAATGGAACTGGGCGCGTGCAGTCTATCCACCATCGTTATCGAGATGGCGCCGGAAGGCAAATCCCGGCACGAGCGTAATTACGCGGAGCGCGATTTTTTGTCGGCCAGGGCAGCACGGTGCTCGTCGGTGGCCAGCACGATGCAGCCCGCGGTATCCAATCCGTTGCCGCCGATCGTGGCGAACATGCGGCCGTCGGCCAGTTGGATGTATACAGGGCCGGCGTACTGGATGGCGGCTATTTCCAAGACCTCGTCCGGCGACGCCTCGCAGTGGGGCAGAATGGCAACTTCCTGTCCGGGAGTGACTTTGCGGAGTGGCATATGTCTGGTGTGGTTGTAATTGACATGAATGACGCGGAAAAAATGGCAGGAAGAAGCTCGATGATACCAGTAAAAGCAAATGGCGCGCCTGCCAAAATGGCGCGATTTCTTGCCAAGTTTCGACAAGCAATTGCCCTTATACCGGCGGCGATTGGGCTGGACGCAACGCCGCGAATTTGCGACAGTTTCGCCCCTTTCTCCAGGGCATTTATCGACATTGAATTGCGCTGGGCCTGCCCGGCGGCTAAGTGATGCACGTGGCGCTCAAATTCATTGCGGCAGTTGTGGTAGCGGCGGTCGTGGGAATCGCCGGCTGCAAATCGGTCGATTGGAAAGGGGACAACTTCCACGACGACCTGGCCCAGTGGGGCGAAAAACAACGGCCGCCCGATCAGCCGCAGACGGCGGTAGCGAAATGCTGGGCGTCAGCACAAAATCGCAGCAGATCGAACGCAACCTCGGCGTGCGCTGAACTCTTTCGTAGTTGCGATGTCGCGGGCAAGCCCGGGCGCTGCAACCCCCGGACTTCAAGCCGTGAGGCAGCGCCGCAACAGCTTGTTGTCTGGCGGCAACGCGGGGCATTTCTTCGGCGGCCCTTTCAAAGCCGCGTGCAGGTCGCTAACCGTCTGCGCAGATTGGGCTTTAGGCGGGCCGGTGCACTGTCGAGCCGGCGGCATTGGCATTCGGGCACCGGCTTTGCCTTGGTACGACGAGTATGTCGTACTCGGTGCGAATTCGACGATGGTGCCTGCCCTTGGTGATCGCGGCCGGCTGGCTTGCGCCGTCGGCCGCGGCAGGCGGCGAAACGGTCGCCGTCGGGCTCGCCAGCGGTCGAGTGTTTGTCGGTGAAGTGGATCCACGCACCAACGCTCAACAGTTGTGGCTGCGGTCGGAAAAGCCGGGCATCGCCATTTGCCGGCCGATCGATTGGGACCGAATTCTTTTGGCCCGACACGGCGATCAAGAGCTCTCGGGCGATGAACTACGTGCGGCGGCCGATGACCTGAAATCGGCCCCGCCAGAACAATTGGAAGGGGGTGATTCAAAATCTCTTCCCTCGCCGCCAGCGCCGCATCAGGATGAGTCGGCCGCCGCCGAGGGTCGTAACGTGGAGCCTTTGCCGGCGCCGCGAGAGTGGATTCCGGATTACCGAATCGCCAATTACATCCGAGCGTCCCGGGCCCGCGATATCCAGGTGCAATCGATCAGCATCGATGCTTGCGTGGCGAATTGGAACCAAACGGTGGAAACCGACGGAATCGTCGTGCACTTGTATCCTTTGGACGGGATGGGCGGCGTGGTGCCGGTGGACGGCACGCTGGACGTGGATTTGATCGCGGCGGTTCCTGCGGGCGCGCCCCTGGGCGTGCCCTTCCCGGAAATCGGCCGCTGGACCGTGCGAGTGACGCCCGATCAATTTGGGCCATCCGGGGCGATGTTCAAGCTGCCGTTTCAGGGAGCTGCATCCGGAATTCGATCTGAACGTTGGACCCTCGGCCTGGTGCATGCCCGACTGAATGTGCCGGGCAACGGTTCCTTCGAAACAAGCCGGGCGATGGTGCGCATCCGGCAATACAGCGCGGTGCGCGACGAGAACCAGCAAATCAACGGCCAGCGGTTCTTCGACGTGGAGCGCGTGGACCGCTGGGGCCGCTAACGATGCAAACACGCGCAGCCGATATCAGCGACCGCTCTACACGCTCTGCGCTAAGCCGATCCCGGGCGTTTCATCGCCAGGCTGTGCAGGATGCACACCGCGCCGACCGAGATCAAGGCCCAGCCGAGCCATTGCGGCGGCTCGATCGTTTTGCGCGGCACCGTCGAGGTCGGAAACAGCGAAGCCGATGTGCTCGTGGCGGCCGAGCCGGCATGCGCAGCCAGGAAGCGCGTGGTCTTGTCGTTCAGCGTAATCGATTCAACAAACCGGAACTGGATGCCCAACAGCACCAGAAACACACCGGTCATGAAGAACTGATTGCGATTGAATTCCACGGTAACTTAGCCCCAAGAAGGCGCAAAAGCTTAACCGGGGTACCGTCGTAACATATCGACGCTGCCGCGGGGCAACTTCATCGGCGGGACGGACCTGACGGATGCCAGAGGTGTGCCGAGGGGCACGGTCGTGCGGGGAAAATGGGGGCGGGCCCAAGGGCCAGCGCCCAGCGGCAACAGGCCGCAGCCAGTACGCCGCCAGACTGCCCTCCGCTAGCGGTCAGCGGGCCTGCCAGCACCGCCGAAATCGCCCTTGCGGCACCAGGCCCCTTTCGGTACAAGCCCGACACAAGCGGCGGTATCAGACCGCCGCGGGCACCCGGCTGCGCGCAATCTCATCATCCGGCGCGGCGAGGATGCCTGGCGAGTACGGCTCGTCGATACGCCGTTTGGTCAGCTTTTTCCATTTGAGGAGATGTTCCGATGCGCTTACGTGGCGTCATCGCACTGTTGTTATTCGTGTCGATTGCGGCCGTATCGACCGTGAGCATTGCTCCGTCTTGCGCGGCTAGCGACGATCAGTTCCCCTACACGGCTTATGCGAACTCGGAAGATGTTTACGTCCGCAGCGGGCCGGGAAAAAACTACTATCCCACCGAAAAATTGGGCAAGGGAACGCCCGTGGAAGTTTACCGGCACGATCCGGGCGGCTGGTACGCCATCCGGCCGCCGCAAGGCAGCTTCAGTTGGGTGCCCTCCGACGCGCTGAAACCGCAGGGCGATCACATTGCCGTGGTGCAGCGCGACCACACGCTGTGCTTCGTGGGCACCAGGTTCAGCAATACGCACGACGTGCACCAGGTGCGCTGGATAAAGGCGAAAAGGTCGAAGTGCTCGACATCAAGCAAGTGGGCGACGGCGACGCGGCCCAATCGTGGTGCCAAATCGCGCCTCCATCCGGCGAATTCCGCTGGGTATTCGGCAAGTTCGTCGATCGCGATCTGCCCGAGGGAATTTCGCGCCCCCGGGATGATGAACATGCAATTCACGCTCGGGAAGCGTTTGAAGAGCGCGACACCGCGACTTCGCTGCACGCCAAACAATCGACCGACTGGACCGCCAAAGGCGAGATTCCCGCGGGCGCCAAGAGCGAGAGTCTTGCCGCAGGAGATTCCAGTTGGCGCAACAGCTCCGAGCGCCGCAGCGCCAGCACGCCGGGCGATAAAGCGGGGCCATCGTCGACCGATCCGTTCCAACAGGAATTGGACGCGATCGATCTGCAAGTTTCGAAGATCGCCTCCGACGAGCCGCTAACTTGGGAATTCACCGGGGTCAAACGCCGGGCCGAAGCCGAATTGGACCGCGCGCAAACCGCAATCGAGCGGGGACGTGTGCGGCTGATCCTCAATCGCATCGCGCGGTTTGAGGACGTAAAGCGCCGCACGGAACTTTTGAATCAACCGGGCAGCCAAACCGCGATCGCCAGTTACATTCCGCCCCCCACGGCGAACGATCCGGGTCGCTTCGATGGCATCGGCAAATTGACGCCGGTGGTTTCGCAGCGCCCCGGTGCGCCGCAGTTTGCGCTGGTGGACGGCACGAACCAGGTAGTTTCTTTCGTCACGCCAGGGCCGGGAGTGGACCTGCAGCAATACGTCGGCAAGGAAGTCGGCGTGAGCGGCGAACGCGGCTACATTCCGGACTTGCAAAAGCCGCACGTCACTGCACAGCGCATCAACGTGATCGACGGAACGACGATCCGCTAGCCTTAGCCCCGGGCTCGGCCCGGCGGTTGAGCTATCATCGCGAAGATTCAACTTACGTCCATCAGCCCCCGGTTCTACCGGGGGATAGTGCGGTTGAGAGGACTTGAACCTCCACGGCCTTGCGGCCACAAGCTCCTGAGGCTTGCGCGTCTGCCAGTTCCGCCACAACCGCGTGCTTACGTAGCAACGACTTACGTCAACCGACGTTTTTCGCTCCCTCCCGTGCCACCACCGTGCCAACAGATTGCGAATTTTCCAATCGTAGCTGACCGCCGCCAGCCGCGCCAAGCCGACGCTGAACGTTCCGCTTGGCGATGGCCATGCCGTCCAGCTTTTCGTAGTGGCGGCGCATCACTTCGGGGGTTGCCCCCACCATCACGCTCGCCTCTTTCTCGGATACCCCGGCCATCTGCATTCCAGTTATGGCCGTGCGGCGGAAGTCGTGCAGGCTGAATGACTGCCATTCGCTCGGCGGCACGGCTGCGTCGGCTTCCGTCTGCCGCTCTGCGTTGTACCGCTGCAATTCATCCTGCAACCAGCCCGCAAGCCGCTCCGGCGCGAATCCCTTAATCTTCGCCGCATGGTGCGGCTGTCGTTTCCAGACAAACAGCAAGCGCCGCAGTTCATCCGAAAACTTGCCAAACGCCCAGCCGCCAGCGGCGCTCGCTCGCAATTCCGCGTGCAGGTCCAGCGGCAGCCAGCCGTATTTCGTCTTGCGCGTTTTCGACGATTGCGCCAACACGCGCACGAATCCATCGGCCAGCAAATCATCTTCCCGCAGACTGGCAATCTCCGCCGCCCGCCAGCCCAGCAGCGCCGCCACTTCCAAATAAACCAGCGGCAGCCGCCAATTGTTCCAGCGGCGCCCGAGCCACGCGAGCAGATCGGCGCTTTCCTCTGCCGACACAATGCGAATGTCGGGATCGTTGCACTTGGGCGGCTTCACGCTGGCAAACGGATTCGCGTGCAGCAAGCCGCACTCACGGCCCAGCCACTTGCCGAACGCGGCTTTCATCGCCGCCAAGTCGCCATTGATTGTCCAGGCGGACAAACCAGCTTCCGCCCGACGGCGCTTGAACTCGAGCGCAATTTCCGGCGTCACGTCGGCTGGCGTCTCGACGTTGGGAAATACCTGAGCGGAGATTCGTTCGTGCGGCTGACGTCAGCCAGGGTAAATTCCGACACGGAGCGGCACTGCCGTACTATTCGAAGCTGGCGTCGCCGTCGAACATGGACGGATCCCAAACTTCCGGCTGCGCTAGTTCAGCATGGATTGCCAGGTCCGCAGCCCGATAGAAGTAGCACCAACACCGAAGCTTGCGACGGTACGGAGCGTAATCGTCAAAGCTCGCCCGCTTGGGCACCCCGCAGCCGACCTGCTCCAGGACCAACAAGTTTTCGCTTGCGCAGCGACGCAGCGCAAGCTGCAACAGCCCGGGCAGCAATTCTTCGTCGGGATCGAGCGTTTGATAGTCGACCAGTTGCATGCGAGGGATTCCGTCGTTCCGGTCTTGACGTTTGAAGATGCCATACGCGCGCAGCAGTCCGTGGCGCGTGGCGGTGACGATCCACAACCTTCCCGTCCGCTGGGGATGCGCAAAATGCCAGGCGAGCGAGCGGCTATCGCGAACGGCGAGCAGCTTATCGAAGTTTTGCCCGACCAACTCATTCCAAAAGGCGTCGAACCTCGCATCGAAACCGTCAGCGAATTCCACGACAATCGACCTGGAAACCGCCGGGTGGGACCTGGCAGTCAGGGCGTCCTTGAGCCACAACGCGGTAGCGGCCGGATAGACAAACAGTCGGGGCGCTGGCACGTGCATTTTTTGTAGGGCTTTCTTGGCAATGCCCCGATAACCCGTCACCCAATAGGCGACCGTCTGGAAGTCACCCAACGGCACACGGTCGGACAAAGTGCCTATGGTTGGAGCGGCGGTGGGACCCACCGTGGTGTTGATGAACAGGTGCGCGTGGGCCTGATCGAAGTATTCGCACATCAACTGCGGCGCAAAGCCGCGAAACTCGGGCGTCACCGCCCAGCCGCGGCCATTCGCGCAAACCAGCTCGCGGCCGCGAAACGTGTACAGCGTCGGAATGTTGACCATCGAGCCCACCAGCCGGCCCTCAGCGTCTTCCAACAGCCAGCCCACGGGCCACTCTTGGCGCAGACGCGGCCAGAGAGGATTGTTCAGCCACAGGTTGTGCCACCCATCGGCCGGCGTGCCATTGAGTTGCTGCGAAGCTTCGAGCTGCGAAATGCGTTGCCAGTCGTCGAGGCTGGCCAGACGCAATGTCGGCGCGGCGATCTTAGTGGCCGTGCTCATCGAGTTTCTGTGTAAGTCAGCGGCAGCGACTTCAAGCCGCGTAAACCTAGATTCTCGCGCCATACCAGAGGCTCGTCGGTCATCTGAAGTTCCGGGAAGCGACGGAGCAACGTGGCAAAGGCGATCTGTCCTTCGATGCGCGCCAGCGGTGCGCCAAAGCAATAGTGGGCGGCCCAACCGAAGGCCAAATGCCGATTGTCGGGACGATCGAAGTCGAGACGGTCGGGATCGGGAAAGCGATCGGGGTCGCGGTTTCCTGCCGCCATGACAGCGATTGCTGCCTGGCGTTTGCGGATCGTCTTGCCGCCGAGAGTCAGGTCCTCCGGCGCCAAGCGGGCCGTGTGCTGGCTGGGACTTTCATACCGCAACAATTCCTCAACCGCGGCCGGCATCAGCTCGGGATCGGTTCTTAGACGGTTCAATTGCGCGGGATTGCGCAGCAGCGACAGTATTCCATTGCCGATCAAGTTGGTGGTGGTTTCCAGCCCACCGACCATCGTGACAATGCAGTTGGCGATCACCTCTTCGTCCGACAGGCGATCGCCGTTTTCTTCACTGGTCAGCAGGGTGTGAATCAGCCCTTCGCGCGGGTTCCGGCGCTGTTGGCGGATGGCTTCTTGAAAGTATGCCGTCAGACATTCGACTGCTTCGAGCACGCCGGGCAAACGGTCGGGGTTGTGCTGGAAATTGCCCAGCATCTCGGCAAAAGTTGCCGACCAGTTTTTCAGCTTCCCATGGTCTTCGACAGGCACACCCAGCATTTCGGCGGTGACGATGGCGGGCAGCGGCTCGGCGAAATCGGCGAGCAGGTCGAAGCGGCCACTAGCTCGGGCTTGGATGTCGGTGATCAGCTTGGTGGCGATCTCCTGAATGTGGTCGCGCAGCACGCGCACCCGTGCGGGCACAAAGGCTTCTCCCGCGAGCTTCCGCAACCGCGAGTGCGCGGATCCGTCGCGGAACAGCATCTGTTTGACCATCACTTTGGCGATCGGAGCGACGTCCGCGCGCCGAGAGCCTCAAAGTATTCAGGCGTAGGGGCCCGTTCGGCCGAGAACCGCGTGAGGACGGTGATCACGTCGTCATAGCGCGTCACAATCCAGGCGTGCAGATAGGGGTCCCAATGCACGGGCGCTTCGCGGCGCAGGCGACTATACAGCGGGTAAGGATTGGCCAGCACCTCGGGATTCATGAGGTGGTACAGGCTCAATGGCAAGTCGCTAGGTCTGCTCAGCCATGCCGCCTACCCGTCCGCTGCTCGACCTCGCTGGACAGAGCTGCGACAGTCGGCGCATTGAACAACTCCCGCAGAGTGATCTTCACCCCAAACATGTCGCGGATGCGCGCACCAATTGCACGCCGAGCATCGAGTGCCCACCGATCATGAAGAAATTGGCGTCGGCCGCGACCGACGGCACATTGAGCAACGACGCCACAAGGGCCGCAATCTTGGCTTGCACGCTTTCTGCTTCTTCGTCGGTGAAGGCCAACGCAGACCGGCTGGGAATCAGATTCTCGGCCGTTGGCGCAGGCAGAGCCGCCTTGTCGAGTTTGCCATTGGCCGTCATCGGCAGCGCCGCCATCTTGACGAACGACGTGGGGATCATGTAATCGGGCAGCCGCGCCGCTAGGAATTCACGAAGGTCGCTAGCGTTCAAGTGGGCATCCCAGGCCGGCACAATATAGGCGATTATGGCCGGACCGGCGGCACTGCCGGCAACCGATACTGCGCTCGCTTCAACGCCAGGATAACGATTGAGCCAAGCGACGATTTCGCCGGGCTCGATGCGATAGCCGCGAATCTTGATCTGCTCGTCGAGACGGCCGAGGAAAGCCAGTTCGCCGCTGGGAAGTTGCCGCACTCGATCGCCGGTGCGGAAAATGCGCAGCGGGCGCCGGTCTGCGGCACATACGTTACGAAGCGGCTGGCGGTCAGCTCCGGCAGGTTGCGATAGCCGCGTCCCACGAGCGCACCCGCCAGGCAAAGTTCTCCTGCCTCGCCTGGCGGAAACCGGACGCAATTCCGCATCAAGGATCAATGCCGTGGTGTTGCGAATCGGGGTGCCGATCGAAGGAGCGGTCGCCAGCCGCACCGTCGGCGTGAACGATTCCCGAAGTGGCCACTACCGTGCACTCGCTGGGGCCGTAATTGTTCACTACCACAAACGGCAATCCGGCAACTGGGCGGCGGTGCAGCACGTCGGCGCCCGTGAGCAACGTTCGCAGCGCCGTATCGGACGGGCCATTTCGCATGCACCAGCGGTTCGGCGAGCACCGTGGGAACGAAACTGATGGTGATTTTTTCGGCCACCAGCCAATCTCGCAAGGTGTGGGGCGAGCGGCGGGTCAGCTCCTCCGCGATGTGCAGGCTCGCCCCGGCGGTAAGATGAGGCCAAATCTCCCAAGCCGTGGCGTCAAACGCCAGGCCCGCTACTTGGCTGGCCCGATCCGACGCACTAACGTTGAACGCGGCTTGGTGCCACTCGATGAGGTTGAGCAAGTTCGCATGGGTGATTTCGACTCCCTTGGGCTGCCCGGATGACCCCGAGGTGTAGACAATGTAGGCCAGTGTTTCGGGATCGGGATCCACCGGCATAAAGCTGCCTGACGCGCTGTGGGGGCGATCGACGTCGATCTCGAGCGATGTTACTGGCCAACCACGGGTCTTGCCGCGATGCGTCAGTAGCATTCTCACATCGGCGTCTGCCAGAATCATCAACGCCCGATCCATTGGCGTGGCTGGGTCGAGCGGCAGGTAGGCAGCGCCGGTCTTCATTACGGCCAAGGCAGCGATGACAAACTCGACGGATCGATCGAGAAAAAGTCCCACGCAGGTTCCCGGGCTCGCACCAGCGGCAAAGAGCTGCGCGGCCAGTTGCTCCGATCTGCTGTTCCAGATCGCCAAATGTGAGTCGGCTTGTGTCATCGACGATGGCGGTGCGATCGAAGTGCGCATCGGCCTGGGCGGCGATGCGAGCTACAACTGAGGCTGTTATCGGAATTGTGCTGCCGGATTCCGATGATCTATGGGGCGAGGGATTCACATGGGGCGAGGGATTCACAAGATGCCGTTGCATGATTCCTCTTGGGAATTTAAGGCGGAGACGCTCCGTCGCTGCGGTATTACACACCCTTGCGAGATAAAGAAGGACGCTCGCTCATCCGGCGGACACTGTTGTGCGTGCGGCCATGCCGGCACGTGACTCCCAGTCTTCCTGTATTGCTTAGGCGGCCCATTTTAAATTAATTGCTCAGCCTACGTCAAGCATCGAGTAGGTGTAGCGGGCGATAAGACGGCTATATCTGCCGTCGGACTGGACGATGATAGGGCGGGACATCGGCCGCAGTAATCATTGGGATATTTCGCTGGACGGGGGATCTCCCTCACGGACGGGGCATCTACTCGGGGTGACTCATTCAACCGCAAGCAACCCGAATGTTTTCGCCGCCGGTTCTGGCGGGCCCGCCGCGCCGAACCAACGCCGATTTTCGCGGGTAATGTTCCCAAGCTTCAGCTCACAAAGACGACTGAGGGAGGACTACGTGGGAGTTAATTTGACAATTACCCCCACCCCTTAGACTTCGGGAATCGTCGTTGGCCTGACTGAATTGGTCGGCCTCATTCGCCTATGGATGTCGGCAACTGGCTTGCAACATTCGATGTCGCAGTAGTTCAGGGCTTTCCGTCGTCGGGATGTTTGCTTGGCATCAAGGGAACTATGTCCAGTGCCATGACTGCTCATGCCCACCCTGGCGTCCGCTTCGGCGGGAACTGCGGGCGATCAGATTGCGAAGTACTGGAAGGGTGTCTGGCTATGCGGGAAGGCAGCGGCCGCGATATATCCGTCGACAGGAGAAAAGCTCCGTACAAAAAGGCTCTCCGCCTCGCTGTTCCAAACCTCTGCCGTCCCGTCAGATTCGGCCGCCGAAAAACAGAGCCGTACTGAGTCAAGTTGAAGCGTCAGCCCAACGCCTAACGCCTTTAGATAGGCTTCTTTGCACGTCCAGCATTTATAAAAGCAGTAAAGGGGGTCAAGTAAAACCGAAGAAGAAAGCTGCTTTTTTTCAGATGGCGACAGACATTGGTCGAGCAATTTCGCCACATCGGGTAATGGCCGAATGCATTCGAGGTCAACTCCCACCGGCCCCCTGCCCACCGCGATGAGCGATTCTCCCTGCGAGTGGCTCACGCTAAAGTCGAGGTTGCTGCGGGCAAGTTTACCCGACAAGTGGAGCTTCCCATGCGCCCCGCTTTCGAATTCCACCGAATTCGGCTCGGTGTGCAGGTAGCGAGCAAGAATCGTCCGAATCAGGGCGCGACGCACGATGAAACGATTGGAGTCAATTTCGCGACGAAACTGCTCTGCCCGTCCTCGCTCCTCGACGGAAAGCAAGCCTCCCATGCGTTGTACGTCAAGGGCCGGGCGGTCCAGTGTTGCCTGCCAAAAATGGATTTCTTGGTCAGCACGTAGCTCGTGTTCCGATGGTGGGCACCAGGCACACATCGGCTTGTGCAATGGCTCCTTTGAGACGCTCATAGATAGCCCGCTTTGAACTTTGCCTCAAACTCAATTATTCGACTAGGCGCAGCACCATTGTTATTGGACGGGTTCGCCGATGCAAGTTTTGTGGTGCTCTGCGTCGATAGTGCCGATTGGCGTTGTTGATAAGTCGATTGATTGCATTAGATCGCCCATCTCTGACCGCCGAAGGCCTCATCGCTGATTTGACATTTAAGCCCCAGTGAGACCGCGGCACTTCTCGTTTCCATCCTATGGAGGATGACTCGCCGCGTTGTCTTCGGTACGTGTAGCGTCGTGCCGCCGAGTGCCTCTGGGCCTTGCGCGTCGGTCCGACACACCGACGCGCCATTGGAGTTTTTGGACTGTGCTAAATAGCGTTGCGCTGTTGCTTTACGCCGTTGCCAAAAGAAACCCGCCGTTCCAACCTGCGGATTTGAACTACTTGCGACGGCGACGCAAGCGCTATCTCGGCAACGAAAAAGCCCTTCGATGTGCTCGCCGAAGGGTCTCAAAACCAACGAAAGTCGGGGCGACTGGATTTGAACTGTCCGATCAATGGTTGACCAAAATTGAAATTTGCTGACCAACACTGACCAAACGTGCCGCGTCGCAACTCGTTGCTGTGTCCGCAACTACATACGCTGCAACGAAAATCGGCGACGGCAAAAGTCCTTATCCTAAGGCTTGCGCGTCTGCCAGTTCCGCCACAACCGCTGATCACCGCCCGCTTCGTCGGGGTAAGATCCCTTCGCGGGAAACCCAGACCGTGAACACCATGGTCTTCACCAGGCCGAGCCGCCGGGCGATCAGCCCTGCCGCCAATGCCGAGGCGGCCGCCGACAGGTTGGCCACAAAAAAAATGGTGCCCAGCACCTCCGGTTCCAAATGGAACCGCACGTAGAACCAATAGGCCACGATGCTTTGCAGAACGAAGCCTCCGCCAAATGCATCGAGCGCGAACAATGCCGAAAGTCGCAGGATGACGCTGCGCGAGCGATGCAAGCCAAACCACAAGGCTGTGTTTGGAACATGGTCCGACTTCGGCGACTCGGCGGCACGACTCAGACGCGCGAATCCGAAAATCAGAATCACTCCGAATACGGTGTAGGCAATTACCAGCGGGCGGTAGACCGCGGCGCCCTGATAGCCGGCGTTCAAGAAGTGTTGGCAGGTGAACCCGCCCAGGAGCGCTCCCATTGCCGCGGCCGCCGAGCCGGCGAGGTTGTACCAGGCGAACACGGCGGTGCGGCGCCGGTCGGCGATTGTTTGTGTTAAAGCAGCTTGCTCAATGGAAAGGAATGGCCCCACTTCTTTGTCGTTGGGGATCAGCACTCCGATGGTGGCAACAATGATCAACAGCAGATAACTATTTGTTAAGGCGAAAACCACCCAGACCAGCACCATCAGCGACGTACCGAGCATCAGCATGCGCTTGCGACCGATGCGGTCGGCCGCTGTGGTAATCCACAGCGAAATGGCGGTGTCGCCCAGCAACGTCATGGTCAGCAAAAGGCCGATTTGCTTTTCGCTGAGCCCCTCTGCTTTCAAGTACAGCACCAGCACCACCGGCAGGAAGCCGTAGGCGAACATTCGCACGCCCCGCGTGGCGAACAGCAGTACGCCATCGCGGGTCAGCCCCCGCAGACTGCGTGGAATCAATCGCAGCAAAGGCACGATGATCGTTCCGTCAGAATTGGACCAAATCGGTCGATGTTCAGCGCGGCCGGAAGCAGTTAGACCAGCATGGTGGCAATGACGGAGATGACTATGAGCAGTTGGACCAGCCAAAAAGCGCGGCGCATAACCTTGGCTCCGTTCGTTTCAAAATAACCGTGCACCGCGGAGCCAACAACCTGGCTAAGCGATTATCAATCGATTCTTCATTTGGACCGCATCATGATGGAATCTGGAAGACGTGAAAGCGCAATCAGCGCGCCGACGCCAGCATGCGCTGCAATCGCGATGAGAATTCGCTGCACGAGCGCCGCGAGAATCAGTAGCGCGGCACGGAGGGATCGATTTCTTGCGACCAGGCGTCGATCCCGCCGGCCAGGCTTTGAGCCAGCGGGAAGCCTTGGTCGCGCAGCCACCCGGCGACGCGCAGGCTGCGGCCGCCCATGTGGCAATGCACAATGATCGCATTCGCGCGGTGCGGCTCCAATTCGCCCAGGCGCTCGGCGATTTCGCTCATCGGCAATAGCTTTGCCGCCGCAATGTGTGAGACAGCATGCTCGTCGGCTTCGCGGCAGTCGATCAGCAGCAGATTTTCGCCGGCGTCGAGCTTTTGCTTCACCCTTCGACCATCGATTTCCAATGGCAATTTCGCCATGCGTATCTCCGTTTGCGGTTTAGCAACGCTTCAACCATGCCGCCAACCCGCGCTCGCCGCGGCGCATCACAGCATTGTGGTTGGCGGCAAACAGCCACTTCAAGAGGGGCGCCAGGCGATTCAACCAGCGGCCTGCTGTGCTGACTTGCCAATAAATGGCCACTTCGGTCTGGCCCGCAGATTCACAGAGCACAAAACGGCCGCTCCCCACCAGATCGCCAGCCGCATCGTAGGCCAGCTCGTGCGGCGGATCAGATTTCGTGATGATCGTCGTATAGCGCAGTGAATACGGCAGAAATCCGCGCACGACGCGCTCCACTTGGGCGCCTACGCAGCGAGGATTGTTGGGTGTGAGGAAACGGTAGGAAACAATGTTTGGCCACCACCGCGGATAGTCTTCGGCGGCGTTGATCGCTTCCCAAACCCGAGCGATGGGCTGAGGGAACCGCCAGATCGTAAGGAAATTGTAGTCAGCCACGGTGCAGGGTTCAGGGTTCGGGGTTCAGGGCACTATAACCGATAACTTTGAAATGAGAGGTTTGGCCTTTGTATGGCGCCGGGACGAAAGTACGTTTGAAGGGGCAAATTCGCAACTGCAAATAGTTCCCTGAACCCTGCCCCCATGCTCCAACTCACGATGAAATTTGCCCGGCGCCGCATGGAGGCCTGGCGCGACGACGCCGGCGTGCCGCACGTGCAGGCCAACTCGTGGCGGGGAGCGCTCTACGGGTTGGGGTACCTGCACGCGCTGGATCGGCCCACGCAGATGGAATTTGCCCGCGCGATCGCCAGTGGCCGCTCGGCGGAATTGATTTCCGACAAACCAGAATTGTTGGAGGCCGATAAATTCTTTCGCCGCGTGGGATTGCAATTGCGGCTCAACGACGAAGTGCGCCGGCTCGATGACAAAACGTTCGGCGACATCACCGCCTACTGCGAAGGCGTCAACGACGGAATGAAGGAGTCGGGCCGTTCGTTGCCGATGTGGGCCACGGGGTTTCGCCCCACGCCGTGGAATCAACAAGCGGTGCTGTTGATTGGCAACTTGCTCAGCTACGGCGGGCTGGCCGTCGGACAGCAGCAAAACGAGCGGTTGCTAATCGAGCTGATTCAAACCGGCATCGATCACACGAAATTGCGGGAGTTGTTCTCGCCGCTGTTGGATACGGTGAATATGGAATTGATTCGCCGGGTGCGAATTGCCAGTCAACTGTCGGACGAAGCGATCGAGCTGATCACCGACTTGCCGCGGCTGGCCGGCAGCAATGCGTGGGCAGTGTCCCCCTCGCGCAGCGCCAGTGGCCATGCGCTGTTGGCGGCCGATCCGCATCTGGAAGTAAATCGCCTGCCGGCAATCTGGTACGAGGCGGTGTTGCGCTGGGGCGACGAGTACGTGCTGGGCGCGTCGCTGCCGGGCTGCCCGCTGTTCGGCGTGGGGCGCACGGCGCACCTGGCCTGGGGCGTGACGTACATGAAGGGCGACACGATCGATTATTTCATCGAAGACT
Organism: Pirellulales bacterium; assembly: GCA_963773925.1. Classification (GTDB taxonomy): domain Bacteria; phylum Planctomycetota; class Planctomycetia; order Pirellulales; family JADZDJ01; genus CAVRAW01. The sequence goes on from CAVZDC010000013.1 coordinate 99,165, forward strand.
GTCGCCCCGGCGGCGAAACCGGCTGGCAATATCGGCGCGGACAGAAGTGGGTCGATTTCCAGTTGCGCACCGAGGAGATCAAACGCAAATCGGCCCCGCCCGAAACGCTGCGAGTCTTCAGCAATCCGCAAGGCACGCTGGAGGCCGATCCAGGCGCGGCGGGGGCGGGCTACTATCTTGTCGTTCAATTGGATCGGCAACGGCGAGGGGGCGTCGCAGTCGATCGGCACGTGGCTGGATGTGATCGACAGCCGCACCACCATCGATGCCATGGACATGGCGCAGCAATGCCCCCAGCCGACCTTGTGCTGGGTGTTTGCCGATCGCGACGGGCACATCGGGCTGCAAGGAGGCGGATGGTTTCCCAAACGCAATCCGCCAACAGCGGGCTATTGCCGGTGGCGGCCTGGGACGAGGCAAACCATTGGCAGGGAAAGTTAGAGAGCTACTATCTGCCGCGCATTTACGATCCACCGGAAGGATTCATCGCCACGGCCAACGAAAGCATCAACACGCCGGGCGAACCGATGCTGGTTACGCAGCCGCTGCCGGAGTATCGCAAGCGGCGAATTGTGGAACGCTTGCGCGAATTGCCCCAGGCCACCGTGACCGACATGCAGCAATTGCAATACGACGTGGTGAGCTTGCAAGCGCGCGATCTGCTGGCGGTTTTTTTGCCGCACCTGCCCGACGGGCCGATCAAGAAGCGCCTCGCGGCGTGGGATTGCAGTTATCATCCGGGCAGCTTGGAAGCCACCTTGTTTACGAAACTCTACCGCAACGTGCTGTTGGAAATTTTCGGCGAAGCGCCCAGCCGCGAAGGGGGCGGCATCGGTTGGCGGCGAATGCTGTATCTGTCGTCGCGATTCGGTTTTTCGATGATGGTGCTCACCGCGATCGATCGGCTATTGAAGCAACCCTATTCGCGCTGGTGGGCCGGCAAAGACAAAGGCGAATTGATTCGCCGGGCCGCCGCAAAGTTGGCCGACGAGCCCGATCAGCCCTGGGGAGAATTCAATTCCTTCCGCTTCGCCAACCGATTCATCACCAGCAGCCGCGTCGGCCGCGCCCTGGGCTTCCACACCGGCATGATGCCCATGCCGGGCTGCCATGCCACGCCGTTTCAGGGGCATTTGCTGACCACCGCCAAGCGCGAAACCACGTTTGCGCCTTCGTTTCACTTCGTCACCGATCTGGGCACCGACGAAGCGTGGACCAATTTGCCCGGCGGCCCCTCCGAAAGCCGCTTCTCGCCCTTCTACAAAACCGACCTGATGCGCTGGCAGACGGGAACGTACAAGCGCGTCAGCGGGCTAGCACCGCAGGGCCAGGGGCAAGTGGCCAGCAAGTAGAACCGGCCGAAAGCGGAGATCACTCGGCGTCTTCGCTTTTTATCCCGGCGATCATTTGCAGGAACCGTTCCATGCTGGGGCAGCGGGCGTCGACGTTTGCGGCGATCGACCACATGATCGTTTTGGCCAGTTGCTCGTTGATCTTCGGCCGGAGCACGCGGATATCGACCGGTGGCTGCAGATCGTGCGTCAGCGCGGCGCGGCCGTCTTCACCGCGCGGCCAGGGAAGTTCGAACGTCATCACTTCGTAAGCGGTGACGCCGAACGCGAACACGTCGAGCCGCAGGTCGGTCTTGCGACGGCGCACAATTTCCGGAGCCATGTAGTTGGGCGTCCCCGTGCGATTACCCGGCTGCGTGAACTCGGGCTTATGGGGCAGCGTCAGGCCGAAATCGATGAGCGTCACACGGTCCAGTCGCGACGAAACCATGAAGTTTCGCGGGCAGACGTCGCGATGAATGAAGCCGGCCTTGTGCACCGCCGCAACGGCCTCCGCCATGGCGCGAATCAGAAACAATCGCTTGCCGTTCAGCGCCGCGCTGCGGCTCATCAGCAGCGAATTCAAGCCGGAGCCTTCGAGGAACTCCAGCACGATAAACTGCCGATTGTCGGTGGAAACGCCGCTGCCCAATGTCTTGACGATATTGGGGTGCGCTAACTGCTGGCCGATTTCGGCTTCGCTGGGCTTGTTCAGGCCCTTGAAGCGGCCTTCCACAATGTTGATCTTCTGCGGATCGAGGATTTTGAGTCCGACGACCTCGCCCGACTGGCGATCGCGGGCCTTGTAGAAGTTCGACATCGTGCCCGACACGGTTCCGCGCAGCAATTCGTAGCGTTCCGCCAGATCGACTTTGCTTGACAGCAGGGATAAGAAATTGTCGAGCAACCCCATGGCGAAATTGTCCTGCCGCGGCGAGCCGAGAACGGACGCCGTAGCCGGCAGTCCTGTTGTCTCACTGTAGATCGACTGCCGAACGCAAGCAAGCGGAAGTGCAGTTCGCGGCAGGCATGATGCGTCTTTGCAGCGGACACGGAAGGCGGATGCCGAAACCGTGGGGCACTAGAAATCCGCGCTGCGGGGACGCGGCTTGTGGCCGGCAGCGGGCAGTTGGCCGTCGAGCATCATATACGTGCCGCCGCCCAGTGCTTTGGCGTGATACATGGCAGAGTCGGCGCAGGCGAGCATCTCGTTGGCCGTGAGCACGTCCCCCGCGGAACATGCAATGCCGATACTGGCTCGAAGGCTGACGTCCTGCGGCGGCTGGCCGCCCGCGCCGGTCAGTGACAGGGGAAGTTGCAAATGTTCGACAATGCGCTGCGCCGCATTGCTGGCGTCCTGCGGCTGGCCGATGTCATCCAGCAAAATCGTGAACTCGTCGCCGTCGCGGCGGGCAACCATATCTTGCGGACGAAGCGCTCCAGCAATCGCCGGCCGGCCGCTACCAACATCTCGTCTCCATGCAGATGCCCGAAACGATCGTTGAGGCTTTTGAAATTATCCAGATCGACAAACAGCACGGCAAATCGATACTTCCCGCGGCCGCTACGATGAATCGCCCGTTCCAAGCGCCGGGTAAACAGTCGCCGATTCGGCAAACCAGTCAGCGGGTCGTGGAAAGCGCCGGTTAAGGCGCCGTGCGCCGGCCATTCGTCGCCAGGTAGCGCGCTGATCGGTCGTACGATGACGATCTGCTGCCGCGCGTCGCCGGCCAAAGGGCGCACGTGCAATTCAACTTCGCAGGGCCCCTTGCTCGTCGAACTCACGCAATGCGTGAACCAGATTCGCGGGGAAGTAGAAGCGATCGTTGCCAGATCCAATTCCGGGAAACAGCCTGAAAATTCAATGCCACGAGCGGCGCGGCTGGCAAATTTCCCGCACCATTGATGCCCGGCGGCATTTAAAGGCGTTAGAGCAGCGGCGGCGACATCAAGTAAAAACACAGGCTCCGGCAAAGCATCAAGCGCCGCTTGCGATAGGTCGACGCTGTCCCCCTTCGCGGGGGCAACATCGACGAAACGGGTTTGCTTAGTCATGTGAAGGAACGCCTAAGAAATCACCACCGCCGACGGAATTCTGTTGTTCAGCTTAGTAAGCGTGTTCGAACCCGTGCAAGTTCCCAGTTCGTGGGAACCAGATAGTTGGGTTTAAAGATCCCTTTCACTTGGCTGCTCAACAAGCAAGCTGGCTCGTTCGCGGACGTTTGCGCACCGTACGGATCCGTGTTGAGATCACCCACCCAGGGGGTCGCGCCCATCTTTTGGCCTGAGTTTCGTGTCAGGTATCGTCCCGCGGACCCTTGCCGACCGGCCCTATCTAATTGTTCCCGGACCGCCAAGCACAAGATGTGCCAATGGGGGGGCCTCAACTCTGAAGGTTCCGTATATTCCAAGCTCTGGACAACTTCGGTATACTCCGTTGTTCGCAGTGACTGGGAGGTTTGGATAATGCTAAAGGCGTATCTCCTACCAAAAAACATTGCTGTGCAATAACAATGTTTTATCCAACACATCCATTCCATCTATTCAACTCAATTGCCTAATTCGTAGCAGAACTCGCAAAGTGCTGCAAGGAAAATGGTGAAAACCATGTCGATGAATTCGCCCAGATCGCTCCGCGATTTATGCAGAATCGCTTTCCGACAACGACGCAAAATGCTGCTGGTTTTTGTTGCCGTGGTGGGATGTGTTACGGCGGCATTGATCGTTTGGCCCAGAAGCTACCGTTCGGAATCCAAGCTGTACGTGCGGCTTGGCCGCGAAAACATGGCGATCGACCCCACGGCGACCTTGGGCCAACCGGCAATTGTCACCTTGAATTCCACCCGCGAGGACGAACTGAACTCGCTGGTGGAGATGTTTCATAGCCGCGTCGTTGCGGAAAAGGTGGTCGACGCGATCGGGCCGGACGTGATTCTTGAAAGATCGCCATTAGGCGCCGCCGAGGCCGACAACGCTGCCGATCAGCCTTCGGAAAGCGGGGGTGCGGTCCAGGCGGAATCGCCCACGATCACAGATCGGGATCGAGCGATCGTCAAGCTTGCCAACAGCATCAACGTCGAGGCGGCCAAGAAATCCGACATCATCACCGTGACCTACGACAGCCACAGCCCGCGGTTATCACAAGCGGTGGTCTCAAAGCTGGTCGACAGCTATCTGGAGGAACACATTCGGTTAAACCGCACGCCGGGCGCGCGGGATTTCCTGACCAGGGAAACCGAAGACCTGCGGAAGGATTTGGCGCGCCGCGAAGAAGCATTGCGGGATTTGAAGAACAAGATCGGTTTGGCCTCTCCGGAGGCGCACCGTCAGGTTATTACGACCCGCGTGGGCCGGCTCCAGGACGAGCTGCTGCAGGTGGAAAGCGAAATTGCAGCGACGACTGCTGAGGTTCAGGCCGTGAAAAGCAAACAGTCGGGCTTTCCCACGACCGACGTCACGGCGCGGACCGAAGGCATCGCCAACTCGGCGGCCGACGGAATGCAGCAACAACTGTACGCGCTGCGTGTTCGTGAGCAGGAGCTGCTTTCCAACCGCACCCCCGATCATCCCGAAGTGAAGCTCATTCACGAACAAGTGGAAGCCGCGACCAAGCTCGCCGAGCAGCAGGAACCTTCCCGCGTGCAAGTCACCACCGGCCCGAACCGCCCCTATGAGGAAGCGCAGTCGTTTTTGATTCACGAGGAGCCGGTGCTCGCGTCATTGCGCAGCAAGGCGGACGTGCTGCGCCAGCAATTGTCGCAATCGCAAAGCGAATTGCGGGAGTACAACAATTACGAAGTTCGCCTGGCGGACTTGCAGCGCGAGATCGATTTGCGCACCGCCAGCTACGGACGGTACTCGGAAAGCTTGCGACAGGCGGGAATCGACCAGGCAATGGAAGTGCAAAAAATATCGAACATCAACATCGTGCAGCCCGCCACGTACGATCCCAGGCCCGTGCGCCCGCGGGTGTTTACGAGCCTGTTGTTGGCGCTGGTGCTGGGCGGTTTGAGCACCATCCTCGTGGCACTGGCGGCGGAAACCTACGACCACTCGTTTCGCACGGCTGAGGATATCGAACATCAACTGCAGATGCCCGTGTTGGCCACGCTGCCGCGTATGGAGCCGGTGGCGTACGGCGGAAATGGTCGGAGATAACAAATGGCAACGGCGTACAAAGGCGAAACGCGGCGGCCAGCCCGGCAGGACGATGATGGCCGCGAAGCTTTGCAGCAGGGTTTGCACGGCCTGCTTTGTAAGTTGCCGTGGAAAGGCAGCGGCGGCGCGGACGATTTGCGCACCATTGGCGTCACGAGCTGCAATCGCGGAGAAGGCGTGAGCACCGTGGCCGCGGAATTGGCACAATCGGCCGCCCAATGCGGTGAGCGGCGCGTGCTGTTGGTCGATTGCAACCTGCAGCACCCCAGCGTGCATCGGCGGTTTGCCGTCAGCATGTGCCCGGGACTGGCCGACGTGCTGCGAGAGGGCGCCGACGAATGGCCGGCGATTCAGGCCTCGCCTTTGGCAAATCTTTCGCTGTTGCCGGCCGGTAAGGCCGACGCGCACCGTCCTTGGCATTACGAGGCCGCACAATTGCCGGCAATTGTGCAGGCGTTGCGCGGCGATTTCGATTTGGTCGTGTTCGACATGCCGGCGGTACTGGAAGAGGCTTCGGCAGGCGGCATCGCAAGTTTGTTGGATGGCGTCTTGCTGGTCGTTGAGGCGGAACGGATTCGCTGGGAAGCGGCGCGCCGCGGGCAGCAGGCACTGCTGCACGCGCAGCGCGCATGCTGGGAGCGGTTCTGAACAAGCGGCGGCAGCCCATCCCCGATTGGCTGTATCGAAGGTTGTGAAACGCCCGCACTCCGCGGATTGAAAACGACAGGTAGTCAGCAAATTCTTTCAGTATCGCAATCGAAGGTTCGAAATCGACCATGCCATTGATTCGATGGATCGCCCGAAATCGTCAAAACGGACAATTGCCGCACGAACTCGATCCCGGCGCGTTTGCGGATCATCGATCGTCCGATGCACTGCGGCGCATTCTGGAGCGCGAGCGGACGCGCGCCGAACGCAGCGGCGAGCCGGTTGCGGCGATCGTGTTTACTCCGCGCAACCGGGAAGTGGCGCGGGTAACCCAGCGGAATTTAAGCAAGCTGTTGCGGCGGCGGCTGCGCTGCACCGACGAGGTGGGCAGCCTGATGGATGGCCGCCTCGTTGCCGTGCTGCCGGGAGCTTCGTCGGAGGGAGCCTGGAACGTGGCGGACGATGTTTGCAGCGGTTTCCGCGGCCAGCCGCTCCCACCCCATTGCGAAGTGTTTTGCTACCCGTCCGACCCGTCGAGCTGGCTGTTCGAAGAAGACCAGAACGCCCAGGAGCGCACCGCGGCTCCCGCAGCCCCACGGTCGGCTCGGGCGATGGAGCTGCTTTTGATGCGGCGCATGCCACTGTGGAAACGGGCAATCGATATTGTGGTTTCTGCGATGGCCCTGATGGTCCTTTCGCCCGTATTTGCCGTGGCGGCATTGGCGGTGCGGCTGACGTCGCCGGGCCCCGTGCTCTTCGGCCAGTGGCGCGTTGGTTTGGGAGGCCGTCCGTTTCGCATGTTCAAATTCCGCAGCATGGTGATCGACGCCGAGCAGCAGCAACACAAGCTAATGCACCACAACGAACAAGAAGGACCAGTGTTCAAAATCCGCAACGATCCACGGATCACGCCGGTGGGCAAATTTCTGCGGTCCACCAGCATCGACGAACTGCCCCAGCTGTGGAACGTGTTCAAAGGCGACATGTCGCTGGTGGGGCCACGGCCCCCTTTGCGAAAAGAAGTCTGCCAGTACGAAACGTGGCAGCGGCGCAGGCTGGACGTGACACCCGGCATTACGTGCATCTGGCAGGTGAATGGGCGGTCGCAAATCCCTTTTACGCAGTGGATCCGCATGGATATTCAATACATCCGTTCTGTTTCCATATTCAAAGACTTCAGCCTATTGCTGCGCACAATACCGGCCGTGCTGTTGCGCCGCGGGGCGAACTGACGCGGCGAGTTGCCACCTCGATACTGCACGTCCGAAAGTATTCATGTTAGACACACACCGGGATCAGCGCTCCCCTACTTTGCTACCGCCCGAAGACGCAGATGCGATGGCGGCCTCCGATACGTTGCAGCCGAAGGTTGGAATGTCGCCGCTTACTCGACTGAATGAACTGCGCAATTGCCTGGCGGCGCGAGGGTTGGGAGTATTGCCGGCGCGATGGACGCTCCGCTGTGCCGGTGCATTCGGCATCTTGATGTACCACCGAATTTGCGAACAGCCCCGGGGCGCTGTTGCGCCGACATGGAATGTGAGACCGCGTCGGTTTCGCGCACAACTGGAAAGTCTGCTGGCGCGCGGCTTTCAGGCGTGGGCGCTGAGGAAAGCACTGGCGTGGCACCAAGCCGGCCAGCCGATTCCGCCCAAGGTCTTCGTCGTCACCTTCGACGACGTGTACGCCAACGTGTATCGGAACGCCTTTCCCGTGCTGCAAGAGCTCGCTATCCCGGCGACCTTGTTTCTGGCCACGGGCTACTTGGACAGTGACAAACCGTTTCCATTCGACGGATGGTCGTGCAGGAACTCTTCGCGCGCTTCGACGGACGCCTGGAAACCGGTGACCTCGGCACAATGCGATGAAATGCTTTCCGGCGGCTTGGTCGAATTGGGAACGCACACCCATACCCACGCCGATTTTCGCGGCCGCCCCGACGAACTGCGCCGCGATTTGGCCATTTCCCAGGATTTGCTGCGCACGCGATTTGGAATTCGCGAACCGAGCTTTGCCTTTCCCTTCGGGTTCGGGTGCCGCAAGCACGACGGTGCCGAACTCTCGGAGGCCGCCGAAGAAGCGGGAGTGTGTTGTGCTTTGACCACGAATGACGAGCTGGTGCAACCCGGCGACGATCCCTTCAACTGGGGACGATTTGCTGCGCTAGAGACGGATACTGCTGCGTCGCTTGCCGCCAAGCTAGATGGCCGCTACAGCTTGGCGCGACAGGCCTGGCGATGGTTGCGGCGACAAACACAAGTGGTGCAGCAAAATGGCAACGGCGCGACCAGTCGACCTGCTCCGAAACCGAACGAATCCATCGAATGTCCACGTTAGCCACAAAACTTCCGGAGCCGCTAGAGCCCCAGATCAAGCGCGGCACGCCGCGCCGCAGACGGGGTGTTGCCCGATTCGTTGCCTCGACCATCGCCAAGCCCGACGTGCGCAACGGCGCGTTCTCGTTGATCGACCAGGGCGTCGTCAGCGCCACCAGTTTCGCCACGAGCGTCATCATTGGCCGGTTGTGCTCCAAAGAGGAACTCGGCGTGTTTTACTTGGCGCTGACCATCGTCTATCTGGCCCGCGGCATTCAGGAGCAACTGATTTCGGCGCCGTACATCATTTACTGCCATCGCCATCGCGAGGGCGCGCAGCGCTGTATGCAGGAAGCTCCTTGTTGCATCAACTCATGCTGTCGGGCGCTTGCCTGGTCGCTCTGCTGGGAATGCTGGGCCTGCTGCTGTGTGGCTTGGGTCCGGCCGGACTTGCGCCGGCAGTCGCGGTTTTGTTGGGAGCGCTCCCCTTTCTGCTCATGCGCGAATTCATTCGTCGCTTGGCGGTTGCCCATTTGCGGATGTCGGCCGCGATTGTCATTGACGTAAGCGTGGCGTTGTTGCAAATCGGCGGCCTGGCGGCCCTGGCGTATTTTCACGACCTGACAATCGCGCGTGCTTACCTCGTGATGGGAGTGGCGTGCGCGACAGCCTGCGGCGGTTGGTTTTTTGCCAAGCGATTGCCCATGCAGTTCAAATGGTCGCGTGCCCTGGACGACTGGCGCGATAACTGGCGGTTTTGCGCGGTGGGCGATGGCAAGCCACCTGGTCGGATTTGCCGCCCCCTACTTGATGCCCTGGATCCTGACGATGGCGCACAACAGCGCGCAGGCCGGCGTGTTGGCCGCTTGCATTAATCTGGTCGGAGTGGCGACGATGTTCATCACCGGGCTGGCCAGCTACTTGACGCCGAGGGCAGCACTGGCCTTTTCTCGCGGCGGCGCAGCGGAACTGCGACATGTGCTGCGCACGGCGGCCGCCATCTATGCCGCCGTCCTGGGAGCCTTTGCCTTGTTTGTGCTTGCCACGGGCGATTTCCTGCTGCTGTTGGTCTATGGCTCCAAATATGCCGGCTATGGCGCTGTGATGGGCGTGTTTGCTGTAAGCGCCGTGGTTCTCAGCATGAACGTGACGCTCGGAAACGGCCTGTGGGCGCTCGATCGACCCAAGGCGAATTTGCGCCAGACGTGTGCGGGTTGGCGGTGGCGGTAGGGATCGTTTTGTGTCTGGTTCAGCCTTTGGGTGTTCTTGCCGCGGCACTGGGCGATCTTGGAGGAAAAGTCACGGTCGCCCTGATCCGCTATGTCACGATTCGGCAACTCCTGAAAACCGAGTTCCCTTTGACAGATGTCCGATAAGCCATGCTCGCCGATCAGACAGCTACCGATGCTCTGCCTTTGTCTTTGAAGCCAAGCCGCGCGACCACACTGTGGTTGACGGCCGCCGTGCTGTGCCTTGCGTTCTACTTCATTGAGCACGGCAATACTGCAATTTCGACCCTGGAAGCGTTTCGAGGCACGGAGGACGAGCTGGTCGCGCGAACGACCGAAGGCGACCTTGGGAGGCGTTTGGCCATTCCGATATTGGCCGTTTTTGGCGCGCTGCTATTGGTGCGCCGCGACGGCTGGAAAATTCAAATCCAATCGCCGTTAGGATGGCTATTGCTTGGCTATCTTGCCTGGTGCGGGTTGAGCATTCTTTGGTCTGAAGATTCATCGTTGACCATCCGTCACTACGGCGCGATGCTGCTGTGCAGCATTGCGGCGCTGGGAATTGCGCGGTGGGTGACCCTGCGCGAACTATGCCTGATTGCGCTAGTCGTTTCCACGATTCTGATCGCTAATGGGGTCCGCACGGAAATTGCCCTGGGCACCTTCCGGCCGTTTTCAACGGACTACCGCTTTGCGGGTACGATGCATCCAAACGCTCAGGCGGCTTACTGCGCGATCATGTCGTTGGCGGCCATCTTTCTGGCTCGCGACGCAAAGACCGCACGAATGCTGCTATGGGCGCTAGCTCTTACCGGCATTGGTTTGCTGCTGCTGACCAGGTCGCGAACCGTCTGCGGAGCCTTCGTACTCGGGCTGCTGGCGTACGGCGCGCTGGCGCCTCCTGGCCGAAAATAATCTTGGTTGGCATCGCGATACTCTGGGCTGGTTGTGCTGCCGCTTTGGCTGGATTGTTGTTCGATTCAGACTTCGAGCACCACACGGCCAATTTAGCGCTGCTTGGCCGCCAGGAGGAAACCGATTCATTGTCCGGCCGCATTCCGCTTTGGACCGAACTGATGCCCTACGTCGAGGATGGACTATGGCTCGGACATGGTTACGAAACGTTCTGGAATCCTCAACGGATTGTCAGCATCTCCGAATCGCTTCAGTGGCCGGTCCCCGATGGGCATGGCACGTGGTTGGATGCGTTTCTCGATCTTGGCGCCATCGGCGCGGCGTTGGGGGTGGTGACGGTGATTGCGAGCGTTCGGGCCGCTGCACGCCGTTGCCGGGTCAAAGGCGATGCCGGCTGCGGTTTTCTGTTCGCGCTGCTCGTCTGCCGGTCGCTGAACGGCGTCTTGGAGTCGGGGTTCGTTTTGCCGACAAGCTTCCCCGCCTTCATTTTGATCTGTGGGCTGGCGCATTTGGGCTTGTGCTCGGAGCCGCGCTCAGCGGCGCCCGCAGAGCAATCGACGAAGGATGCGCGTCCATGAAGATTACCATCCTACCCGCCGCCGAACTGAAGCAGCACCACATTGAGGCTTGGTCGCAGATCCAGCGCGCCAACTCGGAATTGGCCAGCCCATATTTTCGTCCGGAGTTTACCCAAGTGGTGGCTTCGGTCCGCGACGACGTGGAAGTGGCGGTGCTGGAGGAACATGGCGAGATGATCGGATTCTTTCCCTTTCAGCGCTTACGCCGCGGCATTGCCCAGCCCGTCGGCGGCCGGATGTCGAACTTTCAGGCCATCATCATCCGCCAGGGCATTGCCTGGGATCCGGTGGAACTGCTGAAAAAGTGCCGATTAAAGGCCTGGCATTTCGATCACCTGCTGGGGTCGCAGGAAGAGCTGCGGCCTTTCTGTCAAGTTGTTGAAGATTCGCCCTATATCGACCTATCAGGCGGTTACGAGGCGTACCTCACGAGACTTGGCCAAAATATTGAGAACCCATTTCCGCGCTTGACGTACTATGCACGAAAAATGAGCCGCGATATTGGCCCGTTACGATTTGAATTCGGCACGTCCGACCAACATGTGTTCGACACGCTGCTCGAATGGAAATCTCAGCAATACCAACGGACCGGAGCCACCGACCGATTCGCCTTCGCTTGGTCGCGAGCGGTGTTGGAGCGAATCTGGCGCTTGCGCGGCGAGGCGTTTGCCGGGGCGCTGTGTGCCCTGTATGCCGGCGATCGCTTGGTGGCAGCTCACTTCGGCATGCGCTCCTACGGTGTCATGCACTATTGGTACCCCACCTACGATACGGACTTCGGGAAGCTCTCGCCGGGTGTGATCCGCGATCTGGAACTCATCAAAGCCGCGGCCTCGCAAGGAATTTGGCGCATCGACCTCGGGAAGGGCATCAATCTGCACAAAGAGCGCTTTATGTCTGCAGCGATCCAAGTCGCCGTCGGCAGCGTCGATCTGCGACCGGTGATGCGGATGGTGCAGCGGCAATGGCATCGCGCCTATCAGTGGGCGCGGGGAACGCCGCTGCGGCGCCCAGCGCGCGTGCCCGCCCGAATTTTATATCGCGTGCATGAATGGTATGCATCTCGGTGAAAACGCAGAGACATTGCCATGGAACCGTTCTTAATCAGCATCATTCTGCCAACCTATAACCGCTCGGACATGCTGGCCGATGCGCTGCGATGTCTGATTCGCCAGGAGACCTGCGGCGATTTTGACTACGAAATCGTCGTGGTCGACAACGCCTCGACCGACAACACGCGAGCCGTCGTCGAACAAATCGCCGACGAATCGCCCGTGCCCCTTCGCTACATCCACCACGAAGAACCGGGCTGCGCCGACGCTCGAAACTGCGGAATCGAAGCCGCGCATGGCCATTGGTTGGCGTTTTTCGACGACGATCAAATGATCGGCCCCGAATGGCTGCGGCAATTGTATTTAGCCGCGGTGGAAACGGGCGCTCCGATCGTCGGCGGCGCGGTGCATTTAGACTTGCCCGTCGAAACGCTGCGACGGCTGGGGCGCGAAGTCCGCAAAACGCTCTTGCGCGAAATCGACTATCACTCCACGATTCACCCCTACGTCGGCAAGCAGCTGCCGGGAACCGGAAACGCGCTGATCGCGCGGCACGTTTTTCAGAAAGTCGGCGGATTTGACGCCACCCTGGTCAACGGTGGCTCGGATCGCGACTTTTTCCTGCGGGCCCAAGCGGCCGGAGTGCCGTTGTATTACACGCCGCACGCGATCATCCGCCACCGCATTCCGCCCAATCGCTTGAGCATGGATTACCTGCATTGGGATGCCCAGCAAGGGTGCGACACTCTGGCGCTGGGTGATTTTCGAAAGCACGGCCGCCTGGGTTTGCTAATTCGCTGTGCGGCGCGGCTCGGCCAAGGGGTGCTCATCATCGCGCCGCGCATGGTGTGGGGCTGGTTGAAACGCGATCCTGGCGAAGTGCTTAGCCAGCGCGTCCGGTTGTGGCGGCTGCAGGCATACCTCCGCCGGACCGGGGCGATATTGGCCCCGCGCTGGCTGTCTCAGCGCAGCTATTTCGCGCGGCTCGACTTCCGCCGCGGGAGGGTGGTTGGCCAGAAGGCAAATGCGGAGGCCGCATCGTGAAGCTGTTGCAGGTGTTTAACGATTATCGATCGATGTGCGGCGGCGAGGGCACCGTCGTCCAAATGATCGATACGCTGATGATGAAGCGCGGCCACCAAACGCGGCTGCTGACGCGCACCAGCAAAGGATTAGACCAAAGCCTGGTGGGTAAATTCCGGGCGTTCGCCTCGGGAGTTTATAACCGCGCGGCGTGCCGCGAGATGGAAGCGTTGCTGGCGGCCGATCGGCCCGACGTCGTCCACGTGCACAATCTTTATCCGCTGTTTTCCCCTTCGGTATTGGTCGCCTGCCGGCGGGCCGGCGTGCCGGTGGTCATGACCAGCCACAACTACATGCTCACCTGTCCGATCGTCAGCCACCTTCACAAGGGGCGCAGTTTGCGAGAAGTGCCTCGGCGGCCGCGAGTACTGGGCGGTCTTGCAAAACTGCCGCGAAAATCTGGCCGAAAGCGCGGCCTACGCCCTGCGCAGTGCCACGGCGCGAAAAGCCGGCTTCTTCCGCAACGACGTCACCCTTCACATCGTGCTTAGCCACTTCGCCAAGGCACGCCTGGTGAAAGAAGGGTTCGACACAAACCGCATCGTCGTGCTGCCGAACATGGTGCCACTGGGGCCGGAGCGCAACGGCCATGCGCCGGGCGAATACGCCGCCTACTCCGGACGCATGATGCCGGAGAAAGGGCTCGACGTGTTGCTGGAAGCGGCCGCGCGGCTGCCGGAAGTGCCCTTTCGGCTGGCCGGCGACGGGCCGCTGTTGGACAAACTCAAAGCCGACGCGCCGCCCAATGTTCAGTTTATGAATCGCCTGGCGCCGGAACAGATGTCGGCCTTCTATCAGGCGGCTCGGTTCCTGGTGGTGCCCAGTCGATGGTTTGAAGGCTGCCCGTTGGTGGTCTCTGAGGCCATGAGCCACAAGCTGCCGGTCATCGCCTCGCGCATTGGGGGATTGCCGGAGTTTATAAACGACGGCGAAACCGGCTTGCTTTTCGAACCTGGCAACGTGCAGCAATTGGCCGACCACATCCAAACGCTGTGGGATCAACCGGAATTGTGCCGGCAAATGGGTGAAGCGGGGCGCAAAAAGCGCAGCGAGAATACCACGAGGAGGCTTATTACCAGCGCCTGATGTCGGCGTATGAACAAGCAATCGAGGTGAATCGGCAAGCGGCCGCGGCACGGGATGAAAGGCGGCCGCCGCGCTTGAAGATTTTGAATACATCGCAGGAATCCGATACGCTGCGGGCAAGCATCGGAAAGCTGGCCGCCGCGCACGGCGAGCTGTCGATCCTCGAAGCCGGCTGCGGCAATTCGTGGCAATTGCAGCTACCCGGCGTGCGATACGTGCTCACAGGCGTGGATTTGAACGCCGATGCGCTAGAGATTCGCAAGACACAGCGCCGCGATCTGGACATTGCCATTCAAGGCGACCTCCGCAGCGTGGAATTGGACGAGCACAGCTACGACGTCGTGTACAATTCGTTCGTGCTGGAGCACGTCGAGGGCGCAGAGCTGGTGCTCGAGAATTTTTATCGCTGGCTGCGGCCGGGCGGAATTCTGATATTGCGCATTCCCGATCCGCGCTCGGTCTACGGAATGCTGTCGCGAATCACGCCGTTTTGGTTTCACGTGTTCTACAAGCGCTACGTCGCCGGAATGAAAACGGCAGGCAAGCCCGGCTACGATCCCTTTCCTGTGGTCTACGACCCGATTGTTTGCCGCCGGGGAATCCGCCGCTGGTGCGCCGAGCGCGGAATGATTCTGCGCGAGGAGTTGGGCTGGAACTATCGGATTGGGCGGCCGGGCTTGATGTCGCTTGCGGTCAATGCCGCAACGAGAGCGATCAGTTTGCTCTCCGTGGGGCGACTGTCGGCCAATCACGTGAACCTGACGTACGTGATCGAAAAACCTGCGGTGGCACAGAGCGCTCGGTGAAGGCGGTAGGAATTCAGAACCATTGAGCAGAGACCTGGTGGAGGCGGAGTAGCACATGGCAACGACGCTTCAACCATCGGTGCGCTGGCCGCCCAAATTCAATTTGTTTGGAGTGGAAATCAGCGCCGCAAGTTGCGACGAGGCGTGCGACGCAATCATCAGCGCCGCGCACCAGCGCGAGCCGGCGGTGGTTTCGGCCTTTTCGGTCCACGCGCTCATCGAGGCCGCCCAAAAGTCGGAACTGACAAAAAAGGCCAACGGCTTCGCGCTCGTTGCGCCCGACGGCCAGCCCGTGCGCTGGGCGCTGAATTGGCTCCATGGGGCCCAATTGAAGCGCAATGTGCGCGGATCGGACCTGATGTGGCAGCTTTGCCGCAGGGCCGAAGCCCAGCAGACGCCGATCTATTTGTACGGCGGCACGCCCGAGACGATCACGGCATTGGTGGCGAAATTGCTGGAGGCATTTCCGGCGCTGACAGATCGCCGGCGCCGAATCGCCGCCATTTCGGCCGCTCGATGTGGTGGAGGATGAAGAACTGGTGCGTCGCGTCAATGCCAGCGGGGCGCGGCTCATGTTCATTGGTCTGGGGTGTCCGAAGCAAGACTATTTTGCCGCCGAACACGCCGGCCGGATCGAGGCCGTGCAGTTGTGCGTGGGCGCGGCGTTCGATTTTTTGGCCGGGGCCAAGGCAATCGCGCCGCTGTGGATGCAGCGCTGCGGGCTGGAATGGCTCCATCGCCTATCGCAAGAACCCGGACGTTTGTGGAAACGCTACCTGGTGACCAACAGCGTTTTCCTTGTGAAGCTGACGGCGGCGCTGGTGCGGCGCCGACCAACTGCGGCGAACGGCCACGCCAACGGCTCATCCGCAGGATGGCGGCGGATCGATAATCCGCGTTGACCGGCCTCGGCGGCGCTGATATTCTCCCGCGGCAATTTCGCGAATAATGGATCATGGAGGGACGGCCGTGCGCGTGCTCGTCACTGGTTGCAATGGATACATCGGCAGTGTGCTAGCGCCACGCCTGTTGGGCGCTGGGCACGAAGTCGTGGGCTGGGACAGCAATTTATTTGCCGACTGTCTGTTCGGCGAGCCTCCGCTCGACTACGAACAGCGCACGATCGACATGCGCGACGTGAAGCCGGCCGATCTGCGCGGTTTCGACGCCGTCTGCCACTTGGCGGCCTTGTCGAACGATCCGCTGGGGAGCCTGGAACCGCGGCTGACCTACGAGATCAATCATCAGGCGTCCGTTCGATTGGCCCGGCTGGCCAAGCAAGCCGGCGTGAAGCGTTTTGTCGTGTCGTCTTCCTGCAGCTCCTACGGCACAGCGGGCGACGACCTGCTGACCGAGGAAGCGCCGCTCAATCCAGTCACTCCATACGGCGAAACGAAGGTGGCCACGGATCGCGACGTAGCGGCGCTCGCCGACAATTCGTTCACGCCCGTGTTCTTGCGCAATGCCACAGCCTACGGCGCGTCGCCGCGGCTGCGACTGGACTTGGTAATCAACGATTTTGTGGCCAACGCCGTCCTGCACGGAAAGATTATCATCAAAAGCGACGGCACGCCCTGGCGCCCCGTGGTGCACGTCGAAGATATTTGCGAGGCATTTTTGGCAGTGCTCGCTGCGCCGCGGGAGAAGGTCCACAATCAATCGTTCAATGTGGGTCGCACCGAAGAGAATTACCGCGTGAGCCAATTGGCCCAGATCGTGCAGCAGACGGTGCCAAATTGCCAAATCGAATACGTGCCCCGCGGCGGGCCGGATAAACGCTGCTACCGCGTCGATTGCGGCAAAATCGCACGGCAAGTGCCGGGGTTCCGCCCGCAATGGTCGGTGCAGCGCGGAGCGAAGCAACTGTGCGACGCGTTTCGCTCGGTGCCGCTGACCGAGTCGGATCTGACTTCGGGCCGATTCCTGCGGCTGGCCATGCTCAAGCGCCTAATGCAGTCCGGCGCAATCAACTCCAATTTGCGATCCATGGTCGGATCATCTTGACGATTGCTTTCGGCGCAAAATCGCCGCGATTGATCGGCAACGTCGAAGCCGACCATCTCGTTCCAGGCCGCCAGTAGCTTCTGAAAAATCGACGCCGGGCTTGCCGCCGCCGATCGGTTTCTTGTTGAATCGCGTAACCGGCAAAATGCAGTTGGGCGTGCTGGTGAGAAAGGCTTCGTCGGCGCGGGCCAGGTCGTCGGGCAACATTTTGCGGTGGGCGAACGCAATTCCCAACCGGCCGGCCAATTCGGACACCACCTGCAAACTGATGCCCGGCAATACATCGGCGGTCGGCGGGGCCACGAGCCCTTCTTTCTCGTAGTACGCCAGCACGTTGGCCGTGGAGGCCTCGGTGATGAAGCCTGCTTGATCCAGCAGCAAAGCCCGCGACATCGGCTCGATTTGATGTGCTTCGCGGTCGGCCAGAAAGTAGTGCATGCGGCTGCGGCATTTCAATTCAGGCGGCCAGCAGTTGGCCGGCACCTGGCGAATGGACGTGATCACGAGCGAAACGCCTGCCTCGTAGCGATGGGCCCAAAGGCGAAATTCCAAAGGGTAGGCGACCACGCCGACCGTCGGAATGGCCACCCAGATCTTCCGGCGATAACGACGTCTGGCCGGGCGTGACGAAGATCGACACCGAAAGATCGTCGTCGGCATCGATCAGCGTCGCGGTTATGATCGACCACACGGCCGGCAATTCCGGCGATGTCGTCGAGCGATTCCTTGGTTTGCAGCCGCGGCGATTTCCAGCGAGTGCCGCAGCCGGTGCAGGTGTTCCGGCAGACGGAAGATCTCGCCGCGGAAGGTGCGGAGCGTTTCCGTGGCCGTCGCGCCCAGCGTAAAACCGGCATCGAACAGCGAGATCGACCCTTGCGAGGCGGGTGAGCTGCCGGTTGAGATAGAGGATGGGCTCAGGCACGGAGGCAAATGCAAAAGGCGGAACAAGGCGGAAGGTCAGAACGAGTGATTGAAGGGTTTGCAGCGCGGCTTGTCAACCGCTGGCCGCTATCTGCTTTCTGCAGTCGGCCTTCTGCTTTCACTCGCCCAGGCCGACGTACGGCCGCATGCGGGCCACGACGCTGGGATTGTAGAAGTAGCTCCGCCAGTTGTGCTGCTTGCCCACGGTGCAGCACAGATCGATTTCATACAGCTTGCGGCCGTTATCGCCCAGCGGGCCAATCACGCCGGTATAGCCCAGCGCTTCGGGATGGGTGCACGGATCGACCACGCCGTAATGCTTCAGCGCGCGATCGCAGCCGTTGTTCAGCGCCAGCATGCGTTCGGTGGCTTCCAACGCCTGGCCGTGCGGGCGGCCCATGGCGAGCCAGTCGTCGTTCAACGCGGCCGCGATAATCACCGATTGCATCGTGGCGCGATGCTCCACGCGATCCGGCAGCGTGCGCCCCATCAGCGAACCGCCGGCCAGCAGCTCCAGCGCGCCGGTCACGATTCGGCGCCGAAGCTATATCCAATGAAGTTCACGTGCACCCGGCGATCGATGTGATTCACCAGCCAGCCAAGGTAATAGCCTTCGGTGTTGGTGCGGGCGGCTTTGAGCCGCGTATCTTCGATCAAGCTGGCCGAGGGCGTGGCGGCCCAGGAATAGACGATCAGGCGAATGGGATGATCGCCGGAAACGCCGGACGGTCAACTGCTCGTACACGCCCAGCCCCTGCTCTTCCGCTTCGGCGGCGTCGATGCGATAGCCGTGCACCCACACAACGTCGGGCTTCGTAGGGATCTTGCGCGGCATAGAAATGCCTTGCAGCGTGGCATGATTCCACTGGTGAGCGTTCAGATCGTAGCGCCAAACGCCGTAGTCGGGTGTGGCGGCTTCGACATCGGGGCAGCCAAGACAGCGCGTGCTGATCAGCCAGATTTCATCGGCGGTGCGCGGCAGGCAGGGTTTGGCTTCGGCGTGACAGGGGGCCGACTCGACCGGGTGCGCACGGAAGCGGCCGATAAAGCAGTGACCTGTTGCAGGCAATCGCGGGTCCGCTGAGGCCAGCGCGGGAATTGGCTTGGCGAGCGTGCTTCGCTTGCGCCTTCGCAACGTTCGCCTTGGGGACCACGGCTTCGACGCGATCGCCCAGCGCAGGTCCATCCAGCGGTTCGGCAGCCGTCTTGGCCGTCGCCGATTTCTTAACTTGCGCGCATCGACTGCGAGGTTCTGGTTCGACGGACGGAACCGCGGCCGACGATTTGAAACTGGCCAGCGCCGCTGAAATGCTGAGACCGCCGTGCAGTCCCAGCACTGTGGCGGCCAAGAGCAAGCGCATCGCTACACGGCGCAACGCGCTGCTTCGGGGAGCAATCTGCATATCCGTAACATCCGGCATATTTGATCTCGTCGTTTCCGACGGCACTGGCGGAACCGCACCACGCGCAGCGACCGGCGCGCCATTGAAAACATATCACTCTTTCGCCGGCGAAGCGTTGCGGAAAAACAACATGACGTGAAAAAATTCCCACGACGTTGCGGTTGCACATCACGTGCGGTGATGTAGATTTGTGCGACCCTCCCTTTGCGCCCACCCGTTTCGCCGCCCACCTGACTTGTTTCGAAAGAGAGAACGGCCATGAAAAGGCTTCTGATCTTGACGATGTTGACGGCCACGACGATTTCGTCGGCCGGCTGTTGCGGCATGTGCGGCGGCTGGGGCGGATGCTTCAGCCGGCGCAATCGCTGCGAGCCCATGGAGGCTCCTTGCGATAGCTGCGAACAGCCCGCCTGCGATCCGTGCACGCGGCGGCGCCGGCCCCGCGATGATGACCGCGCTCCGGGCACGATGGTGATGCCGGGACCGGCCACGTACAGCAGCAGCTATTTGCCGCGGTAACCTTAGCAGGCGGCAGGCTGCTGGCCGCTGGTAGTCTGACGAATTGCCCGATCATCAAATAGCCGGAGGTCCCCGACCTCCGGAAGTGCGCCCGATGTACGTCATTTCATTCCGCTGGCGTGGTTTGTATCGCGGCGGATTGCTGCGCCGCATGCTGAATCAAACCAGCGACAAAGGCGCGGCCGCTGCCGAAGGCCGGCACGAGATCCGGCACGGACAAAGCGCCCCCCGCCTCCACCCAAGCCGCCAGCAAGACGAGCACGGCCGGGGCCTCGCAGAACTGATCAATCCGGCTAACGCGTCCGCAGAATTGCCAATCGACCAACGCTCACTCGCGCTAAGCCCAGGGGCTGCAACCCCTGGGCTTTTTTGCATTACGTCTCTAGCTGCGCCACTATCGGCGGCGCGATGCGGCGGTTATGCTCAATGGTAGCTCGCGTACCTGCTTTTTCGAGCTGCCGCCATGTCGCAATCGATCGATCATCTCCCGACTGACCATGCGCCCGCAGTTGCGCGAAAGCTGCGCCGGGGCTGGCTGTTGCCCAAGTGGTGCTCAAGCCGCGCAAAGCGCAGCCGTTTTTCGGCCGGCATCCCTGGGTGCTCGATTCGCGCGGTGGCGAAGGTTGAAGGCGCGGCGGCCGACGGCGACGTGGTCGATCTGCTTTCCGACAAAGGCAAGTTCATCGCCCGCGGGCTGTATCAACAGCCGCAGCCGCTTGCGCGTGCGGCTCTACACGTGGGATCCCGGCGAGCTGCTGGACGAAGCGTTCTTTCGCCGGCGGTTGGAAACGGCCATCGAACTGCGGCGGCAATTGGGCTACACCGATCCGGCCGGCGCGGCACGGCTGGTGTTCAGCGAAGGCGATGGGCTCAGCGGCCTGATCGTCGATCGCTACGGCGAATATCTGGCGGTGCAGGCCACTGCGCTGGCCATCTATCAGCGGCTGGAGCAGATTGTGCCCATGCTGTTCGAACTGGCTCCGGTGCGCGGCATCGTGCTGCGCGAGGAACGCGGCGCGGTGCAGATGGAAGGCTTGCCGCACGAGGAAGGCCGGCACTGGGGCGAATTGCCCGCCGGGCCGGCGTTCATCGAGGAACATGGGCTGCGCTACGGCGTCGATTTGCGCGAGGGGCAGAAAACCGGCTTTTATCTGGATCAGCGCGAAAATCGGCGGGCGGCGGCGGAATATCTGCGCGGCCGGCGCGTGCTCGACATGTTCTGCTACAGCGGCGGCTTTGCGCTCAACGCCGCCAAACACGGCGGCAGCGAAGTGCTGTGCGTCGATTCCAGCGAAAAGGCGATTGCGCTGGCCCGCGCCAATGCCGAATTCAACGGCCTGGCGAATTTGCATTTCCACGTTGGCGAAGGCTTCAAAACGCTTCAGGATTTGGTCGATAGCCGGCAGCGCTTTGGCGGCGTGATTCTCGATCCGCCGAAATTCGCCCGCAGCCGCGCCGCGGTGGACGACGCGCTGATGGCCTACCACCGCCTCAATCGCCTGGCGGTCGATCTGCTGGAGCCGGGCGGAATTCTGGTCACGTGCAGTTGCTCGGGCCACGTGCTGCGCGAAGATTTCCTGCACATGCTGGCCGGCGTGGCCAAGCGCACCGGCCGGCAAATTCAGGTGCTCCAGCAGCGCGGCGCGGCGCCGGATCATCCGGTCAGCACCACTTGCCTGGAGAGCGAATACCTGAAGTGCTTTATCTGCCGCGTGGCATGAAGCAGCTTACGGTTTCACGTGGCGACCGCCGGCCTGTCTTGCAGCACGCTCGCAGCGTTTCTGGCCGCAAAAACGCCAGGTTGGCGATCAGCATCGCCACGGCGAAGCTCACCGCCCCGCCGATCAGCGCAATGCCCGTCCAAACGAACAGGCCCAGCACCAATAAGATCGGTCGGGCCAGCTTGTTCCAGGCCAAAAATGCAAAGCACAATTCGTAAAGCACGATGAGCGTGCGTGCAGAAATTCACGAGATATTCGAACCCCAGGCCCATTTCGCTCAGCCGCGTGAGATCGACAGGCGCGAATCGGAGCGGGCCATCATCCACCACACGGCCGTACCCTGCCACCAGGTTTCGAACTGGAGTTGCACCAGCGACGCTGGCGAAGTAAATCAGGCACAAGTGAACCTGCATCAGCCGAATGGCCACGGTGGCGGCGCTGGATAGCTGCGATACCGGCCGTGCTCGTGCCCGATTCCAGCGCGGCGGCTTGCCGCTTGCGGCGCAGGGCGGCATCGATCGAGAAATTCGCTCCCGACGGCCCAATGCACAAATAGAACATCAGCATCACCAGGACATTGTCGACCGGCCGCGCCAGCATCGGCCCGCGCTGAATGAACGAGAGCACGAAAATCAGACTGGCGATCGTGCTCGCGCGAGAAAATGCCCAGCGTCATCATCGCGATAGCCGCCACGCCCAAGCCGTACACAAACCACAGTTCCGAAGCGCTGTCGACGTAATCCAGAAGCGAAATGGCGAAAGTGCGTGCCCGATTCGTCGGTGCGCATCTGCTGCGTCAATTTCGACGGTCAACATGCCATTGGGGCCAAACCACGCTTGCAGATCGGCGTAGATAGCCCAAATACCACCAGATGCGCCAACAGCCCACCAGCACGCGAATCAGCGACAAGCACGATCGGATCGCTGGGCGTGAACCAGAAGCGGGTCCAGCCGCTGCCGAAGCGATCGCAAAGTGTGCGGAAGTAATTGCCCATGGAATGCTGTTATGGCTGCGGGGCCGGGCTTATCCTGGTTCGTGCGGGGCCGTTCGGCGGGGCGACGGCGACGAACGCGGGCCCGTCACCGGCGCCACGTCGCGGGCCGCCTGCGCTTGGATCTGCGCCTGCGGTTCGTCGCGGCTGTTCAGCGTCACCGATACGGTCATCAAATTCGCAAACGTGCGCGGATTCGACGGATCGCGCTGGCTGGAAATCGTGGCGGCCGCGTCGGTCATGCTCAGCGGGTTATGCCGCCGGACGCGGAACACCACTTCCTTCACTCCCTCGTCCTTCAATTGTTTCAGACATCGCGCCGCCCAGATACGCGAACATCGTGCTGTCGGCGGCTTCAATATCTTGCGGCGGCGTCAAGCGGCGCGCCAGCGATTGATAGCGCTCCAAGCGTTCGCCGTGGGCGCCCTCGGGCGGGAATGTCTTGGTTTCGCGGTGGCCGTCGGCGTACACCAAATCGGCTTCGACGAACGGATCGCCGTCCTGCTCGCCGCCCGTCAGCCGATTGCCGTAGTTCACGTTCAGCCACAGGGTGTAAAGGTATTGATCGAGAAACGGGCGTGCGCTTCACTCGCTCCAGCAACTGCGAGCGGCCCATGTCGGTGTTCGTGGCCAGCGCCAACGTAGATCGCCCAGCAAGTGGAACAACAGCCACAGCGACACGATGGTCCGCACCGTTTCGCCGGGCATTTTGGCCGGAGCCGGCGGCGGGACGGATTTTGACGGGGCGGATGAATTCATCGCATCGCTTTGGGCGCGGCAAGCGAGGTGGAAGCGTGGCAGGTGCAGGCCCCGGCGGCTGCCGGGCGGCACGACCCCGATTGTAGTGCATCGACCGGCGAAGGTCAGCGGCTGGAGTTCGCTTTTTGCCGCTTGCGCAAACCGTACCGTTGCTACGTTGCGCAAAGATCGCGCAGCGTGCAGCGCCGACATGATGCCGCCGTGGCTACGTCGTAGCCGGCTGGTGCGATGCCGGTGCCGACGGCGGCGGCTCCTCGTGCGGGTGCTTCACTTCTTCTTCCGCTTCGTGCAGCACTTCGGTCATTTCGCGGCGGCTGGCCAGATAGATGCCCACGCCCACCAGCGCAATCAGCACCGTCACCACTCGATAGCACAGCGCGACCACCAGGCCCGCGCTGGGATCGGACGGCGGCCCGCTGGGCATGTGTTGATACAGATAATTCACCAACAATTCGAACGTTCCCATGCCGTTGGGCGCCAAGCGGAATGCGCGCCGGTGGCCATGCCCATCGGCACGATCACAAAATGCTCGCCCAGCGTCGGCGCGTGGCTGAACAACCCGCGGGCCATCAGCCAAATGCCGATCGGAAACAGCGATTGCAAGAACACGCTCAACACCGTCGCCACACGGCAGTGCCCACGGGATGGCTGTAATACATTCGATTGGCGCGATTGAAGCGTTCGATGTAGTAGCCCACCCGCGGCAAGCGTTCCAACCGGCGCGGCAATGGGGCCTTCGCTGAAGCCGGGCAGCCAGCCCATCGCCAATACCGCCGTGCTGACGCCGGTGCACCAGAACATGATTTGGCAGGCCAACCGCACGTTCGGCCGAATGGGAACGCCACATGTCGGTCAGCAAAATGGCGACCGTGCCCACGACGAACACGCCGTACAGCCCCATCAGGCGATCGACCAGCACGCTCATGGCGACTTCGGTGCGCCGGCCTTGGCGTTCGCGCGCCAGAAACACCACTTTGAACAAATCGCCCCCCACGGCGCCCGGCGAAATGAAATTGAACAGATAGCCGAGGAAGCCCAAGCGCAATGCGTCGCGCCAGCTCAGCGGCACATCCAAGTGCGCGCACCAGGTAATACCAGCGCACCATCGTCAGCACCACGGCGATAAAACACACCAGCGCCGCCAGCGCCAGCAAATCCCAGTGCTTGGGACTGTCGCGCAGTTGAGCGAAGCTTTTGTTCTCGACCGCGTCGAGCACCAGCCAGACGATGATCGCCAGCGCCACGCCCCACTGCACAAGTTTCAACAATCAGTTTCTTCAAGGATGGTTCCGGTTAATTCAGATCGCGGTCGAAGTGAAGCTGGCGTCGACAGTGGCAGTGGCGCGGCTGCGTCAACGCGCGGCAATCGCGGCTTGACAATCGGCAAATGCGTCGATAGGGTTGGTTGTTCGGTCGGGCACAGCTACCGGGGGATTAGCTCAGTTGGGAGAGCGCTTGCATGGCATGCAAGAGGTCAGGGGTTCAAGTCCCCTATCCTCCATTTCCAATAATTTAGATCAGAATCGCTTCTGATTCGACTCCCCTTTCTGCGGCCCAGTTTCTCGGTCCGGTTTAAGCTAGATCTCGGATCGCCGACCGGGAAGATGCGGCGATTCCTCGATGCAGCCGGCATAAGCTAGGATTGCAGAGCGAATAATCGCTGCAATCCAACGCGAGTCGGCTTATGCCAGGCGTTCAAAACTCGCACCGTCTTTTGCCGCGATTTCGCCCCAGGCTGCGCGGACGGTTTTGCGAATTACCGTGCCTGATGATGGTGCTGTTGGTGGCGGTAAGCCTGTCGCCGCTGGCCAGCGGATTCGCCGATAAGCCCAGCCGCGGCGCCGGCGACGTGCACTGTATCAGGCGGAAATTCAGCGCATCGCCGCCGGCGAAAGTTACTATCAGGCCGCTTCGGCAAGAATTGCACCAGCGCGGCTATCCCACGCGCAGCGTGTTCAACTGGCGCACGCCGCTGCCGATGTGGCTGCTGGGCAAACTTCCCAGCGAAGTGCTTGGTCGATTGCATAATCGGCGCACTGGCGGTCGTCGCGCTGGTGTTATCGGTTTTCGTGCTGGGCCGGGAAGCAAACACGCGCAGCGGCGCTGTTGGGCGGGCTGACGATGATCGGCGCCTGATGCCCTGCTGGCTGGAAGAGATCTACGTGATGCCGGTCGTCTGGGCCGGCGTGCTGATTTTGCTTTCGATTTGTGCGTATGCGATCGGTCGGCCCGGCTGGGGCGTGATCTGCGGCCTGGCGGCGCTGTTCGTGCGCGAACTGGCTGCGCCTTATGCCATCGTCTGCTTGATTGCTGGCCCTGCGCCAGCGGCGTTGGCGCGAAGTGTAGCGTGGCTGATCGGACTGGCGGCGTATGGCGCGTTTTATCTGTGGCACGCCCGGCAAGCCATGGCGCTGGTTGGCCCGAACGATCTTGCCCATGCCGGCGGCTGGCTGCAGTTTGGCGGCGCGGCATTTGTGATTTCCATCGCGCAGATGAATGCGTTCTTGCTGCTCTTGCCGCAGTGGGTGACGGCGCTGCTGTTGCCGCTGGCGATTCTGGGCTTCGCCGGTTGGAACACGCCCACCGGCTTGCGGGCCGGCAGCACCGTGTGCGTGTTTCTCACGATGTTCGCTTTCTTCGGAATCGACGATCAATCAGTATTGGGGCTCGCTGATCGCGCCGCTGTTGTGCCTGGGTCTGGCGCAATCGCCCCGCGCACTGGTTGCATCTATTCCGCCGCGCCCGAAGGCGATTGCAGCGTCTTGGCGCCGTCGTCGGCGAACATCTAATCCCATCGCTCTGTCTCTTCGCCTGCCTTCTGCCTTCTGCCGACCGCCTACCGTCTGCCGCTGCCACCTGCTAAATTAGCGCTCCCCGCTTGAGACCGTAGCTCAGTTGGTAGAGCAACGGACTTTTAATCCGTAGGTCTTGGGTTCGAATCCCACCGGTCTCACTACGAATGAATTAATCCCGCGGCGGAAGATACTGATCGCGGGTTCCCACGGGTACAACATTGGGCGACAAAACCCGTGGCGCGGCCTAAGCGAATTGCAGCCGGCGGGTGGTGAAATTGGGGCTGATCACCAGGCGCGTGAATTGATTCCCCGCGCCGGTCAGAGTTCCATTGGTGCCGCCGGTGTCGAGCAAATTGGCCACTGCGGCGCTGCTGTTGCTCACCGACAGGCTGTCGTTCGAGCCCGGGCCCACGTCAACCGTTAAGGTCGCCGTGCCCAATCGCACCGCGTTCAACACCACGTGATCGGTGCTGTCGCCCGATTTGATCGTTAGCGCGCTGGAGCCTTGGAACGCCGATACGGTAATGCTATCGGTGCCGGTTCCGGTTTGCAGCGTGCTTTCCAGCGAGTGCGTTTGCACGGCATTGAGCACGACAAAATTGTTGCCGTTTCCGGCCAGCACTTGCAAATTCGTGGCCGACGTGACGCCGCTGAGTTGAATCAGGTCGCTGCCGGCGCCGGTGCTCGACGCCGCACTCCGTTGACGCCCGTCAGCGTCGTTGTCACCTGGCTCATCACAACGGTGTTCGCGCCAGTCGCAGAGTTGGCAATGTTCACGTTGCCCGCCCTGACGGTATTCAGCCGCGTCGACTTCACTCCCGTGTCGGTCGCGAGGTACGTCACGTCGAGCACACCGGTCATCGACAGATTGGAAAACGTGATGCTGTCATCTCCCTTGCCCAGCTTCGTCGAAACACTGGTCACTCCGGTGAACGTGGTCGCTCCCAGGATCGCGGTATCGTTTCCCTTGACGGTCCATACCGATCCATTGGCCGACACCTGCACCGAATTCGAACTGCTATCGCCGGTAATCTGCAATTGCCCGTTCACCAACGCGGTCCTCACGGTGCCCGTCAAAAGTGCGCGGTCTTCCAGGCTTTCAAATTGAAGACGGCGATTATGAGCGAATCTCTTTCGCATGAGTCACCTGTCCCTCTCGGGCTATGCGGAAAATGAAAAGAATCGGCGGCGAAGCTCCGCTGCGACGCGATCGCAGCACGAATTTCGTTTGCTCACAGAACCTGGCGGGCAAACAACCCGATTGGGCGGCAACTTCGAAACGCCGGGACCATAGACGCTGTGATCGGTCGTGAAAAGGCGGCGAGGCTTTGCCGCTTCGATATTTATCGAGATCCGGCGCTGGCAGGCTTAAGAAATCAGCCGCCTTTGCGATGATCCGCAACTTTTTCTCCATCGACGAATCGATTTTCGGCCACGATTTGCGATCACAATTCTACGAAAGATGCTAACGTGCCGCGGGTGATTTCAATCCGGGCCTGGAGTGGCTGCAAGCGAAGGCAGGTTGAGTGGCACAGCACGCTGGCATACAGTGCGCCGTAGGGAGCCGTTTATGAATCCTTCGAAAGTTAAAGCCATGAGCGATTGGTTCTGGTTGGCGATTGCGGCGGCCGTGTTGTACGGCCTGCACCAGGTGTTTACCAAGCTGGCCGCGGAGCGCATCGGTGATGGGCTTGGGTGGCTTCATCGTCGAGGCCAGCGCGGCGACGACGATCTTCATGTACCTGGCGTCGCTGTACCTGTCGCGCAATTGGAATCAACAGTTCAGCGCGGCAGGCCTGATCTATTCCCTGCTGACCGGACTATGCGTGGGCGTGGGCACGGTGGTCTTCTTTCTGATGTTCCAGAAAGGCGGGCCGCTTTCGGCCGTGCCCATGATTCTCGGCCGGCGGCGCAGCCGCTGATGGCCGTAGTGGGAATTTTCTTCTTCCGCGAGCCGGCCAGTTGGCCTCGGCTGTTGGGCATTGCAATGTCGATCGCCGGATTGATTCTGCTGCACGGCTAACCGCAGGCGATTAGCACGGCGACCTTAGCCGATGTTCAATCCGCCGCCGAAGAAATTGGGCGACGAGGCGATGTAGGTGTCGATCAGATCGCCGGTCAGCGCGTTGAATTCTTTGACCTGATACTGGCTGCGGCCGTCCTGTCCTTGGGTGGCCAGAATATCGTCGTGCCCGTCGCCATCGACGTCCTGCATGGTGATGTGCACCGCGGTGTTCGGCCTGTCGGCGGCTGGCGGTGAACGCGCGGAAGCTGTTCAATTGCGTGCCGGTGGCGCTGTACACGCGGACCCAGGAATTGCCGCCGTTGCCGGTGGAAGTGACCACCTCAGCAATGCCATCGCCATCCACGTCGCCCGCCGCCACGATAGATGCCGTTCTTGAATCCGCTAGGATCCATCACCGTGCGCACATTCACCTGAGTCGTGCGCCTGCACGTTGAAAATCCGCCAGCGGCCTTTCACGCCGGCGCCGGTGCCGACCACAATTTCGATCGTGTTTGTCGCCGTTGGCATCGACTGCACCGTCGAAATCGCCCGCGGCAATCGAAGCCCCGCCGATGTACTCCTTCAGATCGGGAAACGGATTGAACTTCAGCACTCGCGTGAGTAGATTGTTGCCGTTTCCCAGCAGTTGGTTGTGGAACACTTCCACCGTGCCAGCCCCCAATGCCTGCGACAAAACGATGTCGGGCAAGGTATCGCCGGTGACATCGGCCACCACGACGTTGACGCCCCCCTTGTAAGCGGCTGCCGAACGTGAGCACCGCAGGAATTTCCAGCAGCTTCGTGCCTTGCGAGCCGGTCAGCGGCGCCCCAAAAACACTTTCACAACCGGCGCGGTGTTTCGCCCCGGCGCCACCACCACGTCGGGAATGCCGTCGCCGTCGATATCGCCCATGGCCACGTGCACGCCGTAGAAATTGTTCACGCCATAGGTCTTGGTCGGATCGATCTCGAACAACAGCTCGTTGGTTTCGGCATCCCACACCTGCACGCGCGGCTGCGATTTTCCCTTACTCCCTACGTCGGAACCGACGGCCACCCAATTCAAATGATTGAACTGCTCGATGTTCTCGAAATCGACCTGCCTTGTGAGCGCTGGTAAAGGTCCACTTCCCCGCACCAACGCCGGTGGTTGTCAGCTTCCGCCCCGTGGTGCCGGTGGTATCGAGCTGCAGATAGTCCCCCTTATCGGGATTCACCGTGCCGGATAGCGGCTTGTTGCCGTCGATGTAGAACTGCGTGTCGAGGCTGGGTTGCACCACGATGGTGTTGCGGCCGTCGGTGCAATCCAGCCGCAAGAATTCGATGGTGTCGTCGAATTCCAGGCCGCCGAACGTGCGGGGCGTTTGCCCCACGGGCGCATCGGCCGAGTTGGTCGAAGTGACCGACGTGGGCGTGACCAAATAGTCCACCAGCAAGCTGTTCAAGCTGTCGTTGACTTCGATGTGGTCGGTGTCATCGCCGCCGCTGGCGATCACATGGCCTTGTAGGTTCAAATCGCCCGAGCCAACGAACAGAAAATCGTCGCCGGCATCGCCAAACAGCGAAGCTGCGCCATGGCCGGCTTTGCAGCTGATCGCTGCCCGTGCCGCCGTGCAGTTCGCTGGGCGCCAGCGTGTCGGTCAGATTGATCGACGTCGTCGCCGTCCCCGGCGTCGGCAAAAATCTTTCTTGACGCCGGAATGTATTTCCGTTACGCTGAAACGCGGTCACCTTCACAGTTTCGCCGCCCGGATCATCGGGCGAACCGCTGATGTGCGTCGACCGAATAATTCTCGTTGATGGTGCTGGTCGCGATTTGGCGATAGTTCGGATCGCTGGCGCCGACACGCGTCCCCATGTTTAATAGCAGCGTGCCGTCGGCCTCCAGGAACGCCAAATTCTCTCCCGACAGCAATCGGCGATCTTCCAGCCGTTCGAACGCCGTGCGGGTGAAGCGCGTATTGAGAAGTTGGGAGATTTCGCTGGCTGCGCCAGCGACGGGCGCGGGTGAAACGTCGCATCATGGTGCCCAAATCAAAGTTGGAGATTCACGTCTTCGCGAAAGCTGCCCGGCGGCGAGCGATGCCAAACCACCGAATATAACTGCTAAGCCCCAATATCGCAACGATTTATGCGTGCTTGCACCTGCCCAATGTTGCCCCGTCGCTGTCGCCGGCGACGCCTAACTCTTATGGCGCTAAAAAGATATGGGCCGAGTAGAGCAAGTTTAAGTTTTATGAGGTCCCTCGCGGATAATCTGAATATACGGGATCGACTGCGCGCACCCGCGCTGGCCGCTGGGGGTTGCCGCAGCCTTCCCCGGCGGCGGTATCCAAAGCGACCCATGAACGCACTCATGCTTCGAAAAGCGTCCTATTGCTGCTGCCTGGCGATGAGCACGCTGCTCTGCTCGGGCATGCTGCGCGCTCAACAACAGCAGCCGCCCGACCAATCAGTGATCGCGCTCCCCGCGCAACAACGTCGCCGATGACGCCCGAGCCGCCGATGTCGCCCATTCAGCCGCTGTCGGCGACCGCAAGTAATACGATGGCCCCAGGCCAAATGATGATGACGCCGGAATTGTCGCTCTATCCCGATCATCCCTGCGCGTCGTGCGGTCAGCGCCCGGAGTGCATCGTGCAGTTCGTGTGCACGCTGCAGATCGGGATGCTGTTGCTGTGATCCACCCTGCCCTGAGGAAGCGTGCAGTTGCCGTTGCCCTGGTTACGAACCGCTCTTCCCCGGCTGGTACGTGGAGGCCGACGCGCTGATCGTCACGCGCAACAATGCCTCACTGAATCAGCCGGTGGTGCTGGCCGACGATACCGGCGACACGGTCCTATCGACGCACGATCTCGATTTTGGATACAGCGGCGGCTTCCGCCTGTTCATCGGACATGAAGTCAGCAAATGCAGCGGCTGGGAACTTGGGTACTTCGGCATTTACGGCGGCACGGCGACCGCGCAAGCGAACGATCCGAACAATCTCGACATACCCTCTCCGCTCGGCGCGGTGACGGACGATTTCTTCCTGGCCGACCAGATGACCCTCACCTGGGATTGGACGGTCAACAACGCGGAATTCAACGTCTATCACCAATATGGTCGTATCCAGACGTTGGCCGGATTCCGATATTTCAATCTCGAGGAGCGTTTTAATATTCACGCCGTGGATTCCGACGGCAACGCCAGCGATTACCCGATCACCACCAGCAACAATCTGTTCGGCGGACAAATCGGCGCCCGCACCTACTGCGAGTGGAAGTGCTTCCGCTTCGGTGCGACGGCAAAAGCCGGTGTGTACGGCAACGACGCCGTCGAGCGCCAAACGGTGTTCGACGACAACAACACGTTCATCGTACGCAATGCCCAAGGGCGATCGGGGGCGGTGTCGTTCGTGGGCGATCTGAACAGCTACGCCTCGCTCGCATTATCGCAACACTGGCGGTTCCGCGCCGGCTACTATCTGCTTTACGCCAGCAATGTGGCGCTCGCGCCCGATCAGCTCGATTTCAGCTTCAACGCCGACAGCGGCACGCAAGTGCACAACAGCGGAAACCTCTTCGTCCACGGCGCCACCGTCGGTCTCGAAGCCGCCTGGTAGCGTCGCGGGCAGTTGTCCACGCCGGCTTTCCGCGGTTCATGGCAGCCGAGCATCGTCGCTTTGACTCCCCGGCAATTCGGCCGGCGAATTCGCTCCCGGCGGAGTTTCTTGACGGACGAAAGCCGGCCTACTATATTCGCTTAGGCGAATATATTATGCAGACCAAGCGCTCCCAAGCGGTGAATCGGACGTTTCGGGCCGTCGCCGATCCCACTCGCTTGCGGATCTTAAACTTGTTGCGCGGCAAAGAGCGTTGCGTTTGCGAGCTGGTCGAGGCCCTTCGTATTCCGCAACCGAAAGCTTCGCGGCATCTGGCCTATTTGCGACGGGTCGGATTGGTGAGCGTCCGCAAGCAAGGGCTGTGGAAATACTATCGTCTTGCCGCGGCCGGCAATACGTTCCACGCGAAGCTGCTG
This sequence comes from Pirellulales bacterium, assembly GCA_963773925.1. Lineage (GTDB taxonomy): Bacteria > Planctomycetota > Planctomycetia > Pirellulales > JADZDJ01 > CAVRAW01. The sequence goes on from CAVZDC010000013.1 coordinate 131,505, forward strand.
GAATGCCTGGCATCGTGCTCCGGCGACGTGCCGGTAATGCAGCACGACCTGCGGCGAATGCAACGATCCACGGCCTGCTGCGAGTGACTCTTTTGGCGATTTCGATTCGCAACGACGATCATGAGCCGACAAAACGTCCTGTTTCTGTGCACCGGTAATTCGTGCCGCAGCCAAATGGCCGAAGCTCTGTTGCGCCACCGCGGCGGCGACCGCTACGAGGCCTTCAGCGCCGGCACCCAGCCTAACGGAATCCATCCGTTAACGATCCGCGTGCTACAGGAAAAAGGAATCGACGCCAGCGGGCTGCGTTCCAAGGATGTGAATGAATTGGTCGGTCGCCTCCCCATTCATCATCTGATCGTGGTTTGCGGCAGCGCGGAAGCAAGTTGTCCGCGCACCTTGCCTGGCATGATCGATCGCGAATTTTGGCCGTTTGACGATCCGCCGGCGTATCCGGGAAGCGACGAGGAAAAGTTGAAGAAGTTTCGCCAGGTGCGCGACCAAATCGACGAGCGAATCCAAAGCTGGCTGGCTGCCAAACGTTCGGAGAAACAACCATGAGCGGCGGAATTGGCCGGAAACTTTCGCTGCTGGACCGGTTTCTGACGTTGTGGATTTTTCTGGCGATGGCGGCGGGGCTGGCCTTGGGCCGATGGGTTCCCGGCATCAAGGGGGCAATCAACAGCGTGTCGATCGGCACGACCAGCATTCCCATCGCCGTGGGATTGATTTTGATGATGTATCCGCCGCTGGCGAAAGTGCGCTACGAGGAACTGGGAGATGTCTTTCGCAACTGGAAGGTGCTCGCCCTGTCGCTGGTGCAAAACTGGATCGTCGGGCCGGTGTTGATGTTCGCCCTGGCGGTGTTGTTTCTGCACAACCATCCGCAGTACATGATCGGGCTGATCTTGATCGGTTTGGCGCGGTGCATCGCCATGGTCATCGTGTGGAACGAACTGGCAAAAGGAGACGCGGACTACGCAGCCGGGCTCGTGGCATTCAACAGCATTTTTCAGGTGCTGTTTTTCAGCGTGTATGCCTGGCTGTTCATCACCGTGCTGCCGCCGCTGTTGCATCTGCCCGGCGCGGAAGTGCATGTGACCATCGGCCAGATTGCCCAAAGCGTGGCCATCTATTTGGGCATTCCATTTCTGGCCGGATTGCTGACGCGCGCGGTGATGCTGAACGTTAAAGGCCGGCAGTGGTACGAGCGCCACTTCATTCCCAGGATTAGTCCGCTCACGCTGGTGGCGCTGCTGTTTACGATCGTGGTGATGTTCAGCATTCAAGGGGAAAAGATTATCAGCCAACCGCTGGATGTGGTTCTCATCGCGGCGCCGCTGATGATTTATTTCGTGGTGATGTTTCTGGTAAGCTTCTGGATGGGCCGCAAGCTGGGCGCGGACTACTCGAAAACCGCGACGATCGCGTTTACGGCCGCCAGCAACAATTTCGAGCTGGCCATCGCCGTGGCCGTGGCCGTGTTTGGCATCGACCACGGGGCGGCGTTCGCGGCGGTGGTGGGGCCCTTGGTGGAAGTGCCGGTGCTGATTGGCCTGGTGAATGTGGCTTTGTTCTTTCGACGGCGATATTTTCCGCGGTCTATTGAAGCAGAGTCAGATTCACAAGCCGCTGGAGAAGTGGGATGTCCGAGCGCGCTGCATACAAACCGGTGAGCTGTGGTATAAGCCGAAAAAGAGGTGAACAATGTCCATTGAACAAGAAGTAAAAGCGAAATACGGGGCAGTGGCTGGAAGTGGGCTATCGAGTAACCACAAGGGAGTGCGGGCTGTGGCCGAAGCGTTCGGCTACACCGCCGAGGAACTGGCGTCGATCCCGGCGGAAGCGAATATGGGGCTGTCGTGCGGCAATCCAACCGCATACGCCAATCTCAAGCCCGGCGAAATTGTTGCCGATCTTGGCTGCGGCGGTGGTTTGGATGTGTTGCTGGCCGCCAGGAAAGTCGGATCAACGGGCAAAGCGATCGGCATCGACATGACACCCGAAATGTTGGCGCTGGCCCGACAAGAATGCCCAGCAGGCGAACGTCCGCAACGTGGAATTCCATCTCGCGACGATCGACAAGCTGCCGCTGGCCGATGCGTCGGTCGATTGCGTGATCAGCAATTGCGTGATCAATTTGGCTTCCGACAAAGGCGGCCGTGTTTCAGGAAATCGCCCGGGTGCTGAAGCCAGGCGGCCGACTGGCCGCCAGCGACATCGCGCTGAAGCAACCGCTGCCGCCGGAAATCGGCAGCAACCTGATGGCCTACGTGGGCTGCATCGCGGGAGCGATACTGCTCGACGAATACCGCGCCGGTTTGGCAGCGGCCGGTTTTGATCCGGTCGAGATTGTTGACACCGCCGCCGATTTGAATGCGTATGCGAAAGTGGAATTACAATCGGGCTGTTGTTCTCCGGCAATGAGCACGGCTTTGCCAGTGGTCTCGTGCTGCTCCAGCGATCTGCATGCAGACCTTGCGGCTTTGCTCCGGCAATACAACGTCAACGACTTCGCCGCCAGTGTCCGTGTGTTCGCTCTCAAGCCGTAGCCAGTGCTGGCGAAGGAGGCAGCGCTTGAGACCGAAGAAGTCATCCAGTTGCGTATCACACGCGGAAAGACGAGGGAATTTGACCAAATCGGAAACGTGACCTAGGGTTTCTATTGCCGGGAAATGCGCGGCCCGTGGGGACGGTAGGCCGCGGCACGTCAGACCGGCATTTCGAGCATTCGCTCATTGGGCACGTCTGCAGGGGCAGGATCGCACGAGTTTTCCCACTTAGTTCTCGAGGCGTTGCAATGACTCACGCCGTGCCAGTGCGCTCGCGCAAGCCGCGTTACGAAACGCTCGAAACGCGGCTGACGATGTCGGCCACTGTGGGAACCGCCGCTTGGTTCGACGCGAATCTGCACAACGCCGCCATCCGCAATCTGGTCAAAGCCGACTATCAAGACAACGTGCTGGGCCGCAGCGACATGATCGCTATTCTGCGGCAGGTGGAAAAATCGGGTCTCGCTTCCGCCGAATTCACCGATCTCAAAACGATTGTCAACGCCGCGGCGCTGTTCGCCGGCGTCGATTATGTGCGCGTGCTGTCGCGCGACGTCGTGCTGGGCAACCCCGCCAACGCGCATTACCAGGGCTCGTCGCTGGGCAACTTAAAGGCCGGCTTCAGCGCCGCAAAGATGGAAAAGCTGGTCGACAAGTGGTTCTTTGGCACCGATCATCCCAAGGGCACCTCGGATTGGGGCCCGACGTTCAGCTACCGGCAAGCCTCCGGGCAGTTGTTCGTTGGCGGCGTCGTCGTACACCGACGTGAACCAAGGCGGCTTGGGCGATTGCTACTTCCTGGCGTCGCTGGCGGAAGTGGCGCTGCAAGATCCCAACGCCATCACCAGCATGTTCATCGTCAACGGCGACGGCACCTACACCGTGCGATTCTTCCACGGCACGAAAGCCGAATACGTGACCGTCGATACCATGTTGCCGACCGATTCGGCCGGATACCTGGTGTTCGACGGCATGGGACGCAAAGCCAGCAGTGCCAGCAACGAACTTGTGGGTCGAGCTGGCCGAAAAAGCCTACGTGCAAATGAACGAATGCGGCTGGATTCGTCCGGCCAGTTGGGGCGGCGGCCAAAACAAGTACACCGGCATTTCCGGCGGCTGCATGTACATGGCGCTGGCGCAAATCACCGGCCAGGCCACCGTCGCCTTCGCGTCGACCGTCGTCCAGCGGCAGCTTCACCACATTGGTGGCGGCCTATCAACGCCGGAGAGGAAATCTGCTTCGGCTCCAAGGACTGCGCCCACCAGCAGCAGTGTCGTGGGCGATCACGCTTATGCTGTGGTCAGCTACAACGCCACGGCGCAAACCGTCACGCTATTCAACCCTTGGGGCATCAACAACGGCCAGGCGCCCGGGCCTGGTCACGCTTACCTGGGCGCAGGTGAAAGCGAACTTCGATTATTTCGATCGCACGGCCTAGGGTCTGGCCGTGTCTCTGAGTGGTGGGCTGGCACTGGCAAGCTTGTTGTTGCCGGTGCCAGTCTGTTTTTATAGAGCAATCTGACAGACGTTACGTCTGGTCGCTCTTCTGCTCTTCCACCGCCGGTTGCTTCTGCCCCAGCGAAAGCATACACTCAGCTTTGACCTAACTGATGCACACTGCTTGTGGTTCACCCATGATACGACCATTCCGATTCGCACTATTGCGCCCTCGTGGCGTTCGCTTGCTGCCTCAGTCAGCCACTGGCCTGGAACTACGGCGGGCACATGGTCTCCGGCTCGTTCGCCTACGACGTGCTGAAAAAGCAAAATCCCGAGACCCTGGCCAAAGTGCTGGAGATACTGAAGCAGCATCCGGAATTTGAAAAACGCTGGGCCAAGAAAGCTCGACAAGCTCGATCCGGACATGCGCGACCGGGCCATCTTCATGCTCGCCGCCCGCTGGCCCGACGACGTGCGCGGCACCAAATACGATCATCCGCCGTGGCACTACATCGATTTGCCTTACGTGCCGCCGGGACAGCCCGATACGATCAAAGGCGTCGATCCGCCCGATCCCAATATTTTCATCGGATATCGCACGAACGCCGACGTACTGAAAGATCCGAACGCCACCGCCGCGGAAAAAGCCGTGGCGCTGTGCTGGATCATGCATCTGACCGGCGACATTCACCAGCCGCTGCATGCCACGGGCATGTTCACCACCGATTATCCGCCCCCCAAAGGCGACCAGGGCGCAACGAAAGTGTTTATACGCGTGAAGGACGATTCCGATCCGATCAGCTTGCACAAATTCTGGGACGACTTGATCCTGGGCTCGGATAATTTCCAAGATTGCAAGAACCGGTCCGTCGAAATTCGCACCGAATATCCGCGCGACAAATTGCCCGAACTCTCGCAGCACGTGGAGCCCAGCGATATCCAAAAATGGGCGCAAGAAAGCTTTGAAGACAGCCAAGAAGACGGTCTATCGCGACGGCGCAGTGCAAGGCAACCCCGTTCGCGAAAAAGCGCCGGCGCTGCCGAACGATTACATTGCGACAACCAAGCCAGTGGCGGAGCATCGCATGGCGGATGCCGGTTACCGCTTGGCGGACGTGCTGGTGACGTTGATGCAGCCGGAGGCCGAAGCGTCCGGCACAGCATCGGCGCCGGCTGCGGGAGAACCGGCGGCCGCCGACGCAAATCCCTCCCCGCCCGCCGACGCAACCGTGCCCGGCGAAGGTACGTCAATGCCGCACGAGGAATCGAAATCAAATTAGCGACGAGCGACCGCCGACTCGGCCCGCGCCGAGTGCTCGTGGCTTTCCAGGAAGTGGGGCCAAACAGCATCGCTGACCAACAGGCCCTGTCGCGTCAGGCGCACCGAGCGGCCATCGTCGTGCAATAGGCCTTCAGCCACGAATCTTGCCAGCGGCTCGGCAACCACGTCGTTGATTTCGTAGCCCGAGCGGTTGGCGAACCATTCTCGCTGAACGCCTTCCAGTCGCCGCAGACCGAAAACGAGCAATTCCCGGGCGCGATCTTCCGGCGGCAAGCATTCCTGCTCGGCAACGGGCGATTGTCCGGCTTGCAGTCGCTGCAGCCAGGTAGTGACGCTGCGGTGATTGGTTTCGCGCAGCGCCGGACAAGTGGCGCGCCGCGCTGGGCCCAGCCGCATAGTATTCGCCGCCGGTCCAATACACTTCGTTATGCCGGCAGCGCTTGCCGGGGCGCGCAAAGTTCGAAACTTCGTAATGCTCCAAGCCGGCCGCGGTCAGCGTGTCGATCGCGGTTTCATACATCTGGCGTTCCAGCTCTTCGTCGATCTTGGCCAGTTCGCCATGTTCCAGGCGGTTCCAAAACGAAGTGCCGCGTTCGAATGTGAGACCGTAGGTCGAAATATGATCGGGCTTGAGTCGCAGTGCGGCCTCCAAATCGGCTTGCCACACGGCGGCCGTTTCGCCCGGCACGCCGAAAATCAGATCCAGCGACACATCCAAGCCGCCGCAACGCGCCAGCTCCACGGCGCGGGCAATATCGTCAGCCTGATGGTCGCGCTCCAACAGCCGCAGCTTGTCGGCATTGAACGACTGAGCGCCCAGGCTCAAGCGCGTAACGCCGTGTTCGGCCAACAGCGCGACGGTTGCCACATCGACGTCCGAAGGATTGGCCTCGACGCTGAATTCGTGCCCTGCCGCCAATGGATGCCAGTGCAGCACGATTTCCAATAGCCGGCTCAGGCGATTGGCGCGCAGATGCGTGGGCGTGCCGCCGCCAAAGTAGAGCGTATCGACTTCGGCGCGGCATGCCGAGCCAGCTCAGTTCGCGCTCGCAGCGCGTCGAGAAAGGGTTCAATCAGTTCGTCGCGGCCGGCGACCAGCGTAAAATTACAATATCCGCACCGATGGCGGCAAAACGGCACGTGAATATACGCCGACCGGCACTCCGCACTCCGCACTCCGCGCTCCGCACTCTTGGTGCTGCTTTCTGCCTTCTGCATTCTGCTGTTCCTCTTCACGCCCAGACATGCAAACGCCCCTGGAACATGTCGGGAACCTTCCGCTCAATATACCTGCGGATACGCTCGGCCGAATAGCGGGTGCTAAAGTGGGAAACGATGATTAATTCGTTTTTAAAGCGATTGCGCCGCTCCAGCAGATCGTCCAGATGAATATGGCCGAACTTGTGGATTTTGTCTTTCCGGTGCGACGGGGCGATGAACGTCAGTTCCGTGATCAAGATCCGCGCTTCGTACATTGCCGGGCAGCGGTCCAGCCCGGCCGGGGCGGTATCGCCCACGTAACCCAAAATAGGGATGCGCACTTCGTCGGTAACTTCCGTGCCCCCCAGGCGCAGATCGCGAATCTGCGTCGCCGCTGAGGTTCTGATATTGAGCCTTCAATTTGCGCCGACGATCCCACACGATGAAGCCCAGCGACGGCACGCGATGCTCCGTGGCCGAAACGGTAACCACGTGCTCGCGCGACAGTTCGATTTCATCGCCGGGATTTACGCGGCACAAGTCGGCACGGCAACCGGCCGCCATCCAGCCGCGTGAACAACCGCAGGATGCGCTCCAGCGGTTCGATGGCTGCTTTCGGGCAGATAAATGGTCGGCGGCGACATTTTCATCAGCCGCCGCCGGGCCACGTACACCGGCAGCGCGGCGATGTGATCCAGATGGCAATGCGTCACAAACCACGTTTCCGTGCCCATGAACGACCAGGGCTGGGCGCCCAGATCGAAGCCCAGCTTCAATTCCGGAATGCGCCAGTAGGTTTGCACCGCGGCGCGGGAATAACCCTCGATGGTCAGGCCCTTAAAATGCAGGGTTTTGACGGGGGCGTTTTCGACCATCGGGTCAAAGGCGGAAAGCAGAAGGCAGAACGCGGAATTAGTTAGCCGCCGGACTTGTCCAGCGGTTCTTGCGGAGCAAGTGGCGAACCAATCAAGATACACCAATCGCCGCCAAAGTTCACCCGCCTTGACTCCTGACTCCTAATTCCTGACCGATCTTCTGCCATGCAATTTCTTTGGACCACGATCGTCTATCTGCCCTCCTGGACGATCATCCTGCTGGTGCGCATTTACCAATGGACGCTCAGCCCGTTGGTCGGCTGGCATTGCCGCTTTCGGCCCACGTGCAGCAATTACATGATCGGAGCGGTGCAGAAATACGGCGCGCTGCGCGGGACGGCCAAGGGACTGTGGCGCATCTGCCGGTGCCACCCGTGGAATGCGGGCGGGTACGATCCGCCGTAGACTCGCGTCCATAAAGCCGCGACCGTTGGTCGCGGTGGCAGCGGCGATGACCCCTCGATGCGCTTTATGGCGACCGCGGCGGCGGTGGCGGCGCGGCGGCCCCGCCAACATACTGGCTTTGAAACACGATGCCGATGCACGCCAACAGCAAAAACAGCACGTTGGCCATCTGCGGTTCCAGATTCGGGAACGGGCTGAGAATGGCCGCCGCCCCGGCCATGGCGGAGATGAAAATGATCGCCCAATCCATCACCAATGCCGCGATGATGGCGCCGATCACGCCGCCGACGATCATCCAAATGTGGTGATCGCCCTGCGGATGGAAATGCTCGAAAATGCGGAAGGCCACGTAGGCGCCGGCGAAAAAGCCGCCGATGGCAAACGCCAACCGCTGCAGGAACATGCCGATGATCGCCCCCAGCACGCCGGCGCCGATCGACGGCGGCCAGCCGGATCCATTCATTCTTGTCGGCCAGGTATTCATTGGCCAACTGCATGCCAATCAAGAATCCGGCGATGGCGACGAACGCCCAGTACAGTCGCCGGCCGAAAAACAAAATCACAATCCCCAACAGCACCGTTACGTACCACGGCACGGCCACGATGTTGATGTTAACGCCAGGAGCGGCGGGAGCTGCGGCCGGCGGCGCAGCGGGAGCGGGAGCGGGTGCGGGGGCTGCCTGCATGGTTGGATTCCCAATTGCGAGTAATTATTTAGCCGCGGGCATCGACCCGTTGCTTGTGGATGAGCCGTTGCTCGTTGATACCGATAGATCGTGGCGATGCGCCCAGCGATACCACGTGCCGTACACGTGCAGTGGACGATTCGGCCGCTCCATGATGTTTTCCGAGGCAATCTCCTTCGAACGTTCCGAGCCTGGCGGAGCAATGGTCCAATTGGCCAAAGCCGAGCCGACGGTGCTAAAACCTACCACAGCCGCAAACGCGAACATTAAGTAACGCATCTGGATAAACCTCATTGTAAATCTAGGTGCCGCGGGCACGCTTGCCCGAGTTGTTACGTCGTCATCGAGAAATCGGCAGCGAATCGCGGCAAGGTTTAGCCGCGGCAAACGGCCGACGTTTATGGCGAAACTGCCCGATAATCGGCGGCTGCCGAGTGGAAGGATAAAGCCTGATTGCCCGCCAGCTTTTTCGTTACAGGCGTCGTGCACAGCGCCCGCGGTTCCAGATTCGCTGCATCGCGATCGTCGTACGGCGCCTCGATTCTTGGCCACGAAGAAATAGACGATCGCGCCGACCAGATGCAGGAAGAAGATCACCGCCACCCAAATCAGCTTCTCGACGTCATCCAGCGCTGGATTGGTGAGTCGCATCGACGAGCATCCAGATCCAGAAGACGAAAATACAGCAGCCCCAACAGCGAAAAGAGGATGACAAAGAAAATGCCCAGGCTCAGAAGGTAGGTAATCACGTACGGCATGCGTCATAAAGAGCACCGGCGGTCGCGGCTTATTGGCCACGCCGCCGGTGCGTTGGTTTTTCAGAAGTGGTTGCGGTTTACTTCCGCGTCAGCGTGCCGTCCCACGTGCTGACGGCTTTCTTCGAATCTTCCTCGGTGAACCAGACGGAGGTGACCGACTTGGTTTCGGTGAAGAACGCCACGCCGTCTTTGCCCATCGTGTGCAGGTCGCCGAAGAACGAATCCTTGTGACCGCTGAACGGGAAGATCGAAAACGGAACCGGAATGCCCACGTTCACGCCCACCATGCCGGCGTCGCTGCGGCGCGAGAACTCGCGGGCATGACGGCCGCTGGTGGTGTAAATGCACGAGCCGTTGGCGAAGCGGCTGGCGTTCATGATCGCCAGGCCTTCTTCGAAATTCTTCACGCGCTTGATGCTCGTCACCGGGCCAAAAATTTCCTCGTCGCCGACGTAGTGGCCGGGCTTCACGTGGTCGAAAATCGTCGGGCCCACGTAGTAGCCGTTCTCGTGGCCGGGCACTTTCACGTTGCGGCCGTCGAGCACCAGCTTGGCGCCTTCCTCAACGCCGCGGGCGATCGCCTTCTCGACCGATTCCTTCTGACCGGCGGAAACCATCGGGCCGAGCTGCGATTCGGGATTCGTCGACGGGACCGATCTTCAGCTCTTGGGCGTACTTCTTCAGCAGGGCGACGAACTCGTCGGCGATCGATTCCTCGACGCAGATGGCCGGCAGTGCCATGCAGCGCTGGCCGCAGCAGCCGTAGGTCGAGTTGATGATGCCCTTCACCGTGCGTTCCAGCACGCAATCGGCCATCACCAGCGCGTGGTTTTTGGCCTCGGTGAGGGCCTGCACGCGCTTGCCGGCCTTGGCGGCGGTTTCGTAAATGTGCTTGCCGACGGTGGTGGAACCGACGAACGAAATGCCCTTGATCTTCGGATTCGTCAGCAGGCTGTCGGCCTCGACGCGGCTGCAGGTGACGAGGTTGACCACGCCCTTGGGCATGCCGGCTTCGATCAGCAGTTCCAACATCCGCATCGCCGACTGCGGCACCATCGAGGCGGCCTTCAGCACGAACGTGTTGCCCGTGGTGATGGCGAACGGAATCATCCAGCCCATCGGGATCATGGCCGGGAAGTTGAACGGCACAATGCCGGCGAACACGCCCAGCGGTTCGCGGTAGGAGACGGTGTCGTAGCCGACGTTCACGTTCATGCAGGTATCGCCCTGCATCAGGTAATGCGTCGAGCAGGCGCATTCGACCACTTCGATGGTCTTGAGCACGTCGCCGCGGGCTTCGGAAAGCACCTTGCCGTTTTCGGTGGCCACGAGCTTGGTGAGTTCGTCGAGATTCTTGTCCAACAGTTGCTTGAAGCGGAACATCAACTGGATGCGTTCCGGGATCGGCGTATCGCGCCAGGCCGGGAAGGCGGCAGCGGCGGCATCGACCGCGGCGTTCACTTCCTCCAGCGTGCAGCACGGCGCTTCGGCGGCCTGCTGGCCGGTGCTGGGATTCATGACGGGCATGTACTTGCCGGTCTTCGATTCAAGCCACTGGTTGTTGACGCAATATTTCAGCCGCTTGAGGCCGGATGGTTTCGATTGCGGCTTCGATTCGCTTTGTGCGGCGTGGGAAGGTTTTGTTGCGACGCTCATTTGTTTTGTCTCCTGAACTCAGATCGCTATGGCGCTAGAAAATCGGCAAATCAGGTCCACCTGCTGCCGGGCGTAATCGACGTGGTTGAAGGCTGCCTCGGTATGACCCGCCATCTTACCAAACCGCGGGTTTTGTTGCCTGGAGGGGCGCGGACGGATTTTGCCGGAAATTCGCGATTGAGGCCAGATTTCCCGAGGTTTTTGGAAATGGCGTGAGAGGAAGGGCGACAGGGACAAAACTGCGGGGTAGGTGCGGCATTTTGTCGGCGATCGTTGAAAAACTGCGGGTAGTTTTGGCGTGTTTGGCTGGGGTCCCAATCGGGGCGGCGAAATTCGGGGAGTTTTGTCGGCCGGGCGCGATTAGAGGATCGGAATTCACTGAGCAATAATCGTCGGAGGGCGGACAGAATGTTGTGAATTTGTGGTTTTGGGTGCATGGGGCGAGGCGGACACAAACGTGATGTGCTTCGGAAAATGCCGAGCGGAATTCAATGTAGGCGCGCATGGACAAAATCCGGATTGAAAAAACAGCGAAAGAGCCGTGGAATGGGCTTAGCGCAAAGGGCCGTAGTGCGCGGAGAGGCGCAGGTACTAGGTAGCACGAAAGTGGCTGAGTTGGCAAGGAAGTTTCGGGCCAGCAAGTACGTGCAGAAGGCGTTCACCAGCGCCCAAAGCAGGTCCACACATATGGTCCGATGAGCGCCACAAGGAGAACAATCAGCGGATATCCGTGACGGATTAATATCAAATCGACGCTAGTCGGGCGCGAGGTCGGCGGGCTACAATTAGCGCTACGGTCAGCCAATATGCGGCTAGGGCGACCAGTGCGATGTGTAATGCACGTCCGCCATCGAGCAATAAGCCCGCCAATACAATGATCACGACTTGCCAAACAATCGACGTGCCTAATTCCTCGAAATATCTGGCGACAATGCTTGAAGGAGCCGGCGATTGCTTCTCATACAGCAGAAAACCGGCAAGCGAAACACCAGCCATCACGCCCACGAAAGCGGCACCGCATAGCCAACCAAAACCACTTTGGTTTTGCTGCGACCAGTACGATACGATGAATGCCGCACCCGCGGTCGAGGAAATCAACCAGCAGGCGGCGACAGCGACCTTTACTTTCGCTTTCGGTTTTGTCGAATGTTCGACCTGCACGTTCATAGCCGCACCCCGTTCATTTCAAATTAGCAGGATGCGCGCAAATCGCAAAGGAATCTCTGCAATTAAGCCCATCCGTCGCTCCGCGCCCTCTGCGTCTCTGCGCAGAAGTTTGCGTCCCACGCCCTTCGCGGACTTCGGGCGTGCCACCCACGTCCGCCTTGGCGTCTTGCGGCCTGCGTGAGAAACTCCCGCTGATTAACCGCCTGCGGCGGCTTCGGTTTTCCAGATCGGGTCGGCGTGGGAATCCTTATGGGATTCGAACCAGCGCGACATGGTCGTCTTTTGCTGCGTGTAGAAGAACACGCCTTCCAAGCCCTGGATGTGCAGATCGCCGAAGAACGATTTGTTCCAGCCGGTGAAGGGGAACCAGGCCATCGGGGCGGGCACGCCGACGTTGATGCCGATCATGCCGGCGTTGAAGTGGCGTTTGAACTGCCGGGCGGCGTAGCCGGAGTTGGTGAAGATGCAGGCGCCGTTGCCGTATTCGCAATCGTCGCCCAGCTTCAGGGCTTCTTCCAAGTTCTTCACGCGGGCCACGGAAAGCACGGGGCCAAAGATTTCTTCCTTGATCAGCCGCATGCCGCGCTTCACCTGGTCGACCACGCTGGGGCCGAGCAGGAAACCGTCTTTGGGCAGATCGCTGCGGCGGCCGTCCAGCGCCACTTTGCGCCTTCCTTCGCGGCGACGTCGAGATACGAAGCCACGCGATCGCGGTGCTGGGCCGAGATGACCGGGCCCATGTCGATTTCGGCGCCGGTGTCGGTCGGGCCGACTTTCATCTGCTTGCCGGAATCGACCAGGCCTTCGACCAGCGGATCGGCGATTTTGCCCACCGCCACGGCCACGCTGCCGGCCATGCAGCGCTCGCCGGCGCAGCCGAACGCGGAGGCTTGAATGGCTTTGACCGACTGATGCAGGTCGGCATCGGGCATGATGATCAGATGGTTCTTCGCGCCGCCGGCGGCCTGCACGCGCTTGCCGTTTTGCGTGCCCAGGTCGTACACCAGCTTGGCGACGTGCGTGGAGCCGACGAAGGAAATGGCCTTGACCAGCGGGTGCGTGCACAGGGCATCGACGCATTCCTTATCGCCGTGGACGATGTTCAGCACGCCCTCGGGCAAGCCGGCTTCCAGCAAGCAGTTCGATCAGGCGAATGCTCGAAAGCGGCACGCGTTCCGAGGGCTTCAGCACGAACGTGTTGCCGCACATCAGGGCGACGGGGAACATCCACAGCGGCACCATGAAGGGGAAATTGAACGGCGTGATGCCGACGCAAACGCCCAGCGGATGGCGGTTGGTTTCGGCATCGACATTGGTGGCGATGTTTTGCAGCTTCTGGCCCATGATCAGGCTGGGCACGCCGCAGGCGAATTCGATCAGCTCGATGCCGCGCTGCACGCTGGCGCGGGATTCGCCGATGGTTTTGCCGTGTTCGCGGGTGACGAGGTTGGCCAGTTCGTCGAAGTTCTTTTCCACGAGCCCGCGCAGGCGGAACATGTATTTGGCGCGATCGACCACGGGCATTTCGGCCCATTTCGGCCAGGCGGCGTGGGCGTTGTCGACGGCGGCGCCGACCTCTTTGGCGGTGCAGAAGGGGACCTTCGCGATGACTTTGCCGTGCGAAGGATTGAACACTTCGCCCCAGCGCGAGGTGGTGGAAGACTTCCACTGCCCGCCGATGAGCATCTTCACTTCGGCGACGTTGGCGGCGGATTTTTTGGCTTCGGCCGTGGCCATCGGGAACACCTATGAAATAGGGCTGCAAGACTTGTGAACGGCTGGAAACCGCGTATTATAAGGGAAATCTTGTTCGTATTCCATTCGGCTTCCATTCAGCGGCCAATCACTTTTCAAAGGCGTTTCCATGGCACGTATTGTCCGCGGCGGTTTGATTCAGGCAACTCTCAGTGAACCGGCGACCAGCCCGCCGGAGAAGATCAAGAAATCGATGGTCGATAAGCACGTGGCGATGATCGGCCAGGCCGCCGACAAGGGAGTGCAGGTGCTGTGCATGCAGGAGCTGTTCTACGGTCCGTACTTCTGCGCCGAGCAGCAAGCCAAGTGGTACGACCTGGTGGAGAAGATTCCCGAAGGCCCGACGACGAAGCTGATGTGCGACCTGGCCAAGAAGCACAACATGGTGATCGTGTCGCCGATTTACGAAGAAGACATGTCGGGCGTGTACTACAACACGGCCGCGTGATCGACGCCGACGGCAAGTATTTGGGCAAGTTCCGCAAGATTCACATTCCGCAAGTGAACCCGGGATTCTGGGAGAAGTTTTATTTCCGGCCGGGAAACTTGGGTTATCCGGTGTTCGATACGCGCATCGGCAAGGTGGCGGTTTACATTTGCTACGATCGCCATTTCCCCGAAGGGGCGCGGTGCCTGGGTCTGAACGGCGCGGAGATTGTGTTCAATCCGTCGGCCACTGTCGCCGGTTTGAGCGAATATCTGTGGAAGCTCGAGCAGCCGGCACATGCCGTGGCCAACGCTTACTGGCTGGGCGCGATCAATCGGCCCGGCTGGGAAGAGCCGTGGCGGATCGGCGAGTTCTACGGGCAGAGCTATTTCTGCAACCCGCGCGGCCAGATTGTGGCCCAGGCTAGCCGCGACAAGGACGAAATCGTGGTGGCCGACATCGATCTGGACATGATCCGCGAAGTGCGGAACGTGTGGCAGTTTTACCGCGATCGGCGGCCGGAAACGTACGGGGCGATCACGGCGCCGTAAGGCGGACCTGGTCGCAACTTGCTCGATCAATCGCGGCCGCCTGCGCCATCGCGTGCGCGATTTGCTTGCGCGCCAACAGCAGCATCAGCACGGCGTACATCAGAGAACGAGACGCCGAAGCTGACGAACCAGGCGAAGCTGTAAATCTGGCCCCAGAAATCGGGAATGCGGATCAGGCTGGCGCGGCGCGTCGGTCTGGCTCTGCAGGGCGAAGATCTTTCCCACTGCCGCCAGGAAACCGGGGATGCACAGGCCGATGCCGCACAGCAGCGAGAAGATGGCGATGGGATTGAATCCGCCGCGGTACCAGTAGGGGCCGTCTTTGCGATACAGGCCGGCTTGATCGAGCTTGGTGCGGCGGATGACGAAGTAATCGGCGATCAGCACGCCGCCGACGGCGCCCAAGAGGAGCGAGTAGCCGATCAGCCACTTGTCGATATAGACGCTGGCGTTGGCCAACAATCGCCACGGCTGAATCAGAGATGCCGATGATGCCGGTGATCAGTCCGCCGATGCGGAAGGAAATCATCCGCGGCCAGAGATGGGCGAAATCGTTCGACGGGCTGACGACATTCGCGGCGATGTTCGTGGCCAAGGTGGCCAAGGCCAGGGCCACCATGGCAAACACCAGCACGGCTTTGTTATCAAACAGCGAGAGCAAATAGACCGGATCCCACAGGTCCTTCTGCACCACGTCGGGTCGATTGGCGTAGATCACAAACGCCGCCGAAGTGACCGCCACGCCGATGAACGAGTACAGGCCCATCGTGGTGGGCAGGCCGAGGATTTGGCCCCAGAGTTGATCCTTTTGCGATTTCGCGTAGCGCGTGAAATCGGGAATGTTCAGCGCCAGCGTGGCCCAGAAGCTGACGTTGCCGGTGAGCGCGAGGATGAAGAAGCCCCAGAATTTGCCTTCCTTCGGCTGGCCGGCGGCGAACTGCGAGGGGCGCGAAAGCATTTCGCCAAAGCCGCCCGCTTGAATGTAGGCCCAGGCCAACAGGGCCAGGCCCAGCAGAATCAACAGCGGGGCTTTGATGTTCAGCAGGATGCGGATCGACTCGATGCCCATGTAGATGACCCACATGTTGATGAGCCAGAAGGCGAAGAAGCAGGCCGAGCTGGGCGACGTTCACGCCGCTGCCGGCGACGCCCGGATCGCCGAAGTATTTCGGCAGATCGTTCCAGGCGGGAATGAAGGCGGTGAAGATGCGATAGATCGCCCCGCCGCCGATCCAGGTTTGAATGCCGAACCAGCCGCAGGCGACCAGCGCCCGCAACAGCGCCGGAATGTTCGCGCCCAACAGGCCAAAGCTGGCGCGGCAATAGACCGGAAACGGGATGCCGTACTTCGTGCCGGCGTGCGCGTTGAGGACCATCGGAATCAGCACGATCACGTTTCCCAGGAAGATGGTGAGCACGGCCTGCCACCAGTTCATGCCGCCGTCGATCAGGCCGGAGGCCAGCATGTAGGTGGGGATGCAGGCCGACATGCTGATCCACAGCACGGCGATATCTTTCATGCCCCAGCGGCGCTGGGCGCGCGTGGTGGGGGCCATGTCGTGGTTGTAGAAGGCCGAGCCGGTGAGATCGGCGGTGAGTTCCTGGATGCCGTCGTCTTGGCGGCGGAACTGATCGCTGTGGACGCCATGGAAGCACCTGCTGGAATAATTCAGGACGAGAGTGCCCTCCAGTAAATTCGGCGATGCGCGCAAGGTCAACAGCACTCGGCCGAATTCCGCGCGGAAAATCGGGAATTACTCGGCGCCTGGGGAGACGCCGGCGGGCGGGATGCGGTCGGGGTCGCGGCGGTAGACCAGATACGAGTAAACGATCATCCAGGCGATGCAGAGCACGTCGACGGTAAGCATGGTAATCAGCATCCAGTTGGTGCGGATCAGGCCCGCCGCCAACATCAACAGAGCCATCAGAATGAACAGCCAACCGGCCAGCCGATGGGTTTTGTTCCACGACATTTTGCTGGACAGCGTCCAGGGGGTGCGCACTCCGATGAACCAATTGGGGCGGATTTTGCCCATGAAGTTGCCGAGGATGCCGAACAGGACCGCCAAGCCGAGACAAGCAACCGAGGTCATATCGACCCGCCGGCCAAAGGTTGCCGCCACGGCGGCGAAATAAATGGCCGCAAACAGGAACACGAATGGCCATGCGAATGATCGCTAGGGCCGAGGAAAAGCTGGTGTAGTTCGTCTTTTCCGGGATCGATCAGGTACATCAATCGCATCAGCAAATAGAGTCCTACCGCGAAGAGCGGCAGCACTAACAAGCCGGTGAACTTGCCGCCATAACCATCGACTTCGCCGGCCAGGTTCCAGTGGATGGGAATGTGGTCCGGCAGGCGCGGCCAGCTCCAGGCGGCCACGGCGAACATGGCGGCGATGATGATCCATTGCGGCAATTCGGTGCGCCAGGACGGTTTCATGGTTTCCCCTTTTTCGGTGGTTTGCCGACTTCGAACAGCTCCATCACGGCGGCCATGGTTTCTTCCACGACCGAAAGGTTCAGGCTGTAGGCGATGCTGGTGCCGTTGCGTTCTGCGCACGATCAGCCCGGCGTGCTTCAGAATGTTGAAATGGCCTGAGAGCGTCGACTTTGCCAGCGGGAACTGCTCGGCGAGTTGGCCGGCGGTCATTTCGCGCTTCCGCAGCAGGCGGAGGATTTCGCGGCGGGTGGGATCGCTGAGGGCTTGGAAGACGGCGTTCATGGGCTATTTCGTTATTTCGCTAATTACCGAATAATGTAGCGGGGGCTGGGGCGGCGAGTCAAGGTTTTCGTGCGGCTCGGCGTTGCACTGGCTCCGGCGTGGGGACACGCCGGCTCCCGATTCCGGTTCGGCTGACGACAGCCGAACCGTGGCACAGGGGGCTGGCGGGAGTTAGAATCCGGGGATATTCTGAGGGATTCCCCTGCCCGCTTAAATCCAGCGGCCCGCACAAGATAGCCGCGTAAAGGAGTTAACCGGATGGCCACCGAAACTCGCGCCACGCTTCCGGAGACGAATCACAAACCGAGTCCCTACAAGGGGCCCAGCCGGCAGGAAGTGCTGGCGATGCGGCAGCAATATTTGTCGCCCGGTTTGCTGACGTACTACAAGGATCCGCTGCTGGTCGTGGAAGGGAAGATGCAGTACCTGTGGGACGAGACGGGCAAGCGCTACTTGGATGCGTTCGCGGGGATCGTGACGGTTTCGGTCGGGCACTGCCATCCGAAGATTGTCGAGAAGGTGCGCGAGCAGGTGGGCAAGCTGCAGCACGTGACCACGATCTATCTGCATCCCACGATCGGGCAGTTCGGCAAGAAGCTGGCCGAGCACATGCCGGAGGGGAGCAATCTGACGGTCACGTACTTCACGAACTCCGGTTCGGAAGCGAACGAAATTGCGATGCTTTCGGCCCGCGAGTTTACGGGCAACAACGAAATCATCAGTTTGCGAAATGCCTATCACGGCGGCACGTCGGCCACGATGGGGCTGACGGCGCACAGCACGTGGAAGTTCAAATCGAATTCGACGGTGGGCATCAAGAACGCCTTGGCGCCGTACTGCTACCGGTGCCCTTACGGGCTGGAATATCCCAGTTGCGGGCTGAAGTGTGCCCACGACGTGGAGAACGTGATCAAGTACGAAACCAGCGGGCAGGTGGCGGCGTTTATTGCCGAATCGATTCAGGGCGTGGGGGGCACGATTGTGCCGCCGCCGGAATATTTCGGCATCGTGTACGAAATCGTCCGCAAGGCGGGCGGGTTGTGCATTGCCGACGAAGTGCAGGCGGGCTTTGGCCGCACCGGCACCAAGTTCTGGGGATTTGAGAACTACGGCGTGAAGCCCGACATGGTGACGATGGCCAAGGGGATCGGCAACGGGGTGCCGCTGGGGGCCTGCGTCAGCAAGCCGGAGATCGCCAAGGTGATGAAGAACCGGATTCACTTCAACACCTACGGCGGCAATCCGATTTCGATGACCCAGGGGCTGGCGACACTGGAGATCATCGACAGCGAAGGCATCCAGAAGAACGCCCATGAGATCGGCAACCATTTGAAGAAGGGGCTGACGGAACTTCAATCGCGGCACAATCTTATTGGCGAAGTGCGCGGCATGGGGCTGATGCTGGGGGCGGAGCTGGTCCGCGATCGCAAGACCAAGGAGCCGGCCAATACCGAGGCCTCCGAGGTGCTGGAACTGGCCCGGGAACGCGGGCTTGCTGCTGGGCAAGGGCGGGCTTGTTCGGCAATACGCTGCGAATTAAGCCCCCGATGTGCATCACCAAGGATGACGCCGACTTTATGATCGATTGCCTGGATGAGGTGCTGGGAATTGTAGGCAAAAAGAGGTAACGCCCGATTGCATCGGGTATAATTCGGTTCAGGAAATCAGAGCGGCGGCATACCGAGATATCGTGGAATGTTTGTTCAAACACTTCTTTAGGGACAGCGTGGATCGTCAATTCCTAGTCCCTCGTCTCTTACCCTTTTCTGTGTGCCATGGCTGATCTTAGCGTCACTGTCAACGGTTTGAAGTATCCGAATCCTTTCGTCATTGGTTCCGGGCCGCCGGGCACCAATGCTAACGTTATCGGCAAAGCTTTCGATGAAGGCTGGGGGGGCGTGATCTGCAAGACGGTCAGCCTCGATGCCGGCAAGGTGATCAACGTGCAGCCGCGCTACGGGCGGATGCGCACGCTGGAATCGAAGGAAATCATCGGCTGGGAAAATATCGAACTGATTAGCGACCGGCCGTTTGAAACCTGGTTGGATGAATTCAAGCAGGTGAAAGATAAATATCCGGATCGGATTCTGATTTGCTCGATCATGGAAGAATTCCGCAAGGATGCGTGGATCGAAATCGTCGAACGCTGCCAGGAAACGGGCGTCGATGCGTTCGAGTGCAACTTCTCCTGCCCGCACGGCTTGCCGGAACGCAAGATGGGCTCCGCGATGGGGGAAAGCCCGGAGATTTTGGAAGAAGTGTGCGGTTGGGTGATGAGCGCGGCCAAAGTGCCGGTGTGGGCGAAGATGACGCCCAACGTGACGCACATTGAAGACCCGACGCGAGCGGCGTTGAAGGCCGGCTGCGACGGGGTGAGCGCGATCAACACGATTCGCAGCGTGATCGGGGTGGATTTGGATACGCTGCGGCCTGAGCCGTGCGTCGAAGGGTTCACGACGCCGGGCGGTTATTCGTGCAAGGCGGTGATGCCGATCGCATTGCGGATGTGCATGGAAATTTCGCAGGTGATCAAGAAGGAATTCCCGGGGCGCACGCTGTCGGGCATCGGCGGCGTGGAAACGCGGCAATGACGCGGCGCAGTTCATCCTGCTGGGTTGCGACACCGTGCAGGTTTGCACGTACGTGATGAAGGTCGGATACCGCTGCATCCACGACATGTGCGACGAGCTGTCGGCCTTCATGGACAAGCACGGCTTCAAGACGATCGACGACTTCAAAGGCCACAGCCTGCAGTACTTCACCACGCATTACGATCTGGTGCATCGCCAGGCGGAAGCGCGGAAGGTGAAGGCGGCGGCTGCGGCTTCGAAGGACGGCAAGGCGATTCGCGCCGACAACGAATGGCGTGGCGACGATTTTGTGAAGCAGACCGAGCAGTTGGCGCGAGGGTAGCGCGATTGATGGCCGGGTGGTTGTTCTCCGGAGGGCGTTGCCCTCCGGCTATGTCGGCGGCTCGGCGCGAGCCACGCCCTTCGATGACTCAGGGCGTGCTACCTTGGCCCGATCATTGCCGCAATTCGTTGAAGACGCTTTTGCAGGCCGTTATCGACGGCGCTGCCGACGCTGTCTGCCGGCGTCGTTGAGCAGGTGCGATTTTTCGGCGGCCATGCAGTCGGCCGACAGATCGGGATGAGCGCCCCAGTCGGCGAGCGTGAAGTTGCTGACGTCCACGTAGCAATCGGCCAGGCTGGGGGATCGCTTGGGAACTAGCTCGAAGCCTTTGTCGGTTTTCAGCACGTGATAGTTGAAGGCGCCGTACATCAGGCCGGCTCCGATTGCCGCTCCGGCGAACAACCAAAACAAGCGGCCCATGGCGTTGCGCTCCGCGGTTGACTTGTCAATGAAAACGGGGCACAATCGTAGCCGCCGCGGAGCAGCGCCGCAAGGCGAACTTCGCTCGTGAAAATGCGGGCGCAGTATGCCCGAGGCCGACCGAAATATTTTCTCTTACCCGCCGGATGGTGCCATGGCCCGACTTACGCTGCCGCGACAGTTTTTGCGCAACTGCCGTCGGGTGGGTGGCCGGGCAAAAGTGGCCGATTCGACCGGCGCGGAACTGACCGGGCAATCGAATTGCTGATGCGCACGCTGGTGCTGCGGCGGTTTCTGGTGCGCGAGATTCTGGCGGCCGACGAAAAGTACGTCGGCGTGTTGTTGCCGCCATCGGCGGCCGGCGTGGTGGTGAATGCCGCGTTGCCGCTGGCGGCGGCGGATCGCGGTGAATTTGAATTACACGCTGAAAGTCGAAGGACGTGAACGGCTGCATCGCGCAGTGCGGCATTCGTCACGTGCTGGCCAGCCGGAAATTGATGGAACGGCTGAAACTGGAGTTGGACGCGGAGGTTGTGTACCTGGAAGATGTTCCCGCAGCGGATCACGCTGGCCGACAAGGCGGCGGGTTTCGTGCAATCGAAACTGCCGATCGGTTGGTTGGAGCGGAGGTTGGGGATTGCCGACGTCTGCGCCGATGATTTGCTGACGGTGCTGTTTACTTCCGGCTCGGAAGGCGAGCCGAAAGGGCGTGATGCTTTCGCACGACAATGTGGCTTCGCAAATCGAGGCGATCAACGACGGCGGTGCGATTGACGCCGGAGGACGTGCTGGTCGGCGTGCTGCCGCTTTTCCATTCCTATGGCTACACGGGCACGATGTGGACCGTGTTGACGCTGGAGCCGAAGGGAGCCTACCACTTCGATCCGCGCGACGCGCATCAGGTGGGCAAGCTGTGCGCGCGACCACCGGGCGACGATCATCATGGTCACGCCCACGTTCTTGCGGATTTATTTGAAGCGGGGGCACGCGGAGGAATTTCGCACGCTGAGCGTCGGTGTTCGCGTCGGCCGAACGGCTGCCGAAGGAATTGGCGATGCCTTCGAAGCGCGTTTCGGCATGCGGCCGTACGAGGCGTACGGCTGCACGGAACTTTCGCCGCTGGTGGCGGTGAATGTGCCGCCGGATCGGAATTCGCGCCCGGAGCAGCCTTCCGCGCGGGAAGGAACGGTCGGCCGGCCCATTCCGGGCGTGCGCGCCAAAGTGGTGCACATGGAAACGGGCGCCGAGCTGCCGGCGGGTCAGGAAGGAATGCTGCTGGTGACCGGGCCCGAACGTGATGAAGGGCTATTTGAATCGGCCCGACTTGACGGCCAGCGTGATGCGCGACGGCTGGTACGTGACCGGCGATTTGGCCCGGATCGACGCGCGACGGATTCATCACCATCACCGGGCGCGAAAGCCGATTTTCGAAAATCGGCGGCGAGATGGTGCCGCATGGGAAAATCGAAGACTTGCTCGAGCAGATCCTGGGGGGCGACGAAGATCATCACAAGGCCGTGGTGACGGCCGTGCCCGACGAGGCGAAAGGGGAGCGGCTGATTGTGTTTCACCTGGCGACGGAGAAATCGCCGGAGGAGATGCGCAAAGAGTTGGCGGCGGCGGGATTGGCAAACTTGTTCATTCCCTCGGCCGACAGTTTTTGCGAGGTGCAGGAGTTTCCGGTGCTGGGGAGCGGGAAGCTGGACTTGCACGCGCTGAAGAAGATGGCGCTGGCGAAGTTTGGCAGCTGAGTCGGTGGCAGACGTTCCTCCGGAGGTCGTTGACCTCCGGCTACTGACTTGCGGTTCCAGTAGACGAAGGAATCGTCGACCACCCAAGGGGTGGACCAGTTGCCGTTGTCGCCGTTGAGCACGTCGAAGAAGAAGGTTTCGAACTGCTCGCAGTTGCTGCCGTAGGGGTATTCCGTGGCGAGGTGGTCTTTTTCGGTGAGCGGCTCGACGCCAGCGTGGGCGTAGTATTGCACTTCGCCGTTGGGCGGGAACGACATTCCCAGCGTCCACCAGCCGGGCTCGGTGATATTCAGCTTGTCGTAATCGGCGCCGTTGCGATTGGCGCGCAAGACCAACGTGGCGGAATCGGGTTTCTTGTCGCCGTCGCCGGGGTTGAAACGAATGAGGATGCCGGGCCAATAGGTGTCGAGCTTGGAGCGCATGCCTCCGGAACGGAAGAGTCCGCCGCTGACACGCTGCATGGTGTGCGTTTGCACGGCGCCGCGGAAGGCAAATGAATTTCCCTCGCGCCGTTCCCATTTACGCCACGGCGGCAGATAGACGTGCGTGACGACGTTGGGCGACGCACTGACGGGAATGGGACTGCCGAGGCGGGTATCGACCATGCAGATCAAATCGTCTTGCTTCGGCTGACCGCTGAAGAAACCGGGCACGCCGGTGTACAGCGACAAGATGATCATCGAGCCTTCGCTGCCCGACAATGCCACCGGGAGGCGTGGTGACGCGGCGGATGTAATCGGGATGGCCGCGCTTGAGCCCTTCGGCCCAGCGGCCGTTTGCGGAGCGGCCGGCGGGGAGGCGATCCTGGCCGTCTTGCTCTTCGCTGCTTTTGGGCGAGTTGAGGTTGTAGGTCCAGGTGGGGTCTTCGAAATCGTCGCCCACTTCGGCGATGCGCTGGCCGGTGCCGGGCACGAGCAGTTGTGCGCGGAGCGGGGCGGGCGCGAATGCGAAAATCGTTGCAAGCACGATGAAGCAGGACGAAGAATATGTGAGGCGGGTCAAGTGGATGCTCCGGTGTTGGGCCTCCGGAGGGCGTTGCCCTCCGGCTAGAGGATGAGATGGCGCAGGAGATGGATAATGTATTTATCGGCCAAGTTGTGGAGTGCTTGCGAGATTCGCGCGGGCCTGAATTTGCCGCGGAAAATAGCTGCGATATTGCAGTTAAAGCGTGCCGCCGGCGGCGGCCCGAATGGTGCCGATGTAGAAGCCCGCCAGATGCGGAAAATCAGCGAGATAATCAACAGCGCCACCAAGCAGCCAAACGGCGTAGCCGGCCAAGCGCGTGAGAATGGCCAGCGCGGCGCGGGCTTCGTCGAGTTGTTGGCGGGAGATGATTGCCAAAGTTTCCGGCAGGCGGCCGCTTTCCTCGCCGACTTGCACGGCATCGAGCAGTTCTTTGGGGAAGACGTTGGATTGTGCCAGGGCTTCGTGGATTTCGTGGCCGCGCTGGATGACGCCGAGTATCTGATCTCGCTTTTCGATGAATTCGACGTTGTGCGTGCTGTCCAAGGCCAGCGAGAGCGAGCGCTTCAATTCCATGGCGGCTTCCATGCGTCACCTGCAAGCGTCCACGCGAAGCGGGCGACGGCCAAGGTGTGCAGGGCCTTGCCGATTTTGGGCAGGTGCAGCACGAAGCCGTTGCACGGGGGCGGTCCACAATTTTCCGGCGGCAATTGCACGGTAGGCGATGTAAATGGCCGCGGCGACGGCGGCCAGAAAAAGCGAGATAGATGATCAATCCGCGTGTGCCCACCAGGCCGAAGCCCAAGATGTCGATTCGGGAGCCGGTGACCGATTGAATCCAGCCGGTGATATAAATCAGCAGGCCGACGACGACCAAGGCCGAGGCCAGTTGCATCATCGGCCAGATGATGGCACTCAAGAAAGGTTTGCCGCAGCACGATTTGCTGATCGTAATGCTCGGTGAGTTGGTGCAGCACTTCGGGCAGGTGGCCGGTTTGTTCGCCGACGGCGACCAGCTCGCGCACCAAGCGCGGGAAATATTCGCCCGTGGCACGAAAGGCTTCGGCCAAGGTCCAGCCGGCGTCGATATTCAGGCGAATGGATTCGACGCGGCTGCGCAGCACCGGTGGGGAGCGGCGGGCTTCGTTGGCCAATGCCTTGCGGAGATCGATGCCGGCTTCCAGCGAAATAGCCATGCGGCGCAGGAATTCGGCCAGCGGTTTCGAGTCTGTATGCGCGGTGCAAACCACATCGGCGGAGGTCCTGAGAAAATCGCTACGGAGGCGAAAGTGCTCGCCTGAGTGCAGCATATCCGGCGGCGGCGGGGTACGCCAGAAATGAGTGGCAGGCGAGGTGGCGATTCTCCGGAGGGCGTTGCCCTCCGGCAATGTCGGCGTGAGGACACGCCGGCTCGACGGGCAGGAGCGTTAGTAGCTGCGGCCGAGGCCGACGAAGAAGCTGAAGTTTTGCACCTGGTCGCCGTGGGCCAGCGCGACCGGCGTGGCAAAGTCGAGCGCGATTGGGGCCGGGCCCATCGCCGGCACGTTGATGCGCAAGCCGAAGCCGGGCGCCACGCGGAACTGATCGCCGTTGATGGCGACGGTTTTTTCGGCGGTGCCGAAATCGCAGAACACCACGGCGCGCAGGGCGTCGTCGGCGGTGATGGGGAACAGGTATTCAGCCGTGCCCAAAAGTTCGAACTGACCGCCGACCACGACGATTGCCATCCTTGGGCGCTGCGCCGCGGAAGGCGAAGCCGCGCAGCGAACTGAAACCGCCGGGGAAGAAGTTGTCGTAAATCGGCGTGTCGGCGCCGGTGACGCCGAACTCGCCGCCAAGGCTGAATACGTGGCGTCCGGAACCGTCGGCCCGCTCCCGCAAGCAGCCAATACTGGCGGGCTTGCACGTCGACGCGCGGATATTGGAACGAGCCGACCACTTCTTCAAAGTCGGTGGATAGCAAATGTCCTTGCGTGGGCAGGAAGGGGCTGTCGCGAGTGTCGTGCGAAACGCCGACAGAGAACCCGTACAGGTCGTGCGAGCCAAGGGCGTTGAGCAACTCGGGCACGACGTGGACCGCTGAGGCATGGGAGAGTGGGATTGTAGATATCGACGCGTTCGCCGCGGAAGGCGGTGCGAACGGTGAAATCGGGCGTCAAGGCGAGACCCAAGCCAACTTTGCCGCCGACGCGGCCTTCGGTCCAGTTTTCGTAGATGCGCGTGAAGTAGTAGCCGGAGACATTCATTTGCACCCAGCCGGCGGGCGTTTCGTAGAGATACGGCTCGCGGAAGGTGGCGGCATAGCGTTGGACTTGCGTGCCGGGATTGGCCTCGATGCGCAAGCCTTGGCCGGCGCCGCGCCAGGCCGTGCCGTTGCGAATGTCTTCCCAGGAGTGCGGCAGGCGCGTGATGTCGAAGTTTTGCTCGTCGAGCACGAAGTTGCCGACCAAGCCGGCGTCGGAGTTCACGCCCACGCCCAACATCAGGCGGCCGGTTTGCGTTTCCTGAGCCTGCACTTCCAGCGGGATGGTGGGATCGGGCCCGCCCATCAACGGCGGCAAGGCGACGTCGCCCGGGGCGACCACTTCGGCCGGCGGCGGCGAAACTTGCGGGGCCGGCAGCGGCGCGCTGACGACGCCGGGTGTATAGACGGGCGCCGGAGCGGCTGCCGGCGCATAGCCTGGAGGCGGCGTGGTCTGGACGATGGTTCCGGCGCCGCAGTTGCAGGCGGCGGAGTTCCGGCCGCAGGCTGGTTAATCGGCACCGCAGAATAACCCGGCGGCAACGAGGTTGGCGGCGCCGCTGTCGGCGGGCGCCTGATAGGCGTTGGCGTATGGCGTGGCGGTTGAAGGATACGCGCTTTGCGGTGGCACGCTGTAGCGCGGGCGCGGAGTAGGGCGACGCGACGCCGGGGGTTGGAACCGGATTGTAGGCCGGCGGCGGCGCGGACGAGGTTGCCATGTTGGGCGGCAGCGGCTGGGCACTGGGGGGCAAATAGCCTTGCGACATCGTGTTGTTGGGTGGCACGCCCCAGGCATCGCGGGCGCGGGCGGCATCGGACGGAATTTGTATAGCTGGACCAGGCAGGATCCGGCGATTGGAAGCGGACGCGGACCCCGTCGATCGTTTGCGGCGGCTGACTGTTGGGCGGATAACCGGCGGTGCGCGGCGTGAGCACGACGGCATTTTGGCCGGCTTGATCGCGGGCATACGTTACGTCGACCACGACTTCGTCGTCGGGAGACTGGCCGCGATAGCGGCTGCGGGGCCGGTGGCGGTCCGTCGGCTGCGGCGTAGTCGCTTGATTTGCGGTCGGCGACCGCCTCGGGATCATCTTGGGAGTCGGACGGCTTGTTGAACACGATCTTGGGGACGCGAACCCTTGGTGGGATCGTTCAAGAACAGCCCGCAGTATTTCAAGCGGCGTTCGTCGGCGCGGATTTTGCGCGTGTCGACGACGTCGCCGGGGCGCAGCGACATGCGGTCGAGAATGGTGGCGTGCGCGGTGTGCGGATTTTCGCCGCCGATGTTGACGTTGATCAGCCCGACGCGGTAGCGCTTGCCTTCCTTGACCTGATAGACGAGGTCGAGCTCGGGCTTATCTTCCATCAGGCGGGGATCGGCTTGCACGTCGGCGAAGATGTAGCCATGGCCGCCGTAAACATCGCGAATGGCGCTTAGGTCGCGATTGAGCGAGGCTTGGTTGAACGGTTTGCCCTTGGCCAATTCCAGGCCCTGGTCGAGTTCTTCGTTCTTGAATTTCTCGTTGCCGATGAAGGAGACGTTGCGAATGCTGTATCGCGGCCCTTCGTTGATGACGTATTTGAGCGAGAGCCAGTTTTTGTCGCCGCTGTACTGGAGATCGGGGCCGATTTTGGCTTGGAAGAAACCCAGTCCGCGGTAGTAGGCGGTGAGTTTATCGACATCTTCGTCGATTTTTTTGCGATCGACTTTGCCGCCGAAGAGCCACATGATGCCGGGTTTGATTTTGGTCAGCGTGCGCAGGCGGGCGTCGCTGGCGATGGTGTTGCCTTCGAAGCTGGTCCAGAGCACTCGCTGCGACTGACCTTCATCGACCATGAACACTGCGCCCTTGTCGCCGGCCTTGCTGCCTTCGATGGTGGTGATTTGCACGTGGTTGTAGCCCTTTTCGTGGTACACGGCTTCCAGGCGGCGGCGGGCTTCTTCGACGGCGTAGGGATCGAGCGGTTCCTTTTCCTTCAGTTCCGATTTCTTCAGCAGCGAGCGGCTGGTGAGATCCTGATTGCCCACGAATTTGATGTACTGCAACGTGGGGCGCTCGACCACTTGGAAGATGACGACGATGCCGTCGGGGCGCTGCTGATATTGCATGCGTACGTCGAGGAATTTGCGCGAGCTGGCCAGCAAGCGGACGTCTTCCTCGACGATGTGCGGATCGAACGGCTGGCCGACGCGGGTGGAGAGTTTCGGCAGTTTTTCCACGCGCGTGGTGTGATTGCCTTCGATGCGCACTTCGCGCACGAGCTGATCGCCGGCGGGTGGCACCGACGACCCGGCGGAATAGCTTGGCGGGGAGATGGTGGCGGCAGGATTTGATGGCGGCGGAACGGGGCTGGCGTTGGCAGGCGGCGGAACGAGAATGTTGTCGGCGGGGGGGCGGAATTGGCCGGCGGAGCAGAGCGCGGCGACCGGCGCGGCGGAGCGGAGCATTGGTTTGCGGCGGCGGCGTAATTTGCCGGGGGCGGCGCTTTGGTCCACTGATATTCGGCGGTGGGCGTGGACGTGGCGGGATACGCTTGCGCGGCGTCGGGCGAGGCGATATGCGGGCGGAGATTGTGCGCACAAGCGGTTTTGCCGCCACCGTCAGTCCCACCAGCAGCGCAAGGCCGCCGGCGATCGGACGCAGCCGGAGTGCGATCATCGGGACCGGTTCCCTAGGTCGATTGCGACGCACTGAAATGAAACGCCAGACGAGATTGAAGCGACGAGCATGTCGGACCGAAGAACCGGCCAGACAACCACTTCGACATCGCGCGGCAGTTGCCAGCCGCCGCGCACTATTGCCACCTGAAGGGTGCGAATAAATACCGCAGGCAGCCCGCTTGCGGCAAGGTGAATTGCCGCAGGAATGCGTTATTCAGCGGCGTGCCGGAGGGCGTGGCAAGATGGAAAATCGCGGGCGCGATGCATCCGCACGCTAGCAGTGATGGCGATCAAGCGAAATAAGGCTAGCGCTGTGCGGTCGCAGGAGCCGGCGGTGATTTCGCTGTCGCCGGCGGTCACGATCTGTTGCCGATCTAGTTCCACATGCCGCAGTTTGCCGCGCGATTCGACGAGCAGCTCCAGCGGATTGGGCAGGCGCATTGGCAAGCTCGATAAACTGCTCGACGCCTTTGAAGCGCTGGCCGTTGATCTGGTAGATGCGGTCGAAGACGTGCAAGCCGGCCTGATCGGCCGGCGACCCGGGCACGACCCGCACGAGGAACACTGCGCCCGGTTCGGCATCGTCGATTTGGCACGAGATGCCCAGACGAATCGGATCGCCGGAGGGCTCGACGGTAAGTTCGAGCGGTTTTTCGCTGCCGGAGCGCTCGATGATCACCGGCACCGGGCCGCGCGTGGCCAACACCAGGCGGCGGAATTGTTCGTCGTCGGTGATGGGGTCGGCCGGCGTAATGCGACGATTCGATCGCCGACGCGCAAGCCGGCTTTGGCGGCCGGGCTGCCGGGAGTGACCGAGATCAATTGCACGACGCCGTCTTTGGCGAGTTTTTCATCCCAGCCCAGTCCCAGCCGGCCGGGAAGCGGCGGCAATAGCTGTTCCAGGTTGGCGCGATCGTCGGGCGATTCGCCGCGCGAGGCGGGCCGAAACTTTGGCCGAGTGTCGGCATCGGCCAAATCGAGCGCCGTGCGGAACAACAATTGGCTGACCTGCTGCAGGCCGGCGGAGTTGATTTTTTCGGCTTTGTCGCTGGGGCGATGATAATCGTCGTGCAGCCCGGTGTGCAGCATGATGATCGGGCAGGCCGGCGGCGAAGAAGGGGTGATGATCGCTGTCGGCCTTCATCAGCCAATCGAAATCGAGATGCAGGCCGAGCGGTTCGTTGTCGCGGCTGAGCATTTCGCGCCAACCGTAGCTGGAGCGATCGCCGTAGATGATCACATGGTCGCTGCGCAGGCGGCCGATCATATCGACGTTTGCGGCGGCGGCAACCTGCGTCAGCGGCACCGTGGGGTGATCGATCCAATATTTGGAGCCCAAGCAGACCGGCTTCCTCGCCATCCCAGAGCGCGAAGATGACGCTGCGGCGCGGCGGTTGCGGCAGGTGCGTGAAGGCGTCGGCAGTTTCCAACACGCCGGCCACGCCGCTGGCGTTGTCGTCGGCGCCGTTATGGATTTGACCGATGGGACCGTTGCTGTTGGAGGGTTTGCCGTAGCCGACGTGATCGTAATGGCCCATCACGATGACATATTCTTTCTTCAATTCCGGATCGCTGCCTTCGATGCGGCCGAGGATGTTGCGGCTGCCGTTGCCGAAGAGTTGGTAGTATCCGCCGTTGGCGCCGGCGCCTTGGAGATCGAGCTTTTGAAATTGCTCGCCGAGATAGGTTCCGGCGGCGCGGCCGCCGCGGCTGCCCGTTTCGCGACCTTCGAAGGAATCGTCGGCCAGGACGTTGACGATGTTTTGAACCTTATCGAGCGTGATGGCAGCCATCGCGGCCGATTCGGCACTGGCGTCGGCGGCCAAGGAGCGCGAACCGAGCTCGAAGCAGAACAGTCCGCAGGTTAGTGTTAGCGCGCCGGCGATGAGCAACGGCTTGCGCGAATTTATCGGCATATGCAGACTGGGAAGGCTGATTTGGGAGGGAGATTCGCCGCGTTCAATAAGATACACCACGCCAAGCCGAAGGGAACCTTGCGGGGGCGGGAGGAATCAATAAAATTTGGGTTCCTGGTTTGAAAGTCCGGGTGAGAAGCCCATTGGCCGACGCCGTGCGCAGGTTAGTAGCGATTGCTCCGCGACAGGGCAAAATCTTCAAGCCAGGCGCGGGATTGCCGGCGATGGGATTTTTGCCGGAGAGGTGGCTGAGTGGTCGAAAGCGCCGGTTTGCTAAATCGGTGTGGGCGTAACTGCCCACCATGGGTTCGAATCCCATCCTCTCCGCTTTGGAGTGCGACAAGGTTAGAGTGACGAAGCGGATTTCAGTGGCACGTGTTCGCGTGGCTCCGCGGCGGCTGAGGTGGATTGAGGCCCGGGGGGCTCCGGCTGCCAGGCGGCCAGGAAAATGGTGAATTGGCTGCCTTGGCCCGACGTGCTTTGCACTTCCAGCGCGCCATTCATGGCGGCGACGATTCGGCGGGCGACGGCCAGGCCCAGCCCTGTGCCTGCGATTCCGCGCCGGGCGGCTTCGGGGCAGCGGAAGAAGGGATCGAAAACCTGGGGCAAATCCTCGGCGGCGATGCCACTGCCGCGATCTTCGACGACCAGAGCGATATGATCTTGCTGGCGGCGCGGCGCGAAGGATAATCGGCGAGCCCGGGGAGCTGTATTTGCAGGCATTGTCGAGCAAGTTATCGACGGCCTGAGCGAGCAAGCCACCGTGCGCCAGCACGTAAAGCGGGGCGTCGACGTCGGTATCGAGTTGAAGATCGCCCCGCCGCGGATGTTGTTGCCACGATTGGAGGTGCTGGGCGAGCCAGGCGTGCAGCTCGAGGCGTTCGCTTTGCAGCGGAGCGGCGTCGGCCTTTTCGCGGGTGAGAAACAGAAGCATTTCGACGATTTGCCGCAGTCGGGCCGCCTGGTCATGAACCAATTCCAGGGCGCGGCGATAATCGTCGGAGTTTCGATCGCGGCGGAGCGCGACATCGAGCTGGCCCAACATGGCGGTTAGCGGGGTGCGCAACTGGTGGGAGGCTTCGGCGGCGAAGCGCTGCTGGCGCTCGAAGGAAACTTGCAGCCGAGTAAGCAAATCGTTGAAGGTGCGCCGCCAGATCGTCCAGTTCGTCGTGCGTGCCCGGCGGTGGGAGGCGCTGGCTGAGATCGGCGGCGGAAATGAAGTGGGCGGTGCGGGCCATGCGCGTCATCGGCGCAAGAGCTTTGTCGCACAGCCAGCGACCGACCGCGGCAGCAACGATCCAAATAGCCGACGGACGAAGCGATGAGCGCGAGCAACAAGGCCTGCAGCGGTTTCACGACCGGATCGATCGGAACGCCGACAACCAGCACCAACTCCGCATAATGGATTCGTTTGTCGTCGTCATCGTTGGGATCGGTGGCGCTGTTGGGAATGCGATGGTTGGGATCGGCGAACGAGCGCAGGGTTTGGCGGACGGTCTTCCAGGTTTGATTTCGCCAGTGGATGCAGTTTCTGGCCGTCATTGTGGGCGGCGTTCGGTTGAATTTCGTCGGCGAACAGCAAAGGAGCGTCGGTGGAGCCGTCAATTTGGTGGCCGTTGGGTTCGAATACTCCCCATACCAGCGGCCCGGAGGACTGGGCTTCCAAGAAGTACTGTCTGCCGGCGGTCTGGTTCCCAATCCAAGCCGTTGTTTTCAAACTCCAACGCTCCGCGAAATGTTTCGAGGCCGGCGATCAATCGCTCGTTAACCTGATGAAACAAATGGGAACGTACCAGCAAGTAGACCGCCGCCGACAAAGCGATCAATACGACCGCTAAAGCGGCCAGAAAGAACAACGATATTCGCGAGCTGAGTTTCACGGCGACACTACGGGAACTGCAGTCCAGTTTAATGCTTGCCAGGGGCGGGCGTCAGATGCGGAGGCTGAGCAAGCCGAGGGGGATCAATCGCTGTCGCTGGGGTCGCCCAGCACGTAACCCTTTCCGCGGACGGTGAAAATCAAGCGTGGGCCCAGGGTCTCCAGCTTTCGGCGAAGCTCCATGATGTGGACTTCCAGAGTGTTGGAAAGGCCGTCGAATTTTTCGTCCCAGACCTGCTCGTAAATGCGGGTGCGTGTGAGGACTTTGTGCGGGTTTTGCAGAAAGTACATCAACAGGGCCTGTTCTTTGACGGTGAGATCGAGGCGTTTCCCTGCGCGCTGGGCGCGCTGGCTCACCAGGTCGACGGTGACATCGTTGTAGGATAACAGCGTGCTGCCGCGGCGATCTTGGCGGCGGGTGAGCGAGCGCATGCGGGCCAGCAACTCCTCGAAGGCGAACGGTTTGCACATGTAGTCGTCGGCGCCGCTGTCGAGGCCGCGCACCCGGTCGGAAATGGCATCGCGTGCGGTGACCAACAGCACCGGGAGCATTGCCCCCTTCCTGACGGTATTGGCGCAGGAGCGTCAAACCGTCGGCGCCAGGAAGCGAACAATCCAGCAGGATCAGATCCCACGATTCGGTTTGCATGCGAAGACGGCCCTGAGTTGGCGTCGGCGGCGTGGACGACGGTGAAGCCTTCCTCGCGCAAGCCGCGCAGCAGGAAATCGGCGATTGTTGGATCGTCTTCAACTACCAAAATACGAATGGACATACGATGGTAACCAGCGGCGCGCCGACGATCGCGACGGGCAACACCTACGCCGAAAGGCGTCTTGCTTGTCGACGAAGCGGCAGCCTGGGCCGTGCGAGCTGATTGTCGGCCGCCGAAAGAGCCTTTACTCCTCGGTAATAGTTGTTCCGTCGAGAGCCACAACGAGCTCCAGCCGACTGCTTGTCGGCGGTGTCGATCACAATTTCATAATGATCGAGCGTTTCTTTGCCGTGGGCAACCTTGATTCACTTCCATGACTTCTTCGATCTTGGAGTTCAGCGATACTTTGTTTGCACGGCGGTGACGACGGCGATGGGAAGACTCTTGGCGGCTATTTCCTTTTCGATTTCCGAAATCGTGCCGTCGGCTTTGATATCCATTTCGTATTTGCGGGCATCGGATTTCAGTTCGATATCGTAAACGACTTGGTCGTTGATCCGATTCCTTTGTCGCGCTTGATGAGCTGAGCCTTGGGAAAGCGGGCCATGATCGCGTCAGACACCAGCTTTGGCAAATGGAGCGGGTCCACCTGCTGGTCTTCCGCACGATCTACGGTAGGGAGCAGAACAACTGCAGCGGCAAGGACGATCGGCCGCAAAATGGCAGCGTTTATAAAACGCACCTTATTCAAAGCGATAAACCGCAATGGAGGGGAGCACCTTGGGGCCGCGGTGGAACTCGAAAGGCAGCCTAAGCTTAGCAAACGAAGATAATCTGACCATGAAGCGATGATAAAATTTTCTTCATCTTGTGGACCCAAGTGCTTGCGGTCAAATGGAAACCTGTGTTTTCTCTTCGCGCGGCGACCATAGAACTTGAACGCTCGTCGCGTGACGGTTCGGCGTGGCAATAACGGTCCCCCGAATAGTCGAGGCGCAGACCGAGTGGGTGGTGCAGGTTCGCGAGCCACGCGGTGCACCGGAAGCGTTCGGCGCACGGTAAGACTGATTTGAATCCGGAGAAGAGGATTCGAGAGGTTGCAAGCGGCGCGTGCAACTGGAGCCCCTTGCGAAAACGACGCAGCCATGAATCGCGTGCATCGACACAAGTCGCGATTTGCGGAAGAGGTGGCGCCATTGGTCGGCGGGCTCTCGTCAGACAGACCGACCGGAGTAGCGAGTAAGTCGGCAGGCAGTGATTTCTAAAGAGTCGCGAAGCGCGGCACGAGTGAAAAGCGAATTTAGGCTGGCTTGCGCCGTGCGTTTGCCGTGCCTAGCAATCGGGCCGCAAAGGGGTTAGATTCAAGGTGAGATGCCGTCGGACCGCAGTTCGGCCACTCATCACGGGAGTGAATCTTCCCGGGATTCGACGGATCCGCCGATCGCTTTGCGTGTTTTGGAGCCGGTCATGAGTAAGCGACCATTCGTCACGGTGGACGGCAACGAAGCGGCCGCTTCGATCGCCCACCGGCTGAGCGAAGTGATTGCGATTTATCCGATTACGCCCGCTTCGCCGATGGGGGAGTTCGCCGATAGCTGGTCGTCGCAGGGCCGGCCAAACCTGTTCGGAACCGTGCCGGACGTGATCGAAATGCAGAGCGAGGCGGGGGCGGCGGCGACGGTGCACGGGGCGTTGCAGACCGGCGCGCTGTCGACCACATTCACGGCCTCGCAAGGGCCTGCTGTTGATGATCCCCAGCATGTACAAGATTGCCGGGGAATTGACGCCGACGGTGTTTCACATTGCGGCGCGGACGATCGCCACGCATTGCCTGTCGATTTTTGGCGACCACAGCGACGTGATGGCGTGCCGCCAGTGCGGTTGGGCGATGCTGTGCGCCAACAGCGTGCAGGAAGCTCACGACATGGCCTTGATTGCGCACGCGGCGACGCTGCAATCGCGGGTGCCGTTCGTGCATTTTTTCGACGGGTTTCGCACGTCGCACGAGGTGAACAAGATCGAGCAGCTTAGCGACGACGATTTGCGGGCGATGATCGACGAATCGTGGATCCTGGAGCATCGCCAGCGGTGCTTTGGATCCCGATCGGCCGGTGCTGCGCGGTTCGGCTCAGAATCCGGATGTGTTTTTCCAGGCGCGCGAGGCGTGCAATCCGTTTTACGATGCGGTGCCGGGGCTGGTGCAGGAGACGATGGACAAGTTCGCGGGGCTGACGGGCCGATCGTATCGGCTGTTCGATTACGTCGGAGCGGCGGATGCGGAGCGCGTGATGGTGATGATGGGCTCCGGCTGTGGGGCGGTGGAAGAAGCTGTGGACGCGCTGTTGAAGCGTGGCGAAAAGGTGGGGCTGATCAAGGTTCGATTGTACCGCCCATTTGCGAGCGGAGGCATTTATTGCCGCGCTGCCGCGCAGCGTGCGGCGGATTGCGGTGCTGGATCGCACGAAAGAGCCCGGGGCGATCGGCGAGCCGCTGTATCAGGATGTTGTCACTGCCCTGGCCGAGAGCTGCTCGGGTGACGGACGGCAGATGCCGGTGATCATCGGCGGGCGGTATGGACTGTCGTCGAAGGAATTCACGCCGGCCATGGCTGCGCGGGTGTTCGAGGAACTATCGGCCAAGGAGCCGAAGCGCCATTTCACGATCGGCATTATCGACGACGTGACGCGGTTGAGTCTGAAATGGGACGACGAGTTCACGACCGAAGGCACCGACGTGACGCGGGCCGTGTTTTACGGATTGGGGAGCGACGGCACCGTGGGGGCGACGAAAAACTCGGTGAAGATTATCGGCGAAAACACGCCGCTTTATGCGCAGGGATATTTCGTTTACGACTCGAAGAAGGCCGGCTCGGTGACCGTTTCACACCTGCGATTCAGCCCGCGGCCGATTCGTTCGACGTATTTGATCACTCGGGCGAACTTTGTGGCCTGCCATCAATTTCAATTCTTGGAGCGGATGGACGTGCTGCAGTGTCGCCGAGCCGGGCGCCACGTTTCTGCTGAACAGTCCGTACGGCCCGGACGCAGGTGTGGGACAAGCTGCCCAGCGAAGTGCAGGAGCAAATTATCGCCAAGCGGTTGAAGTTTTACGTCGTGGACGGATACCACGTGGCGCAGCAGGCCGGGATGGCCGGGCGATTCAACACGGCGCTGCAAACGTGCTTCTTCGCGCTGGCGAACGTGCTGCCGCGCGAGCAGGCGATCGAGAAGATCAAAGAGGCGATTCAAGAAGACCTACGGCAAGCGCGGCGAAACGGTGCTGCAGAGCAATTGGGCGGCGGTGGACGGCGCGCTGGCCGCGCTGCACGAAGTGAAGGTGCCCGGCGCGGCGACGTCGGATCATCGGATGGTGCCGTTGGCGGCGGTGAGCACCGACGGCTCCGACGATTTTGTGCAGCGCGTGACGGCCATGCTGATCAGCGGGCAAGGCGATCTGCTGCCCGTCAGCGCGCTGCCGGTCGACGGCACATTTCCCACGGGCACGGCGCAGTTTGAAAAGCGAAGCATCGCGCTGGAGATACCGATTTGGGACAAAGACATCTGCATTCAATGCGGGCTGTGTGCGCTGGTTTGCCCGCACGCTTCGATTCGGATGAAATCGTTTCCGGCGTCGGCGGTGGTCGGCGCGCCGGAGGGATTTGAAACGAAGCCCTACACGAGCAAGGAACAGCCCGACTTTCTGATGACGATTCAGGTTGCTCCGGACGATTGCACGGGCTGCGGCGTGTGCGTGGATGTTTGCCCGGCAAAGAGCAAGGAAGTGGTGAAGCACAAAGCGATCAACATGGAGCCCAAGCTGCCGCATCTGGCGCGGGAGCAGGCGAATTTCGATTTCTTTCTGGAGATTCCTGAATTCGATCGCACGGCGGCGAAGACCGACACGGTGAAAGGCTGCCAATTGTTGGAGCCGTTGTTCGAGTTTTCCGGGGCGTGCGCCGGCTGCGGCGAAACGCCGTATCTGAAACTGATGAGTCAATTGTTCGGCGATCGCGCGGTAATCGGCAATGCCACGGGCTGCTCGTCGATCTATGGCGGCAATCTGCCGGCGACGCCGTGGGCGAAGAATGCCGAGGGCGCGGACCGGCGTGGAATAACTCGCTGTTTGAGGACACGGCCGAGTTTGGGCTTGGGCTGCGCATGGCGATCGATCAGAAGCGCGCGTACGCAGAATATCTGCTAATGCAGCTCAGCGGGCAATTGAGCGACGAGCTGGTGAAAGAGTTGATTGAATCGCCACAGACGAACGAGGCGGAAGTGGCCCAGCAGCGGCGAGCGCATGAAGATGCTTCGGGAGCGGTTGGCGAAAATCGATTCGCCCGACGCCAAGCGATTGGCGCCGATTGCCGACATCTCTGGTCAAGCGCAGCGTGTGGATTGTGGGCGGCGACGGCTGGGCTTACGACATCGGTTACGGCGGCTTGGATCACGTGCTGACCACCGGGCGCGACGTGAATATTCTGGTGCTGGATACCGGCGTGTATTCCAACACGGGCGGGCAGGCGTCGAAGGCCACGTTCCGCGGTGCCGTGGCGAAATTCGCCTCCTCCGGCAAGCCGTCGCGCAAGAAAGATTTGGGCCTGATGGCCGTGGCGTACGGCAATGTGTATGTGGCTCAAGTGGCGCTGGGCGCGAATCCGGCGCAAACCGTGCGCACTTTCCTCGAAGCCGAATCGTATCCCGGGCCGTCGCTGATTCTGGCGTACAGCCATTGCGTGGCACATGGGATCAACATGACCACCTCGATGACGCATCAGAAAGAGGCGGTCAATTGCGGATTCTGGCCGCTGTATCACTACGATCCGCGCAATGCCCGCGCCGGCGAGCAGCCGTTTCATCTGGACAGCCACAAGCCTAAGACCCGCTTCCGCGATTTTGCGATGCAGGAGGCGCGATTTGCGATGTTGGCGCGGGCCAATCCGGAACACGCCGAGCAATTGCTGCGACTGGCGCAGGAAGACATCGACGATCAGTGGCATTACTACGAACAGATGGCGGGGGTGGAACGCGTGATTCTAGAAAAGACGCAGCAGACCGAAGCCTAGATTTCGAGGAGCTCCATGGATATCGATCTGTCGACGAGGTACTTGGGATTGCGGTTGAAAAATCCGCTGGGTGCGTCGGCGGGCCCGCTGACGGGAAACCTCGACAACCTGCGTCGGTTGGAGGCGGCCGGCGCCTCGATGGCGGTGTTGCCTTCGCTGTTCGAAGAACAAATTCGCCACGATGAGCAGGAACTGGAACGGTTGTACGAGTATCAGGCAGACTCGTACGCGGAATCGTTGAGCTATTTTCCGGAGCTGGAAGATTACAACACCGGGCCGAAGCAGTATCTGAAACACGTGGCAGCAGCCAAGAAGGCGGTTTCGATTCCAATCATCGGCAGCTTGAACGGCTGCTCCAAAGGCGGCTGGATCCGTTATGCCAAGAGCATCCAAGAGGCCGGGGCCGATGCGCTGGAGCTGAACATTTATTTCGTGCCGACCGATCCGCAAACGTGACTTCGGCCCAGGTGGAGCAGCGTTATGTGGACCTGGTGGCGGAGGTTTCGCAATCGGTTTCCATTCCGGTGGCGGTGAAAATCGGCCCGAAGTTTTCCAGCTTGCCGAATTTCGCGCCGCGGTTGATGGCGGCCGGCGCCTCGGGCCTGGTGCTGTTCAATCGCTATCTGGAGGCCGACATCGACTTGGAAGCAGCTGCAGTTCAAACCCGACTTGGTGCTCAGCAATCGCCATGAAGCTCGCGTGCCGATTCGCTGGATTGCCATTTTGCGCGATCAGATTCAAGGCTCGCTGGCGGCCAGCGGGCGGCGTGCATCGCATGGAGGGGATTATCAAGCTGCTATTGGCCGGCGCCGACGTTACACTGATGACCAGCGTGCTGTTGATAAAAGGGCCCGACATCTTGCGAACACTGCTGGTGGAACTGGTGCAATGGCTGGAAGAGCATGAATACGCGTCGGTCGAGCAGCTGAAGGGGAGCATGAGCCGCGGCAACTGCCCCGACGCGGGCGCCCTGGAGCGGGCCAACTACATGGCCACGCTGATCAGTTATTCGACGCAGCCTCGGACGCGCTATTCGGAGTGACGCCCTCGTCGGCAAGCAGGAATCGATGGGGCATCGCCGCCGGGCGGCACGGAACCGCCGGCCGGCTGCTTCACGCCGGCCCGTTGAGGCTTGTCGCGCCGATGAATGTCGCTTATTCATGCGGGCAATGACGTTCAAAATCGCTCTGAATTCGCGCGGCATCGGTAAATCCTCCACGCGCGCTTGGGCATTTGCAATGGCGAAACACTCAATCGCCATTTTCGCGCCGCTCTCGCTTTCGCAGGGTGAGCCCCATCGCAACTGCGATCGCGAGCACGCCAACCAGGCCAATGACGGCCGGAAGCAGGGCTTGCAATTCCATGGTTATCGCCTCCGAATCTGCCTGCCCCGTGTTTCGCGACAGTAATCGTAACTTGAAATGCGGCGCTGGTGCGCCGCATTTCAAGGGGCCGGCGTCAGGCTTGCGGGTGCCAGCCGGCGTCGGCCCAAAGTTCGCCGCTGACCGCCGAGTTGGAAATCATGAAGCAAATGGCGTCGGCAATTTCATCCGTTCGGATGAGCCGGCGAAGCTGCGTGAACGGCAGCACGTACTTTTCCAGGTACTCGCTGCCCAACTGGCGGGCCATCGGCGTATCGGTAAATCCGGGATGGATGATTCCGCAGCGCACGCCGTAGTACATGGCTTCTTTCATCAGCGTGGCGGCGGCGCCTTCCAGCCCGGCTTTGGTCGTGGCGTAGGAGATTTGTCCTTTGTTGCCTTGCGATGAAACGGATCCGATGAAGACAATCGCCCCTTGGACGTCTTCATCGGGTTCCCAGCGCTTCAGGCCGCGGCGGGCGCGGTCTTCGGCAACACGCACGACCATTTCAATCGCCCAGTAAATGGGGGCGATGAGGTTGACCTCGACGACCTGGCGGAACGTGGTAACGGAATACGGTTCCGCCCGGCCGGTATCTTTGTTCATGCGAACGGCCAGTGCATCGCGAGTGATGCCGGCCGCCGGGCACGCAGATGCTCACCACGCCGTGTTGCGCGGTGACTTCGTCGTACACTTGCGTGCGGAAAGTGTCGTTGGTGGTGTCGCCGGACTTGGGGTCGGCCACTTCGCGGCCGGCATCTTTGTTGATTAGCTCCGCGAGATGGAAAACCGCATCGCTGCGATCCACCAAAACGACCGTTACGAGCGCCGCGATTGACCAACTCATGCGCGACGGCGCGTCCGATGCCGCTTGCCGCGCCGGTGATCAGGGCGACTTTCCTTCGATTTTCATGGCTGTCCCTCTGCATGGCTAAAGTAGAGATTAGCCCCGCAGCGTCGGCGGGACTAACCCGCGCCCCCAAACAGCCGCTCGTCATCCGGACGAGCGGCTTATGGACCGCTACTACGTTCCAGCTTGGGTAGCCAATTCCATCCATTTGGTGACCGCACGTTGGAACTCGCGAAACTGCGTTTCGGAGATCTCGCGCATGCAATCGAGTGTTTTGCGGCAAAGTTGTTCGCTGCGACGGCGATACTCTTCGGGATTGGTCGATTCGGCAACACGCAGAGCCGCATCGAGCGATTCAATGGCGGCTTCGTACTGCTTGTCGATCACTTCGCGTTGCTTGCGGGCGACATCCGAAACGGTGCCCGCCCATTGCTTCTGGAAGTCGCGAATCTTGTCGACCCAAATCGACTGGGGAGCCGGGATCGGCCAGAGATGCGACCATTGCTGGAAGATTTCTTGCTGCATCTTCAGATTGGTTTCCGCAGCTTTGCGGATATTCTGGAAGACGCCTTCCAGCACTTTGCTGCCAGTTTCGACTTCGCTTGCCATGACATTTCTCCTTCGACTATTTGGGGCCGGTGTGATTTGTGCAAATGCGAGATCTGGCCCGTTATTCTCTCTCGTCGCCCTAATTATCGTCCGCATTTGACGGGCAAGTCAAGGCGATTTTTGCTGCAAATGCGAAACACACTCTAAGTCCTGTTAATATATCAAGTATATTATACAATCCTATGACGTCTGATTATTAGATGCCGATGAGTGCATGTGCGTCACAAATAGCGCATTTGCGCTAGAAAGAGCTATACTTTACGGATCGGCGGCAATGGTTCTTCCCCGAGGGGAGCAGGTCATGCCGGACGAGCGCATTCAGATCACGCGATATCCGAATCGGCGGTTCTACGCACGTAACGAAAGCCGGTACGTGTCGCTGGAAGAGATCGAGGAGATGGTGCGCGCGGACAAGTCCGTCGAAATCCGCGACAGCCAGACGGACGAGGAACTAACTGGCGCGGTGCTGACGCGGATCATCATGGAGCGGCAGCCGGAAAAGATGCGGCTGTTTCCCATCGACATGCTGCACTTTATCGTGCGATCCAACGACGTGATGTCGGATTTCTTGCGCGATTATTTCCGGCACTCTTTGCCGTATCTGGAATATTTGCAGAAACACAGCGCGGCGGCGGTCACAACCTTGGTCCGACCGATGCACTGGATGAAGGCGTGGCTGGACAGCATTGCCCCGCAGATGACAGTGGCGCCAGCCAAGCCGCCGGCCGGCGAGCCACCCAAGACCCGACGAGGCGGTGCCCTTGTCCGAACCGGATCTCCGAACTGGAGGAACGGATTACGGCAACTCGAGGGCGGATCGCCAGATCATCGATCCAGCCATTAAGCGAGCGCGACCATGCAAGAAATCGTTCGTCAACTGGAAGAAAAACGCAAGGAGGCCGAACTTGGCGGCGGCCAAGGGCCGGATCGACGCGCAGCACGCCAAGGGAAAGCTCACCGCGCGAGCGAATCGAATTGCTGCTCGATCCCGGCACGTTCGAAGAATGGGACATGTTCGTCGAGCATCGCTGCATCGACTTCGGCATGGAGCGGCAGCGAGTGCCCGGCGACGGCGTGGTGACCGGGTTCGGCACGATCAACGGCCGCATGGTGTTTGTATTCAGCCAGGATTTCACGGTGTTTGGCGGCTCGCTCTCCGAGGCCCATGCCGAGAAGATCTGCAAGATCATGGACCATGCGATGAAGGTGGGCGCGCCGGTGATCGGGCTGAACGATTCCGGCGGAGCTCGCATCCAGGAAGGCGTGGCTTCGCTGGGAGGCTATGCCGAGGTGTTTCAGCGAAATGTGCTGGCCTCCGGCGTGATTCCGCAGGTGTCGGTGATCATGGGGCCGTGCGCCGGCGGCGCGGTCTATTCGCCGGCGATGACCGATTTCGTGTTCATGGTGAAAGACAGTTCGTACATGTTCGTCACGGGACCGGAGGTGGTGAAGACCGTGACGCACGAGAACGTGACGCACGAAGAGCTCGGCGGCGCGATCGACGCATTCGACCAAATCGGGTGTGGCCGACAGGGCATTTGAAAACGACGTGGAAGCGTTGCAGATGGTGCGGCGGTTCATCAATTATTTGCCGGCGAACAACCGCGTGCCGCCGCCGCGGCGGCCGACGCCCGATCGCGCCGATCGCAGTCGAACCATCGTTGGACACGCTGGTGCCGAGCAATCCCAACAAGCCGTACGACATGAAGGAGTTGATCTTCAAGGTCGTCGACGACACCGACTTCTTTGAGATTCAGCCCGAGCACGCCAAGAACATTATCGTCGGCTTTGCGCGGATGGAAGGCTATCCGGTGGGCGTGGTGGCGAATCAGCCGCTGGTGCTGGCCGGGTGCCTGGACATCAAATCGTCGATCAAGGCGGCGCGATTTGTACGTTTCTGCGATTGCTTCAATATTCCGATTCTGACGTTCGTCGACGTGCCGGGATTCATGCCGGGCACGGCGCAAGAATACGGCGGCATTATCAAGCACGGGGCGAAGCTGTTGTATGCCTATGCGGAGGCGACGGTGCCGAAGATCACGCTGATTACGCGCAAGGCCTACGGCGGGGCGTACGATGTGATGGCCTCGAAGCATTTGCGCGGCGACGTGAACATTGCCTGGCCCAGTGCCGAGATCGCGGTGATGGGGCCCAAAGGGAGCGGTGGAAATCATCTTCCGCAAAGACAGCGGCAACGAACAGCGAATCGCCGAACTGACGGAGGAATATCGCACGAAGTTTGCCAATCCGTTCGTGGCCGGGCCATCGCGGGTATATTGACGACGTGATCATGCCGCGGCAAACTCGCACGCGCATTTGCCGCTCGCTGGCGATGCTGCGCGACAAGAAGCTGGAAAATCCCTGGCGAAAGCACGGAAACATCCCGCTGTAGCCATGTTCAAGAAGATTCTCATTGCGAATCGGGGCGAAATCGCCTGCCGGGTCATCAAGACGGCGCGCAAGATGGGAATTCGCACCGTGGCAGTTTATTCCGAGGCGGACAAGGAAGCGCTGCACGTATCGATGGCGGACGAGGCGGTGTGCATCGGTCCGCCGCCGTCGGGGCAAAGTTATCTGTCGATCGACAAGATTGTGCAGGCGTGCAAGGATACCGGCGCCGAAGCCGTGCATCCCGGTTACGGCTTCTTGTCGGAAAAGGCAGAGTTCGCCGAGCGGTTGGCGGATGCGGGCATTGTGTTTATCGGCCCGACGCCGCAGGCGATCACCAGCATGGGGGACAAGATCGCCTCGAAGCAACTGGCCGAACGCGCGGGCGTGAACACGATTCCCGGCCACTTCGATATCATTTGCGATGCCGATCATGCGGTGAGCATTGCGAACGAAGTGGGATATCCGGTGATGCTGAAGGCCAGCGCCGGCGGCGGCGGCAAGGGGATGCGGCTGGCGCGCGACGACCAGCAATGCCGCGATGGATTCGAGCGCGCGACCAGCGAAGCGCGCAGCGCGTTCGGCGATGGGCGGGTGTTCATCGAGAAATACATCGAGAATCCGCGGCATATCGAAATTCAGGTGCTGGCCGACCAGCACGGCAATGTGATTCACCTGGGCGAACGCGAATGTTCGCTGCAGCGGCGGCATCAAAAGGTGATTGAAGAAGTCGCCTTCGCCGTTTTTGGATCAGGCCACGCGGGCTGAGATGGGCAAGCAGGCCGTGGCGCTGGCTCGGGCGGTGGGCTATCAATCGGCGGGCACGGTGGAATTCATCGTCGATGCGAACCGGCAGTTTTATTTCCTGGAAATGAACACGCGGCTGCAGGTCGAGCATCCGGTGACGGAGATGGTCACCGGCTTGG
Source organism: Pirellulales bacterium (assembly GCA_963773925.1). Lineage (GTDB taxonomy): Bacteria > Planctomycetota > Planctomycetia > Pirellulales > JADZDJ01 > CAVRAW01. The sequence goes on from CAVZDC010000013.1 coordinate 175,579, forward strand.
ACCTGGTGGAGCTGATGATTCGCATCGCCGCCGGGCAGCGGCTGCCGTTTTCGCAATCGCACGTGCGGACCAATGGGTGGGCGATTGAAGCCCGCGTGTACGCCGAGGATCCGTTCCGCAATTTTCTGCCGTCGATCGGCCGGTTGGTGCGCTATCTGCCGCCGACGGAGTCGGAAAATGTGCGGGTCGATACGGGCGTGTACGAGGGGGGCGAAGTGTCGATGTATTACGACCCGATGATCGCCAAGCTGATCACGCACGGGATGATTCGCGACCAGGCGATTGCCCACATGGGCGACGCGCTGAACGAGTTTTACATTCGCGGCGTGTCGCACAACATCAGCTTTTTGGCGGCGCTGGTGGAACACAAGCGGTTTCGCGAAGGGCGGCTGAGCACGAACCTGATCGCCGAGGAGTATCCCAATGGTTTTCATCCCGCCGACGTGGTTCACGACAACCCGGCGCAACTGATTACTGTGTCGGCCGCAATTCATCGCCGCTACATGGATCGAGCGGCGGGCATCACCGGCCAGATGCCCGGGTACGAACACAAGGTGCACGACGAGTGGGTGGTGGCCATCGGCAGCCAGCGACATCACGTGAAAGTTCATCCCATCGACGGCGGCCATGCCGTGTATTACGGCGGCGAATGCTACCATGTGCTGAGCGATTGGCAATTCGGCCAGCCGCTGTTTCGGGGCCGGGTCAACGGCACGGCCGGTTTGCATTCAAGTCGAGCGGCGGAACATGTATTATCGGCTGTTCCATTGGGGTTCGCAGGTCGACGTGATGGTGCTGACGGCGCGGGCGGCCGAATTGCTGGGCTGCATGCCCGAGAAGAAGCCGGCCGACATGTCGAAGTTCCTGCGTTCGCCGATGCCGGGGCTGCTGTCGCAGTTGATGGTTGGCGAGGGGGACGAGGTGAAATCGGGCCAGCAATTGGCGGTGGTGGAAGCGATGAAGATGGAAAACATTTTGGTGGCCGAGCGCGACGGCAAAGTGCATCAGGCACTGGCCAAAGTGGGCGAAACGCTGGCGGTCGATCAGCCGATTCTGGAATTTGCCTGATATACTAGCGGTTCTGTTGCTGGTAGGGCGTCTGAGGCAACGACTCGCGTTTCTGAGGGAACCGATGTTCTTCAACGACTGGCTGAGCAGGCGGCTGCTCTATACGCCGGATCGCGTGGCGGTTGTCGACGATTCGGACGGCCGGCACTACACGTACGCCGAGCTCGACGAGCGCGCATGCGGCTGGCCGGTCTTCTGCAACAGCGGCACGGCATTCGGCCCGGCGATCGGGTGGCGTGCCTGTCGACCAATCGGATCGAATACATCGATTTGTACTTTGCCTGCGGCAAGATCGGGGCCGTGTTGGCGCCGCTGAATTTCCGCTTTCCGACGGCGGAGATTTTGGAGGTAGTCGCGGACTGCCGGCCCACGTTGTTTGTGCACGAAGCGGAATATGCTGAGACGGCAAAGGCAGTCGGCGAAGCGGGAATTGCAATCGCATGTCGATGGTCAGCGGCGCGGAACAGACCGATTCATCGCCATACAATCCGCATCAGGCCGACGAAAATGAAGTGGCGATGATTTTGTACACCTCGGGCACCACGGGGCGTGCCAAGGGGGCGATGATTCCCTGGCGGCAGATTCATTGGAACGCGATCAATACGATCATCGGCCTGCAGATGACGCAAGACGACGTGGCGTTTCTCAACACGCCGCTGTATCACACCGGCGGTTGGCACGTGCTGTTTACGCCGCTGATGCTGCTGGGCGGCCGCGTGATTTTGCAAAAGAAGTTCGACGCGGCGCGATGCAACGAGCGGATCGGGCCGGAGGGCGTGACGATATTGTTCGGCATTCCCACGATGCTGCGGATGATGCAGGACGCGGCGAATTTCGAGGCGGCGGATTTTCGCGGCGTGCGATTTGCAATTTGCGGCGGGGAGCCGTGCCCGCTGCCGGTGATCGATGCTTATAAAGGGCGTGGCGTCGCGATTCGGCAAGGCTACGGGCTGACGGAAGCGGGGCCGAATTGTTTTTCTTTGCCGGCGGAAGATGCGATTCGAAAGCAAGGCTCGATTGGCTATCCAAACTTCCACATCGCCACGCGGCTGGTGAACGATGCCGGGCAGGATGTGGGCGCCGGCGAAATTGGCGAGCTGTGGATGAAAGGTCCGCACACGTTCGCGGGCTATTGGGGCAACGCTGAGGAAACTGCGAAGATCCTGCGCGACGGCTGGGTTTGCACAGGCGATCTGATGCGGCGCGACGAGGAGGGGTATCACTACGTCGTCGGCCGAAAAAAGGAGATGTACATCAGCGGCGGGGAAAATGTGTATCCAGCGCAGGTCGAGCGGGTGCTGCAAAGTCATGAAGCCGTGGCGCTGGCGGCGGTGGTCGGCGTGCCGAATGCGAAATGGGGCGAAACGGGTTGGGCGTTTGTCAAACTGCGCGACGGCAGCGTCGGCTGACGGAAGCGGAACTTGCTGCCTGGTGCAAGCAACACCTCGCGGGCTTTCAATGCCCGAGCAAGATCGTAGTTACCACGGAGCTGCCGATCGGCCATTCTGGGAAGATCGACAAGCTGGCGCTGCGACAGCGTGCGGCGGAAATGAGCGCCAGGCCGTGAACGATTCGATCCACCATCTGCCGGGCATCGCCAGCACGCGAGTGCGCACGGCAAGGCTGGAAACGCAAGTGCTCACCAGCGGACCGGAGGATGGCGAGCCGGTACTGTTACTTGCACGGCAATCTGTCGTCGTCCACGTTTTGGGAAGAGACGATGTTGGCGCTGCCTCGGCGATTTCGCGCGGTCGCGCCGGATCAGCGATGTTATGGACTGAGCGACCCGGAGGCGTCGATCGATGCCACACGGGGATTTGGCGACTGGGCGGATGACGCGGCGGCGCTAGCCGATCATTTTGGCTGGGAGCGATTCCATCTGATCGCGCACAGTTTGGGCGGATGCATCGGTTGGGCGATGACGGGATTGCGGCCTGAGCGATTGAAAAGTGTGACTTTGGTCGCGCCGGGGCCGCCCAGCGGCTTTCCAGGAGGGCGAGGAGATCGCGGCGAACCTACTTGCCCGGACGGAGCAGGATCGGGGGCGGGGCTGACGCATCCGAAGTTCTTGGAGAAACTGCGCGCGCAAGATCGAAGTGAATCGGATCCGTTGTTTTCGCCGCGGGTGGTGATGAATCGGATTTACTGGAAACCGCCGTTCCGGCCGGCGCGGGAAGAAGAGCTGCTAACGGCGATGCTGCAAGTTCACGTCGGCGGAGCGACAGTTTCCCGGCGACAAGATCGCATCGCCGCACTGGCCGGGATTTGCACCGGGGAAGTATGGGGCCATCAATGCGATTTCGCCGCTGTACAATCAGCATGTGCTGCCGCGATTGCTCGCCGCGAAGCCCAAGCCGCCGCTGTTGTGGATTTACGGCAGCGACGATGCAATTATTTCGGACAGGTTCATTCACCGACCCAGGCTACCAAGGCGAGCGCGGGCAGCGGCCGGGTTGGCCCGGCGAGGAAGTATTTCCGCCGCAGCCGCTGTTGACGGAAGTGAAATACGCGCTGGATCAATACGAGCGCACCGGCGGCAAGGTGCGACGGCTGGTGTTGGATGGCGTGGGTCACACGCCGTATTTGGAGAAGCCTGACGAAGTGCAGCGAGCGATTGCCGAGCATCTAAAATCGGCTTAGCTCTTGAGGCCGAAGGCTTCGAGGATGCGGCGGGCGGCGGCCTTGGGGGCCAGCGTGCCGGCCAGCACTTCGCGCTCCAGTTCGGGGCGGATGGATTGCACCGCGGGACTGGTGCCGATGGCCTGGCGAAGACGGTCTTCGACGATCGACCAGAACCAGCGCAGATTTTGTTTTTGACGCCGATCGGCCAACGCACCGCTGGATCTCATGCGCGCGTGTCGATCTTGAATCGCTTGCCAAACTTTATCGACGCCCTTGTGCTCCAATGCGCTGCACGTCAGCACGGCGGGGGCTTCATCGGCGCGGCCGACCAGCGATGCCAGCGCGGTGATGTATTGCCGGGCGGCGAGCTCGGCGGCTTCACGGGTCGGCGCCGTCGGCCTTGTTGACGGCGATCACGTCGACCAGTTCGAGCAAGCCGCGCTTGATGCCCTGCAGTTCGTCGCCGGCGCCGGGCAGCATGATGGCCAGGAAACAATCGGTCATGTCGGCGACCATGGTTTCGGATTGGCCGACGCCGACAGTTTCGATCAGCACCACATCGTAACCGGCTGCTTCGCAAACCAGCATGTCTTCGCGCGTCTTGCGGGCCACGCCGCCGAGCGAGCCGGCGGACGGCGAGGGGCGGATGTAGGCGTTGGGTTCGACGGCCAGGCCGGACATGCGAGTTTTATCGCCCAGAATGCTGCCGCCGCTGATGCCGCTGGAGGGATCGACGGCCAGGACAGCCACTCGCTTGCCGCCGCGAACCAGATGCATGCCGAGCGATTCGATGAACGTGCTTTTGCCCGCGCCAACGGCGCCGGTGATGCCGATGCGAATCGCGCCGCCAGTGTGCGGCAACAAGCGGGTGAGAAGTTCTTCGGCCAGCGTTTCGTGCTGCGGATTGTTCGACTCCATCAAGGTGAGCGCACGGGCGAGAACGGGAATATCGCCGCCGCGGATGCCGGCGAAATATTCATCGACCGTCAGCTCCTGCCTGCGCGGCGCAGCGGCAGTGCCCGGGCCTCGATCGTTGGCATCCTTCATCGCGATTTCTTGTCTTTCGATTTCTCGAGGCCCAGGCGATCGGCCAGACCCGTGCAGCAATTTTTCGGCGGCCTCGCCGATGACCGTGCCGGGGCCGAACACGGCGGTGGCGCCGGCTTTGTAGAGGGCGTCGTAGTCTTCCGGCGGGATCACGCCGCCGACCACGATCATCATATCGTCGCGGCCGAGCTTGCGGAGTTCGTCGCGCAGCTCGGGAATCAGCGTCAGGTGGCCGGCGGCCAGCGAGCTGACGCCGATCACGTGCACGTCGTTTTCGACAGCCTGGCGGGCGGTTTCGGCGGGAGTGCGGAACAGCGGGCCGATATCGACGTCGAACCCCAAATCGGCGAAGGCGCTGGCGATGACCTTCTGGCCGCGATCGTGGCCATCTTGCCCCATTTTCGCCACAAGGATTCGCGGGCGGCGGCCTTCGGCACGTTCGAACTGTTCGACCAGCTTTCGGACTTCTTCCACGTGTTGCTCCTTTCCCACTTCTGAAGCATACACTCCCCGCACGGACTGGACGGGGGCCTGGTAGCGGCCGAACACTTTTTCCAGGGCCGAGCTGATTTCGCCCACGGTGGCTTTGGCCCGGGCGGCGTTGACGGTTAGTTCCAGCAAATTGCCCTGATGATTGCGGGCGGCTTCGGTGAGGGCATTGAGCGCGGCATCGACTTGCGATTGATCGCGCTCGGCGCGGAGCCGCTTGAGGTTTTCGATTTGCGAGTGGCGCACGGCGGTGTTATCGACGTGCAGCACGTGAACTTTCTCCTCGGCGGTGGGGCGATATTTGTTGACGCCAATGACGGTTTGCTGGCCGGAATCGATGCGGGCCTGCGTGCGAGCGGCGGCTTCCTCGATGCGCATTTTGGGAATTCCGGCCTGGATGGCCTTGGTCATGCCGCCGAGTTCTTCGACCTCGCGGATGTGCTGCCAGGCCCGCTGGGCCAGATCGTGCGTGAGCCGTTCGACGAAATAGCTGCCGCCCCAGGGATCGACGACATCGCAGGTGTCGGTTTCCTGCTGCAGGAACAACTGCGTGTTGCGGGCGATGCGGGCGGAAGAATCGGTAGGCAATGCCAGGGCCTCGTCGAGCGCGTTGGTGTGGAGCGATTGAGTGTGGCCGTGAACTGCGGCCATGGCCTCCAGGCAAGTGCGGATGACGTTGTTGTAAACGTCCTGGGCGGTCAGGCTCCAGCCGCTGGTCTGACAGTGCGTGCGCAGCGACAGGCTTTTGGGATTTTTGGGCTCGAATTGTTGGATCAGCTTGGCCCAGATCATGCGCGCGGCACGGAGCTTGGCGACCTCCATGAAGTAGTTCATGCCGATCGCCCAGAAGAACGAGAGCCGCGGGCAAAAGGCATCGACGTTCAAGCCGGCTTTCATTCCGGTGCGCACGTATTCCAGGCCGTCGGCCAACGTGTAGGCCAGTTCCAAATCGGCCGTGGCGCCGGCCTCCTGCATGTGATAGCCGCTGATGCTGATGCTGTTGAATTTGGGCATCCGCTGGCTGGTGTACTGGAAGATGTCGGCGACGATGCGAATGCTAGGCTCGGGCGGATAGATGTACGTGTTGCGGACCATGAACTCTTTGAGGATGTCGTTCTGGATGGTGCCGGCCAGTTGTTCCGGTTTGACCCCCTGCTCTTCCGCGGCGACGATGTACAGGGCCATGATCGGCAGCACGGCGCCGTTCATCGTCATCGAGACGCTCATCTTGTCCAGCGGAATGCCGTCGAACAGCGCGCGCATGTCGTAGATGCTGTCGATCGCCACGCCGGCCATGCCGACGTCGCCGGTGACGCGCGGATGATCGGAATCGTAGCCGCGGTGCGTGGCCAGATCGAAAGCGATGCTCAGGCCCATCTGGCCGGCGGCGAGGTTGCGGCGATAGAAGGCGTTGGAATCTTTGGCGGTGGAAAAGCCAGCGTACTGGCGGACCGTCCACGGCTGCTGCACGTACATCGTGGCGTACGGGCCGCGGAGAAACGGCGGGAGGCCGGGCACCGTGTCGAGATGATCGATGCCTTCCAGATCGGCGGCGGTGTAGAGCGGCTTGACGGGAATGTGCTCGGGGGTTTGCCAGATCAAGTGGGGATCGTCGTAGCGCTTGTGCAGCGGCGCTGCCATTGCCGCCGGGCACGGTGCGTTCGCGCCGTCGGCGTGCAGCGGCACGTCGGCGAAGTTGGGAATAGCAGCGGTGGCGCGGTCTTTGATCATTGCGTATTCAACTGTTCGACGTGGCGAGCACTCCCAGCTCGATCGTAGTATTTCGCGCAGCGTGGCCAGCACGTCGCACTTCATGAAGATGAAGCGGTCGACGCCGGCGGCGCGCCACGCTTGCTCGTTCGCGCCGGGGTTACCGGCCAGGACGACCGACTTGGCGCCCGCCGCTTTCAGCTTGCCGGCGAGTTGCGGAACGAGATCGGGATAGAGCTTGTCGGAAGAACAGATGACGGCGATCGGAGCGCCGCTGGCGGCGAAGGCCTTGGCTGCGGCGTCGGCATCGGGAAAGCCGTTATTGGTGACGACTGAAAAACCGCCGGCTTCGAAGAAGTTTTTGGAGTAGGTAGCGCGGGCAGTGTGATGCGAAACCGGGCCCATGTTGGCGAGAAACACGGTCGGGCGTTTGCCGTGCCGCGCGTGCCAGGCGTCGCTGGCGTCGCGGAATTGCTCAAAGGGGGCGGCAAAGCCGCGGAAAGCAAGCGGCGCGATTTCAGTTGGCTCGTTGTGGAAACCCAGCGCCGCGCGAGTTGGCCGATCGACGCACCTTTTGCGGCCGCGGCGATAATGCCGTCGATTTTTGTGTCGGCCACCGAGGCTGTCTTGGATCGCGACTTTTCTAATCGGTTCACGGCCGCTTTGCGCAGGGCAGCCAGATCCAGGGTCGGGCGAGTTACCGGCTCTTCGGCGAGATCGGGGAATTCGCTGACGCCGGTGATGCCTTCCTTGCGGCGGGCGATGTCTTTGGCGCGGGAGGCGAAGGTCGCCTCGATTTCCTTGGCGACCCAGCCGCTGGTGAGAGCGTGAAGCATGCCGCCTTGGCGCTCGACCTGCTGGAAGATCTCCCAGGCCTTTTCGGCGAGTTCTTGCGTCAGGCGATCGAGGAACCAACTGCCGCCGGCAGGGTCGATCACGCGGTTCAAATGGGATTCTTCTTGGAGCACCAGCAGGGTATTGCGGGCCGTACGGCGGCTGAGATCGTCGGGAGGACCGATGAGCGAATCAAATGGCACGGAGGTGATCGAATCGGCCCCGCCGAGGCCGGCCGCAAAGACGCCCACCGTGTTGCGCAACAGATTGACGTAGGGATCGCGTTTGCTGAGCACGCGGCGGCTGGTGCGGGCATTGATGCGCATGGCGCCGGCGGAGGGGGAACCGCCGGCAGCCTCGACGACACGGAACCACAACCGGCGGGCCGCTCGCAACTTGCAAATCGCCAGGAAGTGATGCGTGCCCAGGCCGATGTTGAATGCGATCTGGCCGCGCGGCGGAATCGATGTCGAGACCTGCGGCGGTCATGGCGCGCAGATACTCGACCGCCGTGGCCAGGCCAAAAGCGATATCTTGCGCACTGGTGGCCCCGGCGTTGTGGTACGGCGTGGTATCGACGCCGACGGCGGTCACGTGGGGATAGTTCTTGGAGGTCCAGGCGGCGAGATCGCCCAGGAGCGACAAGCCTGTTCGCGGCAGAGTATGGGAGCTTTCCGTCGCGAGCCAGCACGGCCAGCGGATCGGCGTTGAAATGCGCCGCGGGCTTGATCGGGCGCAATGCCGCGGCGGCGCCACAAGCGCGATCAACATGGCCGCCGCGGGTAAGAAGGCGGCGCCGGCCTCGAGCGCCACGGGAACCAGGTCCAGTTGAACGCCGGCCAGCGCCGCGTCGAAATCGTCAACGGAGTACGCCATCAGGCCGTCGTGGCCGGCAAGCTCGGCGGCGGCGGCCTCGTCGGGATCAAAGCCGTTGCGGGCGGCGGAGTCGAGCCGCAGCAGCAGCGAAGTGACGCCGCCGGCCAGATCGTCGAGAATGGCGCGATTGGTCGACGGCTAGATCGGGATGCGCGTGCTCCTGACGCAAATCCCAGCCGGTGGTAACGGCGCCGAGCGGGCTTGATGAACGAACAAACGGAGGCGAGCCGGGAAGGCCGAGGTCGTCGCGCTGGCCGACGTTGGTCGCGGGTGTAGAGGGGCTGGACGTCGATGCCTTCGTAGGAGCGCGTGACCAGCTTATCGAACGCAGCCCCTTTTAAGTCGTCCTCGACACTCGGCGCGCCATTGCTCGTAGCTGGCGGGGGGAAAGTCGTCTTTCAGGGTGAAGGTGGCGGGGAGCATGGGCCGCAATCGCCGATTACTTTGGCGGTTCGCAAAGTTCCGTGAGCACGCCGAAAGTGCTTTTGGGATGAATGAAAGCGATTTGCATGTGATGCGCGCCGGGGCGCGGCGATTCGTCGATCATGCGCAGGCCCGACTGCTTGAGTTCGGCGATGCGCGATTTGATGTCATCGACCGTGAAGGCGATGTGGTGCAGCCCTTCGCCGCGCTTATCGAGGAACGCCTGAACCGGGCTGGCCGGATCGGTCGGTTCCAATAGCTCCAGGCGAATGTCGCCGATGCGGTAAAAGGCGACGCGAACTTTCTGGCTGGGAACATCTTCGACGTGCTCGAAGATGGCGCCGAGCTGCTTTTCGTAGAACTGCCGTTGCTCGTCGAGCGAACGGACCGCGATGCCGACGTGGTTGAGAGATTTGACGGGTTTCATGATTGGTTCTCACTCAAATTCGACAAGTACCTGGCCTCCCTGCACCGGATCGCCGACATTCACATTGAGCTTAGCGATTTTGCCGGCGATGGGAGAGGTGATGGCGGTTTCCATTTTCATGGCCTCGAGCACCATCAGCACGTCGTTGGCTTGGATTTGTTGGCCGGCCTGGGCCGAAACACGGACGACCACGCCGGTGATGGGGCTGCGGCAGACTTTGTTTTCGTCGGCGACCGCTTCGGGCGCAGCGGCGGGCTGCGCTGCCGAGCGAGGCTGCGCCGAGGGAGTGCGCGGCTGACCTACCGCCGGGAATGTAGATCGGATGCGGCTGCTCCGGCTCGGCAACATCGACATCGACTTCGTATAGCTTGCCATCGACGGTAACTTTGAGTTTCACGGCAGACTCCTAACCGCGGTGGCGTGTGAGTGCATGGGAAGCTTGGATGGTGACGCGACCCTCCTGAACCCAGCGGCTGCCGCGCTGCAAGCGGATTTCGCGAATGTGCGGCTTGACGCCGAGATAGGCGGCAACGGCGGCGCTGATCGCCAGCACGAGTTCTTCATTGAGGGCGACCGCGCCGGGCTCTGGCTGGGATTGCTGCGCCGCTTCGCGAAGTTTTTGCTGGAGTTGCTTTTCGAGCGACTGGGTGCGCTCGGCGAGCTGGGCCATTTCGCGGCGGAGCGACTTCGATGGTGCTCGTGAGTTGCGCTGGCATCGGGTGAATCGGAATCCATCGGTCGCTCGCGACTCATAGCGGGATCAGGCCGTGCTTTTTCGGCGGGCGTTGCTCGCGCTTGTTTTGCAAGTATTCCAGGGTTTGGGCCAGATATCTTGCGGGTGTTGGCCGGTTCGATGATGTCGTCGACCAGGCGGCGGCCGGCGGCGACGTAGGGGGAGGCGAAGGCTGCGCGATATTGTTCGATCAGTTCGGCGCGCTTGGCGGCTTTGTCCGGAGCGTCCTGCATTTCCTTGCGGAAGACGATTTCGACAGCCCCTTCGGCTCCCATGACCGCGACTTCGGCCGTGGGCCAGGCAAAGGCGCAATCGGCGCCCAGATCCTTGGAGCACATGGCCACGTGCGCCCCGCCGTACGATTTGCGGAGAATCACCTGAATTTTCGGAACCGTCGCCGCGGAATAGGCAAACAACAGCTTTGCGCCGTTGCGAATGATGCCGCCGTATTCCTGCTGCACGCCGGGCAAGTAGCCGGGCACGTCGACAAACGTGACGATCGGGATATTGAAGGCGTTGCAGAAGCGGATGAAGCGGGCGGCCTTGGTCGGCGGCGTTGATGTCGATCGCGCCGGCCAGCACCGCCGGCTGGTTGGCGATGATGCCGATCGAGCGGCCGACAATGCGGGCGAAACCGACCACCATATTCATGGCATAGCCGGCTTGCACTTCCAGGAAATCGCCCTGATCGACGATGCCGGTGATGACGGTGCGAACGTCGTAGCTTTGTTTGGGATCGACCGGCACGGCGTCGGCCAATGCCGGATTGGGATCGACGTTGCGATCGGTCGGCAATGGTGGGCGGCTCTTCCAGATTGTTGCTGGGAAGAAAGCTGAGCAGGCGGCGGCACAGATAAATGGCGTCGTTGTCGTCTTCGGCGACGAAGTGGATCACGCCGGAGTGGGCCATGTGGGCGTCGGCGCCGCCGAGTTCTTCGGCGGAAATATCCTCGCCGGTAACTTGCTTCATCACTTGCGGGCCGGTGATGAACATTTGGGCCTGGCGCGTTTGGATAATGAAATCGGTCAGGGCGGGAGAATAGGCCGCGCCGCCGGCGCAGGGGCCGCAGATCAGCGAAATTTGCGGCACGGCCCCGGACAATAGCACGTTGGCGTAAAACACCTGGCCGTAGCCGGAAAGCGAATCGATGCCTTCCTGCACGCGGGCGCCGCCGGAATCGTTGATGAACACGAACGGACTGCCGGTTTTGAGCGAGCGGTGCATGACGTCGGCAACTTTGAGCGAGTGCACTTCGCCGGCGGAACCGCCCAGGACGGTGAAATCTTGACTGGCCAGATGAATCAATCGGCCATCGACGGAAGCGGCGCCGGTGACGACGCCGTCGGCGGGAATTTCCTTGTCGGCCATGCCGAAACTCACCTGACGATGCTGGGCGAAGAGGCCGAATTCCTCGAAGCTGTTGGCGTCGACCAGCGCGGCGATGCGCTCGCGGGCGGTCAGCTTGCCCTGCTCTTTTTGTTTGGCCAGGCGATCGGGTCCGCCGCCTTGCTCAAGCTGCTCGCGCTTTTTGCGAAGCTCGCGGGTCAAGTCTTCCATCGACTTGGGAGAATGCGGGGGCATCGATTGGCTTTCTGCTATGCGGGTTCGACGGTAACTTGATGCGATTTTCCGCCGAGGGTGACATTATAGGTGACGCGAGTGGAGACGGGCGCTTTGCCGTCGCCCGACTTGGGCGCGCCGTCGCCGGGGGGCGATTTCGCGGCCGGGCTTTTGCCGACGTTCTTCGGGCCTTCTTTGCGATGAGCGAAGAATTTGGCGGCGACCTGCGGAAACATGGCGAAGGTCAGCACGTCTTCATCGGAACCGTTGCAGCCTTCCAAGCGCCTTGGCCTGAGCACAAAGTTGATCCCATTCGGGTTTGAGCAGGTCGGCGGGGCGGCAGGTTATCGGCTGCTTTTTGGCGTGCTTGGCGGCGGCTTCCATGACGGCCGGATCGCGCGGGCCGATGGTTTCGCCATAGTAGCCGAGCATCAGGTCGGCGAATTCGGCGGTGAGCGATTTGTAGCGTCCCATCAGCACGTTGAACACGGCTTGCGTGCCGACGATCTGACTGGAGGGCGTGACCAGCGGCGGATAGCCGGCGTCTTTGCGCACTTTGGGCACCTCGGCCAGCACTTCGTTGACGCGGTCGCCGGCGCCTTGCTGCTTGAGCTGGCTTTCCATGTTGGAGAGCATGCCGCCGGGAATTTGGCTGTCGAAGATGTCGGTTTCGACGCCGACGTACTTGGATTCGAATTCGGCGTAGCGCGGACGAACTTTCGCCAAGTGATCTTTGATCTTGTGCAAGCGACTTTTGTCGAGCCGCGTGGTGTAACCCGTGCCTTCAAGCATTTCGACCAGGGCTTCCGTGGGATTGTGGCCGGGGCCGAGGCTGAGGGAAGAAATGGAGGTATCGACGATGTCGGCGCCGGCCTCGATGGCTTTCATCAGGCTGACCAGCGTGACGCCGGTGGTCGAATGCACGTGGACGTGCACCAGCGTGTCGTCGCCGCAGCGCTGTTTGATTCCGCGCACCAGATCGTACGCCGGCTGCGGCCGCAACAGCGCGGCCATATCTTTGATGCAAATGGAATTGCAGCCCAGGTCGCGAAGCTGCTGCGCCATTTCGACAAACTTTTCGACGGTGTGCAGCGGCGAAATGGTGTAGCAGATCGTGCCCTCGGCGTGCTTGCCGGTGCGGCGGACGGCTTCCAAGGCGCGGCGCAAGTTGCGGACGTCGTTCAGGGCATCGAACACGCGAAACACGTCCATGCCGTTTTCGGCCGATTTTTCCACGAAGCGATCGACCACCGTATCTTCGTAGTGGCGATAGCCCAGCAGATTCTGCCCGCGCGAGCAGCATTTGCAAGCGGGTGTTGGGCATCAGCTTGCGGAAGGTGCGCAGACGCTCCCAGGGATCTTCGTTGAGGAAGCGGATGCAGGAATCGTAGGTGGCGCCGCCCCAGCACTCGACGCTCCAATAGCCGGCCTGGTCGATATCGTCGCACGCCGGGACCATGTCTTCCAACGCCATGCGCGTGGCCAGCAGGCTTTGGTGGCCATCGCGGAGCGCCAGTTCCGTGACTTCAATGGTCCGCGACATGATTTATCACCCCAGGACGAGGACAGCCAATCACCGGCAATCAAACTTGTAGTTTATCGGAGGTGCGGCAAGCTTCCAACAGATCGAAACCGTGCCCCATCCAGAATCGGGCCAGCGTGGACGGGCAGCTCCACAATGTTTCGGCCAAATCGAAGGTGGAAAGGCGCGTGGCGAAATCGCGCGAAGTGGGGGGCGAGACCCAGCGCCACGGCCATTCGGCGGCGAAATGGCGAAGGAAATCGGCCAGCAGCACCTCGTCCATGCGCGGGGCTTCGGCGCCCAGTTCGGCCACGACCCCTTCCAACGTATGCAGCGATTTTCGGAAGAGCATCAAATCGGCGGCCGCCCGCAGACCGGCCGTGTGGACCGCTTCGTCGAGCAAGCCGACGAGCCAGCTCAGGCCGGGGAGTGTGCCGCGGCGAATCTGCCGAAGGCGGCCGGCGACGATCGCAGCCAGGGCACGGCCATCGACTTGTCCGCGCTGGTTCAAGCTTTCCAAGACCGCGCATGATCCGATCGGCATTCAGCGTGATCGCACCTTGAATGATTTGCACGATGGCGATGCGATCGGGCTCGCTCAGCGAACCGACCAGGCTCCAATCCAAAATGGCCAGGCGATTTTCGTCGGTGAGGAACAAGTTGCCGGCGTGGGGATCGCTGTGGAACATGGCCTGCGGGGCGCGCGAGAAGATCGGGCGCGTGACCAGCGACTGCACCACCAATTCGGCCAATTGGCGGCGGCGATACGGCCGGCATTCAAAGTGTGATCGGTGACTTTCACGCCGTGGATTCGCTCCATCGCCGTAATTCGCGGCGTGCAATGCTCCAAAAGCGCGGGAATGTGGACGCGCGGCTGATCGGCATAGAAAGCGGCCGCACGGACCAAATGGCGCTGCTCCTCGTCGAGCCGAATTTCGCTGGCGAGCTTCTCGCGGATTTGCTCGAACAACTTCCTCGTAATCGAGCCGCGGGATGCGCAGCGATTCGCACTGCTCGTCAAGGTGCGAGCCGACGCGGCCCAAAAGTTCCAGCTCCAGGGCCAGGCGCTCCTCGATGCCGGGCTTGAGGATTTTGAACACGCCGTTGCGGAGCGGATCGTCGGCGGGCGCATCGGTTTGAACGAAAGGAATGACCACGGCCACGCTGGCTTCAGCGATTGCGGGGGGAGCAAGCCGAACGCCCAGCCGATCGAGCGGGCCGAGTTCCGCGGCCAGAATATCCGCGATGGTTGCGTCGGGCACAGTGGGCGCAAGCGATTCGAGCTCTCGCAGGTGCTCGCCGTAGTTCGGGTGCCAAACGCTGGTCGCGGGCCAGGATCTGCCCGAGCTTATGCAGCACCGGACAACAGCGCGCCAAGCAGTGCCAGCCGCTGCGAAATGCCGGCGGACAGGGGGAGTGCGGCCTGCCGCGCCAGGATTTCGGCCTGATACGCTTCGGGCAGGCCTTCGAGAAAAACGATCAGCCCTTCGCGGATGGGCCGAGCGAAGCGGGCGTAGTCGCCGGGCAGTACAGATTTTAGAGCGGCTTCATCGAGAAGAGTGTTCCAGTCGAACATCGTCAATCTGCTCGCTTGGCGAGCCACGCTTCGATGTGCGGCCAGGTGGTTTTTTCCGCGCCGCTGCCGGCCATGATGCCGATGTGCCCGCCGCGCACCCGGAAGATTTCCTTGTCCTTGCTGCCCAGCAGGTCCATGATTCCTTCCGATTGGCACGGCGGGGTGATGTGATCGGATTCGGCGATGACGTTCAGCACGTTGGCCGTCAGATTCTTCAAGTCCACCCGTTCACCGCGGAGCGAAAGCGTGCCTTCCTTCAAGGCGTTTTTCTTGTAGAACTCGTTGATCAGTTGCCGGTAGGCGCCGCCGGCCATGGGAATAATGTCGCGAACCCAGGTGTTCATGGCGTGCCAGGCCTCGACGACTTTGGGATCGTCGATCCGTTCCCACAGGCTCAGGTAAGTGCCGATGAAGTTCTCGACGGGCTTCAGGGCCTTGGCGCCGTAGTCGATGATTTCGCCGGGCACGTTGCCGAAGGTGTCGACCAGCCGGTCGGGGTTGAACGACTCGCTGCTGGTCCAGCGGGAGAAGCCGCCGGCCTTTTTGTCGGTGAAATCCAAGGGCGCGGTCAGCAGAATCAGGTCCTTAAGTCCATCGTTGGGGCGCAGGGCCGCGTAGAGCGTGCTGATGAGCGCCCCCAGGCACCAGCCGAGCATGTTGAATTGCTGCGAGCCGGAGACGGCTTTGACTTTGCGAACGACGCGCGGGAGATATTCGAGCACGTAGTCGTCGAATTTGAGATTCTTATCTTCGGGCCCCGGAGCGCCCCAATCCAGCAGATACAGATCGTAGCCACGGTTCACCATGTACTCGGCAAAACTATGGCCGGGCCGCAGATCGAGCACGTGCGGCTTGTTCATGATCGCAAAGACCAGAAGCAGCGGCATCTTGTGCCGCTTTTCTTCGGGCACCGCTGGCGTGTAGCGGTAGAGCTTGGCCTTGTTGAGCGTCCAGATCAGCGTCTTGGGCGTTTGGGCGATCTTGGCATCGGTATTCACGAGCCGATTGAAGGTGGCCCATTTCTCCGCGGATTTTTCCAACTGGGCGTACACGTCCGCATAGGTTGGAATCTGCGGGCCGCCGGCTTGCTCCGCTTGCGACTCTTTGGTTTGCGTGTCGGCCATGGTTAGGTCTCCGACTCAGCGGCTTTGGCCTTCTTGCTGGAACCTGACGGGCGGGCGGACCGCAACACATCGTCGAGCTTGGCGTCCAAATCGTCCAGCCGCGTTTCGATGTGCGTCAGGCGCTCGGCCAATTGCGTGACGTCATCTTTGCTGGGCATGCTCAAGTTGGCCAGCGCCTGGCTCATCGTTTTTTCAACCATCTTGCGGAAGGGGCCCGAACTGCTCAGCCAGGCATCGAGCACTTTAGCCGAGCTGTCGGCATAGGCGTCGGAATTGACATATTGCGTCATCATCTTCGCCCACGTTTCCATGTTCTGATCGCGCATGGTTTTGAGCATGCCGGTGGGATCGAACACGTCGAATGGATTGTCGGACTGGCTCATGAAGAGCTCCTTCGCTGGCAGTGGATGTTTCGCCAAGGAATTGTAGCTCCTTGGCAAGACCCTGTGTGAAACCAGCGGAGCGATCAACGACGAAACTGCCACTTGCGCCGCATCACAACATGAAGATTCCACCGTTCACGCTTATCTGCTCCCCAGTGATGTAATCGCCATCCGCGACCAGAAACAACACGGCTTTGGCAATTTCTTCCGGCTGGGCGAACCGGCCCAAGGGGATTTTGGCTTTGATGGAGGTTTGGATTTCAGCGGGCACTTTGGCAAACATGTCGGTATCGGTGTAGCCCGGGCAGACCGCGTTGACCGTGATTCCCGAACGCGCCAATTCCATGGCGGCGGTCCGAGTGAAAGCGATAATGCCGCCTTTGCTGGCACTGTAGTTGGCCTGGCCGACGGCGGCCACCTGGCCGTTCAGCGAGGCGATGTTGACGATGCGGCCAAAGCTTTGGGCGGTCATAATCGGGATCGCCGCCGAGGTGCAATAGAAGCAAGAGTTCAAGTTGGTTTGGATCACCTCGACCCAATTCTCGTCGGTCATTTTGCGGAGCATGGCATCGCGGGTGATGCCGGCGTTGTTCACGAGAATATCGAGATGGCCGAATTCGTCGGCGACGCGCTTGCACCATGGCGCGGGCTTCTTTGGGATCGGCGAGATTGGCCTGGGCCAAGATGCCGCTGGAGCCCAGCTTGGTGACTTGTTCCAGAGTTTCTTTGGCCTTGGCCTCGTTGCCCTGGAAGTTGATGGCGACTTTCGCGCCTTCGCGGGCCAGTTCAATGGCGATGGCGCGGCCGATGCCGCGCGAGGCCCCGGTGACAAGCGCCGTTTTTCCAGCTGAGACGTCCCATTGCGTGATCTCCCCGAGTAGAAATGAGCCATAGAGGAATCGGGCAGCCGAACGGCGCCCGCGATTGGTCGGAAATGGGTTTACATGCGTTCGAAAATGGCAGCGATGCCTTGTCCGCCGCCGATGCACATCGTGACCAATGCGCGGCGGCCGCCGGTGCGTTTCAGTTCGTACAGGGCCTTGACGGTGAGGATGCAGCCGGTGGCGCCGATGGGATGCCCCAGCGAAATGCCGCTGCCGTTGGGATTGGTGCGATCCATCGGCAACTCCAGGCTGCGGCAGACCGCCAGCGCCTGGGCCGCGAAGGCTTCGTTCACTTCGAACACGTCGATATCGTTCAGATCCCAGACCGGTTTTCTTCAGCAGAGTTTTGCACGGCGGGCACCGGGCCGATGCCCATGTATTTCGGATCGACGCCGGCATAGGCGTAATCGACCAGCCGGCCGATGGGATGCAGGCCGCGCTTTTCGGCCAGGCCGCGCTCCATGAGCACGACGGCGGCGGCGGCATCGTTGATGCTGGAGGCGTTGCCGGCGGTGACGCGTGCCGGCTGGATCGAACACCGGCTTCAACTTGGCCAGCTTTTCGGCGGTGCTGTCGCGGCGGCACGGTTTCGTCGACCTCGAAGGGGAGCATTTCTCTCTTGACTTTGACCTCGATCGGAAGAATCTGCGCCTTGAAGTAGCCCTTGTCGATGGCGATCGCCGCGCGGCGATGGCTTTCGGCGGCCAACGCATCTTGATCTTCGCGAGCGATGTTCTACTTTTTGGCGACGTTTTCAGCGGTGATGCCCATGTGGACATCGTCGAACGGATCGCTCAGGGCGCCGACCATGACGTCGACCATGGTGGTGTCGTTCATGCGCGCGCCCCAGCGCATGGCCGGAGCCAGATACGGGCTGCGGCTCATGTTTTCAGCGCCGCCGGCCGACTGCCGCAGTCGGCATCGCCGAGCATGATGGCATTTGCGGCGGTGACGATGGCTTGCAGGCCGCTGCCGCAGAGGCGATTGAGCGTGAGGGCCGGGGTTTCGTGCGGCAGCCCGCCTTTGACGCAGGCAACTCGCGAGAGGTAATGATCGTGCACGTCGGTGTGGATCACGTTGCCGAAAACAACGTGGCCGACTTCTTTGGATTCGATGCCGGCGCGATTGACCGCTTCGCGCACAACTTTGGCCGCCAGTTCGCTGGGCGGAATGTCTTTCAGAGCTGCCGCCGTAGCCACCGATTGCCGTTCGCACGCCGCTAAGCACCACGACTTCGCGCGCCATCGCCACATCTCCTGAAAAAAGGCCCATCTTAGAAGAGCATGTCAAGCTGTAAGTATCACAAATCAAAACGCTTATCGCAATGGGCTGGCGATGGTTCTCAGCTGGGTTTTCAGGCTGATTTTGCCGGGATTTTCGGGCTTGCCTCGGCGCGAGGTGCCAGGCCATCGAATTGCGCCGAACTTCGGTTAGAATCGAGTGTACGCCGACGCACTGGCGGCCCCTCGGCCGTAACGTACACAGGTGCACTCATGCAAAAACTGGTCGACATGTTGCGAGGCCTGGAGTTCTTTCAAGGAATTGCCGACGAGCACTTGCAGCGTGTGGCCGCTATCGCGAAGGCCGTGGAGTTCCCGGCCCGGCACGACATTTTTTTGGAACACGAGCCGGCCAAAGAGGTGTATTTCATCACCAGCGGCCGGGTGTCGCTGGTCATCTGCACGTCGCGTGCCGGCTGCCGGCAACTGATGGAAGTGGGCGAAGGAGAATTGATCGGTTGGTCGCCGCTGGTCGGCCGGTCGCGGCTGTCGGATACCGCCCACACCGTTACGCCGATCAAGGCTATTGCCGTGGACGGCGAAAAGATTCTTTCGTTGTGTGCCGAAGACCCCCAGTTCGGCTTTGCATTCATGCAGCGTGCCGCGGAAACATTGGCTCGCGAGATTGAGCGCCACGCGAATTCAGCTGTTGGAACTGAGCGGCGGGCAGCTTCCGCAGGTGCAAATCGAATCGGATTGATAGCGCGCTTGGCGGCGATCGGGCGATCCGAATCTATCAGGTTCGCATTTCGCCACGATCGCGTGCGCGGATTGCCTTCGACCATCGGGAAGCATTCGCACAAACTGGTCGGCGGCCGGCGAAAGCCGCTTTCCTCGCAGCAGCACGACGCCGTAGGTGCGTTTGGGAAAGTAGCGGCCCAGCGGCACGGCGTGCAGATGATCGGCTCCAGAAAGGCAGTGACTCATGACGATCGAAATGCCCAGACCCAGCGCGACGTATTTCTTGATCACGTCGTAACCGCCGACTTCGAGTTTGACGTCGTACTGGATCGAATGATCGGTGAAAACCGAATCGACAATGCGATGCGTGCTGAGGTTTTTGGGGGGCAAGATCAGCGGGATATTTGGCGATATCGCGCAAGCGACAGCCGTTTGCGGCGGGCCAACGGATGATCGCGGCGCATGATCAGCGTCGGTTCGTAGGAAACCAGGGGCTGGAAGGTGATGTCGGGGGGCGTTTCCAGCATCGGGCCGACGGCGAAATCGACCTCGCCTTCGCGCAGCAGGGCCAAGCCCGCTTTGCCGGTGACGTTGTGCAGACGCACGTCGACCAAGGGATGTTCGCGCGTGATACTTTTGCACAAACGGCGGAAGCAGATACTGGATGGTGGAGCCGCCGGCCGCGATGTTCACCGTGCCGCGATCGGGCGATTCGCGCAGCGAGGTAAATGATTCGTCCAGCGCCGTCGATCGACTCGACCAGCGGGGCGGCCAGTTCCAACAGCCGCTGCCCATCGTGCGTCAACGTGATGCGCGGCCCGCGGCGCTGGAACAATTGCACGCCGAGTTCTCGTTCCAAGGCTTTGATCTGCAGCGAGACGGACGGCTGGCTCAAGAGCATCTTGTCGGCCGCTTTGGAGATGCTGTGGGTACGGGCGGCGTAGCAAAAGCCGCGGAGTTGCTGCAGGCGATTGTGCTTATAGCGGGAGGAGGATGTGGCCATGACGTGGATTCCCGAGCGGCAGTAAAGGGATCGCCGCCTGCACCTGAAGCCTACACCGATGATAGTGCTGTGTCAATGATCATAATTGATATTTATTAATTTTACTAATACTGGACACGCTCGGTTAGAGTTGAGTTGAGGGCGATTAGATTCGGCGCGGATGCGGCGCGACGCAGTTCGTACTGCTCTCTGTCTTGAGTGACCCGGCTATGGAAACGCATCGCAAAAGCACGTCGCCGAATCGACGCCGGAATCGGCGGCATCGAGGTCCGCGGGCCCGTTTCGCCGGCCCACGCCGCGTGCTGACTCCGGAGCGCACTGGACTTCATCGCCGGGCTGCAGCAGCGAGTTCAATACCCGGCGGCTGGCACTGTTGGCCTGCGCGGCGCCAGCGGCAGGCGCGGCTCGACATGCGGCGAGATGCCCGATTTTCTGCCGCAGACGGCGCCAGGTGCGCAGCGGCGAACTGGCGCGTGGCGACTTTGCCGGACGACTTGCGCGATCGCCGCGTGGAGATTACCGGCCCGGTGGACCGGAAGATGGTGATCAACGCGCTGAATTCCGGGGCGAATTGCTTCATGGCCGATTTCGAGGATTCGCATTCGCCCACGTGGGCGGGAACGCTCGACGGCCAAATCAACGTGCGCGACGCCGTCAACGGCACGATCGACTACGTGCACCCGGAGACGCGGCAAGCGTTACCGATTGAACGAGCAGGTGGCCACGCTGCTGGTTCGGCCGCGCGGATGGCATCTGGAAGAGCGACACGTGCTGGTGGACGGCCAGCCGATGAGCGGCTCGCTGTTCGATTTCGGCCTGTTCTTCTTTCACAACGCGCGGCGGCTGATCGACAAGGGGAGCGGGCCGTATTTCTATCTGCCGAAGCTGGAAAGCCATCTTGGAGGCGCGGCTGTGGAACGACGTGTTCGTCAAGGCGCAACACGATTTGGGCATTCCGCAGGGCACGATCCGCGCGACGGTGTTGATCGAAACAATTCTGGCCGCGTTCGAGATGGACGAGATTTTGTACGAGCTGCGCGACCATGCGGCGGGGCTGAATTGCGGCCGGTGGGATTACATCTTCAGCTTCATCAAGCGATTCCGCAGCCGGCCGGAAATGGTGCTGCCGGATCGCGCTCAGGTGACGATGACGACGCACATGATGCACTCGTATTCGCTGCTGGCGATCAAAACGTGCCATCGGCGAGGTGCGTCGGCGATCGGCGGCATGGCGGCCCAGATTCCGATCAAAGACGATCCGGCGGCCAACGAGCAGGCGTTTGCCAAGGTGCGCGCCGACAAACAGCGCGAAGCCCGCGACGGGCACGACGGCACGTGGGTGGCGCATCCGGGGCTGGTCGACGTGGCCAAGCAGGAATTCGATGCGGTGATGAAAACGCCGAATCAGATTCAGCGATTGCGCGACGACGTGCAGGTGAGCGCCGCGCGATCTGCTGCGAGACGCCTGCCGGCACGATCACCGACGCCGGATTGCGACTGAACATTCGCGTGGGCGTGCAGTACATGGAATCGTGGCTGCGCGGGCAGGGCTGCGTGCCGCTGTACAACCTGATGGAAGATGCGGCCACGGCGGAGATCTCGCGCACCCAGGTGTGGCAGTGGTTGCACAACGCCAAGCAACTGAGCGATGGCCGCACGATCACGCCGGCGCTGTTTCGCCAGACGTTTGCCGAAGAGATGGAGCGGATCGAGCAGGAAGTGGGCCGGGAGCGTTTTCAAGGCGGACAATTCGACTTGGCGTCGAAGCTGTTTCAAGAAATCATCGAACAAGATGAACTGGAAGAGTTTCTAACCCTGAAAGCGTACCCCTATCTCGATTAGAACCCTATACATCCGCTTTTCTGATTCGACTGGGAGGCCCCATGAACGAAGCTCATCGTCACCACATGCTCGATCCGAAATTCGCCGGAAGGTTTGCGCAAGCAATCGGTGGAAGCATCTGAAACGCCACTGGGCGGAGGATCCGCGCTGGAAGGGGGTGCGGCGGCCGTACTCGGCGGAAGAAGTGGTCCGCTACCGGGGCTCGGTGCCGATGGAATACACGCTGGCCCGGCGCGGCGCGGAGCGGCTGTGGAAGCTGATGCACACGGAGAGCTACGTTCATGCGCTGGGTGCGCTGACGGGCAACCAGGCGGTGCAACAGGTGGCCGCGGGGCTGAAATCGATCTACGTCAGCGGCTGGCAGGTGGCGGCCGACGCGAACCTGGCGGGACAGGTGTATCCCGACCAGAGCCTGTATCCGGCCAACAGCGTGCCGACGCTGGTGCGGCGGATCAACCAGGCGCTGCAGCGGGCCGATCAGATTTCGATGCTGGAAGAAAAGCCGGACGGCATCGATTGGTTCGCACCGCAGTTCGCCGATGCGGAAGCCGGCTTCGGCGGACCGCTGAACGCCTATCGAAATCATGCGGGAGATGATCGACGCCGGGGCGGCGGGCGTGCACTTCGAAGATCAGCTGTCGTCGGCCAAGAAATGCGGCCACATGGGCGGCAAAGTGCTGGTGCCGATGCAGGAGTTCATCACCAAGCTGATTGCCGCGCGGCTGGCGGCCGACGTGTGCGGCGTGCCGACGGTCTTGTGCGCCCGCACCGATGCCGACAGCGCCACGCTGTTGACCAGCGACATCGATCGAGCGCGATCGGCAGTTCCTTACCGGCGAGCGGACCGAGGAAGGCTTCTTCCGCATCAAGGGCGGCTTGCAATGCGCCATCGCCCGCGGATTGGCCTACGCCCCGTACTGCGATTTGATCTGGTGCGAAACTTCGCATCCGAATCTGGACGAGGCGGAGGAATTCGCCGAATCGATTCGCGCGAAGTATCCCGACAAGCTGCTGGCGTACAACTGCTCGCCCTCGTTCAATTGGCGGAAGAACCTGGATGAAGTGCACCATCGCCAACTTCCAGCGCGAACTGGGCGCGATGGGCTACAAGTATCAGTTCGTCACGCTGGCGGGTTTCCACGCTTTGAACTTGAGCATGTTCAATCTGGCGCTGGGATACCGCGACAAGGGCATGGCGGCCTACGTGCAATTGCAGGAAGAAGAATTCGCGCAGGAGCGCGAATCACGGTTATCGGGCGGTCAAGCATCAGAAGTTCGTCGGCACCGGGTTTCTTCGACAAGCTGATGACGACTATTTCCAGCGGCCACACCTCGGTGACGGCCTTGGACGGCTCGACGGAAGAAGAGCAATTCGAAGAAGCTGCCGCGTAGGGCAGGCAGAGCGGAACACGAGATGGTCGCGGGTGGGCGGAGGGACTCGCTTGCCCGTGTTTTTTATTGCGGGCGTGCGTCCGTTGACGAAGTTAGCATGTCTGGCTGCGGCAGCAAGCTCTTGTTCGCCGCTGGCCGGATATGGCAGTCTGCTGTCGCAAGCTGCGGCGCGAATGATGCTAGAATCTGCATGTGAGCAGGAATTGCTTCCACGCAGAACACGATTGACGCACGGTGAACGAAATGCCAACTCGGCCGCATGATCCGGAACGGTTGTTTGATTTGGATCTGGTGCGTTGCACCGAGAACGGCGCGTTGGCGGCCGGGAAATGGATCGGCAAAGGCAACAAGAACGCCGCCGATCAGGCCGCCTCCGAAGCCATTCGGGGCATGTTCAACCTGATCGATTGCAAAGGCGTGGTGCGCATCGGCGAAGGCATCAAGGACGAAGCACCGGGAATCTTCATGGGGGAGAAACTGGGGCGCTGGGAAGCGAATTCGATCCCGGTGGCCATCGCGGTCGATCCGATCGACGGCACGACGCCGCTTGTCGAAGGGGCTGAACGGATCGATTTCGGTGATGGCTGTCGCCACCAGCCCTGATCCCTGCGCAGGATCCGCACGATCTGTTTCCGCACATTCCCTCGTACTACATGGAGAAGCTGGCGGTTGGTCCGCGGGTGCTCGGCTTCGAAGGCCAAAGTGAGCCTGGATGTGCCGATTAGCCGAGAATCTGCAGACGATTGCCGATGCGTTGGACAAACGGGTTTCCGATTTGGTGTGCGTGGTGCTCGATCGGCCGCGGCACGAGCACATCATCAAGGAGCTGCGGACGGCAAACTGCGGCGTGCGGCTGATTCCCGACGGCGACGTGGCGGCGGCCATCGCGCCGTGCCTGCCGAATTCCGGCGTCGATATCTACATCGGCATCGGCGGCAGCACCGAAGCGGTGCTGGCCGCATCGGGAATCAAATGCTTGGGCGGCGAATTGTTGTGCCGCATGTTCCCCAGGGATGAGGAAGAACGAGAAATCGCTGGTGAGTGAACACGGTTGCAAGCCGGACGATTTCAAAAAGGTGTGGTGCGTGGCCGAGATGGCCAAGGGGGACAACATCATTTTCGTCGCCACGGGAATTACCGATTCGGCCATGCTGCGCGGGATTCGCTATGAAAATCACTTGTGCGTGACCGAGTCGATGTTGATTCGGGCCCGATATCGCACGCTGCGGCGAATTGTGGCGCAGCACGACATCGCCCACAAGAAGATTCGCCTGGCATCGGGCGAAGAGATGACGCTGTAATACTTGCGGCGTTGTGGCGAGCAACGGAGTGGACGGAATACGACTCGCACGGAAGACATCGGCGTCGGCCCAGTGGCCCGTTGCAAACGGCGGACCGGCGTTTCCCCATGTGGAAGCATGGTCGTCCAATTTGTGCGGGATGTTCAGCGCGCGACCATGCGCTGGTACGACGACGATGGCCCGCTGATGTCGGCGGCCACGGCGTACTATGTCGGACTGTCGTTCTTTCCGCTGTTATTGGTGCTGATTGCCGGCGTGGAGTGGTTCTTGCGGAACACGCACCTCGGGCAGGATGCACAGCAAAAGGTGTTGGCGGCCATCGCGCAGAACATGTCGGCGGAATTGGCCGACTATGTGCGGCAATCGCTGGCCATGGTGCAAGACAGATCGTCGGTCGGCGGGCCGGTGGGGCTGGCGACGATGCTGATCACGTCGGTGGCGGCATTTGCCCAACTCGATTCGGCCTTCGATCGCATTTTTTCCACTGGCGCAGAATGGATCGCAAAGCATGTTTCGTTATGGCGTTGCAGATCGTCGGCCAGCGGGGACGGGCGCTATTGCTGCTATTGGGGCTGGCGGCGGTGGTGGTGGTGGTGTTTTTGGCCGGCATGGTGCTCAGCGCCGTCGAGGCGCACACGTCGCTGGCGGTGCCGTTGGATGGTTGGCTATGGGATGCGGCGCAGACGAGCGTCACGTTCGCGATCAACACCGTCGTGTTCACGTTTTTGTACCGGCTCTTGCCGAAAGCGCCGGTCGCCTGGAGCGATGCGTTGCACGGCGGGTTGCTGACGGCGGCGGCGTGGGAAATTGGCCGCCAGTTGCTCACCATCTTTATCGCGCGTAGTCATTACAGCAGCGCCTACGGCGTGGTGGGGGCGTTCCTGGCCGTGCTGCTGTGGTGCTATTACGCGGTAGCGATCGTGCTACTGGGGGCCGAGTACGTGCAAGTGATTCATGCACGCAACGGAGAAGATCCGAACGCCGGCAGAAGGCAGTAAGCGCCGCTCATGGCGATTGGCGTCCGCCATAAGCCGGCTTCTGCATACCACTTCGGTGTCCGGAATATCGCTCCAGTTGCTTGTCGACTAACGTAGCTTCGTGCGAAGGCAGATCGATGCGCAACAACTGGTAACTCTGGCCATCGTACACCGTGTGCATTCGCAGCTTGTCGAATCCCAGATCATTCCGCTTCAAAATGTTCCTGCCAAAGGAAGACTCGGCGTGAGGTGTTCTGATCAGCAGAAATTCTGAATTGCGAACCTGGTTTCTTATCCGGGAAATTTCTTCAGGCAACGAAAGGCTTCGTTCCAGACACCAGTATTCGTTCGGCGAAGCCGAAATGCCGAAGTATTTGAAAAGAGTTACATCCCCCATATATGTTAGCGCCACAATCGTTCGCCGATCGACTTTCCGACTTACTTGTTGCAGTTCTTGATATTCGTATTGATTCACCGACAACTTCGAACCGGGAAGCCGAATATAAGTGGCGACCACGTTCTTGCGGAACATGGCGGAAACGACGGGCACCGACAGGATCGCACAAGCGGCCAGGTTGACTCCAACAACGCAGAGCAAACCTGTCCCGAATTTTCCTAACCATGGGCCCAGCACTTTCCAGGCTGCAAATAGGCTAATCCAGAAGAAAGGCAGATAGTAGCCAAGGCTCAGATTCTCGCCGTACGAAGTCAAAATCGCAAACAGAACGATTAGCCCGATGGATGAAAGCACGAGAATGCTTGGGAATTCGGATTCGCGATCATCGCCGGTGGGCGATCGACGAAAAAAGGATACTGTGCCGATAATCAAGCCAGCAGCCAGAATCACCAATACCAGCAGGTCCAGATGGGTTGGATTCGTAAATAAATAGCCTTTCCAATTTTGGCCTGGAGGAAAGAATCGGTCCCATCCGGACGCAAAGTAATGACCAAAAAAGTGCCCCACCGCCCTGCTTCCCGCGAGCGGGATCACGGTCAATGCATAGGAAATAGCGCCGTAGAACGATGTATAAACTGCGGCGACGAACATTTCCAGAATTGCCGCCGGTGCGAGCGATTTCAACCATCGAATCGAGCGCACGCGCCACGATGCGTTTTCGAAATAGAAAGCCTGCCATACCAAGATCGCAATTAAGGCCAAACCGAGCGGATAGCCTGCCGATGGGCGAAATACAACTGCCAATGCGCAACCGGCCAGGGCCAAATCAATGCGCTTGTAGCTGAGAGCGAGCACGGCGAGCAGTAGGCCAATCAGTTGGCCGGGATGCGCGACGCTGAAATTGAACGGAAGCCAACGAAATAATCCGAGCACAAAAACCGCTTGAGCAAGCCACGAAAGTCGGAGCCGAGCAACGATTGTCACCAGCAGCAGTAGCGAAATCAGGCGAAACAACAGCAGCAGGACAAGAAAGCTGAACCAATTATTTCCAAACACACCCGCCCACGCTTGACAGATCAATACCGTCAACGGGCCGTAGGGAAAGCCGAAATCTACGTTGGGCTTGAGTCCGTCATCAAGCATCTGCACTAAGACGAGATGTCCGCCCGGATCGCGAATGGCCCACACGTCGAAATCGTGCAGCCTTCGGAAGTCGTTCATCAAGCAAGCGACGATCACGATCGTGGAGCCTGCGCACAATACCCAATTGCGCCGCCAAGCGTTCTTCCAGGTTTGCTGGGTGGCCGCGCCATGCCAGGCGGTCGCAGCTGGAACGGAGGCATTGCTGATTTGCATCAGGTTCACTTGTCGGAACGAATCTTCCAGATTACGGAGTAATCGTCCTCGTACAAGATCTTGAGCTTGTCGGACTTGGCCAAGAGCGCGTGTTGCGGGGGCCAATCGTCAGCGCAGCCATTTGCTCACGAGGAGATAGTTGATGCGGGCCGTTCGAAGATTGTTGATAAGTTCCGCGGCGTCGCTGGGCGGCGGAAGTTTGGTCTGACACATTTGGTATGCGGGGTCGCTGGCGAATCGCTCGTGCAACGGCGGAGATAATGCGCCGTTGGGATCCACCGCGACTGGGTCGAATTGAAAGTGGCGGCCGAAAAGCGGCAGGAACTCGTAGCCGCGATTCATGAACCATGCCACCCGAGAGCCCGGCGGCGCGGACTCCAAGACGCCCCAGGCCTTCCCGATCGGCTGGTCGGGAGCGCCGTATTGCAGCACGGTGTTGTCGGTAGCTCTTTGCTGATGGTTGGTGAGAGCGGCCAGACCGATGAAAAGTGCGGATGTGCCGGTGAGACTGGCGCCAACGATGGTCAGTGAACGAAGCGCGCCGCAGGTGATTAGCCACAAACCACACCACCACGAGTCCGAACGCCCCACCAAGAAACGCCACCAAAATGTTTTTTCCGGGCCCAGGCCAACAAGTGACAATGGTCACCAGAGCCATGGAGCGCCAAAACCAATGGAGCGGGTGGCGTTCGTTAATCAGCCGGCCGTAGAGCACAAGGCCGATCAAAAACGGCGCCGTCGATATAGCGCCAACAGAAATCGTTGCCCGAAAACGGTGCAAAGGGATAGGCGGCCAACAACGCCAGGCCGGAAACGAGCAAGATTCTTCGCAGGCTGTGATCCTCATCGGTTGAATGGTCGACGGCGGGTCAGTTCGCGGACAACCGCGGCAAGGTAGCCGATTGCCGACAGCGCCGCCAAACTAATCGGCCAATCGAAATCCTTTTTTAGAACCGCCAGCAATTGCGGAAACGATTGTGAATTGCCGACAAGAGTGATCAGCTTTTCGACGGCTTGCTGTTCGCGGCTCCAGGGACCGGCGAACGGACCCATGGCCGCGGGAAACAGCGGGTTGCCGGTAACGATCCAATTGCGGATGTACCAGAACGAACCGGTTGCCACCACCGCGAGGCAAAAGACGAGCACGAAGCGGAGTCGGTGCGTCCAACTTCTGGCGGGGCCTGCGAACAAGCAGCGACAAAAATACGACCAACGCAACTGGCGCTACCGTTACCTTGCAACCGACGGCAGCGCCGATTAGCAGGCCGGCGTACAGCGCCTCGGACGTGCCGGCGCCGTTCGAATCGCGGCCAATGGCGACTGCAGCGAAATAAATTCCGGCCAGGATCAAAGAGGCCGCCGCCAAATCGGTTGGACTGAAAGTGCGAACCTGCCAAACGATTTCAGGGGAACAGATGGTCAGAACCGCTACGAGCGCGGCGGAGGCGGCAGCGAGACCTAATTTCCGGCCTAACGCGGCGGCGGCAGCGGCGATCAGGCCCAGCCAGATCAGACCCGACAGTGCCGCCCAGGCGTCGCTGTGAAACGGCAGCGTGTACCACAGCGAAAGCAGTTCGCTGTTGAACGGATAGTAGGCCGTGAGGTTTCGGGTAACGTACGAGAAGCGGCCCTCTTGAACCCAGCGCGCGACCGTCGGAGCCGTGATAACCAAGATCGTCGGAAAAGAATTGCGTGCCCGACCAGCAAGCCTTGACTGAATACGACGCTGGCAAATGCGGCCAATAAGCTGATGGGGATCGCCAGCTGAGTGTGGATTCTGCCGGCGCGACGCAATTAGGTTGAGCGGGCGGCGCAACGCAGAAGTCTCGCCAATGGATTGCCGAGCCATAGCAGTGCGACAACCGCGGCGGGAATCAATACCGCATATACGCCACGTGGCGTCAGACTGCCGATCGCCCCCAATAGCAATAACGTGACGATGATGACCAGCGGATATCCCGCGAGCGTCGCCAGCGCCACGTGCGGATCGGGTACGGCCGGGAAACAGCGCGTGGGCCAAGCCCAGCGCGACAATCGCCGCCGCCACATTGGAGATCACGAAAGCGAGCTGGTGCGAGATCATTTATCGCGGCGGATCGGCAGCCGGATTAGAACGGCCATGCAGCATACCGATCGCAAGTAATGCGACCAGTTTAGACGTGGCCGACTGCGGCGGAAGCGCCGGCCTTTGCCGGGCTGTTGGCCCCCGCCTGATGCTCGCGCCACCAGGCGATCGTGCGGCGCAAGCCTTCTTCCAACGGCATCGTGGCTTGCCAATCCAAAAGCTTCGCGGCGCGGCCGGTATCCAGGCAGCGGCGCGGCTGGCCGTCGGGCTTGCTATCGTCCCACTGGATGCGCCCTTCGTAACCGCATAGGCGGGCGATCAGCTTCACCAAATCGGCGATGGAGATTTCCTGGCCCGTTCCCAGGTTGATCGGCACCGGCTCTTCCATCCGTTCGGCGGCTTGGACGATTCCGCGGGCGGCGTCGTCGACGTACAAGAACTCGCGGCTGGCTTTGCCGGTGCCCCAGCAGTCGATGTGTTCGTCTCCCTGGAGGCGCGCCGTTTCGCACTTGCGAATCAACGCCGGAATGACGTGGCTGCTGGCGGGATCGAAGTTATCGCTGGGGCCGTACAGATTCACCGGCACGACGACGGCGCTGGGCAGACCATACTGCCGGTGATAGCCGTCGAGCATGACAAACAGCGCCTTCTTGGCGACGCCATAGGGCGCGTTGGTTTCCTCGGGGTATCCGTTCCACAAATCTTGCTCGCGGAACGGGACGGGGGCGAATTTGGGATACGCGCAAACCGTGCCGGTATGCACGAATTTGCGAATTTTGGCCTGACGGGCATGCTCGATCAGATGCAAGCCCATCGCCATGTTGGCGAAAAAGAAGCGGCCGGGATTGGCCATGTTGGCGCCGATGCCGCCGACCTCCGCGGCCAGATGGATGACGACATCGGGCCGAACTTGCTGGTACAGACGGCGAACGTGATCTTCGCGCGTCAAGTCGTACTCGGCATGGCGGGGCACGAACAGGTTCTTTTCCGCCACGCCGCGCTCGCGCAACAACTGGCAAACGACGTGGCCCAAAAAGCCGGCGCCGCCGGTGACGCAAACACGATGGTCGGCCCAGTGAATCATCAGACGGATTTCCTTAGCGGGAATTGTAACGATGCCGAGAGCGCCGCCGGGAGGTGGGATATCGATCGGCGGCCGGGTTTTACTCGAAGCCTCGCGGACACCGGAACAACTATCTTGCAAAACTCGTTCTTGCTTGGCGAGTTCAAGATCTTCGTCGACCATCATATCGACCAATTGTTCGAAGGAAACACGAGGCTTCCAGCCCAGTTTGGTGCGGGCCTTGCTGGCGTCGCCCAGCAAGAAATCGACTTCGGCGGGGCGCAGGTAACGCGGATCGGTTTTAACGTAGTCGCGATAGTCCAAACCCAAGCGTTCGAAAGCCCGTTCGCAGAATTCGCGCACCGAATGCACTTCGCCGGTGGCAACCGCATAATCATCGGGCGTTTCTTGCTGGAGCATCAGCCACATGGCCTCGACATAGTCGCCGGCGAAGCCCCAATCGCGCTTGGCTTCCAGATTGCCCAGATAAAGATGTTCCTGCAAGCCGAGCTTGATGCGGGTGGCGGCGCGGGTGATCTTTCGGGTGACGAACGTTTCGCCGCGGCGCGGCGACTCGTGATTGAATAAAATGCCGCACGAGGCATGCAGTCCGTAACTTTCGCGGTAATTCACCGTGATCCAATGGGAATACAACTTGGCCACCGCGTACGGCGACCGCGGATGAAACCGCGTGGTTTCCTTCTGGGGCGTTTCGGTGACCTTGCCGAACATCTCCGAACTGGAAGCTTGGTAGAACCGCACTTGCTGGCCGGACGAATCCTGAAAATCGCGAACGGCTTCCAGCAGCTTGAGCGTGCCAATGCCGCCGGCCTCGGCCGTGTATACCGGCTGAAAGAAACTGACGCGCACATGGCTTTGGGCGCCAAGATTGTAAACTTCGTTCGGGCGGACTTCGCGCACTAACCGCACCAGACCGTTGGCGTCGGTCAGATCGCCATAGTGGAGCTTCAGCCGCGCACCCAATTCGTGGGGATCGGTATAAAGGTGCTCGATTCGGGCGGTATTGAAGGTGCTGGATCGCCGGATCAGGCCGTGAACCTCGTACCC
The DNA here is from genome assembly GCA_963773925.1 of Pirellulales bacterium. Classification (GTDB taxonomy): domain Bacteria; phylum Planctomycetota; class Planctomycetia; order Pirellulales; family JADZDJ01; genus CAVRAW01. Next base: position 207,283 of record CAVZDC010000013.1, read on the forward strand.
TTTGGCCAAGAGCAATTCGGTCAAATACGATCCATCTTGGCCAGTGATGCCGGTGATGAATGCTCGCGGCGAGTTATTGGTCATGCAAAAGGCCTTCCAGCGTTGGTCTGATGGGGTTAGGAGGCGTGGAACAATATGACCTATCTAACAGAATAATCTCTCGAAGACCGCAGCGTAAGCTGGTTTATCGGTTGGCTCGCGTGGGAAAACCTTCGGCTGGATCGCGGTTTAGAGCAGCTGGGACTGGAGTGGAGGCTGCTTAGCTGCACATTGGGCGGCTATCTGCCGGCGCAGTCAGTCGCTCCGGGGGCGAGCGAAATGAATAACCCGACGAGCGTCAGCGTATGGGCCAGCTCGACCAACGAGCCAACCTGCATCTTTCGCAAGAATACTGGCGCGGCGAAAGTCGATGGTCCGGACGCTTAGACCCAAGTGGTGGGCGATGGTTTTATTGGGTTTGCCATCCAAAACCATGCGCATCACCAGTTCCTCCTCGTCGGTGAGACTTTCCAGCAGCGCACGGATTTGAGCGCGGATGCTCGCCTGCTTCCGATCGAACGCGATGCTCTTCGATAGCGTGCTGGATTGCTTCCCATAGCTCCAGAGGATGGCAGGGCTTCTGCAGAAAGTCGATCACGCCGGACTTCATGGCGCGCACGGCCACCGCCACGTCGCTTTCCGCGGCCACCATCACGACGGGCAACAGAATTTGCGCGGCGACCATGCGGTCGTGCAATTGAATTCCATCGACGCCCGGCAGATCGATTTCCGTCACCACGCAGCCGGTCTCTAGCGCCGTCGAGGGCCTTCCAAAAATCTTCGCCCGAATGGAAATGCTGCACCGGCAGATTCGTGGGCCCGAACCAGATCGACCACAAACTTCGCAGACAGTGGATCGGGATCGACCACGAAGACCGTCGGACGCTGTACCTGGCGGCTGGCGGCGAGCTTGCCGTTTGATTTCACGCGCGTCACGGCTTGCCATCCTGTTGGTTAATGAGTGAACTGGTTGTTCAGGGTGGCGTAGTCGGATTGGTCGAACGGATGGACTTGTTTCGGAGTCAGGCCCATGGCCAATGCGCGGTCGAAAGCTTTTTGTGCCTCTTCGGTATGGTGGGCGCGGAATTGCGCGATGGCCAAATGCAGCCACCGCGAGGCGGAGGGCTTGTCGGCGATGGCGGAAGTGAAGTCGGCAATCGCGCCATCGTTATCGCCCATCGCCAGGCGAACCGAGCCTCGGGAATCCAACAAGTCGGACCTGGGACCGGCGACCGACAAGGCTTGCTTCAAATAGGTGATTGCCTGCTGTGGATTGCCCTGGTGCGACAGCAACAGCGCAATGTTGTTGAGGGCCACGACGTCGTTGGGATCGAGCTCGAGCGCCTGGCGATAGGCATCGACGGCATCGGTATAGCGAGATTCTGCTTCGTAGAGCGTTCCCATCGCGGTGGCCAGGTGGGGTTGGCGATTGTCTTCTGTCGAGATGCTGGCGAACCAACTTTTCGACGCGCTGGCGGTCGGCGGTCGACGCCTGAGGCTGACAGACGGCGCCCACGGCCGACAGCAAGGCGTTGCCGACGTTTTCCGGCGTTTTGGAGACGCAGTCGAAGCACAGATCGACGGCTTCGCTGATGCGGCCTTGGCGCGCGAGGAAATTAGCCAGCGGCAGGCTTTGGCGCGGATCTCGCTGGGCCGCTTCACGCAGCGCCTGCTCCGCGGCATCCTTGAGCTGCTTGGCGCCGGCCGAATCCTGGCATTTGAAAGCCAGCCGCTCCAGCAGGTCGGTTTCCCAAGGTGCGCCGGAAAGCGTTGCCTGATTTTTGCAAGTATTTGGTGACGACTTCAATGGCGTGATCGAACTTCCGATCGGCGACATCGACCTCGGCTTGAAATTCGGCGGTGTCGGATTCCTGGGGATGTTGCTCTTGCCACCGCGTGAGCCACATCTTGGCCTCGTGGAGCTCGTTGTGATCGAGCAATGCGCGGATGTAGGCGGCCATGAACAACGGAGGCGTGTCGGCGGCCGAACACAATCAGACGTTGCAGTTCGCTGCCGAGCGTCGGGCCAGCGGCCTTCGGCTTCATAGAGTTGGGACAGCAGAAAGTGGTCGCCGGCTTGCGGGGTTTCATTTTCCGCGAGTTGCCGCAGCATGTCGATCGCCTGCTGGCGGGCTTCGTGTCCGGGTATCGAGGCGATCACCACCGCCTTTACGCGTTGGTCTTCCGGGCTGGCGGCGGGCGATTCCTTCTCGTTCTGCTCGAGCAACAGCAGCCCCTCGTTCACCTTGGGAAACTGCCTTCCACTGGCGAGCACCAGCGCCAATTGACGGCGCGCGACGATGCGCTCCTCGGGAGTGCACTTCATCGACGGATCGAGCAACCTTCGCAGCAGGGTTTCGGACCGGGCCAGATCGCGGCGAACTGTGAAGAATTCGGCGGCACTGGCCAATACCTTGCTGTCGTTAGGATTGAGTTGCATCGCGCTCGTACTCGGCCTTTGCCTCGTCGAGCTTATTCATGGCGGTGAGGGCCTGAGCGCGAATCATGGCGACTTGCTCCGGCGGAATTTTGCCGGCGGCTTGCTTCAAAGTGGTTTCGATGTCCGCGGTTGCATTCTGCCGCACTTGATGCTGGACCAGCGCCTGCCACGCACGCAGTTCTTGCGGAGCAACCTCCACCGCCTTACGGAAGGCCTGCTCGGCTTCCGCATTTCGCTTCATCACGGTGAGCAATTGACCCAGCCACAGAAAATCGTCGACGGTTTTGGCCGATTCGGCCGCTTTGGTGGCCAACGTTAGAGCCCGGCCCGTATCTTCCGTGCGCCACGAAACTTCGGACGCCAGGCGTTCCAGCTCCGGGGAAAAGGGTGCTTGCTGGGCTTCGAGCCGTTTCAATAACTGATCGGCCTCGGAGAATCGCTGCCGCGTGTACAGCAGCAGCACCAGATTGCGAATGACGGTGGGATTGCGTTCGCCCAATTCGACGGCCGATTGATAGTGTTCCGTGGCGGCGGCCAGGTTGCCGTCGAGCATATCGGCATCGCCCATCAGCACCAAGGCGCGCGCCCAGCGCGGCCGCTGCACCAGCGCTTCCGACAAGCAAGTTCGCGCGACCGCGAGTTGCGACTTGTCGGTTTCAGCCATCAGAATACGCCGGGCGGCTTCGCCATAACACCAGAGCGGTCCGCGCTCGCGCCCCTCGATGTGCTGAATCTGCTGCAGCAGTTCGCCAAGGCGCTTCTGGTCCTTGCGCCACGACGGCATCGAATAAAAACAGGTATCCTGGCAAAAATTCGGGGCGCAGCGAAACCGCCTGAGCCCAATAGGGTTCGGCTTTAGCGTTATCACCCAGCGCAGTGTAAATTGCGGCGACGCGGCGGGCCAAAGCAAATTGGTTTTCAGGGGAATAGTGGTCCCAACCCTTTTCCAACTTTGCCAGTTCGTCGGCCATCTGCTGGCGGTCCAACGACATTGCTTGGCGAATTCGCTCCAGGCGGATTTCGGCGCGGTCGCCCAGCTTGGCTTCAGCCTCATCGAGAAGCTTCTTTGCTTCGTCGGCCTTTCCTAGACGTTGCGCCAAAGCCGCCTGAGCGATCCAGTAGTTGACGTCATCGGGATGTTCCTGGCCGGCTGTGGCAAGGAGCTTAGCAGCGTCGTCGCCCTGCCCCTGGGCCACGAGCATCTCGGCGCGGAGAATAGTCACTTCTGGGCTGTTGGGAGCCAGTTTGCTGGCAGTATCCAACGCCTCTTTCGCGCGCTTCCAATCCCGACGTTCCTTCGGCAATCGCAGTTGTTGGATGACCAACGCCCGCGCGAATTCCTGCCAGGCGGGGGCGGAGTCGGGCGAGGACTGCACCACGGGTTGATAGTTCTCGATGGCTTCGTCGATATTGCCGGTGGAAGCCAGGGCGGCTGCCAAGCCCCAGCGGGCGGGAATCCAGCGCGGATCGTCTTCCACCGCGCGGCGATAGGCGGCAACTTTCTGATCGGGATAACCGATCCGATCGTAACAGATTCCTAATGAGAAATCGTTGAGGCTTTGCAGATCGGGCCGGTTGGCCAACTGAGGCCGGAGCTTTTCGAATTGCGAAGCAGCCGCCAGCACGTCGCCCTGATGTAGCAGCATGCGAGCTTCCAGTAGATCGGGAAGCGTATGATCGTTGGACGCATGATGCAAACTCTTTATGGTTTTGCGGACCGCATCGTAATCGCGCTGATCGACCTGCAGGTTGCCCAACTCCCAGAGCAAATCCAGATGGTTCGGGCGGGCGGTAAGGCCTTGCTGCAGTAGCTCCATCGCCTTGTCGCGGTTGGAGCGAAGCAACGCCAACTGGGCGGAAACCAGATACACTTTCGGATCGCGGTTATCCAACTTCATGGCGCGGGCCGCGTAATCTTCCGCCTTGTCGAGATTCTTCAGTTCCTGGGCAACGTTGGCCGCGAACAACAAGATAGGTAACGTCTTGGTCGTTCAGGGCAACAGCCTTCTCGGCATCGGCCATCGCCTTTTCGGGCTGACCATATTCGAGCCAATATTGCGAACGAGCATGGTAGGCGTCGGGCAACTTGGCATTTTGCTCGACCATCGAGTTCATAACCTTGTCGGCTTCGTCGGGCCGTTCCAACTGTTTGCGAAGCACGACGGCGCGGCGCAGATATGCCTCCCAGAGATCGGGCTTGAACTGGATGGCCTGCCGATAGCTTTCCAGCGCGACATCGAAGGTTTGATCGGCTTCCTGACACTGGCCCAGTTGGTACCAGAGCTGGCCGTCCTGCGGGTTGCTCCTTCAAGAGATAATTCTGCAGGTGCACTTTGGCGTCGGAAAACCGATTGGACTTCAAATCCAGTTCGACCAAGCGGCGACGCACGCCGGGGTACTTGGGATCGCGCCGCAAGACTTGCTCCAGCACCAAAATGGCGTTGGTCTTCGACCTGGATAGATCGGCAAGCGTGAAACCGAATTCGGCCAGCGCCTGCGTATCGTCGGGAGCAAGTTGGACATAGCGTTGGTAGTAGCTGGCCGCGGCGGCCAAATCGTCCTTTTCGCGAAGCTGCCGGGCCTGGAGCAAAAGAATTTTGGCGGTGCGTTTGGTTTGAACGCCGTGCACGATGTGCGCCGCGAAAACGACAACGCGCGGCAATGACGGCGCAGATGGCAATAAATCGAAGATTAGGCCTTCGCATGAGCAAATCTCCCCATTCAGGAAATCAAGGGGGCGAGCCCAGTCGCGGCCTTAAATCCAAGCTAATCACTGCGCAGCTGCGAGGGAAGCAGTGAATGGAAAGAGCGAGTTATGTACGGAGAACACCGACAAAGCTGCCCGAAGTTTTCGAGAGAGAGTGTTTACCGGCTCAGGCGGATTCGCCTAGGCAGCCGATTTGCGGCGGCGAAGCGACCGAACCATGAGACCCATGGGCACCAGACCAATCAAAGCCGACAGGATGGTCACGGGTTCGGGAACCGTGGTCGTGGTCATCGCAATTCGACATGTGCGTTGCCATTGGTGGTCAAGATGAATGTCGTATTCCTGCTTGATATCGTAGGTCGCATCGGTGCGCGTGAAAGCTGTTCGAACCGACGACCGGAGGAACCGAACAGGAATGGTCGCGGAGCCAAGGCCGGCGCTGCTGGAGCTATCCTTAATCAAGCTCGACATGGTCCCGCCGCCGAAACTGGCGGTCGTCTGCGAATAAGTTGTGGAGGCGGAAAGCGGGCTGCCGCTGGGATACGTGTAGCCAGGGCTCGCAGGGAGAAGTGATTCTTTTTCTCAACAAATATCTTGATCCAGTATTGGGAGGTATCGCTGGTGCTGTCTTTCTTGATATCCACGTTGGAGTCGAGCAGCAGAACTATCGGGGGAGGTGCTATCGAGCGCCGAAGATGACGTTGACGTCCAAGGCTCCCGCGAACGGGTCGGTATCGAACGGTGGGAAGGTAGGATGCCGCCAAACGTAAAAACGCCCGCGTCATCTTCATCTACAACCATGGGACCCGTCGAGCCCGACAGGCTGCCAAAACTGGAAGTCCATTTTTCAATGGTAATGGCAACCGTATCACCGGCTGCCAAGGCGGTCGAAGAGAAGGCCGCCAGAACGAGGCCTGCCGCCAGGATCAAAAGCCAAAATCGTCCGTTGAACTTCATGAGCGATCCCTAATGCTCACTTGCACACTGTTGCCGTTTCAGAGGCTAAACAACATGCTAGCGAAATCGTTACAGGGGGGTCAATCAAATTGTAAGGTTATTACCGACAAAACTACACAAACTCAGGAGGTGTAAGCCAACTGCTTGCGATGACGCAAATGATGGAACAGCAAACCTATGGGCAGAATCATGGCAAACAGCGTCGCGATGGTCCACGGTTCGGAAACCGGGGTGACCGTCGTCGTGACGCTGATATTCACATTGGAAAGGGGGTCGTTGGTCGGATTCCCATTGAGGGTGATGTCGAATATTTGCTTCAACCGATAGGTAGCGCCGCGGGTGTAAAGAATCGACATATCTGGACCAACCGCAGGGAGAGGTGTACCAAGCATTGCCGACCAAGCGTCCCATCGATGAACGAGTACAACCAAGCCGAGCCGTCCTGGCACGGTAGAGGCAGAGAAGGACGCCGTAGCCAGCACGGTGTCGCCGGCACTGGATGGCAGCGTATAATCGCCGCCTTCGATCGTGATTTGAGCGTAGTAGGTGGTGGCGGTCGAGTTATGCAACAAGATGGTTCCGCCTTGCAGCAGACCTTCGTCGGGAGTACCCGGAACATTGACCTGACCGGAGACAACCCACGTGACTCCGGTGCCGGCAAACGGATTAATCAACGAGGTACTGTACGTCGTGTTGTAGGTCGGGATCACGCCAGGCGACAACACCGCTGAATCTTGCAGCGCCGGAGGAAATACGGCGGTATCGAGCGTGGTGGAAGAGATGGGGGAGAACGAAGAATCCGTTCTCGAAACTGTGATGATCAGTGGATCAGCCATCAATGGCTGTGCCATCGCGGCAACAACGACGGCAACAATCAAGGTCGCCAGAATCCTGTTTGCGGAAGTCATCAGCATTCCCATTTTCTTCAAAGTTGCAGCTTCAGTCGTGCTTGTATTGTTTCGTTTTTGGCGACCCGTGCTAGCAATACGAACTGCCCGCTCCCCTTATGCTCCTAACTGACGGATTAAACACAGATGGTAACACGGAAATCTGCAGGGTCAACGATTTTTTAGGAATATTCACTAAAAGCCTCTTATTCTTCCGAATTTCCGGAATTTCGGGGGGGATTCTTAGCCCCCCTGCGAAGGCCCCAATATAGGAGGCTAACCGGGATCACTGTGGCTAAGACCGAGAGGTAATTCCAAGGCTCCGGAACGCTTGGGGCCACTGCCGCAGGGCCATCGCCGGCCCCCGCGGGCAGCCCGTTGGCGTCGGCTAGCGGGCCGATCGGAAGCCAGCGGGCTGTGGAAGGGGAGACGACCTGGAAAGGTGCCGAAATGGCGGCACTGATTGGGTCGGCAGCCAGTGGGGTGACGGCCAGGAGGAAGAATCCCCCCGCCAACGCGCAAAACCAGCCACAGAGAGCTATCTTCTTGCCCAGCACGAGCAGCATCCTTTCGTAATCTGCTCTCTGTTCCCTGCGGCTTCCACGACAAAAGCTGCCTTAGTTTGAAGGAGAGCAACAACGGCGTCAACGATTTGGGGCTGTTTTGCGCAACACCGCAGCAGAACTGCGTACACGCGCAAGTTCATGGGTTTGGCGCCGTCCGCCGCGATACCAGCCGAGCCGGGTTGCCAGCCACAATTTCCGCCTGGCCCACCGGCTGGCGGACTACCGCTCCGGCGGCGACGACACAGTTGGCCGCCAGATCGCAGCCTGGCAGCACGATGGCTTTGGCCCCGATCCAGGCGCCACTGCCGACGGCGATCGGGGCGGTGATCAAGTCGAACGAGCGGCGGCGATGGTCGTGGCTGCCGGTGCACAAGTAGGCGCCCTGCGAAATGCAAACGTGGTCGCCCAGCCGCACGTCGGCCAGGTTGTCGATCCATGCGCCTTGGCCGATCCAGCAATGATCGCCGACAGTTAGCCGCCACGGGTATTTGATGCGCACTTGCGGTTTGACGACCAATCCTGTTCCGATGCGGGCGCCAAAGCAGCGGAGCAACCAAGCCTTGAAGCGATTGATGGGGAACCAGCCGCTTTCAAAAACAATCAGGCTGGTGACGTACCAAGCGGCGCGCTGGAGCGGTCCGCGACCGGGAGAGTATTCGTCGTTGCGGAAAGCGCCCAGGTCGACCCAAGCCTGCTGGTCGGCGCTGCCGGCCGGCGCGATCGGTGGACGCGGTTGGGGATCGGCGGCGGACGGCGAGCCGGTCATCAATTCGGTGGGCTTCATGTGGGTCTGCATACGGTTACAGCAAATCGCGATAGAGCTGCGACAAGGCATCGGCGCCGCGATCCCAATTGAACTGCTGGCGGACCAATCGTTGCCCCTTTGCGCCCATGTCGTTGGCGCGAACCGGATCGACGACGAGTGAATCGATGGCCGCGGCGATGCTTGTTGGCTCCAGATCGCAGGGCACGCCGCCGCCGGCAGTCACGACATCGTCCCAAATGTTGACGCGGCGGCTGAGAACGACCGGCACGCCCATCCGCAGGGCTTCGACCACGACGATCGCAAAGTTTTCCTGGAACGATGGGAGCACGAAGACCGTGGCTGCGGCGAGTGCGGCCCATTTCGCGCGGCCTTCCAGCGGGCCGGTGAACGTGACGCGATCGGCGAGTGAAAACTTGGCGACGAGCTGACGAAGATGCTGGATGTAGTTTTCGTCGCCTGGACCAACCAAAACCAGATGAGCGCTAGGACGGTTGATCGCCAGTTCCGCAAAGGCGGGAATCAGCAGATCGAGCCCTTTCTTCGGATGCAGCCGGCTGAGGAACGTGACCAGCGCGCGGCCGCGCAGGTGCGGATGCGCCGCCAAAAATTCTTCGGTGAGCGCGCCGCGAGCGGCCTGCGGCGGCTCGTCGGACCCCAGCGGCACCACATAGCCGGCGGGCAAGCCGGCGATGGACGATTCAGCCAATTGGCGCTCGGCATCGTGGGTGTAGATCATCGCTTTGGCGCGGCGCAAGTTCGGCCATTCGATCAGGCGGCCGTAAAGTTGCTTCTTCAACCATTTGCGCTCCAGCGAATGCGGATCGAGCATGCCGTGCGGCATCACCACGTACGGCACGCCTTGCCGCCGGCAGGCTTTCATCGCGGCCCACGTGGGATAGGTCCAAACGGTGTGCAGATGGACCAGCCGGCAGCCCGCCACAAGGCAATCGATGTGTTTCGCCAGCGCCCGGCTGTAGCTGTAGCTGCCCGGGCCGCGGCTGGGAAAGACATCGAGCGGGTATTGGCCGGCGTAGGCCTCGAGCCATGTTCGGTCGGCCGGATCGGCGAACGTGTCGGTGCTTACCACGCGACTGGACCAGCCGCGGTCGGCCAAGCGGCGGCACAATCGATCGACCACCACCGGCGGGCCTCCGCGCGCGGATGCATGTAGGGAATGACGTGCAGCACGTCGACCGTGGCGCGTGTCGGCGCGGCGGAAGCACTCGATGAGGCGGCCAATGAACTCATACCGGGCGCACCTGCGCGATGACCTCGCGATAAACGGCAACGGTGGCGCGCGCCATCGCTTCGACGCTGAAATGTGCGCGATGACGCTGCGCAGCGGCGGCGGCCCAGCGTGCGCGCAGTTCGGGCTTCTGCATGACTTCGTTCAAAGCCGCCAGCCAGGCAGGCAAATCGCCCGGCGGAAGCAGGCGGCCGCATTCGCGGTCGACCAGCGCTTCGCGGGTGCCATCGGTATCGGAAACCAGGCACGGCAAGCCGGCGGACATCGCCTCCAGCACGGCCAGCGGCAATCCTTCGAAGAGCGAGGGCAAGACGAAAATGTCAAAACCGGCCATGCGGCTGCGGGCGTCGGTGCGCCAGCCTTCGATGATCAGGCGATCGGTTACGCCAGCGCGCGCGGCCGCGGCTTCAAACTCGCCGCGCAAGCGGCCATCGCCCACCCAAACCAGCCGCACGTTTTTCGGCAGGCGCGCGAGCAGATCGATCATAAACAGCGGATTTTTTTGTTTTTCGATGCGCGCGACGCAGCCCAAAACAACGTCGTCGGGAGCGCAGTTCCACCCGCGGCGCAAGGACTGGACGATCGCTCTCAGGGGGCGGTCCAACTCCGTTGTGCACCAGATGCACCTGCGGCGGCTGGTCGGCGCTGGCCAGATATGCGTTCAATTCCCGGTGTCCCGATTCGGCGATCGCCAGGTAATGTTCGTCCTGGCCGGCGCAGCACGCGGCGGGCGACCCAATCGCGCAAGCGGCCGCCAATCGCACTGAGCGAGGCCATGCTGTGCGTGATGTGGATGGTCGTCACGTGCGGCAGGCCGGCAGCGCCGGGCCGCTAAAAGCAGATCGAGGCCATCCTCCAGATTCTGCTTGTTGACATGGATGATGTCCGGGGCGATCTGGCGGAATTGCTTTGTTAGCCGCGCGATGGTGCGCCGGTCGAGCACCGAGCCGAGCGTGCGCAGCCGGCGGTCGTACATGTTGACGTACGGGCACGCGATGGACGTTGGCGAACGGTGTCAGCAGTTCCGCCAGGGCGTGCATGCGAGGATGATCGGAGAGCAACGCTTCGACCTGATGGCCGTCGGTGCGCAACTGCCCGGCCAAGCCAACCAGGTACAATTCGCCGCCCCCTTGCGAGCCGGAGGAGGCGGTGGCCAACAGTACCCGCAGCGGCGGCTGCTTCGCGGTGGCGCCGGGGAGAGTGGGTTGTGCCAATTCGACAGACATCGTTTTGATCAACGCGGTGCGGCGCGGGCGACAACCTGCGAACAGAGCTGATGCCAGCGCTCCACGGCGTGCTCGAGCGTCCAACGCTCGGCGATTTCGCGGGAGCGGCGGCCCATGTCGGCGGCCAGATTCGGCTGGTCGGCGAGGCTGTGCGAGGCACTCTGCGAGTTTTGGCTGATCGCCGCTGGGAAATATGAAGCCATTGGCCTGCGGTTCCACGAGATCGGCGGCGGCGCCGACGGCATCGGAGCAAATCACGGCCAGGCCGGCGGCGATCGCCTGATTGACCACCACGCCCCAGCCATCGTGGCGCGAAGGCAGCACCAGCACGTCGGCCTGGCTGAACCAGCGCGGCAAGCTTTCGATCGGTTGAAAGCCGGCGAAGTGGATGCGCGAATTCAACTCCGGCGGGATGAGCCTGGCGAGATCGCCGTGAAGCGGCCCTTCGCCCACGAACGTGAGCGTGGCTTTTGGATTTTTCCGCGCGAGCTGCACGAATGCACTGGCGAGCAGGTCTACGCCCTTGCGGTGGATCAGTTGACCGCAATAGAGGAAACGGACCGCGCCATTGGGCGATGCGGTGCGCGGCGCGGCGAAAAACGGTTGCAAGTCGCAGCAATACGGAATGTTTTCCACGGGGCAGGAATCCGGAGCCAGTGCGCGATACGCGGCGGCAGCCGTGGAACCCACCGCGGCAATGGCGGCCGGCCAGCGCACCGCAGGCCGCCGGGCCACCGCCCGCAGCGCGCGGCCCAACAGGCCGCGGCGATTCATGCCGGGCAATTCGCCGAAGAAGATCCAGGGCACGGCGCGGCGGCGGAGTTGCCGCATCACGATTTGATTCGTCAGGCCGGAGTAGCCGTTGATCACGACCACGTCGGGATCGTCGTGCAGGATGCGCTTCGCGGCGCCGGGGTTGTAGTGAATGCGGCCACCGGCAAACCAAAACCAGCGGCCGGGCAAAACTTCGGCGTAATCCGGCAGCGGTTGCTGGCCCCAGTACGTGTCGGGGGCGGCCATTTCCAGGTAGTACACGCGCAGTTGAAATCGCGGATCGCGCGACATGGCCTCGAACAGATCCTGCATGTACGGGGAAGGCATGACGGATTGAAACGCCACTTTCAGCGGGCGGGCGGCGGTCGGCGGGCGATCGGCCTGCGGAGGCGCGGCTCAATTCAAGCATGGTAACCCCGATAGCCCAGCAGCCATTTGGCGCCGAGCTTGGAGCGCTCGTACAGCATCGTAAAACGGCCGGGCCACGCGATTGTAACGGGCATTTCGGGCGCGGAATTGGGCCAGTTCGCCGGCGAAATCGTCGCCGGCAGCCTGCAAGCGCGGCGATGCGCTGGTCCATGCTTCTGACCACGTAATCGTAAAGCAATTGATCGAGGTCGATTGCGGCGTTTGACTTCCGCCGCGTCGTCGTCGCTGAGCTTTTGATCCTGCCGCACCGGGCGGCCTTCGTTGCGGCGCAGATAATAGCAGCTTCGCCAGCCCAGCGCGCGGCGCAACAGCAGCATCGATTCATCGAAACGCTCGGTGACGCCCGCCAGGCAAAACCACGTGTCGAGATGCTGCTTGGCGGTTTCCAACATCTCCGGCGTGCATTTGCCGAAGGGGGCGCGGTTCATGAAGCGGTCGGTGCTGCTGCCGACGATGAATCGCAATTGGCCGTTATCCAATTCGTGCAGCGTGGTTTCCAGCAGGAATTGCCGCAGCGAGACATCGCGGGCGTGCTCGTGGTAAAAAGCGTCGGGCGTGTGCTTCGAATAATAGTACAGCGAAACAAGCCGCTCGTACGGCTTGCGCAACAGCGTGATGTAGGTGGCCGGCGACGGCAGCAGTTCGTGCGCCCCAAAGCAGAAATGGCCGGCCATAAAGCGCTCGCGCATGGTTTTGGCGCGCATAGCGTCGGTCAGGCTGCCGGGGGCGGAGCGATCGATCTTCAGAGCGCGCAGCGCGAACCGGCCGGCCGCGGCGCGCGGCGTTGGCCCGTAATGCGGCGCGGAGCATGCGCTGCAGCGTCATGCCGCCCGATTTCATGATGTGCAGGAAGATGACGAACTTGCCTCGGCCATCCAGCACGTTGGGCGGTGGGGCGGCCGACGGCTGCACTTCGCCGCGAGATCGATCGATTACCGACGACATGGGTACGGTTGGCCGGAGCGATTTGTTAGCGCTGAATTCGAGGGTCGGGGCGGTCGGCTGGCATCGCCGTCGGGATGCGCGGGCACGTGCAAAATGAAATGCGTGACGATGAACAAGCCGACGTACAAGAACAAGATCGCGTAAAACGCCGTGGCATTGAACGATCGCCCGATGACAAACAGGATCGGCCAGCCCGCAACAATACAGAATCATCGTGGGCAGCGAACTGCCGTGCCGCAGCGGAATGTTATCCCAGCCGCGCACCAGCCAGCCGCCGAAGAAGCTGAGCACCAGCAATGCCCCAGCCGCCGAAGTTCAAATACATTTCGCCGAGCAGGCCGGGGGAACTCGTCAGGTAGGCTTCGCCGGTCTGATTTACCTCGCCTTTGAGTTGGGCCATCAACAGGCCGCTATCGATGGCGGGCTTGCCGGGCCAAAGGAATCGCGGAATGGGATTCACGATTTGCACGTAGTAGCTGTAGCCGAGTTGATAGTCGCAACGCTCGGGCACGTTATCGATGATGTAGGCCAGCTCCTGCAGCATTTCGTTGCCGACGTACATAACGTTGCTCCCCTTGGCCAAATCCAACTGGCCGGAATTGCGCGAGGCCACGATGGCCGCCATCAGAAAATATACAAACGGCGTCGACGCGATGCCGCAGATAGATCAACAGCTTCTGCCAGTGCGGCGTGCAGCGGTAATAGATCACCGCCAACAGCGGCAGCACCGCCACGATCAACGCCGAGCGGGTGCCGGAACCGTAGGCGCGAATCACCGGCCAGAAAGCGGTCAAGGCGCACACCGCTTTTTGCGAAAGCGTGCTGCGGCGATCCAACAGCAAAATGAAGGCGAACGGGCTGGCGCCGCGCATGAAATATTCAAACTGCAGCATGGCGGCGCGGAAATCGCCGTAGCGGCCGCGGCTTAGCAGGCCGCCCCAGCCTTTGCGCATGCTACATCATGCTCGTGAGCAACTGCTGCAGTTGCAAGCCGGAGTAAATGGCCACGGGAGCGAAGCCGATGAGGGCGCAGATCGCCACCACCATCCACAGCACGCGCGGATTATCCATGCATGCGGAACTGGGCGGCCAATGGGATCGACAAATCGGCAACCGGCGGTGAAATGGTAGCCGACCAAAAACGCCGCCGCCGCCACAAACACGTAGAAAATCGCCAGGTTGAACGTGGCCTGCGAAAAAGTGCTGAGCACGGGGGACAAATTCACCGCTTCCAACAGGAACCAGCAGAAGATCGACACCAGCACGACGCTGCGGCCGCGGATCAGATTGCGCACGTCGTGCCGCAGGTCGAACAACAGCGCGATCGCGATGAACGCGGTGACGGCCCAGGCGGAGGTGTTATCGAGATGCGGCTGCATCGGCGGAAGCTGCGGCTTTGGTGCTCGTTCCAAATTTCGTCGATCAACTGCGCCACGCGGGCGGCATGCTTCTCCCAGGAAAAATCCTGCGCCGCTGGGCGGCCTGGCGACCCATTTCGGCGGCCTCGCGGCGATGGGTGGCAAGGTAGTCGAGCTTTGCGGCCAGGCCTTCGACGTCGTCGGGCTCCAGCACGTATCCGTCGATTCCCTCGCGGATCATTTCCGGGCCGATGCTGTGCGTGCTGGCGATCACGGGCATGCCGGTGGCCATCGCCTCGGGAATCACCAGGCCGAACCCTTCGAACACGCTGGGCAGCACCAGCACGTGGCACGATTGCATTTCGCGCACCACGGCCGCCTGATCGAGCCGGCCGCGCAGCGTGATTTCGTGTTCGATACGGCTCCAATACGGCGGGCGTAGCAGCTAAGCGGGCCGGCGATCACCAGTTCGGTATGTTCGGATCGAATGCGGCGGTACGCTTCCAACAAGTATTTGATGCCTTTTCGCTGACCGACGCCGCCGACAAACAGGATGCGGAATTTTCCGTCGGCGGGCCGCTCGACCGGAGTGAATTGCGAAACGTCGGCCGCCAGCGGCAACAGCTTGATGCGCTCGGCGGGCACGCCGGCTTCGACGAGCGACTGCCGCGTGAACTGGCTGGCGGCGATGCACACGTCGGCGGCGTGCGGCTCGGCTTCCAAGCGGCGCTGATACCACTCGGGATAGCGGAAGTTGCTGATCGAGTGGGCCCATTCGGGATGGCGCTGGGCTTCGACGGAAAGCACTTCGATGGCTTTGGTGATGTGGGCGGTGGCAAATTCGGCCACAGCGATGCGCTCGGCGGCGCGCGCGGCCTGCAGGCTTTCCAAGCAACTGCCTTGGAAGCCCCAATAAATATCGCACTGCGCGGCGAAGCGGCGAGCCACCCAGCGGTCGAACCGCGCATCGCGCCGCAGCATGCAGGAGGTTGCCAGGCGATTGCTCCCCAACAGCGAGCGGGCGGCGATTTCCGGCAATTCCAACGACCAGCGGCGCGTGACTTTGTCGCTGGGCAATTCATCCAGCCAGCGGCGGCGCAGCGGGCGATCGAGGCGATCGATCGCGCTGAACAATCGATCTGGCCAGCGGTCGGGTTTGTAGTAGCTGCTGGTGACGAACCGCGCCAACCGCCCGGCGCGATTCACCGCGGCGGCATGGCGATAGGAATGCTGCTTGCCGGCATGCGCGACAAGCACCGTGGGATGCTTGTCGGCGGCGCGACGCTTGTCGGCTGGCAGCGTCGCGGCTTCGCAAATAGGCGGTGTCTGTCATGCCAGCAATTCGCCTCGATAGGCCAGCACGTTCATGTGATAGAAGTACAAGTCGATAGCCGTTGTCGACCAACAACCGCGCGGCCGCTTCACGGTCGGCGTTGGAAAGATGGAAATACTCGAAATGCACGATCGCCGGGCGGACCTGCTTGAAATCGACCATCTTGAGAATTTCGTAATCGAGCCCTTCGGCGTCGACCTGCAACAGATCGATCGCATCCCAGTGATATTTTTTCAGCAGGTCGGGAAGCGTGAGCGTCGGCACTTCGATCGACGTGATCAGCGGCTTGGGATCGACCTCGGGATAAAAAATGCGCAGGCAGCGCACCACCGTGTCGTAATCCAGCGAAGCCCATTGATCGAGGAATTCGCGGTCGACGCCGTTAGGGCCGCCGAAATGTTTCACGTCGTCGCGGACCTGGTACATCTTGGCGGTGCCGGCTGTTGGGGGCGATGGCCGCGTTCTCGAAATGCAGCCGGGAGTTGTCCCCCAGATTTTTTTGCAATTGCTGCAAAGCGATGCGGCTGCGGCTCCACCAGAATGCCTTCCCAACCGAGGTCTTTGGTGAACGTGCCCAGCGGATCGCCGGTGATGCCGTCGAACGCGCCGATATGCACGTAGCGGCAGTTTTTGTGTCGCAGGGCGTGATACGCGCAGGCCATCGGCAGCGAAATTTCCAGCCGCGCTTCGGGCTTTTCGAACAGCACCTGCGGGTTCCATTGATACTGGAAGCCGGCTTTGCGCAGCGCGCCTTTCACAAAATCTTTCACGGCGCGTTTCAAACCGTTTTTCATCTGGTCTCGGCGGTCGCCAATTCGTTCTTGTTGCAGCGGCGCGGCGGCTTGCGTGAACCGCGAACGTGGGCCGGCTTGCACTCGCCGGCGGGCTTCGAAATAGGCGCGAATCAGGCCGGCCCAAACGGCGGGCTGCCGCCACGGGCGCACCACATTGCGTTTCATCAGCACCGTTTTGCGCAACAAATGCCGATACAAAAGCGACGGCATCCGCCCACGGCCGTGCCGCAGCACGAAGATCCAACTCGACAGCGCGCGATCGAACTCGTTGAACGAATTGGCGGAATCGCTCAGCCGCAGACCGCCCACGGGAACACGCAGATGCACCAGCGCCGCTTCGGGATCGAAGACGATCCGATAGCCGGCCGCATCCAGGCGAATGGCCAGGTCGTAATCGTCGCCGTAGGAATTGCCGGTGAAGTTTTCGTCGAAGCCGCCCACGGCCAGAAACGCGTCGCGGCGGATCGAGCCGTTGCACGTGCAAAAAGTGGTGACCCACACGCGGCGGGAACTGTCGCGGTCGAAACCGAGCGCCTGCAGCACGGCGGGTTCGCTGCTGAACTGCGGCGTTTCACCCGCCGGTCGCTATGTCTTTGCGTCCGGCGGAGAGCCGGGCGAACATTCGCGGCCGGCGACCGCCGCCACATTCGGATCGCGGTAATTTTCACGTGCCGCTGAATAAATTGCCGATCGCGGATTTCCACGTCGTCGTCGACGAACACCAGAATCTCGCCGCGGGAAACTCGCACCGCTTCGTTGCGGGCCGCCACGACGCCGGGAGAATCCAACGAAATCCATTGCACGTTGGGCTGGGCCCGCAAGCCGTCGAGTTGCGTCTGAAATTCGGCCGGCCACGCGGGATTTTGATCGGCGACGATGATTTCCAAATCCGGATAATCCTGTGCGAGCAAATTGCGCAGCGTGTTCAGCAGCGGCTCGAAGCGGCGGTAGGTGGGAACGATCACCGATACCGGCGGCCACGAGCAGTTGTCGCTCATGGCGTGGTGATCTCCGCGCTTTGGTTGGGCGGCGCGGCCAATTTGACGCGGATCAAGTCGTCGCGCAGCATCTGTGCCAGCGAGCGGCCGCGCGTGCAATAATTCCGCACGATGGCGCGCTGCTGGGCGTTCATCGAGCGCCGGCGCCACAGGTAGCCGCAATATTTCTTGTATTTCGTCAGCCCGATGAAGTGGCGGCGAATTGATCGGGAACAGATTCAACAGCGGCGAACCGAGACGGCACATTTCGCCGGCCAAGCGCTGCCGGCGGCGAAATTCGTGCGGCAGCGACATCATTCGCTCGTAAATGCCGCGATGATTCAGCGGGAACAGCGCAAAGCGATTTTTCGTGTCGGAGTTGTACAACACGTGCGACATCGTCGTGCCCAGGCGATGCTCGATGTAGGCCAAATCGAGAATCGTTTCTCGATCCAAGTTCGGCAGGCCTGCCAGCCAGCGCGACGCTTCGGCAAGCATCGCGGGGTGCGGCTCGGGAAAGCCGAATCCCTGGAGCAGTTGCTCGGCGGTCGGCGGTCATCGCCGCCGGGACACTTGTGCCAATAGAAGCAGCGGCCCACTTCGCCGCCGTAGCCGCGCAACAGCACTCGGTTGTGGGAATCGAGCTGGCGCAGTGTTGTGGTTCAATCCAAAGAAACGGCTCAAGCTTTCCGACAGCAGCCGATCGGCCGGACTGTGTTCGAGATTGGTGCGAAACTCGATGTTCGAGACGTAACGGCAGCGCCGCGGCCAGCAGCATCCGGGAATCGTGGCCGCCGGTCAGATCCATGGCGATCGGACATGCTTGCCGACACCGCGGCGATGGTGGATCGCAACGTGTCGAAGATTTCGCGCACCGTGAACTTCCAGGCGCGCTGTGCAAACTCAGCGGTTGGGCCGGACCAGTGGCGATGCGCCGTCCAGGTTTGCAGATCGACGTGATGATTGGGCAGCACGACCGCCACATCTTGAAATCCGCTGATGCCCAGCGGATACCAGGTGCCGGAGTGCTTGCGTGGCGCGGTGGAGCGCGGCTAGCAGGTCGGGCTCCAGCGGCTGCAATCCGCGAATCATCGCTGGCGTAGATGCGATCACGCGCCGGCCGCTGCAAAGGAATGCCGCCAGCGAGCCGGCGGCGTCGGGATAATATCGCTTCCATTTATCCGTCACGAGCGATGGCGGCAAACCGGCCGCCCAGACGATACAATTCGCGCTCGAAAGCGCTCGCATCGTCCGGCATCTGCAATGAGCCGGCGAAGCATTTTTTGCGTTTGCGGGATCGATCGGATAGCCCAACAGCCATCCGATCGGCCGTCCGTCGGCCGACGCGAATGTCGAGCACGGGCAGTTGCGGATCGGTCGGCCAGCCGCAAATTGACCGATCGTCCGCCAAATCCAGTCGGCGGGAATTTGCAGCGACGTCTTTCGCCGATTCATCGACGCAGCGCGAAACGGCCCGGATATTGGTGGTCGGTCACGATGGATTTACGTTGGCTAGCGCCGGCGCGATGGCCGGCGAAGCGGCAACTTCGGTGAGACGGAACTATGCCGCGGCGACGGAGTTCGCGAAACAAGCGATACGTGGCCGGCGAAACGGGGCGGCGATTGCGCCATTGGCGCACGCACGCGCCATAGCCCAGCGCCAGGCCGTGCAACATGCGCAGCGGACGGCCAATGCGCACGCCAAACGCCACGCCGCGCGCCGTCGTGCCCAACAATTGCGGCACCAGCGCGGCAGCAGGCACGTTGTGCCAGGCGAACAGCACGTCGTTGCGGCGGCCGTACAGGTCCATCCGCCGCAGGTCGCGCCGCGGAGATTCATGATGGAAAATCGGATCGGACCGTCCCAGCCGGGTGAAATATCCGGCCTCCAACAAGCGCACGCAGTAGTCGCGCTCCTCGCCTTGATGAAACAACGCGGCGCGGTAACCGCCCAGTCGCAGGAACACATCGCGCCGCAGGGCGTGCGCGGTGCCGGTGAAGCTATCGGTAACGTACACCTCGGCGTCGTCGGGGGCACGATGCCGCAGTATTTGATCTTGCCGCACGTTGATGTACGGAATGGCCACGGCGCCGACTTGCGGATGATCCAAATCGTCCAGCGCCTGGCTGACCACGTGCGGCGTGGAGAACTCAGCGTCATCATCGATGGAAACAATCACCGGCGTGGTCGCCAGTTTCGCCGCTTCGGTGCGCTGCACGATCAGGCCGCGCGATTGCTCGCTGCGCACGACGCGCGCCTGCGGAAAATCGCTGCGGACCATTTCGGCGGTGCCGTCGGTCGAGCCATCGTCGATCACCAGGATTTCCAGCGGAATATCCTGGCGAATGGCCGACGAGATGGCGCGGCGCAAATCGTCGCGGCGGTTCTTGGTAGTAATGACCACCGTGGCGGCAGGGGATGAATCGGTACGCATTACGTCATGCGCGGCGTGTTAAGGCCAAATTCGGGTGGCGTGCAGGGCGCGCTTCATCAAGCGTTTGAAGCCGCGGTCTAAATGATCGGGCAAACGGGCGGCGTCGATCTCCAAAGTGCTGATGCCGTCGTCGACGTGGCATGACGCGGGGTTGACGATGCACTTTTGCCACTCGCGGGGCAACTGCTTCCACCAGCCGTCGAAGCCGCTTTGCACGGCGGCGTGGCGGGTGCCCAAGCGCGTGGCGATTTGGTTCGGCGAGCGATATTTGTAATGCCGGCTGAAAATGCGGGGCGGAGCGACCAGGCCCATGTGCCGCGGCCAGGGCTCGGCAGAATTCCACGACAAACGGGGCCGATAGCGAAAGGCACGCACCTCCGAGTTTTCAATGCGATAATGCCGAATTTGGCTGAGCACGCGGCAAATCGGGCTGCGAAAAATCGATCGTGGCCAGGTCGTGTTCGGTCAAATAGTAATCGACCCCCGCGCCCCACACGACCGAGTATTTCGCCGGCAGATCGGCCAGAACGCTGCGCGGATCGTACAGGGGAAACTCGTCGGCATCGAGGCGGTACCACCAATCGCCCGACCGCGATTCGTGCCGGAACGCCTGGAACACTTCGGCGCGCAAACCTTCGCGGAACGGCGCGGCAGATTGCTTCCAGGGGACGATGCAATCGTCGGCCATGCGAGTTGACGATCTTCCAAGTGTCGTCGTCGCTGCCGTTGTCGTACACCAAAATGCGGTGCACCCAACGCTTCGCCTGCTGGAGGAAAAACTGAATAATGTCGGCTTCATTCTTGACCAGGCAAATTCCAAAGATTCGCGGCAGCTTGGCGGTCATGCATCAGATGTGAATGTTGCGCTTCGCCAGGCATCGCATGGAATAAATGGGAAACCCGACCAGATATTTCACCCGCTCGCAGCCGGAGGTTCCACAGGAACGAACTGCGATAGAGCTGCCAACCCCAGTGCGAATGCCCTTCGCGCAGGCAGGCCAGCGACAGCGGGCGAATGTGGCGGGTGAGCACCTCCCAGCGCTGGAGGCGGCGGCGATCTCCGCCGGGATACAAATGATCTTGCTCGGACCGAACCAGCCATTCGGTGCCGGCAAAATTTTTGTCGAGATTCATGCGCCGCCGAAGCCGCCTGCCGGCGGTACACAAACAGCGGCGGATTCAACACCGACACGAACCCCGGCGCTTCGCCCAAGCGGAGCCACAGATCGGAATCTTCGGCATTGACGTGCTCGTCGGGAAAGCCGCCGACCTTGCGCAGCCAATCGGCGCGAATGGCCACGGCGCAGGTGCCGATCCAATCGACTTCGCGGCTGGCCGACAAATAATCGCGATACAGTTTCGCGGCCGGATCGGCGCCGTGGCGGGCGGATCGGTTTGAACTTGCTGTGACCCACTGATCGTGCGGAATTTCCACGGCGCGGCCCGCCACGAACGACGGCTCCTGATAGCGCTGGATCGCCTCGCGATACATCCGCAACGTCCAAGGAAACCACAGATCGTCGCTATCCAGAAAAGTGACGTATTGGCCGGTGGCATGTTGGATGCCCAAATTGCGGGCCGGGCCGGGACCGAGATTTTCCTGCCGCAGCACACGGATGCGATCGCCGTAGCGGGCCAGCGGTTTGGGGCGTATCGTCGGTGCTGCCGTCGTCGACAACGATGATTTCCTGGTCGTCGCACTCCTGGGCCAGGGCCGATTCGATGGCCGCAGCCGCCAGCTCGGCGCGGTTATAAACGGGAATGATGGTGGAAAACAACGGCATCTAAGTTTGGCGCTGCGCAGCCCTGCAGCTTGCGGCCAAACGCGATGCGGCGGCGTGCGACGGCGATGCAAGCCTTTGGCCGTTTTGCGGCCCACGCCGTCTAGTCGCGAGTGCCAGCAACCACGACGCACGCGGGGATACACCACTTTCATCTTTTCTTGCGCTTCGAACAGCAGCCGCCAGCGATTTCGGGGCAGCAAATACAAGAAGGCCACGTCCTGCTCCACGTTGCTGCGGAAGCTGCGCTTGTACGCCTCGTCGCCGGGGCCGAAATCCAATACCTGCGGCGGATTTTGCTGGTACAGATCTTCGATCAGCAGGTGCATCAGCACGCTGCCCGGCCCGCAGTCGGCCCACTTCGGATCGAAACACAGTTCCCGCACGTGGTATGCGCCTTCGTACTGGCAGCCGAACACGGCGGCAATCGGCGCGTCGCCGACCTTCAGCACGTACGACCGGAGCCATCCCAACTGGGCAATTCGGTAGCAGTCCGCTCGATTTGTGACTTCCGCGTTCCACGAGCGACCGGTGTGCAAGTTGCCCTGCCACGAGCGGCGATAAACCTGCTCGAACTGATCCAAGAAGCTGCGCACCTGATCGGGCTCGGTAATTTTTTCGAACCGTGCCTGATGTTCGCTTTCCAGCTTGCGCGCATCGCGCCGCAAGTTGTAACGCTTCTTCGGGCGGAGCGTTTTCAAGTAGTCGTCGTAGGTCGGCGGCATTTGAATTTGCAGCACCTTGCTGCGCGACGCGACATAGGATTGGAACTGGCCGCCGTCGGACGTAGCGGCAGTGACTTCCAAAGTGGAGCTCGCTCGTGTCGAGGTTTTCCAGGCACACCATGTCGAACCGCGAGCGATGGTCCCAAAGCACGTCGATAATCGCCTGCATGCAATCGGGCATGATCGTCGTCGGCTGCGAAGATGATTTCGCCTCGCCCGCCGACCAGCATGATCATCCGTGCCGCCAACGCCGGCAGCGATCCGAGTACGGCGTCGCCAACTCGCAATCGATACGGAGATCGCTTAATGTAAAAGGGAGCGATACAGCGCAACTTGCCCGCCGCGACGCAGCAGGATAATGAACGGCTTTTCGGTGCTTTGCGAATTGCTGCCTTCCAGGCGAAGCTGCAGATGCGCAGGATCGTTATCCAGGGTGGCTCCGCGCACGCAGTGGGAGTGAACAAAATTTTGCCATTCTGCCGTGCGGGCACGCAGGTCTTCGGGCGTTTGGAGATCTCGGTTTCAAAGGCAGCCGGCAGCTCCGGTTGGTTCGTCGTTCGTTGGTTTAAGGCAGCAACGGACATGAAAACTCGTCTAGCGGAGGTTTACGTTCTGTTAATCCACGAACGGCTTCGCTGCAGGCACTGTTTGACGAAGCGTGCCGGACGGCGCAGCGGCGAGCGGCGGATCGCGCCGGCAGCCGCCCCGCGGACTCGCCGCACCAGCGCCAGCGACGCCGAACATTCCACGCTGCCTTCGCACAGCGGCACCGCGCCGCTGGCCAATTGCTGTTTGTAGGGCATGTCGCCCTTGCCCAAATCGAACGATTGCAGCCCGACGGAGGCCGCATGCTCGGCCGACATCAACAGCAGCAACATGCCCGGCGAATAGCGGGAGAATTCCAAATCGAACGCGGTGAAGGAGCCGTGCCGAACCGAGTGCGAGCGCAAGTCCAACGACATCGCCACAGGCCGGCCGCCGGCGGACAGGACGGAAAACACGCCGCCGAATCCGGGCGTGTCGATGCGGTGCAGGCGGCGCACAATATTCAGCAATCCACGGCTGCGCGAATAAGTTGGGCACTCCCGTGCGAATGAATTGCGATGTTTTCCATTCGATCAGCGTTTCGAGCATCTGTGGATCGGTTTCGTGGGGCACGAATGTCACCGTCGCCATGGTCGCGCTCCAGCTTGCGCTCGCAGGCGCCCGAGATCGCTGATCTTGTCGCCGCCGGCGGCGCGGCGCTCGGCCAAATATGCCTCGTATCCTTGCGAAAGATCCATGATCGGCGAGCTGGTGCAGAATCGCTGATAAGGAGCGAATTCGCTTTGGGCCGCGATTAGGTGGTCAAAATCCCATGCCCGCAGGCCGCACGCGCGCACCAGCGTGGCGGGATCGCAGGGCAATCGATCGGCGACAATGACGCCTTGATAATCGGAGACCACGCCGCCGACCGGCCGGCCGACTCGCCAGGGGCCGCGCTGAAAGGGAAAATAGCCCACCGTTTCGCCCTGTTGCCTGAGCACGGCGACAAACACGTCGTCGCGCACGCCGGCCACCAAGCGCGTGAATTCGGGAGCAAAATAGGGGCTGACCAGGGCGGGATTCGATTCTTGAATCTCTCGCCAGTGCGCGATATCGGTTTCCGCAAGCGCGGCGGCCGGCACGACGTCGATCTCGACCGAGCGGGCTGTGCGAACGCTTTCTGCGATGACTTCGACGCTCATGAATTCAAGCCGCCGGTGCGCGGCGGCAGTTTGGCAGGCGATTGCGACAGTAAGGTACAATCAATAAGATCGCCAAACATCCGCGGCAGCCATTTTCTTCCAAGTCCGAAGAGCTTCACGTGGCTTCATTGTCTCGCAGGCTATTCGTCGTGCTGTTGGCGAGCGAGTGCTGCGCCGTGCTGGCGATAATTCTGATTGCGGCACTGGCCCATCCCGGCGCTGGGTGGCCGTTGGTCGGGTTGGTGGTGCTGATCGCGGTTGCGATCGCGCTGGTGTTGATTCCCGCGGTGCGCTGGACGGCCTATCGCCACGTGCGTGCCGTACGATCCTGGCAGCGACTATCGGTATGATTTTTCACGGCTTGGGGGCGATGCCGTAACGATTGCGCTGGACGACCATGGTTTTGACTGGCCGACCGGCGCAGGGCAATTCGATACCGCGATTTTGGCGTTCACGCCGACTGCCACCTGGCGCGGCAAATGGCGCGATCCGCAACTGGAAGTTCGCTGCGGCGGATCGGTTTGGCGACAGGTGTTCGAACGGGGCGTGTCGGGGCTGAGGTTTGTCGATTTGACGCCCTGCCTGACGGAGCCGTCGGTCAACAAGCAGCGTGTGCGAATGATCGGCCGCCATTTGCGCTGGCGGCGCGACGCCAGGCTGCTGTTGTTTCAAAACAGCGTGCCGCCCGACACGCGGATTCTGGTCGTGGCGCCCCATCCGGACGATGCCGAAATCGCGGCGTTTGGTTTGTACGGCCGCGCCGAATTCGGCGATCGTCACGCTGTGCGCCGGCAACGAAGGGGCGCATCTGTATCGGCGGTCGCGGGGCGAGCAGCTCGGCCCCGCCGACTTGCCGACGGCGGTGCGCGTGCGGGAAAGCATCTCCGTGCCGTTTTTGGCCGGCGTGCACCCCTCGCGGTGCGCCAATTTGTGCTATGCCGACAATTCGCTGGCCGAACTTGTACGCGGCGCGCAACAGCGCCGTGGCCGACAGCTCCTTGCGCCTGCCGGAAGCGCAGCAACTGCGGGCGTTGAATCTGGCGAGCGAAATGTTCCATGTGTCGCGATTGCCGGAGTCGTGGGCAGGTCTGATCGACGATTTGAGCGAAATCATCGGCTCGGTTTCGCCGGCCATGATCGTGTTGCCGCATCCGCTTTTGGAAAGTCACGCCGATCATTGCTTCGCGGCCGTGGCGGCGGTGGAGGCGGTGCGGCAGTCGGCCCGCAGCGACATTCGTTTTTTGTTTTACGTGGTGCATCCACGGGCCAATGAAAGCCATCCGTTGGGACCCGCCGGCAGCGCGGCTTCTTTCGCTCCGAATTTCGGGCAGGCGCTGGAGGTCAGCGGCGTCTATTCGCAATGGCTCTCTGCGCGAGCAAAGCTTGAAGCACCTCGCGCTGGAAGCGATGAGCGATTTGCGTCCGTTGCGATGCGCCGGCGGCGATTGGCGTGCCGCACTGAAGGAATTGGCGGGCCAGTTGTACGAGGCCACGAGCGGATGCCCGCGCAATCCGCACGATTTCTTTCGCCGGGCCGTGCGAGCGAACGAATTGTTTTTCGTCGCGGACGTTGCCGAAGCGGGACGCATCGTCGATCGATTCCTCGGGCAAGTTTCGGAAGTGCTCAAGCATTCGCGGGCTTAGCAACCTCCAACGGTTGCGGCGAGGAATTCTTGAGATGGCCCCATTGAATCCGTCGCCGCCAACGCAGGAATGACGCGGAACACCGGCGGACAGAACGCAGCACAGCGGTAGAACAGGCGAAACGCCGGACGCAATCGGGGCCAGGCCAGCGGTTTGATCTGTGTCAGATCGGCCGCTGAGCCATCGACGAACGCCAGCCCCATGCCGCGGCGAGCGGCCGTGTTGATCAACTGGTCCATCGACGGCGATGGATAGTCGGCGGAATTCTTCAGCAAGGCCCGCAGCCAATAGTATTCGCACTTCACGAGGTCTTGCGAAATGCTTCCCGGCGTATCGATGCGATATTTGATCGAGGGGACGCGAGTCGTAGGCCCAGGTGTGATTGTGGATCACGCGGAGAAACAGATCGATATCGTGCCGGCGCCGCTGCTGGGGATCGAACAGGCCGCATTCCAAGAGGCGACTGCGGCGGTACACGACCGTCGAGTGGCCAAAGTGGAAGCCGTTGGCCAACAGCTCGACGAACCGCGGGGCGGGTAGATGGCCGGTCGGATTGGTGATGCTGCAGGTGAATCCAGGCGGGCGCGGCAAGAGGCGTCCCTGTGCATCGATGAAATCGTTATTGCCGATCAGCGCGACGTCGTCTGAATTTTCCAGCAGCATCGCGGTGCGCTGGAGATGATTGGGATACCAAACGTCGTCGGCGTCCAAGAGCGCAATCCAATCGCCGGTGGCGGCTTCGATGCCCAGGTTGCGTGCTGCCGCGGCATTTTGCACTTGGGCCGGCAGCACACGGACGGCCACGCCGCTGGCTTTAATCTGCTCAACTGAATCGTCGCTCGAATCGTCATCGACAAGAATGATTTCGACCGGCGGACAGGTTTGCGCCGCAACGCTGCGCAGCGCCTGCCCGATCCAACGGCCAGCATTATGACAAGGGATAACGACGCTGATATTCACGATAGTGCGGCGCCGCGGTAAACGGCGGCGGTTTGAGCCGCGATCGGCTGCCAATCGAAACGGTTGGCGGCGCGGGCAGTGCGAGCCGACAAATCGGCCAGATCGGTGCGGAGCGCTTCATTCAGCCGATCGGCAAGCGCTCGGCCATCGCCGGCGGGATACGTCAAATCGTCGGCGCCGGAGAGCGTTTCGGGAAGATCGCCCAGCCGGGGAGCGATCACGGGTTTACCAAACGTCATCGCCAACAACACGCTGCCGGAGGTCTGAATGCGCTCAAACGGCAAGGCGACAACGTCGGCCGCACCGAGATACAGCGGCATTTCATCGTTGGAAATCCGGCGATTGTGCCACACGACACCCGGCATGTTGGAAAGTTGTTGCTCGAGCTGTCGCTGATAGGCGCCGTTTGCTTCGCCGGCAATGAGCAATTGCGCCTCGGTTGGCGACAGGCTTTGCCAGGCGTCCAGTAGCGCCGGCAATCCCTTGTAAGGACGAATCATGCCCAGGAAAAGCACGGTGCGTTTGGTCTCAGGCAGGCCCAATCGCTGGCGTGCCGCAGTTGTCGCCGGGGCGGCGGGGTAGGCGCTGCGATAGTTGCCGTGCCGGATGATGTGAAGCTTCTCCGGCGAACAGCGGATTCGGTTGATCGCTTCCTGCCGGCCCGATTCGCCATGCACGATGACGGCGGAGGCCAGCTTGCAGAGCCAACCAGTCGCCAAGATTTCCAATTTTGGATACGGCGATTCATGCGACACAACATTGTGCATCGTCCACACGATGCGACGGCCCGACAGGCGCACCAGCGACAAGTCGGTGATGAACTTTAGCGCACACAAGACAAACGCCAGGCGATTGCGGCCGTGCAGATAGGGGCTGATCCAATGCAGATGAAGCACCCGGCGCCGGGGCAATCTTTCATTGCGCGATACAGCGGGAACACCCGCCGAAAGCCCTGGGGAAACTCGACGTGGCAACCGCGTGCTGCCAACGATTGCGCTAACAGCTCCTGGTAAGGATTATCCTGCCGATAATCGGGCATCATCAGCACTTTTACCGTCGGCTCGGAAGACGGAGTGTTCGCGCCGGGCGGCGACGCGGCAGTTCGCGGCGAAATTTGTTCGACCGACGCGGTCATCGTGGCAAAACCTTGCCGTTGTGCGCGGCGAGTTGTTCCAGAAATCTTTCGCGGACCAGGCGGGCCATGCCTTCGCGGTACATCAAGTGCCGCACCACGCCGACATAGTGCTTCACGACGCAGCCTTCGGTGCCTTCGGTGAGGCTAACGCGGTATTCGTGTTCCGGCAGCAGCTCCACGCCGTCGCGCGACGCGGCCAAGGCCAACAGCGTTTGCTCGATCCGCCACACGTGACCTGCCCAAATCGATTCGCTGCCGAGAAAATCTTCCATCCAATCGAAGTTGAAGACCTGCGGGACGCAGCACGGCAAGGCCCGAATTGATACGCTCGACCAGTTCGATGCCAAAGCGCTGGCGGGCTTCGTCGGCCGAGACGTTGAGCATCAGGTTTTGCCCCGCATTGAATACGCTGCGCGGCAATTGGTCGGCATCCAGCCGGGACAGTAATTCGTCGGGCGTTCGGAAAAAAATCAGGTCCGAATCCAGCAGCAGCAAGCGGTCCGCGCGGAAATAAGTGCCGATGTCGAACACTTTGCGAGCCAGCGAGTGCAGGCCTCGATAGCGGGCACAGCGCGGATAGGATTTCAGCGCGGCGGCCACGGTCGATTCGGCTTCGGCCGCGGAAATGACGCGGGAATCGGGAAAATGGCGGCGGAGAATCTCCAGGTCGGCGGCCGTGAGCGTGCCGTCGTCGTGAATCACGGCCGGGTAGCTGCGCTGCGAAAAGTGATAAAACGATTTCAACGTCCACAATAGATTCAGCAAGATCGTCGTGAGAAACGAGGGTGTGAATCTCGACGTTGGACTGGCGATCGGTGCGGCACGGCGGCGTGTGGAGAATGCGCGGCCGCACCTGGTTTTTCCAGTACGGCGTGGTCCAACCTTCGCGACGCCAGCGCCGCAAGGAAAACAAGACTCTTCCGGGAGTCAGCACGAGATTCATCGAGCCTTCAGGCAGCCTGCCAACAGGGTGAAGTTCTTTTCGGCGTCGGCGCGCAGCGCCGGCAATCGCCCGGACAGTGACGAACCTGTTGCGGCCCGCTTCGACCAGGCGGTTTGCACGGCGGCGACGGCCTTGGTCGGATCGAGGAAATCCTGGATGGAAATCAGGGCCGAGCCGGCCAGATCGCTGTCGGGAAAAATGTCTTTGATAATGCCCCGCGATTTCACCGAATAGCCGACCAACAGCGCGGGCTTGCCGCTGGAAATCGCGGCGATGGCGGCGTGCATGCGCTGGGCCACGATCAGGTCGCAGGCGGCGATCATCCCCTTGTATTCGCTGGCGGTATGATCGGCGGCGGCCAAATGCACGCGGCGATCGAAGTCCAGGCGGCGGTGAATTTCGGCGGCGATCAGCCGGTCGTCGTTGGCGACGTACGTTTCCTGCACGTGCGGCACGATCAGCACTTCCGCGCCGAT
This sequence comes from Pirellulales bacterium, assembly GCA_963773925.1. Lineage (GTDB taxonomy): Bacteria > Planctomycetota > Planctomycetia > Pirellulales > JADZDJ01 > CAVRAW01. The sequence goes on from CAVZDC010000013.1 coordinate 236,553, forward strand.
GCGGTCGATCAACGTGCGAACGACTTCGACCCAAGCGTCGAGATGGCGATTTGCATCGAGGCGAGCATATTCGATTACGCCCTGGCTGGGAGCGATGGCGACCAGCGGCGTGCCTGCTGAAATTCCGTAAGCCGCCAGCAACGATTCCGTCTGCTCTGCTTCAGGCGGCTGCAGCAGCATGGCGGGATCGGCGGTGAGCGCGACCAACTGCGCCGGCAGCTTCAAATCGCGCAGAAGATAATCCAGCGACAGACTTTCGCGCACCGTGATCAGCGAACAGCGCCGAGCCACATCCAGCCACTGCGAACTTTCGGCGGCGGTTTTGAACGGGCCGATGGAGTGGCCCAGCATCGCCACCGGCACGTGATGACGCAGCGCAAACTGCAACGGATGCAGATGGGCCGGTGCGCTGGCGTAATCGGAACTGAACACGTCGCCCCCCAGGGCGATGACCAGCGAAGCTTCGCGAATTGCCCGCTGGGCGGCGTCGCAGGGGAATCGCGCCGTGGCGAACCAGCGATCGAAGCGTGCGGCGACCATCTGCGCTCGCCACGGCTGCGGATTGTGCAAGCGTGTTGGCGATCACAGTGACATCGCAGTGCGCCGGCAAGGCGAAGCGAATCGTATTCCGGCGAACGGGACAGCACCGTGATCTGGGCCGCAGGCCATTGGGCGCGAAGGCCGGCGATGGTCGTCACGACCAGCGCCTCCACGCCGCGATTGCGCAGCCCAGTGACGCCGGTCAGAACGACCTTGGGCGCAAGCACCGGAGCCGCGACGCGAGCTGGCCGGCTGATCGATGCGATCGGTCGGCGTTTCTTGGGACAACAGTTGCTGCGACATCAGGAGCTCGAATAGGCCGGCGGCGCGACTTTGCTTTGCGCGGACGGTTGCTGCGGCCAGCGCCGCCAAGCGCGGTGGCGGTGCCTTGCAGCCAAGGTTGCGGTCCGTAGGTTTGCGGATAGATGCCCAGGCCGCGGCATTCGCCCAGCCCGCCGTCGATTTGGCCATCGGGCAGAGTCGCTTTCACAAGGGCTTCGAGTGCGGGGCGCGATGCAATTCGCTGCGTGCTTCGATTCCCAGCGATTCGGCGCGTCGAGCAGGCGTACGCCACCAGCGCGGTCGTGGAACTGTCCGGCTGCGCGCCGGGTTGCAGAATCGCCCAACCCCAATGGCCGTCGGGGCGTTGATGTTTCACCAGCGTCGCCAGCGCGTTTTGCAGTGCCTCGCGCAATGAACCGAATGCCGGATCGTCGGGATTCAGTTCGGCCAGCGTATCGACGATGCCCAGCAGGTACCAACCGACGCCGCGGCCCCATGCCAACAGGCCCAAGCGACGATCGCCGCCCGGACACATAACCGTGGAACGGCAACGCGGTTTCATCATCGAGATTCCACTCGATGAAGCGTTCCAACTGGCGCACGGCCAACTGGCGGCTGGCCTGATCGCCGGTCATCCGCGCGTGGCGCGCCAGAAACGGGCAAACCATCGCCAGCGTGTCGACGAGCACTTCGTTCGATTCGTTGGAGTAAAGCAGGCTGCCGTCGGGCGACGCGAGGATGTTGCTTGAGCATTTCGGCCAGCGCGTCGGCGGCGGCGCTATAGCGGCGCTCGCCGGTGCACTGCACCAGATACAACAGCGAATAGCCTTGCATGGCGTGTCGCACGGAGTTCGGCGGCCGCTTCCACTTGCCGCTGCGATCGATGCGCTGGTCGAAAGCCCACACCAGCGCTTCCATGTCGGCGGATTGGCCGCGGACGCGGTGCATCGCATTCGGCGCCGAGCAGATTCAATGCGGTGGTCCAATTGCGGGCATAATCGGCATGGCCGTTGCCGACGATCGCCGCGTACCAGGCCCGCCAGTTCCACATTTGCCCGCGCATCCGCTGGCGCGCAAGTTGTCCGACGGGAGGCCGATAAATCTGCTGGCGATTTACCTGAGCGACCCGGGCGAGCCAGTCGGATTGTGCGTACGTTCATTTCGCTTCGGGCAGGCGCGGCGGTTTTTTGGGAGCGAGTCCGAGTTTGCGAAGCAGCCCTTTGCCCCACACCAACGTACGAAACAGTTTTCCATCCCAGCCGATGCCTTGCTTCAGGCACCAGCGGCGGAAATCGCGATGCAGTGCGCGAGCTTGCGGATCGCGCAGGGCCCGTTGGCGGTAATGGTCGTTGTAGTATTGGCCAGACTATCGCGGAAGTTCGCCAGGTTTTGGCGGCTCAGATTCACGCGGCCGCCGCGGCACGCTTCGCTGGGATTGAAAGCCAGCGGCCTGAGGTCTTGCAGGTCCAATAGCATCTGGCAGTGCGCCTTGGCGACCAACTCCGGCAGCGGCATGTTGGGATGGGCCCGCTCCAACGCCGGCATGAACACATCCAGCGGCACGCGGAACATGAACGGATTGTGAAAGTTGCGGTGCGCGTGATAGCCCGGCGTGGCGGCGTAGGTCAAAGCGCGAGTGAGGCTGCCGAAATCGATGCAGCGAATGCCCAACTCCTCGGCCAACTCGTAGCATAGGATTTTCGCGCCGGAGGCCAGCGACAAAATCAGCGTGTCGGCGCCGGTGGCGCGCAGCTCATTGCGCAGGTCGTCTTTGATCAGATCGAGATTCTCGGAAAAATTGCGGCCGTCGTTGCGAATTTGATGGAAGCTAACGTCGGCGTCGGCGGGCCAGAAGTCGGCGGCCAGTTGGCGATAGCGCGGATCGGCGTGCAGTTCGCGCATCAGGGCCGCCTCGGCGCTGGCGAACAGCACCCGATGGCGACGCAAATAGTCTTTCAACTCGAACCACGTCCATTCGAAAATGATGTTGCCGGTTTCCGGCGAACGGTTGCGATATTGGTCTTCGCCGCGGTTGATGCCCAGCGTGGGCAACAAATTGAAGTTCGCGGGATTGTTGTCGCAGTAATCCAGATAGCTGCAGCGGTTGACGGCCTGCATGAAGCGGTCGTAATGGCGGTGCTCCATGCCCGAAACGCTGAACACGTACTCGACCGACACGCCGCCCTCGGTGGGATAGCGGTAGCGCGGCGGCGGCAGGCCTTCGCGCATGGCGCGAATCCATTGAATTTCGCCGTCGCCGATGCGGAGGAACGAGAATTTTGGATGCTGCTCCAATAGTTCGGTAAGTTCAGCGGCTGCCGCACGGCGGGCATCGCGGTCGCCCAGTTCCCGCAGAATGCCGAAGAACGGCCGCTGAGGCGGCGAGCTGGCAACGGACGTTTGATCGACGGAGGCAGTCATGAATGAGAGCGAAGTCGGCTCTCGGTTTTCCCACGGAGCGTCCGCATCGACTTGCGCCGGTTGGCGCGGCCGTGAGCCAGAGCCAGTGCATGCGGCACGGCCGATGTTCGTTGAGCGGCAACATCCGGTAGCGCCGCGGCAAGATGCGAACCACGCCCGATAGGCAGGTGTTTTCTTCCAGCCGGCGCGGCTGCTCGTCGAACCGCTCCACCGCGTGAGTGTCGCGGAAGCGGGCCAGAATTTCTTCGGTGAGACCGGGCAACACGAAGTCGTGCACTTCAACCAGAATGTTCAGCCGTTTGAGCACCGGCACTCGGATCGGATCCAGAAGCAGCGATTCGAAACCTTCGACGTCGATCATCACCAGCGACGATTGGTCGCCGACGGCGTTGAGCTGCTCGTTCAAGGCCGCCACGCTGCAGGCTCCAAACACCGAGAGTCGATCGCCCACGCCGTTCAACTCGGCCATTTGTGTCAGCAGAGCTTGGCCCTGCGGGTTGCTTTCGAACGCCACCACATGCAACGCCAGGTTGGCGAACAACATTCCCACGGCGTAGTAGCCCTCGGCGGCGCCGATATCGAAGGCGATTTCCACAGGGTGTTGCCGGAAGGATTCTAACAGCGGATGCAATTCCCTTTCGTAAGTGCCCAGCAGCTTGGGATGCAAATGGCTGCCGACGGCGCCGGGCACGTAGCGCATGCCGCGAAACGGGCCGCTCATCACGGTGAAATCCGACGCGCGTTCCACTTGCGCCAGCGCCAACCGCGAGGGGCGCCATGCATCAGGCGTTAGTTTGCGAAGAACTTTGCGGAGCAATTTTTTCCCTGCCAATCATGCCAGAAACTAATTTCGAAATTCGCCGCACCACTCGGCCGGCCGGTTTTGCCCACCAGCGACAGCCCCAGGTGCGAATCCAACGCCAGCCACCAATTTCGCGGGGAAAGCGGCGCACGGCGCAGCAGCCGGCGGGCGTGCTTGCGGGCGGTGGCCCGGTTGCCGGCGTTGAGCGACACCAGGCACCACCGCTCGATGCACGCCAACTCGGTCATCGGGCGCGGACTGCCGGCTTGCCACTCCGTGCCGATCGATTCCAGGGGGATGCCGCGTCGCTGGCAGGCGTCGGTCATCAGCCGCCGGCGATTTTCGCGCTGGTCGCTTTGGCGGGTGTAGCAAATGCTGCTGCGGAGCTGACGGTACAAATACAGCACGTCGGGCACATTGGCCAATTGGCCCACTTCCGCCAGACGAATGAACAAGTCTTTGTGCTCGGTCCACTGGAATTCTTTGCGATAGCCGCCGACCTGCCGCACCGCATCGGCGCGCATCACGACCGAGGCGGCAATCAGCGCCGAGCCGCCGAAGCGCAGCAAATCGTCGTTCAGGCGGCGCGGATCGGTCCAAGCCGGGACGATGCACAGCGGATCCCCCTCCTCATCGACCAATTGCGCCGAAGCGCCGACGGCCACGCACGTGGGATTTTGTTCCAAGTACGCAATCTGAAGGTGCAATCGTGGTGGCAGGCTGACATCGTCGGCATCCATGCGGGCAATGTATTTCCCGCGCGCGGCGGCCAGCGCATCGTTCAGCGCGCCGACAATGCCGGTGTTCGGCCGGCTGATGAGGCGGATGCGATTGTCCTGGCGAGCGTATTCTTCCAAAACAGCCAGCGAATTGTCGGTCGAGCCGTCGTCGACAGCGATCAATTCGAAGTCTTTCCAAGTCTGATTGAGAATGCTTTGGACCGCCTCGCCGACATATGGTCCGCAGTTGAACACCGGCATCACAACGGAGACAGCGGGCGTGGTGGTCATGATACGCATGCGGCGCCAACGAGCGACGGCAGCCCGTGGTAGGCTGCCGTGCACGCGGCGATTTGCTCTTCGGCGCAACGGAGCAGGGCGGGACGAAGGCGCTCGGCCTGGTTGTACGACGTGACCGCGGCGGTGGATATCGTCTGTTTCCAAGTGGAATCGCGCAGATCGATCGTCTGGCAGCCGCCTGGGAACTGATCTGCCAGGCCCTGGAACTTGTGCAGGTAGTATTCGCTGGCAGCGAGGCCGACGACTGGAATGCCCATCGCCAGCGCGAATACCCCGGCGTGGTAGCTGCCCGTGATGACGGTGCGGCAGCGAGCAACCAGCGGCATCAGGTCGGCAAGGTGCGAGATCGGCGCGGGAAGTTCGACAACCTTCGCACAGCGACTGAGAATGGGGGCGGTCGCCTGCAGATCGCCCGCGCCATCGTCGGCGATGCGGATCGGCAGCGGAATGCAGGGCGCATCCAATTGGCCGGCAGCGTGGGAAATCACGCTGGCCAACTGGTCGATCGCATGGGCATCGACGCCGGAATAATCGGTCATGCGAACGTTCAAGCCGATGGCGCTTTCGAGTTGCGCGGGTTTGAATTGATGGGCGATTTCGAGGCCCGCGTCGCCGGTGACTTCGAGCTTTTCGCGCGGCACGCCAAGCGATTTCGCCAGCGGCAAGCTGTGCCGGCCCTCGCGCAGTCCCAGGAAATCGACGCGCGGCAACACTTGCTGCATCACGCTGCGCAAATGCGGATCGCTTACCGGACCCAGGCCTTGTCCGAACATCGCCACGGGAATTTCCAACGAGCAGGCCAGGTGCAACATCAAGAGCACCATCACGGCGTGGTAGGAAAACTCATCGTTCATGCCGCCGGAGCCCGTGCAAATCACCAGATCGATCGACTTCAGAAACTCGACGAATCGGCGAGCTTCCAGCGACTGCTGATCGGGCCACCACGAAGCGGCTTGGTGCAGCGATTCCCAAACGTTGGGGCGTTTCAGCCGTCCCAAACTGTCGTAGCGCGAATGGTTCCAGCGATGGGCAAAGCCGATGCGGCCAGGCCACCGCGGAATCAGGCGTTGGCGGCACCAGGCCTTGCGATCGGCGGAAGGATAGGCCATGGCGTCGGCGTCGATTTCGCGCAAGCGCTCGGGGGCGCTGGTGAACACGTGCAGTTCCGCTCCGGGAAACAGCTCGCGCAAGCGCCGCAAGCCGAAGTCCAACATGGCGTGGTCGCCGAGGTTGGTGAGCTTATAGGCGCTGTTCTCGACCAGAATCCGCATCCGCCGCGACCTTATAGCGAAAATAAGGGGAAAGGTTGTGAACCATGTATTGCGAGATCAGCTCGACGTCGGCCGGCTGCAAATACTCGCGAAATCCGCCGATCACGCCGCGGCGCGTTTTGAACGCGTCGGTGTCCCAGCGGCTGTCGGTTTTGAGCGCGTTGTCCTGCACTTTGCCGCTGGTTTCCATGTTCCGCATGTTTTCGAACTTGGAAAACTCGATCGCCTCCTCCACGTGCTCGTCGGCGATGTGATTCATGCCGATGAAATTCAACAGCCGGTAGGCTTCTTCGCGCGTGTTGTTATACAGATCCTCGTAGCGCAACAGCATGAACGCCTGGGGAACTCGGCGATTGGCGGCCCAAATGTTGTAGTAGCTGACGATGGTTTCGAATCCACCCACGTCTTGCTTCACGAAATCGGAAATCGAGCCGGTAAAGGGTTGCACGCGCTGGCGAATGCCTTCGGGCACCATGGCGCGCTCGTCGTCGATGTATTTAGGCAGCCGCTTGGAGAGCTCGAAATACAGCGAGACGATGACGTCGCGCGGATCGCGCACCAGAAAGATCACTCCTTGGTCGGCGAATTCCTCTTTCGTCGGGTTCAGTTCGCGGGGCCGGCGCCAATGGGGAACATCGTCGTGGCGCGGACGAATCAACGGCAGCTCCGCGCACAAGTCGGCCAGCTTCGCGAAGCTGAACGCCAGGGCCACGCTTTGATCGCGCGGAATGCCAAGATGATTCGCCACGGCGCGGGACAACAGCATGCGCACCCACGTGCGGCCGCATTTAGGAAACGAGATGAGCGCAATTTCGGGGCGGGGCGGCGGCTCCTCAGGGCGAGGCACCAGCCGCTGCTTCAGGCGGCGAAGCATATCTCGCATGGGATCGATCATGACGGGACGGCGTCGCGCGGGTCGACAGTTTGCGGACCGGCGCCATTGGACAGAGATTCTACACGATCCACGGTCCACGTGGCGGGAAAGTAGCACGGCGCGTGGCGGGCATCATCCACACGGCCGGTGCCGTGCCGGTCGGCGGCCGCCACTTCAATCTGCTGCGCCGATTCCACGTAGTCGATGGTTTCGCCCAACTGCGAGGCGATCCGCACCGAAAGATGGTACAGGCCCGGCAGCAGATTCATCTGGGAAATGCAGCAGTTCAACTTCACCCGCCCGCCGAAGCTGGGCAGTTCGCCCTGGGAATTGAAGGAGCTGATCCGCGAAATGCGCTGGCCCTGGCTGGAGGTGACGAACAGCCGCAGCTCGGGATGGGGGACCTCCGAGATGCAATCGTAGGTGAACTCGAGATTCCAATCGGAGCCCATCGGTACAATGGAAACGGGCTGCCCGTCGCTGCTGAGCAGGCGAATATCCACCAGCCGCGCTTGGCCGGAGCCGCGGCGATCGGTGCGCTGGTGCACCGGAGTGCCGCCGGCCTGGTAAATGTTTTCCAGGTATTTGGCGGTAGCGGTGGCGGGATCGGTGTCGGCAACAATTGCCCCCTGTTCCAAGAGCAGGCACCGCGTGCACAGGTTTTGCACGGCCGCCATGTTGTGGCTGACGAACAGCACGGTGCGGCCGTGATGGGCCACATCGCTCATCTTGCCCAGGCATTTTTTCTGGAAGGCGGCGTCGCCGACGGCCAGCACTTCGTCGATGATCAGAATTTCCGGCTCCAGATGCGCGGCCACGGCAAACGCCAAACGCATGTACATGCCGCTGGAATAGCGTTTGACTTGCGTGTCGAGGAATTTCTCGACTTCGGCGAAGGCCACGATCTCGTCGAACCGCCGGGCGATATCGCGGCGGCTCATGCCCAAAATGGCGCCGTTGAGATACACGTTTTCGCGCCCGGTGAGATCGGGATGGAAGCCGGTGCCCACTTCCAACAGGCTGCCGACGCGGCCGATGAGTTCCACGCGCCCCTCGGTGGGCTCGGTGATTTGCGAGAGGATTTTCAGCAGCGTGCTTTTGCCGGCGCCATTGCGGCCGATGATGCCGACCACTTCTCCTACTTGCACGTCGAATGAAAGATTTTTCAGCGCCCAGAAGCGTTCCGACTCGTGGGCCCGGCCTGCCAGGCGGCGCAGTCGCGCCAGCGGCGAGAGCATCACTCCGGTCGAGCGCCTCGCGGAAGTTCGTGTGCTGCGGCCCAGCGCACCGATCTGGTACTGCTTGCCGAGGCTTTCAACGCGGATGACGGGAGATTGCATCAGATGATGTCGGCGAAGCGGCGTTCCACGCGGCGGAAATACAGCACGCCGACGACCAGCATGACCAGCGACACCGCAGCGGAAACGGCGAAGCACACCCACGGAAACGGATCGCCCAATAAGGCGTGACGGAAACCGGCGATCATGCCGACCATCGGGTTGAGCGCGTACCAAACCTGAAATCGTTCCGGCACAACGTGCAGCGGGTATGCCACGGGGCTAGCGAACATCCACAATTGGACGACGAAACCGATGACGTAGCGAAAATCGCGGTACGCAATCACCAGGGCGGCCAGCAGCGTGCCCATTCCCAGCGCCGCCACCGCAGTGCCGAACAAAAACAGGGGCACGAGCAAAATGGCGGGGGTGATGACCACGCCGTGCGAGATCATCAGGAACAGCATCACGCAGAACGACACGGAAAAATCGACCAGGCCGCTGCCAACGGGGGCCATCGGAATGAACAATCGCGGAAAATATATTTTGCTGATCAAATTGGCGCTGGAAACCAGGCTTTGCCCGCCCTGGTTCACCAGCGTGGCAAAGAACTGCCAGGGAAGCAGCCCGGCGTAGACGAACACCGCGTAGCTCCCCTTGACGTTCTGATCCATGCCGCCGAAGCGGCCAAAGAAAATAGTAAACACCAACATCGTCATCACCGGCTGCAGCACCGCCCACATCGCGCCCAGCACGGTTTGCTTGTAGCGGACTTTGACGTCGCGCCAGGCCAGGAAGAACAGCAACTCGCGGTAGCGCCACAGTTCCTGGAAGTCGACAGCGCGCCACCCGGGCCGGGCCTGGATGATACGCCGATGCTGCGACGCCGGCAGCGGCACAGGCAGGGCGGTTACGGGATCGGCGCAGGGGGCGAGGTTTGATCTGCCAGCGACGTGCTCATCGTGCCGGTGGGCTCACGGGACTGCCGATTCCAAGGAAGTCACTTCAGCGGCCGGTTGAGCTGCGGTGGGGGTCGCCGCCAGCTCGGCTGCGAGATGTCCGTTCAAAACAGATTCCAGGTGCCGTCGGAACACGGCGGTGCAGATCGAACGATCGAAACATTGCAGGGCCACCTGCCGGGCGCGTGCGCCCCACGCGGCAAGTTGCTCCGGCGCGGCTGCCAGACGCTGAATGGTGATGGCCAACTGGGCCGGCTCGCACGGCGGGCAAACCGTTCCCACTTCGAGTTGCTCGACCAGTTCGGCCAGTTCGCAATTGCTCGGGCGCCATGGCGAGCACCGGCGTGCCGGAGGCCAAAGCGCCGTACAGCTTGCTGGGCATCAGGCAGCCGGCCACGCGCGGATCGATTGGCACCAAATGCAGCTGAGCGGCGCTTAGGCTCTGCGAAAGCTGGTCTTTCGGCTGATACGGCAAAAAGTGGACGTTCGTCAACTCTTGGCGAAGTGCCTGCTGCTGCAAGCGAGTTTTCAAAACGCCGTCTCCGACCAGGAGGAAAACGATGTGGTTGTGGTCGCGCAACAATCGGGCGGCCTCCAAAATATCTTCCAAGCGCTGGCACAGCCCCAGGTTGCCGGAATACATGACGACGAACCGGTCGGCCACGTCGTGCGTGCGGCGGAACGAATTATCTTCCTTGAGCGGCACCAAGGCGCCGGTATCGACCCAGTTCGACACGCAGACGACGCGCTCCGCGGGCACTCCCGCGGCAACCAGGCGATCGTGCATGTCGCGGCTGAGAACGACAACGCGATCGGCCCGGCGATAAATGCCGAACATCGCCCGCCGCAGCCAGCGCGTGCTGAAATTATCGGGAAGTTTTCCCAAAGCGACGGCGATATCGGGATAAATGTCTTGCAGGTAGACCACCAGTTTCGCGCGGCGCAACCTCCGCACCAGCGCGCCCACAAAGCACAACAGCGGCGGATCGCTCTGGACCACGATGACGGCCGGCTTCGGGGCCGTGAGCGCGGCGATGGTGGCTGAGACGACAAACGTGAGATAGTTAATGGCGCGGCCCACAAGATTGGATTTCGCAAACCGAGTGTGCCACAACCGGTGCACGGCAACTTCGCCGCGGCGGTCCCAGCCATGCTTCTTGTACGGAACATCTTGCACGTTCGAATTCGGTTGCCCGGCGATCACGCTGACATCGAACCGGGCCGACAAATCGTCGCACAACTCGGTCAATAATTGGCCGGTGGCTTCCGTATCGGGCCAATACGAGCGATTGACGAACAGGATTCGCGCTTTGGGCGGTACGCTGGCTGGCGGGGACATTCGGCGGCGGGAGAAAGGCGGGCTGCTGGCTACTGCTTCAGGAAATCGTGGAGTTGGGGAGCAAGGTAACTGGCCAGATCGAGTAATTGCCGCTCGGCGGCGGCTGGGTCGGGTGCATCGGACTGCAACATCACTTTCATCACCGGCGGACGGGTTTGGCCGAAGCCGCGATGTTTTTGCAGCACTTCGCGCACGTCGTTGTCGTCCACGGCGACGGTTGAATCCATCAGGCCCCAGTACAGCAGCGCGATACGCTTGTCTTTATTCTGGAGTGTCAATATTCGGGCTTTGAACGGCTCGCCCCCGACCGGAGTAACTTTCACCAGCTCGCGGTTGCTGATATCCCAACCGGCACTGGGGTAGCAAATTTCCGGCTTGTGCGGCATCACAGGTTGGTATTCAAGCCACACGCCGACGTTCACGGCCACCTGGTCGTCGACCGAATTATGGTACAAGCGGTTGACCATGTCGGCCGCCCCGCTGTTGCGAAAGATGTGGCGATCGAACGGCACATCGTGGCCATTCCAAGGGCCGATGGTCGTGGGCAGTTCTTTGAGCGGCTTCAACGGCGCTTTCAGCGGCGTGGGATTCATCGAGTAGTCGATGGCGCGGATCGCTGTTTCCGACACGGCTACAAGGGCTAAAGCTAAAAGCAGTCGCATGGTGCTGTCTCACATGGTTGAAATCGAGCGGTCGCCCGGCGCCGAAAGCAGCGGGAACTGTTCCTGCTTTACCTCGGCGGCGGGCCTGGCCGTTGCATCGGTGGCCACAGTTTCCTCGAAACGCAATTCGAACTCGCGCAGGGCATCCATGAATTTCGCGATCAGGTTGCAGGCGGAAAATCCATCGTGCAGGCCGGCGACGACCAATTGCCCCAACGGTTGCTCGCCGCGGCGCAGGGGAATTTCGGTTTGCCACTGCGGCCAGCGATCGTCATAGGAAGGCCGGATCCAAGCGGCGTGATAATCTTCGTGCACCGAGGGGATGGTGACGTCCAGCCGCACACGCGTGAGATTGTACTCGTCGGTGAACTGCATCAGCGTGTCCCACAGGTTTTCCCAGTGGCGGGAGCCCTGCAAATGCACCGCCCGATGTTGCGGCGGCAGCATGGGCCGCAGCGGGAGAATCCACTGGGTAAAACTTCGCAAGTTGGTGGCCAGCAACTGCATTTCGCCGAAGCCGAACGTGCGGGTGGCGATCAGCACGCCGATCACGGAAAAGGCGCTGATCAGGGCAAACAAGTCGCTTTTCAGCGGCGACGCTGGCCAAAGCCCCGATGCACGTGCCCACGCAGGCCAACACCACCAGATAGATCGTCCGCCGCGCGCTGCCGGAATTTGAAACAAGCAATGGTGCAAGTGGCTCCGGTCGGACACGTACAGACTGCGGCCGGTAAGTTTGCGGCGAACAATCGCGGCGAACGTATCGAACAGCGGAATGGTCCAGATGGCAAGCGGCGCCGCCAGGCCGGCGACGGTGGGCCCTTTCAGCGCGCCGGTGATCGAAACGGCGCCCAGCGAAAGCCCGATCAGCATGCTGCCGGCATCGCCCAGAAACATTCGGGCCGGCGGAAAGTTATACGGCAGAAAACCGACGGTGGCGCCGGCCAGGCTGGCCAAAATCAAGGCCTCGTTGCGATGCCCGTTCAACAGCGCGAGCGAAGCCAGCGTCACACTGAGCAAAATGCCGACGGTACTGGCCAGGCCGTCGATGCCGTCGATCAGGTTGAGCGAATTGGTGGCCAACACAAGCCAGCCAACGGTGATGGGAACCGACAGCAGGCCGAGATCCAATTGCAGGCCAAACAGCCGCACACTTTGAATCGCATAGCCGAACTCGCACAGCACGACGGAAACCACGAGCTGGCCCAACAATTTATGCCGTCCGCGAATGACAAAGCGATCGTCGAGCAACCCCAAAACCACAATGGCCACGCCGGCCAGCAACAACCCCAAAACCTTCCAGAGTTCGCCGGAGCGGTCCAGCAGCGAATCTCGCACGCCGGCATTGAACAGGCACAAAAGCGCGATCGCCCCCCACAAACCAAACAGAATGCAAACCCCGCCGCCCAACGGAATGGCTTGATGGTGAAGCTTGCGATGGCTGTCGGGCCGATCCGTGAGCCCAATGCGCAGCGCAAGGGCGCGAACTAGCGGCGTTACGATCAAACCCAGCACGGCGGCGGAAATGCACACCAGCAGAATCTGCAGGGGTCGAATCATCGCATCGTGCAATCGGTCAATTGCCAGTCCGAGTGATAATGTTCGGGCACTTGCGAGCTATGGCGCATGCCTTGCCAGCGGGCCAAGGCTTTATCGATCCAATTTACTGGCGATTTCAGCAATTAAGCGTCTTGCGTGTAACCGGAATAATAATACGAGCTATACACTCCCGTGCCCTTGCTGGTCACGACGGCGCCCAGCACGGAAATGCCAATATGCTTCAGTCGTTCCTGGGCTTCCATGACCTGCTGACTTTCGCTGACGTCGCGCATCATCGACAACAGAGCGATGTCGGCGAACTGGCCGACTACCAACGTATCGACCACCGGCAGCACGGGGCAACTATCGATGATTACAATGTCGAACTGCTCGCGCAAGTGTTTGAAAATCTTTTCCACGATATCTTTTCGCGAACAGATCAACTTGGGGGAGTTTCCGTCGAGCTGGCCCACCGGCAGATGGAACAAGTTGGGCCATTCGGTTGGAAACACCACCTGATCGACCGACTTGGTGTCGCGCAACACTTCGGCGATCCCCAGATCGGAAGGCTTGCCCAGCGCCACGTGCGTGGCGGGGCGGCGCAAGTCGAAATCGGCAATCACCGTGCGCTTGTTGGCGCGGGCAAAGCTCATGGCCAATTGGGTGGCGACGGTCGTCTTCCCTTCGCCCACCATGGCGCTGGTAATGATCACCACCTTGGCGGGCCGTAGGCGCCCTTCGCTGAGCAGCATTTCGCGGAGCGAATCAACAGCTTCGCGACAGCAGGCGGCTCCAGTCGGAATGTGCCGAGCCGTTCGACAACCGGCGATGAATGCGGGAGGGCAACAGCGGCAGCGAGCCGATCAAATGCAGCCGCATCGTTCCGGTCACCTCCTGCACAGTGTTCAGCTTTTTGCGGCGGGCATCCCACCAGCAAATGCCGATTAGCGGAACGCCGAAGAAGATGCCGCCGTAGATTTCGGCCTGGCGCATGTGCGCTTTTTCATCGCGCACCCGCGGCACGTCGGCCTGGCTGATCACCTCGACGCGGGAAGCAGAGGCCAGTTCGATCCGCAGCGTTTCGATTTCGGTGGCCATTTCCTTACTGATTTTTTCCACGTTGTCGACGTCGGCCTTCATCATTTCCAAATCCACCGAGGAGCGGCCAATTTGGTGCGATTCGTTGCCGTATTTGTCTACTTCCTTGCCTAATTGATCGGCCTGCTCCTTGTAGGTTTGCACGTCGAGAGCGGTTTTTTGCAAGTCGGTTTTGGCCTGAGCAATCATTTGCTTGCGGACTTCGTTTTCGATCAGCGGCCGAATCCGCTGGCGAACTTCCTCCAGTTTTTTCTGGGCGTCGGCCAGATCGCGGCGATGCTTTTCGAACAGCACTTCGATATCTTGGTGCCCCTCGTTGGCCACGGATTTCGAGGTATTCAAGACTTGTTCGATCTGTTCGATGCGCTGCTGGGCGGCATGATAATCGGGATTGGTCATCATTTTCGCTTCAACGGCTTCCGCGGGGACCGCCTCTTGTCCCAGCCCTTCGACCCGCGCTTGCTGGGCTTTCAATCGCGCCTGGGCGTGCATCAACGTGATTTGATTGGTCAGTTGCTCTTTGCGCATCGCGCCGTAGCTATCCAGCGCGATTTGCTGCTTTTGGGTCGCGGTTTGGGCGTTTCCGGTGCCGAGTGAATCGACCAGTTCGTTCAAGTGGCCGCGCTTGAGCCGCAATTTCTCCTCGGTGTCGTTATAGATTTTTTCCAGGTTCTGCAGCCGGGCCAGGCGGTCGTTCCGCTCGGCATGCACGACGCCTTCAACGTACGAGTCGCAAACTGCGTTCACCAATGCGGCGACTGCGTCGGGATATTCGCCGCGCATCGAAATCTCGAGGATTTCGGCATCGCCGGGATACGACACCACGATCTGGTCCTGCAACCAATCGACGGGGTTCACTTGCCGCTTGATCACCGCGAGCTGTGCCACTTTAGGATTTCGCAGCGCGGAGTTGAGAACGAAGCGATTGCGAATCAACTCTTTTTGCGTGCGTTTGTAAACTTCGTAATTGGCTTGAGCGCTGGCGTCCTTGGTGTTGAACATCACAATCGGTTGCGAGCTGGCGACGCGCAAATACGCCGATGCCACATACTCCGGCTTCCAGAAGAACCACTGCAGCGCGGCGGCCGTGGCTCCGCAAACCAGACTTACGCTAAGCGCCAACAGCCACACGCGGCGGAAGGCGTGGAACATGCCCGAAAACCCTCCGCTGTGCGGCGCCGTCGAAGCCATTTGCGGCGAAAAGTGGTCGGGCGGCTGCACCAGCGACAGCGACGTCGGCGGCGGAGTTGCGAAGTTGGAGGAGGTGATGGCGCCGGGCCCCACGTCCGGCGCATTGGGAATTTCAGAGGTGCTCATGGGAAATTACTCACGGGTGCCACTTCAGGAAAGCGAATTGTTCCGCCTATTCCGGCAAATTGACCAGCCAGTCGCAGCGAAATTGAAATGCTTAACCCTGTTTCGGCGTACCGCTTTGCAACACGAGCGGTCCGCTGGGAGGGGTTACCAGCGCGTGATCCAGGAACACCATCTCTAGCCACAGTATCGCCAATGCGAACGGCCCCATCAACAGCCCCCCCGCCTGGTGAAACACCACGTCGCCCGCCTCCGGGCTAATCAGCTCATGCACGACCGCAGTGGCGGTAATTCGCAATATGTTCACGGCCAGGGCGATGGGCACGGCGCTGACAACCAAGAGCAGCCGCTCCCACAGTTTTCGGTGCACTAGCATCGCTACCGCCGTCGAAACCGCGATGAACAGCATCAGCATGCGCAGCCCGCTGCAAGCTTCGACCACGTTAATGCGGCCATCGGTCAGGACGATGATATTGCCTTCGGGCGTGGCTGGTATGCCGAGCACTTGCAGCAGATAGATCGTCGAGGAGGTGGCGATATGTTGCAGCGGTTGCGCCAAGAGATCGGAAATGGCGCCGGGCATGGGAATCATGAAGATCAAGAACAGGATGCTGGGAAGCGCCCATCGCAGTGCGCGCGTGCCGCCGACAAACAGCGCGATGCCCGCCAACGTGGGCAGCAGCGCCAGCGCACCGACCAAAGTGTAAAAGTCGTAAGCGGCCAAAAACCGCATGGCGATACCAACGCCCAGCACCGCCAGTCCCCACATGTTGCCGCGTCAATGGTTTGCCGACGACCTGCCCTCGGCGCAGCCACAACAGCACCAGCGAGAACACCGGCACGAAGAAGCCGTGCGAGTATTCCGGCTCGTTGGCCCAGCGGGAGGCCAGGTGCAAGAATGTTTTTCCGTAAGCCAATCCGATGACGACCACAACGGCGATGATCGCCGCCCACGGCATTTGCTGCCAATTCGCGGAAGCCTTCGACGATGCCGCGGCGGGACCGGCGGTAGTTTGCTGGACGCCGAGCGAAGAAGTTTCGGTCAGCGGAGCGGAGGATGAGGATTGGGCCTGGGAGGGCGGGGTTTCGCTGGTTTTCATGGGCTCATCCATCGATTGCTACAAGGACATTGGCTTGCGGCCATCGGCCGACGTGAGTTGCGCTTCGGCGCCATTGTGATTGCCGCCGTTGGTTTCAAGCATGATGCTTTGCCGCAGGAATTCCACTGACAACACCAGACGGTGCTCGGCCGTTGCGCGCGGCGCAGGGTTGCCATTGCAACCGTCGGGATATGTCGCATGCGCGGCGCCGTCCGCGGCCTGGGCGGCACCATTATGACTGATTGCGGCGGCGCTTGCCAACTCGCCGTCAGTGCGCAACGCCATTTCGACTTGCCGCAGGTCGCGCAGCAAGGCGGCCTGATCGGGCACCTCTAAGACCGTCGAGATGCGGCCGGTTTCCAGCGCCGCGGCCCGTTCCTGGTCGTTGGCGTACAGGAATACAAATCCGCTGAACAACGGCAAGTACGATTTTGTCGTGCGGTGCTTGTACAGCAGCCGCTTGGCCACCAGCGGCAAATAAAACGGCACGCCGCGCTGGAACAGCTCCCGGGCCAGCGATTTTTCCTGGCGCGGCATGGTGCAGGCCACCCGCCAGCGGCGACCCGGAACTTCGTCCGGCAAGCGGGCGAGCAGATCGATCGGATGGCAGTTAACTGCCGGAACGACGATGGGCATTTACTTCAGGCACAAGCGCGCAGCACCACCACATGCGCTATCGCGTGACAACAAATCCAGCGAGCTAAGAGAGTCAGAATTGCTGACGTTCCGGGGCGGTGCGGATGCACTCCGTCCCCGTCGGTTGCATCTCAACCGTTTGAGAAATCCGCGCCGATCGGCGTAACTCGACCTGTCATGGAGTCCCTTCGCACAGGATCAATCGGCTCGGCCTGATTGTGGTGCTCCGCCTTTTCGAGCATCCATGGGAGCGGCCATCCCCCGAAATAGGAGACAGTCCCATGATAATGGGGCCGATTTGGCTGTCAAGCAAACGGCCATAGCAGGCGGCCGATTCGCCGAAATTCAGCAATCACACTAATAATCGCCTGTTCAGCAGCAGCACGTCATCCAGCCAGGCCTCGACCAGAGTATTGAGATTCGCGTTGCGATCGATCTGCGCCACCGCCTCCAGCGACCGCTGCGCCGCCTCGGCGGCCGATTCAACATCCCAACCGCCGGCGGCCACGGCGCGGCCGACGGCGGCAGTCATTTCAGGATCGCCGTCCGTCTCCAGGCCCGCCAACTGCCGCATAAGTTGGCGGAAAAATTCGGCCGCAAACCCGATCACCAGCCGCAGTCGATCTCGCCGCGCCGAAGCCTCCTTGCCCGCTTCATCGGCGAACTTGAGCACCGCTTGCGCCAGCCAGATGCTGGGCAGGGGAGATTGCGACAGCCGCTGGAGCAGTTCGCCGCGGAATTGCCACAACTGCGGATCGGCTAATTTCGCGGCGCGCGTGAGGCTGCCGCCGCTTTGGGCCGCCAGGCGGTCGGCATGCCTGTGGATCGGATACGAGTATTCTGCTGCACCAACAAACGCGCCACGATCTCCGGCGCCAACGGCTTGAAGCGCACGATTTCGGCGCGCGAGCGAATGGTGGGCAACTGCCGATCGACGCTGGTGCTAAGCAAAATCAGCACGCTGCGCGGCGGCGGCTCTTCCAGCGTTTTCAACAGGCAGTTCGCGCCGGCCGGATTCAAATCGTCGGCATCGTCCACGATGGCCACCTTCCGGCCGCCATAAAATGGCTTGAGTGCCAAGTTGAACAGCAGCGACTGCTCCACCGGATGGTAATCGTCGTCGCCTTTAAGCATGCCGACAGGAATATCGTTTTTCCCCGGCGGCCGCGAAATCTGGATCAAATCGGGATGCGTGCCGGCCAGCACCTGCACGCAGCCAGGGCAGCGTCCGCACGGGTCCAGAAAGTTTTTCATCCCGCGTTTCGCACAATAGCGCCTGGGCCAGCCGCAGCGCGAAAGCACGTTTGCCGATGCCCTCGGGCCCTACAAACAGGAACGTGCTGGCCAGGCGATTTTCCGCAAGCGCCCGGCGAAACTGGGCGACGATTTCGTCGTGACCTTCCAACTGGTGCCAGCTCATGTGTTCGGCTTTCGGGGCAAGAAGCCACCGTGCGGCAAATTACCACTGCCGCCGGCTGCCCGATAGTGGTGCGGTGATCGCGGAGGCTGTCAGGCCAGATGGGGCCGGTTATAATAATCGTTCGCGAAACAGTTGCAGTTACCGGCCCGACCGCCCAAAATGCAAACGATCGGGCGCCCGGCCGAGACGTGCAACTGATCAATCTGCTCGACAAATCTTCTCTTCTCGTCGGATAGGCATCATCGATCGCTGGCCAGCAAGGGGAGCACTTGGCGATGAAACTGACGACACGTCAGAAAACGCCGCAATTCGGCGACGGCAGCGACGAAGCTCAAATTCGCTCGGCGGCCTGGTGGCGTTACGGCATTCCGCTGGCCATTTTGATTCTAGGCGCCATTGCCGCGATCGTGGGCAGCAATGCCGCCCATCAGCACGCGGTGAATCGTGCCAGGATTCGCTTCGCCATCGAAACCGATTTGGTGGCGCAAACCATTCGCCGCCAGTTGGCCGATGGATTGAAGCAGGGCAAGGAAGTGGCGCAACTGGTGACGGCGGAAGATCACCCTTCGCTGGATCTGACAATCTATCAAGGCGCCGAGGCCACCCCGGCCGCGAAACGCTATTCGAATGTGCCGGCCAACGTGTCGGCCGGCGGGACAGTGCCGCTGCGAACGGCCCAGTTCGAACGTGCCATGCCGATGACCATCGATGAACAGTCCCTGGCTGTTGAGTTTCGCCTCGCGGCCGGAGTTCGACGACGTCGCCATCGACATGCTGACGCCCGAAGTGGTGATGTGGGGCGGCTTCCTGCTGGCGATTTTATTGGCGGGCGTGGTATGGTCGGCCACCGAAAATCGCGCTGCGGCCATTTTTGCGGCCGTGAAAGCCAGCGAATCGGTCAAAGAAACAGAAGCCAAATTCCAGGCGATTCTCGATAACACCTCGGCCATCGTGTACATGAAAGACGCCACTGGCCGCTACATGCTGGTGAATCGCCGCTGGAATGTGCTGTTCAAGAAAACGCGCGAAGAAGCGATCGGTAAAACGGACAACGAACTGTTTCCGCCGGAGTGCGCCGTGGAGTTCCGCGAGAACGATCGCCGCGTGCTGGCCGCCGGCCAGCCGATCGAAGTGGAAGAGCCCGTGCCGCACGACGACGGCATGCACATTTACAACTCGAACAAATTTTCGCTGTACGATCGCAACGGCTGGGCCTACGCCGTGGGAGGCGTCTCGACCGACGTTACGGCGCTGAAGAAGTGCGGAAGCCGCCGCCGAATCGGCCAACCGCGCCAAAAGCGCCTTCGTGGCCAACATGAGCCACGAAATTCGCACGCCCATGAACGGCATTATCGGCATGACGGAACTGCTGCTGGATACGCCGCTGACGCCCGATCAGCGCGAATTTTTGATGATGGTCAACGAGTCGGCCGACGCGCTGCTGAGCCTGATCAACGACGTGCTGGATTTCTCCAAGGTCGAGGCCGACAAGCTCGATCTGGAAGCGATCCCGTTCGAGCTGGGGGAAGTGCTGGGCGACGCGGTGAAGCTGCTGGCCTTGCGGGCCGACAAAAAAGGCCTGGAGCTGGCCTGGCGGATGGTGCCCGACGTGCCACAGGTCGTCATTGGCGATCCGGCCCGCCTGCGGCAAATCGTGATCAATCTCATCGGCAACGCCATCAAGTTCACCGAGCGGGGCGAAGTGATCCTCCGCGTGCAGCACGCCGAGGGAGATCACATGCTGGATTCGAAATCGGCGCCCGCCGGTACTGCGCATCCGTCCGGAGCAACAGATTCAGTCAAGCTGCATTTCAGCATCATCGATACGGGCATCGGCATACCCTTGGAAAAGCAGAAAGCGGTGTTCGAGCCGTTCGAACAAGCCGATTCGTCCACCACGCGCAAACATGGCGGCACCGGCTTGGGATCTGACCATTTCGATGAAGCTTGTGGAGCTGATGGGCGGGCGGATTTGGTTGGAAAGCCAGCCTGGCAAGGGAACCACGTTCCATTTCACGGCCCGCTTCGGTCTGTCGCAGCAAGCACCCTCCGGCGAGGAACCGTGGAAGGATTTACGCGATCTGCAGGTGCTGGCCGTCGACGACAACGCCACGCACCGCAGCATTCTGGCCGAAGTGCTGCACAGTTGGGGCGTGCGCGCCGAGGCCGTGCCCGATGCCACGCTGGCCATGCAAACCCTGCATGCCGCCGCCATCGCCAACCGGCCGTTCCAATTGGTGCTGTGCGACGGCAACATGCCGCAGCGCGACGGCTTCTGGCTGGCCGAGCAAATCCACAACGACGCGGCGCTGCGGGGCACCACGATGATCATGATGCTCAATCCATCGCGCCGGCCCGACGAATCGGAGCGCTGCAAAAACCTGGGCATTCACACCTGGCTCTCCAAACCGATCAAGCCGTCCGAATTGCTCGACGCCATGATGGCCACCGTCGGCCCGCTGGTCGACGGAAAACCTGGCGAAACGGGGGGCGGATGAAAGCGGCGCGGCGATGCGCCCGTTGGAGATCTTGCTGGCCGAAGACAGCCCCGTGAACCAGCGCGTGGCCACCGTCATGCTGACCAAATGGGGCCACCGCGTCAGCGTGGCCGGCAACGGGCGGCAAGCCATTGCCGCGGTGAATGCCCAGCCGTTCGACCTGGTGTTGATGGACGTGCAAATGCCGGAAATGGATGGATTGGAAGCCACGCAAATCATTCGTCAACAGGAAAGAACGACCGGCAAGCACCTGCCGATCATCGCACTGACGGCCCATGCTATGAAAGGGGATCGCGATCGCTGCCTCGAAGTGGGCATGGATTCCTACGTCACTAAGCCCATCCGCTCCAAAGAACTGTCGCGCGTAATTCGCGAGGTGATGGGGCACGAATCGCATTCGTCGCCAGCTGCGACCGATGGCGAAAAGCCTGCGGCGGCTGGCGCCGTGGCGCAAACCGCACAAGCCCCGCCCCCGCCCGCCACCAACGGCAGCCCAGGCCGCCGGCGGCCGCATCAACTGGCAAGAAGCATTAGAAGCCATCGACGGCGACCGCCAACTAATGTTGGAATTGGTTGAGATCTTCCGCGAGGAATGCCCCAAGATGCGCGCCGAAGTGGCCGATGCCCTAGCGGCCGGCGATGCAGCCCGGCTGCGCCGCGGCGCTCACACGCTGAAAGGCTCGCTCGCGCATCTGGCGGCTGCGGAGGGGATCGAACTAGCTCTGCAGGTGGAAACGCACGCCAAGCAGGGGGATTTGGCGGCCGCCGCCGCGGCCTGGCCGCGCCTGGAGGCGGTGCTCGATCAATTGAAACCCGAACTCGACGAATACATCCGCCAGGGCCGCGTCACTTCCCAAACCGCGGCCGGTTGACTCGCGCCGCAATTTGTTCGACACTGCACCAACGGAAATCCACTGACACCGAAGGGCCAGGCCCTCCGGAAAACGACCACCCAGTTTTCCATATTCTTCGTTAGCTCATCTGAAGGGGAGAATGCGTCATGGCGACCGTGCTGGTTGTCGACGATTCGCCGATCGATCGGCGGTTGGTCGGCGGCATCTTGGAAAAAATCTCGGGCACCAAAACGGAATACGCCGGCGACGGCGCCGAAGCGCTGGTGAAAATCGAGCGCTCGCCACCCGACGTGGTGCTTACCGATTTGCAAATGCCCAAGATGGACGGCCTGGAACTGGTCAGCACGGTGCGCAGTCGCTTTCCGCTGGTGCCGGTGATTCTGATGACCGGCCACGGCAGCGAAGATATTGCCGTGCAGGCCCTGCAGCGCGGGGCCGCGTTCTACGTGAACAAATCGTCGATCTCCGACGAACTGCCCGAAGTGCTGGAAACCGTGCTGCACATTGCCAAGGCCGACCGGCACAACGAGCGGCTGGGCGAATGCATTACGCGAACCGTCACCGATTTCGTGCTGCCCAACGATACTTCGCTGGTCTATCCCCTGGTCGATCACTGCCAGCAACTGGTCACACGGATGCGGTTATGCGACGAAACCGGGCGGATCCGCGTGGGCATCGCCTTGGAAGAGGCCCTGCTCAACGCGCTGTACCACGGCAACCTGGAGTTGAGTTCTGAAGCGCTGCACGACGCTCGCAGCAGCATGCTGGAATCGAACGGGCCAAATTTGATCGAGCAGCGCACGAGCCAACCGCCGTATCGCGATCGCCGGATTCACATGCAAATTTCCGTCAGCGCCGACGAGGCGCAGTTCACGGTGCGCGATGAAGGCAATGGTTTCGATCACAGCACCGTGCCGGACCCGACCGATCCGGCGAACCTGGAGCGCGAAAGCGGCCGGGGGCTATTGCTGATGAAGACGTTCATGGACGACGTGCAGTACACCAACGGCGGCAACCAGGTAACTCTGATCAAGCGCCGCGAAAAATCGGCGCTGGACGTGTAGCCGTTTCAGGCTCATTTAGCGGCCGAGCTCGCTCGGCGCAATTGCCGCCGGAATAGCCCGCATTCCCAGGCGGGCGGCCGGCAGAATCGCGTGGCTTTTTCGCCCCACGTTGCCATTTTGCAACCTATGGTTCCAGTGGCCGGGATGCGTGTTTGCGCAGCCGGCACATTGGGTACGACTGTCACAGCCGAGCTTTCGCAGCCAAGGTTCCTCATGCGGCACTGCGTGCGCTTTCTACTGCTGCTAGCCATCGCAGGCAGCGCATCCCGCGCGCTAGCCAACAATGGCGCATGGCGGGCGACCGCGCCGGCGCAGATGGACATGCCGAGCGGCGATCCGCTGGCCGATCCCCTGATTTTTTCCGCCGGCGAGCGATCGCTGTTTCTCGACGCTGCCGACGGCCGCCTCGACGAACACTCGCTGATCGACGCGGCGCTGGTGGCGTGCGGCGAGGATAATCCAGCTGGCCGTCGAGCGCTACCGCCGGCAATTCGCCGCCGTGAGTGACGAACTGCGGCGCGCGGCCGCTCAAACCAGCAATGTCGCCGAACAAATCGAATTGATCCACCGTTTGCTGCACCAGCGCCTGCTGCACGGCGGATACGACGCCAACGCCACCGACTTGGCCGGCACCTTCGACACCGGAATCTACAACTGCGCCAGCGCCACGCTGCTGTTCGTCGCGCTAGCCGAGCAATTGAATCTCAACGCCCACGCCGTGGAACTGCCGGGCCATGTGCGCGCAGTGGTCGATTGCGGCCGCGAACGCTGCGAAGTTGAAGCGACCTGCCCGACCTTGGCGGGCGCCGTGCGCTGGGGCGCCGCAGCCGGCGGGGAGCATCAGCGAACGGAACCCGCCCGCAACGTCTCGCCGCTGGGCCTGATCGCGATGATTTACTACAACCGCGGCGTGGAAGCCGTTTATCACGGGCGCTACGCCGAGGCCGTCGCAGCAAACCGCAAAGCGCTGCTGCTGGACCCCAACAACACCACTGCCCGCGGCAACTTGCTCGCCGCCGTGAACAATTGGGCTTTGGCGCTGGCTGATTTGAAGCAATTCAACGAGGCGGAAACACTATTAGCCGCCGGCCGCCGATATGCCCCGGAGCATCTGCCGTTTCAACACAACGCCGCCCACGTTGGGCGGATGCAGGCCCAAGCGCTGATTGCACCCAAGGCCGTGGCCAATCCAGCCGCGTCGAATTTCTGAACGGCAGCCGATCGGGTACGGGGGAAGAGGAATGGATTGGATTTCCGTCCTGCACCGCATCGAACTGGAGGGCGCAGTTTCCCCACATCCTTCTCAGCGCTCGGCCGGCTTTGCTTGCCGCTTCTGCGGTTGGACTCCGGTTGCACCCCGCTCTGCTCATAGGGGCGCCGTTTCGTTTCAGCCAGCGAGCGTACGCAACAAAGACTTGCACTTATCGATCCAGACCCTGGCATCGTAGCAAGGCGATGCTGCTTCCGTCCTCGTACAGCACATTTATACGGTTCCGTTTAGCCGGGTTTCACTATCAATGGAAATCCACCCGCTAGTGGGTCGCCCTGCTGAAGGTGCGGTGCGCTGTCATCTCCAAGTTCCCGGAGCGTCGCATGGAGATGGCAAACAAGCCCAGCCTCATTGATATCCGGTGCAGGCTGGGCTTTTTGCGGTTCAGCGAACTTTGGTACTAGGCCCGAAACTGCGCCGAGTGGAACTGTTCCCAGTGCCTGTGCAGCCAGCTGCGCAACTGGCTGATGCGGCCCGGGGTTAGACCGAACTGCCGGGCCACGACACCAGTTGACTCTCCGCCCGCCAACGCCCTGGCGATCCGTCGATTTCTCGCCGACAGAGTACTGCACCACGCTGCCAAGTCCATCCGCGCCGCAGCCGTCTCGGCTGGGCCGGCATGGCGGTCTTCGACCAATAATTGCCTCCAGGATTCAGTCCCCTCGTCCCATTGATCGAGCCGCTCGATCCCCAGATTCTGACGGCGGCGGGCGGCGGGGGACAGGATATCGTGGCTATTCAATTGGCAGCCCACTCGACGTCCAGCGTGGACCTGGCGCACTGCAAAGTTGGCCAACGGGGTGGGCCGGGCGACGTGCTCGCGCCCCTGGGCGACTAACCGGCTCCAGGCGACAAACGCGTTGGCAATCACTTCTTGGATGAGCTCTTCTCGGGCTTCGCGGCGCAGGGTTCGCGAAGCCCAGGCCGCCTGCCGCCGAATTTGCGGCACCAGCGCCGCAAACCGCTCGTGCGGTCGTTGCGTCAGATGGTCAGCACATACACTTGGCAATGGCGCGATCATGGGAAGTCTCCTTCGGAGGGAGGACCGCCCGCGGGGCGGTCCTGTTGGTAAACAACAAGACCGCCCCGGCACCGCGCCAGGGGGTCAAATCAGCAGCTCAAACCACTGCATGGACGAAGCGCATCAACGAAAATGGCCCCGGGCGGCTGGATGCATCCAGCCGCCCGGGGCCCACCATTACAGAGCACGAACAAAAGACTCGTAGCTAACCGCAGGTCTCCACACCTATTATGCCCCCAAATCAACGATTATTCAGTTTCAGCTACCATGTTGCAGGAATGATCCACCATAGCAGCAGATGTCGGCAGCATGGTTTACGGTGCATGGTGCTCCGTTGACTGCCCCCACCAATCTCAGGCTTGGCTGCCGCGGCAAGGCAATCTCAATCTCAATCGCTAACAATGCAGCAGGAGATTCTGCGGGCCGCGAAGTCAATGCGGCTGGCCTCGTCGCAATGATTTACTACAACCGCGGCGTGGAAGCGGTTTACCACGGCTGTTATGCCGAAGCCGTGTCGGCAAACTGCAAAGCGCTGCTTTTGGATTCTGCCAACGCCACGGCCCGCGGCAATCTGCTGGCCACAGTGAACAACTGGGCGCTGGCACTTGCGGAAGCCGGCCGCTTTACCGAGGCTGAACAACTGCTGGCGGCCGGCCACCGGTTCGCGCCGGAGCACCTACCGTTTGTGCACAACGCAGAGCGCATGCAGCGCATGCAGGCGGCGTCCTCGGTTTCTCCTACGCGCCATCGACGTGCCCGCCCCTACCGCGGCGTCATCGCATCTGTAGTCGATCGGCGCAACAAAAAAGCCCAGGGGTTGCAACCCCTGGGCTTAACGATTTGACGTCGCGCATTGTGCGGTGCTGGCTGATTTACAAACTGCCCTCGTCAAGCGTCTTATATTTTTGCCAACTATGGTTATTCGCGTCGTGCGACGTGGTCGTAATGTGCCCTTGGTTCGTGCAGTTTGCGCCGTCGGAAGTCATCAGCAGACAATATACGGGATAATCGATGTCCTCGCGCAAGAAGCGCGTATTGCCACCGACAAACGCCACGTTTACCCCGCCTGGATGATTGCTTGCCGGCCGCGCTGCATAATTTGGCTCGGAGCTCTGGTCATAAAACTCGCCACTGGATGGCCAGGCGTTCGCATCTGTCGCTGGATCAAATTGGCCCTTTTTCCCATTAATTACAAGTTCCGGGTACGCTGGCAGGTTGAATGTAGGAGCGGTTGCGCGGCGACTGTTTAATATTGAGGTATCCCACCAAATGAATCCCGCGCCGCGTTCGCTTGTGTTGCCAGTAGGATTTACGACTTTAGCGTCGACGTGTTGTCGGCGCAGGCGGATTGCGCCAGCGGAGGTTGTAAACGCCAGCACCGGCTGATCCACGTAATAGCACGCATCCACATTTTCTGAAATCATTAGCGTCGTGCTTTGGCCATCCTTGATATCGGTCAGCGACACCTTGGGTTTCGGATTGGCAGTTGTGTATCGTGCGCGATCTTGAAAAACACCGTTTGCCTTTACGTCATAAACGACCGGCGCCGGTGATGATGTGGTGACGTCTTTATCCAAGTAGCCCGTGTTTGCAACATAGCTAGTCCAAGGATACGTCTTGCCGACGCCCGAAAAATCGCTCGGGCAGATCGAGTCTGCCCAATACGGCATCGGCGTCGCTCCAGCACCAGTTTGGCCGATCGCATCGTTCTGCAGCGCCTGATAAACATCGGTCTTGCCCATGTTGGGCATCAACGCCACTTGCCAGCTAATGATGTAGTACTGATTCGGCGGTGTTCTGACTTGGCAACAGCTCCCGATAGCCCGGAAAATAGTCCTTGCTGGTTGCATACTGCAGCGCGGCCATGGCAAAGTTGCGCTGGTTGTTCATGCAGGTGGCCGACCGTGCCGATTCGCGCGCACTGTTGATGGCCGGCATCAACAGGGCCGCCAACATGCCGATGATGGCAATCACTACCAGAAGTTCGACCAGCGTGAAACCGACGCGCGTGCGCCGGCAAAAGCAGCGTCCGTGGGTGGTCATACTAATACCTCGTCTCGGCCCGCCCGGTGAGAAGGATGCCTGAAAATCATTATTCCACAACTGCCGCTAGAATGCCAGCGATTTTCGCCGCCGCCAGATTGTGGCAGATAAACTATGGGCCGGCAGAAGGCCTGGCGTTTGTATAGAAGGCAGCCGCCCAACGAAGTTCCGGTCGTCAATCAGGTAGCGCGGCGGGCTATTGCGCAGGCCGCCCTTGTTGGAAGCGTGGATAGTAATGCGAGGTGTCCATGAATGCGGTCACGTGCCCCGTGCCGCGGATCGCCACCGAAGCGCCTCGGGCTGGATTTGCCAGGCCGGCACCCTGCGACAAAGCGCTCGTTTGTCTTTGCAGGTGTTGAATTTGTCCCTGTTGTAATGCTGCCTGCTGCTGCTGCTGCAAAATCGGCTGCACCAACGTCTGGTACGCAGGCAGACCTTGGGCCGAGCGGCTGCCAAGCAGATTCAAGTACGGACTGACCGTGGGCGATTGCTGAACATTCGAGAACGGCAACTGTCCCTGCTGCGCTTGCAGCGTGCGGGCAAACACTAGCGTACTCAACGCCGTCAGTATCAGGCTAAGCCAGAATCGCATGGCAACCACCTCCATGAAAAGCGCCTCTACGGGCCCTTCAACGCTAATTCTACCTTGATCAGTCCCCGAGGCAAATGTCGGCCGATTTACGTCACGGTCCGGTTCGCGTATTGCTGGTTCCACCCGGGAAGTCTTGTGCGGTTTGGATGGTCTGCATGCCCAATAAGCTGGTGCCGAAGACGCGTTCGATCGGGTTGAGGATCTTGCTGACCAGCGTATCCAGCGCGATCAGGTGATCCTGCGAGATGAAGATCCGGTCCCCCGGCAGCACCTGGTAGTTGGTGCAGGTGCCGGCGCCTTTGGCAATCTCGTCCCACCGCACCGGCAGAATCTGATCGCAGCCGGAGGGGGAAGGCCGGGCAATCCAAATGTTCTTGCTCGACAGCCGGCTTAAGCCGTTGACCAGGCTCACCGCGTCCAGCACCGTTTCGTTGCCGGTAACCGGGAAGCGCTGGATGTTGTCCCCCAGCCCGGCGCCTTCGGTGATCACGTAGTACACCTTGCTGTTGTAGGCAAACACGTCGACCGACACCAACGGCGCCTCCAGGTACTGTTTCAAATGCTCCTCGATGGCGTTGCGGGCCTCTTCGATCGTCATGCCCGCCACGTACACCAGCCCGTAGGTGCCCAGATTCACCGTGCCATCCGGGCCGACCAGGTGCTCGCCGGCCACTTGTTGCTGGCCGCCGGATTCGTTGAGCGTGAGCGACACCTGCGGCTCTTTGAGAATCCGCTTCAGGTGCTTGGTGACCGCCTCGGTGGCCTCTTCCAGCGACAGGTCGCCGACTTTCACCTTGCCGTAGGCGGGGCCCAAATTGAGCATGCCGGACGGTTCGATCAGAAACAGGCCGTTGATCGGCTGATAGGCCCCGGTGCCTTCCACCTGCAGTTGCAGCACATCCAAGGGCTGGACTTTAAACGGCGCCTTGGGAATCACGCGCAAGGCATCGATCAGCAGGATATCGGGCGGCTCGATCACGTACGGCGGCAGTGAGACCATGTTCTTCTCGCTGGGAACGTAACGCGGCTGGGCCCCGACGGCCTGGGCCGGCACGGGGCGCAAGCCGAACCAGGTGCGGCAGCCGGGGGCGGCAACCAAAACCGCAAGCACCAGCGTCAAAAGCCCCCGAGGGGCCCAGGCGCAAGACCGCCGGCAGCGAGTGGCTGTAGCTATTCCCATATTCTCCAAGCTTCGCAGTTTTACACTTGTGGCCCTTTCCTACCCGAAATCCAGGCCATTGCATGCGCCTGAAATCTCCGCGCAGACCCTATCCCTTGAATAATCGGCAAACTTTGACACAGACTTGTTAGGAAACAATCAGCAGGCTGACAGCAGCCAGCATGAAATAGCCACCCGCTGAGTGGGCGCAAAGCGGGTGATCGCCCTGGCCGAAGTCCGTTTCGATGCTGGAAGATGACAAAGAAGCTATGTCGTGCGCGTCGGTCGGCCCCTTAGGGCGTCAATTTCCGTGCTTTCGCCGGTTCATTGACAGGGTCCTGCTGCCAAGTACCATGAACTTAAGACGGTACTTCCTGGAATCTGTAGGCGCGCTGCCGTTGCTAACTGGCTGTGTCTACCGGCAGATCTAATGTGAAGTTCTGCGCCGATTGCCGGCACGTTTCGCCGGGTACCGATTCAAGCCTTCTCTTCTTGCTGACAGGTGTTTGGAGCTATGAAGCGACTCAACGTGAAGCTGCTGTTGATTTTGGTGGTTACGGTGGCCGTACTTACGACCGGGGTGGCCGTGGTGCACGCCATCCAAATGAATCGGAACTCGGTCACGCTTTTGAAGCGCGCTGAAGCCGCGAAGGCGGATGGCGATAAGACGAAGGCGATTTTTTACTATCGGCGCTATCTTTCCTACAAGCAGCAGGATCTCGAGCGATACGCCGAATATGCCATGTTGACTGCATCGGTGGCCGACAGCCCCGGGAGTACTCCCCAAGAGTACAACGTGTGCGCTTAGGGAGCTGCAGAATTGCTTGCTCATCGACCGCAGCCGCAGCACCGACCGACTCAGCGACAAAAGCCGTACCGATGTTCGCCGCAAGTTAATCGATCTGGAAATGGGAACTCACGATGCTCAGTTTTTCTCCGCCGCGAGAAATTTGCTGCTGGAAATGAAGTCCAAGGGAGACACCAACCCGCAAGACGAGTTGAATTTGGCCAAATGTCAAATTGCATTGGGCGGTTATCTCGACGCCGCCAAGCTCCTCAGTTCGCTGATCGGCTACAACGCTGAGTCGAAGTCGTTCGACGAGAGCAAGGCAACTTTGCCCCATGAAATCGACGGATATATCTATTTGGCCAATGTTTTGCGAGACAAGATCAGTGACAGCGAAATGAGTGATCGCAAAGAACTTGCCGATCGTGTGATTGATCAGCTTGTGAAGGCCAACAAGGATTCGGTGAAGGCGCTGCTGGCCAAGGCAAAATACCTGCACCAATACTATTCGTTGGAAAAGGCGAAACCCAGCATCGATAAGGCGCTGGAGTTGGCCCCGAACGACGCGGACGTTCTATTGCAAGCCGCGGAAATGGCCAGCCTGGCCAAAGACTACGCCACTGCGGAAAAAATATTGAAAAAGGGAATTGCGCAGCATCCCCATGACGACCGAATGTATTTCAATTTGGCTTATCTTGCCAAACGCCAAAACGATCGTAAAGCGCTCAGCGAGCGCTTGGAAGCCGGTCTGAATGCAGTTCCAACGAGTTCTACTTTGCTGCAGTTGCTGTTTGACCAACAGCTTGAGACCGGCGACTTGAAAAGCGCGCGGCTCACTCTGCAAAAACTGGCGGCTACCAATTATTCACCGACATTGAAGGAGTTTCGCGAGGCGCAACTCCTGGCACTGGAAGGCAACTTCTTAGAGGCTAGTCGGCGTCTGGAAAAGCTACGACCGCAACTCAGCAAAGGGGCGGAAACCTCCGGGTGGGCATACTATGTGGCGCAAACAGATTACCTTCTGATGCGGTGCTACCAACAGCTGGGATTGTTCGATCTCACCCTCTCAACGGCGCGCCGTTTTGTGGCTGAGACTCACAGCCTCGAGGGGCAATTAGGAATCGGCGCAGCGTTGGTGGCGCTGGGCAAGACAGACGAGGCCCGGTCGCATTTGGAACGACTGCTTCGATATGTGTCGCCCACCGAACGCCCGGGCGTCGTTGCCCAGATCTGCAATACCTTGGTCGAACTGCGAGTCAACGAGCAGATGCGCCTCCCGGAGGAATCGCGCGATTGGGATAGCGTAAGCCAGTATGTAGCAGACCTGCAGCAGCGCGGGTTGGTTAAAGAGCCCACGGCCAGCCTCATGCTGGCGGACATACTTGCCCGCAAGGGAAATCGGGAGGAATCTCGCAAGCTGTTAGATCGCCTAGCGCAACAAGATCCCAATGACCCGCTTGTTCTCAACGCCCGCATGCAGTTGGCTCTGCAAGAAAAAAACCTCGACGAAGCAACGCGGATTATGAACTCCGCGCCCGCCAAGCTTCGTGATTTGAGCGTGTATTTGGGCCGGCTCGAGATAATTTTCCAGCGCGACGATAAGAAAGCCGACAAACTTCAGAATCTCGAAAAGCTGGCAGCCGACGTCGGGAAGCAAAATTTCTCCAGCGCAGAAGAAGCGCAATTCTATCTGGTTTTGAGCACTGCATATCGGCGGCTCGGCGAACTAGATAAGACCGTGCAAGCGA
Organism: Pirellulales bacterium; assembly: GCA_963773925.1. Taxonomy (GTDB): domain Bacteria; phylum Planctomycetota; class Planctomycetia; order Pirellulales; family JADZDJ01; genus CAVRAW01. The sequence continues at coordinate 268,142 of CAVZDC010000013.1, forward strand.
TCAACAAGGCGTCCTCGCTGCAACCGCACGACGCTCAGATTCAATGGCGGCTGTACGACTTTTATCGCGAAACCATGAATGCGGATGGACTGAAGGAAGTGGCAGATTGGATGAGCAAGGAATTTGGCCGAGAAAGCGCTCAAGCAAAGTTGGCGGAGGCCGCCGTCTTGGTAAACAATGTTCGCGAAACACAAGCCGCTCGCGCCGCCGAAAAGCAACCCTTCGAGCTGAGCGATTCGAACAAAAGCGACCTGCGAACTGCTCGCGATAAACTCCGGACGGTGGAAAACCTTCGGCCGGATTGGTTCGAACGGCCAAAACTGCTTGCCGAGATCGACGCTTTAGAAGAGAAGCCGGACGAAGCGATTATCGACTTGCGCGAGGTGCTGCGGCTGGGTCCGCCCGATCCGGTGCAAGTCCGGCGCCTTGCGCAACTATTGCTGATGCAAAAACGGTATCCGGAGGTTAAAGAGGTGCTCGATACCTACGGCACCCAATCGAATAAGGGACTCGAACGGATCGAAGCCGTCACGGAACAACTAAACGGACGCCCCGATTTGGCATTGCAACGGCTGGAGTCGTTGATTCCCAAAGATTCAACCAATGCGAACGATCACCTCTATTATGGTCAGTTGCTGGCTTCAGCCGGCAAGACGGAACAAGCCGAATTGGAAATGCGGAGGGCAGTCGAGTTAGCCCCGCAAAAGCCGGAAACCTGGCTGGCACTGATTAACTTCTTGATGGCCACCGGACGGCGCGACGACGCCCTGAAGAGCGTCCAAGAAGCACAGATTCAATTACCGGAAGATCAGCGCACCGTGGCCGTGGCCCAAGGCTATGAACTCGTCGGGGACCAGCAGCTGGCCGAGCAGTTCTATAAAGCGGCCTTAGAAGCTGCGCCGAAGGATGCAAAGGTTCAGCGAATGGTGGCGAGCTATTACTTGCGTCTCAAACGCGAGGACTTGGCCCGGCCCCTGATCGACGAATTGCTTGCCCTGAAGCCCTCCAACGCCGCGGAGCGCGAGACCCAGGCTTGGGCGCGACGCTCCGAGGCGCAAATGTTGGCCGGCCAAGGCGACTATCAAAGTTTTCTCAAGGCCGTGGAGTATCTTTCTCCCGCACAGGGTGAATCGGCCAATGCGGCCGACTTGTCGCTGCGGGGATTCTTGCTGGGCGGCCGACCCGATGTCGCTTCGGCCCGTCAGGCGCTCAGTGCGCTCGAGGAATTGAAGAATCTTCGCGCTTTGTCGACCCAGGAACGACAACTCCTGGCGCAATTGTACGAGCGCACCGGCAACTGGTCTGCCGCGCGAGATGAACTGCTGGCGATGCTGAATCAACCCAACGCCGATGCCAACACGTACGCGATGTTCATCGAAATGCTGCTGCGCCGCAATGCCGCCGAAAGCGCAGGCGCCTTGGTTGCAGAAGCTCCAAGGATTTGCACGAACCAACCCCTTGCTGGTGGCTACAGTGGCAGCCCATGTTGCCAGCGTGCAAGGCCACGGCGACCAGGCGGTTGCGCAGATGATGCGGTTGTTGCCGAAGGAACGACCGCTGCCGAAAGACAAGATCGAATCGCTGCACATGGTTGCCGACTTATTAACTCAGTTGGAACAATACGATCAGGCGGAAAAGCTATGGCGCGAGTACGTGCAGTCCAATCCGCAGAAGTCGCTCGACCTGGCTTCTTTCCTGGCCAAACGCGGCAAAGTCGACGAAGCGCTCCAGCTGGCCGAACAGAGCCGCAAAACCGAACCGGCTGCGCTCGTTTTGAGAATTGCCAATGACGCAGCCAGACAACGCGTGCATCCGCTCACCGCCGAACAAATCCAAAAGGTGGAAACGTGGTTTCAGCGTGCAATGCGCGACGATCCAGATTCGGTTGTGGTGCAAATCTTGTGGGCCGACTTCCTCGATTCGCAGGGCCGCTACGCCGAGGTGGAAAAAGTGTACCGAGAGATTTTGGCGCGCACCGATTTGACTCCCAAGAACCGCGCCAGCGTATCCAACAACCTAGCATTTGCGCTCGCCCTCCAAGGAAAGAACTTGGACGAAGCATTGAAGCTCTCCGACGCCACCGTGGCTTATCTGGGACCGGTTTCTGAGGCGTTGGATACGCGCGGACTGATCTATTTAGCCAAGGGAGATACCAAGCAGGCGATTCGAGATCTGACCGACGCGGTGTCGGTGATCGATCCGCAACCGTCGCATTATCTACATCTGGCGATGGCGCAAGCCGCCGCCAAGGATTCGTACGCGGCGCGGCGTTCGCTCGACAAAGCTCAGGATTTAAAGTTGAATCCCGACGAGCTATCGCCGCTCGATCGGACGAAATACGAAGCGCTCAAGGAGCAGTTGAAAAAGCCCACCTAAGAGTGCTGTTGCCCGATTCGCCGCAACAGTTGCACTCCGCGCTGGCGACAAGCCAATGGTCGACCCGGATCGGCCCCAGGTCACACGACAGGCCGCCGGCCCATGACCAGCGAAACGACGAACAACACGAGAAACAAAAAGAACAGAATCTTGGCGATGTACATCGCCGTGCCTTCCAGGCTGAAAAAGCCGAACACGCCGGCCAGCAGCGCGACAATCAGGAAGATTAGTGCCCAGCGAAGCATGTGTTTCTCTCCGGTTTCGTGTAGGTTTCCGCGTGATCCGCGCTATAGCGGGCCCGCCCATGCTGCGGTCTGAATGACGCTACTGCCGCTAAACAATTGTAGCACGCGCCGCGGTACGATGGTGCATAGTGCGGGGCACCAGCAGCAAGGCAGGTTATATTGCCGTCTTGCCTGATGGCGGCCGAAGCGAGTCGATGTGCAGCAAAGTAACCCTGGCTTTGTTCACCAGCGCAATGCCGGCAGGAGTCGGGGCCGCGGCGCCTGTGGGCATCGACAGCCGCGTGTTTGTCACCGGAAAAAAAGCCGCCAACTCACGGCTCAAGGCTGCCACTTCATCGGGCACGCCTTTGAGCATCAACGTGCCTCGAATCTCGTAATCGTTCAAGACCACCACCGCCGTGAACGAACGTTTGTCGATGCGCGCATTTTGCCGCCGCAGCGGCGCCTCGTGTTTGCCTTGTTCCAACAAGACAAAATCGATCCCTTGCTTCGGGATGGTCACTTCCGGAAGGCTTTCGACAACGCGCTCGAAAAACTTCTGGTGCAGCGTAACTTTGGAAAGCTGAAGAAACTGCGTGCCAGGATCGTTGAGTAAGTCCGAGACGCGCGAACCGCGATTATCCAGCAATCCAGAGTAGGAGTGCTGGCCGGCAACAACAATGATCGTGACGCCATCGGCCATAAGCCTGAGAACATAAGCCAATCGTGCGATCCCAGTCACTCGCTAATGGTGATCGTAAGGAAAAGCTTATCTATCGAACGGTTCCGCGTCCGATGAAAGAATATCACGCGCACGTCAACTTGCGCGGCACAATTACTTGTTTGCCAGCGCCGCTTGGGCCGCCGCCAGCCGCGCAATGGGCACGCGGAACGGCGAGCAACTTACGTAGTTCAGCCCGATCTTGTGGCAGAACACGATGGAGGCGGGGTCGCCGCCGTGTTCGCCGCAAATGCCGCACTTCAAATCCTTCTTCGTGCTGCGCCCTTTGTCCACACCGGCGCGCATCAACTGCCCCACGCCGACCGTATCGATCGAGGCGAAGGGATTGGCCTTGATGATTTCGGCTTCCTGATAGGCCGGTAGGAACGAGCCGGAATCGTCGCGGCTCATGCCCAGGCACATTTGCGTCAGATCGTTGGTGCCGAAGCTGAAGAACTCGGCGGTTTCAGCGATCTCGTCGGCCGTCAGCGCGCCGCGCGGCACTTCGATCATTGTACCGACCGTGTATTTGAACTTCTTGCCGGTTTCCTTCATCACTTCGCCGGCCACGCGATGGATAATCGCCGCTTGCAAGTCGAGTTCGCGCTTGAAGCCCACCAGCGGCACCATGACCTCCGGCTGCACTTTGATGCCTTCCTTGAGCACCGCCGCGGCCGCCTGGAAAATTGCCCGGGCCTGCATCTCGGTGATCTCGGGGTACCGGATGCCCAAACGGCATCCGCGGAAACCCAACATTGGGTTGAACTCGTGCAACTCCTGCACGCGCTTGTTGACCGTTTCGACCGAAATGCCCAATTGCTCGGCCACTTCGTGCTGGCCACGGGGATTGTCGTGTTGCGGCAAAAACTCGTGCAGCGGCGGATCCAACAAGCGAATGCACGCCGGCCGGCCGGCCAACGCGCGGAAGATGCCTTCAAAATCTCCCTGCTGCAGCGGCAGCAGCTTGGCCAGCGCCTTTTTGCGATCGGCCAAGTTGTCCGACAAAATCATCTCGCGCACCGCCGTGATCCGGTCCCCTTCGAAGAACATGTGCTCGGTGCGGCACAGCCCGATGCCTTCGGCCCCAAACGCAATGGCGTTGACGACCTGGTCCGGCTGATCAGCGTTGGTGCGAATGCCCAGCCGGCGATACTTATCCGCCAGCTTCATGATGAAATTGAAGTAGCGGAAGGTGTGGCTTTCACCCGGCTTGAGCGTATTGGCAACTAGCACCTGCTTCAGCTCGCTGTCGGCGGTTTGAATGCGTCCGCGAAATACCTCGCCGGTGGAACCGTTGATGCTGATCTCGTCCCCTTCCCGCAGCGTAACGCCGTTGCAGGTAAGCGTGCCTTGGTGGTAGTCGATGTGAATATCGCCGGCGCCGCCACGCACACCTTGCCCATCTGTCGGGCCACCAACGCCGCGTGGCTGGAGACTCCGCCGCGCGCCGTCAGGATGCCTTCCGAGGCGATCATGCCGCGCAAATCTTCCGGACTGGTTTCGATCCGCGCCAGCACCACTTTTTCGCTGCGGCCGGCCCACTCCTCTGCCTTAACCGCGCTGAACACCACCTTGCCCGTTGCAGCGCCGGGCCCGGCGGCCAACCCCGTCGCCAGCAGACGGCCCCTCGCTGTTTGGCCGACTCGTAATCGTGGCGGTCGAAAGATCGGCTGCAACAGTTGATTGAGCGCCTCGGGATCGCCGGAGCGAATGGCATGCTCGCGCGGTCATCAGTCCTTCCTTGACCATGTCGTGCGCGATCTTCACATAGGCCAGCGCCGTGCGCTTGCCGTTGCGCGTTTGAAGCATGTAGAGCTTCTTCTTCTCGATCGTGAATTCGAAATCCTGCACGTCGCCGAAGTTTTTTTCCAGCGTCTTGCGGACTCGCTCCAGTTCTTTGAAGGCCGGGCCAATTTCGGGGTCCTTGGCCATTTCCGCCACGTGTTTGGGCGTGCGCACGCCCGCCACCACGTCCTCGCCTTGGGCATTCACCAGATATTCGCCGTAGAACACGTTCTCCCCGGTGGCCGGATCGCGCGTGAACGCCACGCCCGTGGCGCAATCGTTCCCCATGTTGCCAAACACCATGCTTTGCACGTTGACGGCGGTGCCCCATTCATCGGGAATTTTGTATTTGCGGCGATAGATGATCGCCCGCTCGTTCATCCAGGAACCGAACACCGCGCCGATAGCGCCTTGCAACTGATCGAATGGCGTGGTGGGAAATTCCTTCCCGGTCCGCTCTTTGATCAACGCCTTGAACCGCTTGACCAATTCCTGCAGGTCGGCTTCGTTAAGCTGCGTGTCCTCTTTGACGTTGCGCTCCTGCTTCAGGCGGTCCATCACTTCGTCGAACGGTTCGTGCTCGTTCTCGTGGCGTTTTTGCACGCCCATCACCACGTCGCCGTACATCTGCACGAACCGCCGGTACGAATCCCAAGCGAAGCGGCCATTCTTCGTGGCGTTGGCCAGGCCCTCCACAGCCTTGTCGTTCAGACCCAGGTTCAGAATCGTATCCATCATGCCAGGCATCGAATCGCGCGCCCCGGAACGCACGGAAACCAATAGCGGATTCTTCGGATCGCCGAACTTCTTGCCCGTTTCCTTCTCCAGCCAGGCGACGGCCGTCTTAATATCGCCGTTCAGCGATGCCGGGAACTTTTTGCCGTTCTTGTAGTAGTACGTGCACACTTCGGTGGTGATGGTGAAGCCCGGCGGCACCGGCAGCCCGATGCTGGTCATGGCCGCCAGGTTGGCCCCTTTGCCACCCAGCAGCGGCTTCATGTCGCCGCGCCCGTCGGTGCGCCCTTGCTGAAGTAGTAGATCATCTTGCCGGCCGAACTCTTGCCGTTGGCGCTGGACCTGTTGCCTCTGGAAAGCTTGCCATTCTTGGAGGCCGATTTCGCGGAAGACTTGCTGCGACGCTTGGTGACAGTGGCCATGATTGCATCCGTGGGTAAATAAAAAATCGCGTGCCGATTTTCGCCGGGCGCGCCTGGTGGGACTGCCCGCAAATCCAGCCCGCGATAGCTATTAAAAGCGAAACGGCGAGTCTAACAACGCAGCCACGGAGCGTCAAGGAAGCCGCCAGAATCGCCGCGGAAATCGCCGCTTCGCGCAACATAAAACCCAGGGATTTTTCGAAATGAAATTCCCTGGGTTGGGTGGAAACCAGTTGGCTTGTGAACCCCGCCGCGAGCGAATCGTGGGAAGGGGAGTTGATGGAAAACTTGCTTCGCCAGGCACATCGATCAGCAAACCAACCGCTAAAAACCGTAAATGGTGGAGCGTGTTGCGATCGAAGTTTGTGTGCCTGAGGAAGCAAGTTCTCGTCTACGTAAGGGAGCGGAAAGATTCGCGAAGTGTTACACGCTGCGTTCAAAAATTCGGAGGATTTAGCCGCCGAGCTTGCTCGGCGTGCCATCGACTTCAAGCCCGCGCTCCCGCTAAAATTGCCAACCCATGTACCGTCCCTCAACCCTCGCCGTCCAGCCTCCACTGCCGCTGCTGATCACCGGCATTTCCGGCGTGCCAGGGTACAACGCTCTGCCCTATTTCCTTGAGCGTTACCCCGGCCAGGTCGTCGGCATCCGCCAGCGAGACAACTGGCGGCTAACCGGCCTGGGCATCGAAATCTGCGACGCCGAAGATCGCGATCGCCTCAACGAGCTGTTCGATAAATACCGCTTTGCCGCCGTGCTCGATTGCGCCGGCAACTGCGCCTTGAAATCGTGCGAACTCGATCCCGCGATGGCCTGGCGAATCAACGTCGAAGGAGTGCGTAACCTGCTGGAAGTATGCCAGGCGCGCAGGCGCGGTTCGTGCACTTGTCCATCGACCTGGTTTTTTCCGGCACCAGGGACGGCGGCCACGTCGAAACCGACCCCACCGACCCGGTCACCGTCTACGGTAAAACGATGGTCGCCGCTGAGGAAATGATTCTGGCTGCCCACTCGGCTGCCTGCATCTTGCGAATTTCGCTCCCGATGGGCGTTAGCTTCAACGGCCACGCCGGCGCGATCGATTGGATTCAGTCGCGCTTCAAAAAATCCAAACCGGCGACGTTGTACTTCGACGAAATCCGCACCCCCACCTACACCGATTGCCTGAACGAACTGTGCGAAGTGGTGCTGGGCAGCGAACTGGGCGGCCTTTTCCACGCCGGCGGCCCGCGCCGCTTGAGCCTGTTTAACATCGCGCAGATTATCAACCGCGTCGGCGGCTACGATCCGCATCTGTTGATGGGCTGCCCGCGCCGATTGGCCGGCCCGATCCCACCGCGCGCCGGCGACGTATCGCTGAATTCCTGCAAGCTCGCCGCCGCCTTGGGCTACGACCCCTTCGACCCCTGGCCTCTGGCGGATGAATTCGTGCCCACGCATCCAGACTGGCACTTCGAACGCACCGGCTTCCGCGGCTCAAAAGATCTGCTCGCCGAGGTGCTGTACCGCAACCCAGCGAAAGTGGTACGATAGCGATCCGCGGTTCGACCGCTTCTCTTGGGCAAGTGCTTTTGCGGGGGCTTACTATGTCAGCGCGGGCGGAAAAACGCGATCCTGTCAAAGAAGAACCACTTCCAGATCCGGCCGAATCTTCGAAGCAGCGTCGGGATCGCTTTTTTGAGAGCAAAGTGGAGTTTTGGGCTCTAATCGCAGCCTTCTCCGTCGCATTGGCAGTAATGGATTGGTGGCGTTGGATAACTTCATCGCCATCGATCCCGATTGTGTCCACATTGCTTGCGTTCGTCCTATGCGCACTTGCTTTCATTCGTATTTGGCAAATTCGTCCTGAATTGGCGCGGCTTGATCTTGGAATTAAAGGGGAGAGGTCGGTCGGACAATATTGACCACGTCGTGATCGGCCCAGGCGGCGTGTTCGCGATCGAAACTAAGACTCGGAGCATTCCTACCGGCAGACACGAAGTTCGGTTTGATGGCAAGCACATCTGGGTTGACGGCTATGTTCCCGACCGTGACCCGGTTGCTCAGGTGCACGCCTGCGCGGCCTCACTTCGCAGGATTCTTAAAGAATATTCCGGACTGGACGTGGAACCCCATCCCGTCATATTGTTTCCTGGCCGATATGTCGTCGAGGCAAACAAAAGCAATCTCTAGGTTCTAAATGCGACTCGCTTTGCGGGCTATCTACGTAATGAACCGCAAAAACTATCCCAGGAACATGTGAAGCTGCTTTCTGATGCTCTTGAGCGATATGTGCGCGAACGGCAACGCGCGAATGAATGATATTTCTGTTCCAGGAAATGTGTAATGGCAGGTCCAGCAAACCGTACAAGCCTGACAACAGATGCTACGACACCCACCGGAACACGTTCTAAATGTCGGGCCGATTGATCCGAAATTCAATCGAATCTATAAGGCACACAGCCGCAGCGATCCAAACAAGTCGTACGAGGTCAATGTCGCACAATTGACTTGCACGTGCCTCAACTTCCAAAGCAGCCGGGCCGAACACGTGCCTGGCGACGTACGGCGTGTGTGCGCTCATTTGTACGATAAGCTGTACCAAACGAAGGCCGAGAAGTCCTTTGAACCGGTCATCCAACTTATCATTCGGTACGGTCGGAAAGAGCACCACTTTCACCGCGTGCAATCTGCTGGATCGGACATCGTCTTTGGCTTCAGTTCGCTAGTTCCGTGGGTGAGAATGCTTGCTATTTTTGGAAACGATTCCGTGCTTGGTTCCTACTCGTTGGCAGAAAACCGCTGGGTGGGTGACGATGAATGGCGGGAAGAAATTCGGCAGCGGCACGACAATCATTTGCTTTCTGAGTTGAAGCAACTGTTCTCGTGGCATCCTTAGCCAAGGAAGATCGGATTCACCCTGGGCTATCGAGTGTGTTATAATTCGTTTATGACGAAGAACTTGGAGCAAGCGATCGAACGTCTGCGGCAGATGCCTGAGGAAAAGCAGGATCTGATTGCCCGGCTCGTGCTGCACGAAATTGAGGAAGCCGAACGGTGGATGCAATCGACCGAAGCGCATGCCGACAAGCTTCAGGGTCTAGTTGACGATATTCGGCAAGCCGATCGTCGTGGCGAATGTGAACCGCTGGACACGGACAAACTGTGATTTCTCGGCTGCATCCGTCGTTCCGCCGGGCATTCGCCAAACTACCGGCAGACATTCAGCGACGTGCGAAGGCAGCTTATCGGCGTTTCCAGACCGACCCAAACCACCCTGGCTTGCAGTTCAAGCGCCTTCATGCAACTTTGCCGCTGTGGTCGGTCCGAATGACTGCTTCCTATCGAGCGGTCGGCGTCCGCGTTGACGACGATTCGATAGTTTGGTTCTTCATAGGAACGCACGCAGAGTACGAACGGCTGCTGGCGAACCTGTAATGCGCTCGATCAGCGCAACCACCGCTGGCACTTCGAGCGCAGCGGCTTCCGCGGCTCGAAATCGCTGCTGGCCGAAGTCCTGTACCGCAACCCGTCGAAGGCGGCGAGCAGTTAATTCCCGAGCTTGCGGCAACTAAGCGCCATAAGGGATGCCACAAGGCCGCCGATGCTCAGCAGGGTCAGCGTCGTGGGCTCCGGCACGGCGACGTTGTAGCCGATGACGTCCATCACGATGATGTCGCCGGCGGAAACCCCCATTTGCGCACCGATCGTCGGCGATTCGTTGTAGGAGTCAACGGTTGCGCCCGCCCAATCGCTCAGGTCGCCGCCCGCCGTGCCGTTGAAGGTGTTGATTACCGTCGTGCCGCCGTCGATCGAGAAGTAGGCGCCGTTGGCCGGCACAAGATCCAGCACACCGGGCGAAGAATAGCGGAACAGGTCAATCGGTGAATAGCGTCCCGAGGCTGCGCCATTTTGCCCCAGCCCGAAGCGGCCCATGACCTCGCTAATCTCATGCTCGGCGACGCCAATGAAGTCGTATTCGTTCGGCACCGCTCGATTGTTGGGGTCGAAGGTAAAATCGGCCGTGCTGTTGAAGCCGACATAGCCGTCGATACCCGGGGCGTTAGCGGACACCAGACCCAACGCTTTGCCTTCCGCATTGGACATCGTAAAAATGGCGCCGCCGGTGGGATCCATTGCCGGCAGGTTGGCGACGGAGGTCTGATCGGCAGCCGACTGCGCATCGTTCGCCATGGTGGCTTTCACCTGGCCATACGTGAAAAAGCCGGGCCCGTTGGCGAAGCTCTCGCCCAGCGCGCCCGGCGGGTTCAGATTCTGGTTGTTGATCGTTCCCCAACCCACTTGCAAATTAATAGTGATCGGATCGGTGAAGGTGGTCTCATATAGCTGCAGCGCGTCATTGAATGCCGGCAGGAATCCGGCCGGCGCGCTGGTGGCGCTGTCGTCAAAAGTCAGATGGAACGTCAACGCCTGGGCCGACGGCTGAACGGGACCCAGCAGGGCGCTGAGGACCGAAAGCAAGAAAATCGACGCGGCCGGAATAGAGCCGATCTGCCGTCGAGCGGCGGCCAACCCATCTAGCAGCACGGCGCGTGGGCGAAAAGACTTTCGCGGACTCGCAGACAATGCCATCCGACATTTCCGGCGTAGTTCACCCCTGACGCCCATTATTAGCAGGCAGCCCCGCTGAGACTAGTGGGTAGTAATCGATTCCGTATTCTGGGGGTATGCCCAGATCTCGTGATTCATTTGGCGGTAATCCTGCCCCAGCAAATCTCGCGGTGGCATTTCCGTCGTGCCGGCGTCACGGACTCCAAAAATCTGCTGGCCGAAGTCCTCTACCGCAACCCGGGAAGGCGAGCAACCGTATCTGCATGCTTGGTGAGACTGTTACGCCGAGCAGGAGTGAACGGCAACAGCAGGCCGATCACGGCCACCAGCAGCGCCGCGTTGCCGGCGGCCAGCAGGCCGATCACGATTTCTGCCGGAGTTGTGGCGTTGCGACAAACGGCCGTGGTTCCGAAATAGAACTATACCGGGGACGTAACAAAGCAGACCCATTGGCCGATGCGGCGATCGAATCGATCGCTGGTGAGTTTCCCGAAGATGAGCTTTTTTTGCCCAAACATGATCGACCTTCGGTAGAAAAGCGGTCGGGCACAGGCGATCAAGTCAATTCCACCTTGCCCCATCACAGCAATTCTGCTAGCAACCGCGGTCCGAAGCTGGGCACTTCCATCGGGGCCGCACGATGCACGACGAACCACCCGCCGTACTCACCGATTTGCTGTCACGTTTGCGCTTGGCCAAGCCGCACGAAGTGTGCGCCGTGGGGCAGTTGGCACGCGGTCTGGCCCGCGGTTTGCCGCTGTTTGAATCGGTGTGGGTTGATGCCCTGGTGCAGGCCAAGTTGCTCACGCCCTATCAGGCCTGCGAAATCAACGCCGGCCGCGGCGAGCAACTGCAGGTTGGACCCTATTTGGTGCAGTCGCCCTGCGGTAAGCAATTGGGTTGGGCCGAATCGTATGTCGCCGTGCACCGCGAAACGAAACGAACGGCGCATCTGCTTGTGGCCCGCGGCTCACGCGCCGAATCTGCTGCGCGCCATCTGCAATCGCTGGTCGAGCAGTCCCAAACATTAACGAATCCCCCGGCCAGCGCGGCCTCTCCCGAAAAATCCACCAAAGCGAAAACTGCCGCGTCAGAGAAGTCTCCGAGTTCGTTTGCGATTGCCCCGTTGGAGGTGGCCGGCGCAGATGGGCAAACGCTTTGGGCTGCGTTCAAGCCGTCTGCTGGAATAGCTGCCGCCCAGTGGAGTTCGTGGCACGGTCGATTGCCGCCGGCGGTGGTGTTGGAAATTGCCCGACAAATGGCTGCCGCGCTGGCCCGGCTGGAAACGGCAAATCTCTCGCACGGTGATATCGCGGCATCGACGTTGATGTTTACCGAGAAGGGCGAAGTTCAGCTTGCACGTTGCGGCGTGCGGGGCATCTTGCGGCCCCACGAAAGCGAATCGCCCGAGCGGTTGCCGATCGAAGCATTTGATTATCTTCCTCCCGAGACGATATCTTCCGAAGTCCTTATGGCCGCGCCGGCAAATCGGGATATGTACGCCTGCGGCTGTTTATGGTGGCATTTGCTCACCGGGCGCACGCCGCTGGCCGGCGGCGATCACGCGGCGAAGCTGCGTGCCGTACAAGCGGCGCGGATTCCGGACGTGCGGCGTCTCGCGCCCGACGTGCCCAAGATTTTGGCCGAAGCGATCCAGCGCTGCACGCAGCGCGATCCGGCACAGCGGCCGGCCACTTTCGCCGACATGGCCCAACAACTTGGCCCATCGACCAGCGCCGGCCGGCGGCAATTGGCCGATCTGCTGGCGCGCAGCCGTCGGCGCACAGCGCAGATCAATTGGTCGTGGCGTGCGCGAGCCGGTTTGCAACGGGCCGCCACACAATTGATGGCAACCGCTGCCTGTCTGGTGCTGCTGGCCGCCGCCACGTGGCCGCTTTGGCGCACGCGGCACTCGCCGGAACACGGCGCGGCGTCGCACACGCCGCTTACCAAAGCGGCCGACACTCCGAAACTCACCAGGCTCGTCGCCACCGCCGCGGCCGATCCTGCCGTGCGTCAAGCCAACTACCAAGCCGCCGATCATCCAGCAAAAGCGCACGAGTCGGCATCCCCCGCGAGCACAGCGAAAGCGCCGCCGCCAGTTATTGAACTGGAGGCCGATAAGGAAATCGCCGGCGCGTCGCTGCGATTGCAGCCCGGCACCATCGTGCGTGGAAAGGCCGATCAGCGGCCGCGGATTCTGGCGCCCGCGGGCGGCATTCCTGTGAGCGCCGACAACGTGCGATTTGAAAACATCGATTTTCTGTGGCGGCAGCGTCCCGAAGGCATCGCGTCGGCGGAGCGTCAAGCAATTATCGATCTGCGCGGCGCGCACGCCGAATTTGTGAATTGCACGTTTCAGGCGCAAGCAGGCGGATTGGCCGACTTGCCCGTCGCCGTGCAGATGACCGGCGGTTCTCCGCGTACGTCGCTCGCGCCGGCCGGCCAGGTGCGCCTCGAGCAATGTGCGCTGGCCCACCTGGCGTGCGGAGTGGATCTGCGCCCTGCCGAGCCCCGCGGCGATTGAAGTCAGCAACGTGCTTTATTTGGGCGGCGGTCCGCTGGTGCGGTTCTCGCAGCCGCGACACAGCGATGCCCCCGCCGCGGTAACACTCGAGCATGTCACGCTGCGTGGAGCCTCCGCCGTGATTGAAATGAACGCCGGTGACACGGCCGAAGAACTCGCTGCGTTGAATGTGAATGCCAGCGCGTGCGTGCTGGCGCCGGAGGGAACCGGGGCGGGGCTATTAGTGTTTACCGGCCGGCGAGCCAGCGCACTCGATCGCCGGCAAATTGCGCGGCATCGAATGGCTCGGCGCCGGCTCGCTGACTCCACCCGGCACCACGGTGGCCAACTGGCGGCACGACAACACCAACGAACCAGTGTCCGAAGACGAACTATCGATGGACGGTCTGGTGGCAAGCGCCGTGGAATTCGTCGGCCCCGCGACGAACGATCCGGCCAACTCCCGCCTGAAGAAATGGCTGGCGGCCTCGCAATCGGAAGGGCCGCCGGGGATCGCCGAGGGCGTGCCCATGCTTCCCAGCAGTGAATCTGCCGCCGCTCGGACAGCCGCGGCTGCGCCGGCGACCAAACAAAAATAGCCGCCGGACGAATCCGACGGCTAAATGGCTTTTCACTTACGCGCAGCGCACAGACGGCGCTCCGTCGAGGTGCGCGCGACCGACTTACTCGCGGGGCCGAATGATACCCGTCAGCCCGCTGTAGTCGTGGCGATCCTTCGGGTGCCACAGCGGCACGCCCATCTGAATGCGCTTGGCCAGCGCATCGATTTTCGCCCGCGAACCCGCGGGCGCATCGGTGGGCACGAATTCATCGGTTTCCACGGGCGCGAAATTCTCGTCGTGACCGTGTTCGAGGATCGTTTCAAAAACATTTCGATGTTTACGCATTGGGTCATCCCTCAATAATGTCCAATTGAGTCCGATACGTGCCCTTTGGACGGTTGGTTCGCGGGATCGACAAAATCCCCGCGAAAACTCAGCCGCAAGGGCGGATAAGTTGCGAGCAGAACCCGACTTACATTAGACCTTTCGCTCGCGGAAGCACCCCCTAACGCTTACGACGTACACCAGCGCGGGTTCCGGAATGGCAGGTGGATGCTTCCGACGTCTCACCTTATTCTTTGTAAACGACCTATTATCGGCGTGATGACCGAAATGTCAACTTTTTTGGCGAGTTTTTTGCGCGTCGACGTAAGTCAAAGAACGAAACTGCGCTCTGGTAAGATGGATAATTTATTCTGCCCCTAAACTGGACATGTGGATACATCGCAAAATTGAACTCCCGCGCGATGCCGCGCGGCTTTCATTTAATCACCTCGCAAGTGATCGAAGCGCTGCCGGAATTGCGCGAAATCGAAACCGGCCTGCTGCACGTATTCGTTCAGCACACCAGCGCCTCGCTTACGATCAACGAGAACGCCGACCCCGACGTGCCGGCCGACTTGGAAACTTCGTTCGATGCGCTGGCGCCGGAAGATTTCGGCCACCGTCACACCGTCGAAGGACCCGACGACATGCCCGCGCACGTCAAGACATCGCTGCTGGGCAGTTCGCTCACCGTACCGGTGCACGACGGGCGGCTAAGCTTGGGCACTTGGCAAGGAATCCATTTGTGCGAGCACCGCAATCGCGGCGGCCGGCGGAAATTGGTGCTCACTTTGCACGGCGAAGCGAAGAAGAGAGAAGAGGAGCAGCGCAGGAGATGAGCAGAGGAGCGAATTAGCTCTTCGGCTGATCCACCGGCGGCAGCGGCATGGGAGCCGCTGGCTCTGCAGCGGCCGGCGGCGCGGGTTGCGGAGCGGGCAGCGTCGAATCCGGCTGCGGTTTATTGACCTCTTCGGTCGGATGTTTTCCGTCGTTCAGCGGTTCTTGCGGCGGATTATCGCACGGCACGACCCAGCCGCCGCCGAGCGCCCGATACACTTGAATCAGCCCCTGGGCAATTTCGCCGCGCGACTGTGCCCACTGATCTTGCTGCGTGATCAGGTTTTGTTGAATCACGGCGTAGCGATTGAAATCGGCCCCCGCGCCGGCGGCCTGCGTCGGGTTTTCGTATTGCGCAATGATCACTTCCATCGCCAGATACGCGGCGTCGACGCTTTCGCGCAGCAGCTTTTCGCGCTGCTGCGATTTGAGAAACGTGACGATGCCGTTTTCCACTTCCTGATCGGCCGTGAGCGCCGTCTGTTGGTAGGTGACCACCAGTTCGTTGAACGTGGCGTCTTGCAGCCGCATGTTGTTGATGATGCGGCCGTAGTTCAGCAGATTCCACTGGAACGAGGGCCCGACGTTGCCATTGAACGCCTGCGGCTTGAACAGATCGCCGAAGCGCGCCGCCGTTCCCCCCAGCGTGCCGGAAATACTGAATGCCGGATATAAATCGCTCTCGGCAATTCCGATCTGTTCCGCCTGCGCGGCGGCCAGGCGTTCCGCGCGCCGCACGTCGGGCCGGCGGCGCAGCAGGTCGGCCGGAATGCCCGCCACGACGTAGTCGGGCGTGACGGGAATCGTCGATGGGCCGGAATTCAAATAACCGTCCAGGTCCTGAGTGGGTATCCCCAGCAGCGTGCAGATTGCATTTTGCGACAATCGTTGATCGATTTCCAACTGTGCAATGGCGGCCTGGCTTTGCTTGAGATTGCTCACCGCCTGGCGCGGTCGAGGTTCGTCACGCCGCGGAAACCGACCGTCAATTGATCGGTGATATATTTCAGCACGTTTTCTTGAATCTGCACCACCTCTTTCAGCAGCCGGATGCGCTCCTGGTCGGTGCGGTACTCAACGTAGTTGCTGGCCACGTCGCCGATCAACGTGATCATCACGTCGTCGTAATCGAAGACGGAAGCTTCCAGCCCTTCTTCGGCGGCAATGATCGCCCGGCGGAATCGGCCCCAAAAATCCAATTCCCACGCCAGATTGAAACCGTAATTCCAGGAGCTGAAATATTGCGGCTCGGGAACTCCCGGCCGGGCAAACCGCGTGTAGCTGCCCGTGAGATCCTGAACCTGCGGGAAGAAATTGCCGCGGGCGATGCCCAATTGCGCCCGGGCTTCCAGCACGCGAAAACCGGCCTCGCGCAGCGTGAGGTTTTGCTGCGTGGCGTTGATGATCAGGCCCCCCAGGATTGGATCGTTGAACACCGTCCACCAGGTGCTCAGATCGGCCTCCTCCGAGCGCACCCGTTTATCGTGGGAGTCGATCCAGTGCTCGGCTACCGGGGCCGGGGCGTGCTTGTAGTTGGGCCCGACCTTCAGCCCGTGCCGGATGTAATCCGGCAAGCTGGTGCAGCCACCGGCCACGAGGGAGACGGCAGTGACTAAACAGACAATCAGACGCGGGAATCGGCGTGTCATGCGGCCGGCAAAGTCCGTTTAGGCGCGCGGTGCGGAATAAGAGGCGATTGATGCTTCTACAGCGCTATCGACATATCAGGCACAACCGGGCGCTAGACGTTCCCCGGCACGCTAGAAGCGCAACTCCCCGCAGGGTTTGCCAAACGTTTTCGCCGGGCGAACTGAGGCCGCTGGTAAAGACTGACGGCTGGCGAAAGTTTGGCGACGGCCCGCGATCGGCGAATCAATCATCGTCGTCTTTCGACATTCCGCGCGGCGCGGGGGGTTGAGAATCCACGCCTTTCACCGTGCGCCACACAATCGCGTTGGCCTCCAGCGCCGGCAGCGCGTCGGGATGCACGAAATCCATCGCGTTGGATTGCAAAGCCATGTGCAGCCGCGGATCGTCGAGGCTCAGCTCGCGCACTTTCGGATTCATTTCCGCGATCACGTCTTTCGGCGGCAGAATGGCAGTGTACGGCATCGGCGTTGGCCGGCTGGGTATCCCAATCCATGATCGGGTCGGCCACCGCGTCATACTGGCACAGCGGCTTCAGGCCCAGCACCAGCTCGATCGTCTTCAGCATGCTGTCGGTGTTGTAGAAGTGATGATCCACGCTGTGCGCCTTGATCCACGGGCTGATGATGTAGGCCAGCGTGCGGTGGCAATCCACGTGATCGGCTCCGCTTTGGGCGTCGTCTTCGATCACACAAATCGCCGTGCTCTTCCAAATCGGGCTGTGGCTGACGGCCTCCACAATCTGCCCCAGGCCGTAATCGTTGTCGGCATTGTACGAACGGGGCGTGTGCTTGCCGGAGCGGGCTGCCTCGGTGTGATCGGTCGGCAGCCGGATTTGCATGTATGCCGGCACCGCCGCGCCGCTGGGATCTTTGGCCAGCATCATCTGGAACTCGCGATTCCATTCCGAGAAGCGGCTGGGCGAATCGTATTTGCCGTACTTGGTGTGTGCGAACAGGCAATTCTTATCGCCGGTCTGCTTGTAGTAGATGCTCGGCGCATCGCTGTCAGGATAATCGAGGTCGAAGCGGCGATAATCGATGTCGGTCACGCCGGCCAGATCGTGCCCGGCCGGTTGCAATCCCGCGGAGGTGGGATAATTGTCGGGTCCGCCGTTGACGCCCACAAAACCGTCGGCGATGTACAGGAAGAAACCGAAATTGCGCATCGACACGTGGGCTTCGTTCACCGCGTCCCAAATATTGCGCCCGGTGTTGGCGACGTCGGGAATGGCCGTGCGCCGTCTTTGAACTCTTCGCCGTTGGCCAGCGGTTTGCCATCGAGGCCCTTGGCGGGAAAGCCGGCCGTGGGATAGCCGTTGTTGGTGCCTTCGAAATCGAACGGGCGGCCGCGGCGCGAATAGCTGTAGGGCACGTTGCGCGAGGTGTAGGCGGTGGCCATGCCCTGCGTGCTCCAGCACCAGCCGTCGCCGCTGACTTCGCCGCAGGCGTACAGGTTATCCAACAGCACGAAGCGCTCCGCCAAAGCGTGCTGATTCGGCGTAACTTTGCGGCCGAACAGCACCAGCGACGGATCGCCGTTGCCCTGCGGCAGATCGCCCAGCACTTCGTCGTAGGTGCGATTTTCCTTGATGATGTAAATCACGTGCTTGATTTTGCCGGCGGCCAGGCCAATGTCGGCCAGCGGATTTTCGGCCTTCTCTTCCAGCACGTCGAGCCGGTTGTTTTTCAGCACTTCGTCGGTGGCGGCTTGAAGCTTCTCGGCGGCTGGAACATCCAGCACGCTCACGTTGCCTTCGATGAATGCTGAGGATGTAGGCGTGTTTGCGGCGCGGATCGAATTTATCCGGCTCATCGTCCGGCGTGCGCACCGCGGTGCCTTTCGCATTGACCACCAGCAGCTTCCGCCCGTCGCCCACCACCGCCAGTGCGCTGGGATACCAACCGGTGGGAACGTAGCCGCGCACTTCCTGATCGTCCACGTCGACCACCGCCACGGCATTCATGTCGGCCAGCGTGACGTACAGAGTTTTTTCATCGGGCGACAGCGCCATGGCAGTCGGCGTAGCGCCGGCCAGTTCGCGGGCCGCCGACGGCCGCAGCAAGACCGTGCCCACCACGCGATCTTCTTTCGTGTCGATGATCGACACCGTATCGCTCAGCGAATTGGCGACGAACAGCCGGCCTTGATCGTGCGAAAACAAAAGCGAAACCGGATGCGCGCCGGTAGGAATCGCGACGGCCAGCTTGGGTTCCGCCGGATTGCGGGTATCGACGGCATAAACGCAATCGTCGCGCTCCGCGACCACGTACGCCTTGCTGCCGTCGTGCAGCACGCCGATGCCGAACGGGAAATTCGACGTGCCGCCATGGCTTTCCTTGAACAGGTACCGGCCTAGTTCGTTTTTTGTGGCCGTGTCGTAAATGGCCACGCTGGCCGTCAGATCGAACGGATTGCCTTTGCCCGAGGTGTTGTTGGCCACATACAAGTTTCCGCGGTCGTCAGTCGCCAGCACCGGCGGGAAAATCGTTGGGCTTGGTGCGAATGTAATCGCGGAACGTCAGCGCGCCATCTGCGCCCAGCGTCAGCACGGCGATGCTGTCGTGCGCGCCCTGCGCGGCGTACAGCGTGTCGTCCTTGCCGAACGCCAGGCCGTAGTACAGGCCGTTGCTGACCAGCGTGCCTTCGAACTTGACGTTTTCGGCCGCCTCGCCGCCGGGATGCAGCGGGCCGAACTTGGAATCCGATTCCTTGTTGAAGAAATCGACGTGCGAGACGCCCGGCGCCATCGTCGGTCCGCAGCGACCAGAGCGCCTCGCGATTGCCCATGTCGCTGGTGATCGCAAAGCGGCCGTCGGGGCTGGCGATCAAATTCATCGGCAAATTGCCGACGGCCTGTTTCACGGCCAGCGATGGCGGAATTTTTTTGCCGGTCACCAGCGGCAGGGTTACAGCTTCCAGATTTCGGCGCAACTGCGGACGACGCTGCCGCTGGATCGGCCGCCGATGGTTTGGCGCAGCCCGCAGACAAGATCACCGCCGCGGCCAGCGACACGACCAGGGCCCCTGCAATGCCAGCGGCGGCCGACTGCATATTGCGCTCCCAGCGGGAAGACCGAGTAATACAATTTAGCCTAGCAACTCCCCAATGCAGTTGCGAGGCATCCCAACCCCGGAGGAAAATTATGACACTGCAAACCGTTCGCAGGGCCCTGCTGTGGTGCACGCTGATGAACTTCGCCCTGGTGATCGTTTGGTTCTTGTGTGCCTGGCTGGCGCACGATTGGATGTACAGCGTGAACCAGCCGTGGAGCCACATCACGGTCGAAGAGTTCGATGCCGTCAACTACGCCGGCATCGGGCTGTACAAGCTTGGCATTCTGCTGTTTAACCTGGTGCCGTGCATCGCGCTGTATCTCGTTGGGCCCAGCGCAGCATGAGCGCACAGCGATAGCTCCGATGCATCGAACAGAAACGCGCGGCGCTACTGCGTCAGCACCGCGCCCAAAGGCGGCATGTTGTACGCCAACCAGCCCACGTAGCAGGCAAACCCAACTCCGCACGACTGCACAGATGATCGGCCAAATAATCTTGGGGGCTTTATAGCTGAAGATCAGCCCCACCACGCCGAACACAATGCTCACCACCGTGTACACCAACGAAGAGGTGCGATCCTGCGCCAGATACATCGTCAGCGCCATGATCGAAGTCACCGGGCTGACATAGGCCAACCAATGCCAGGAAGGTTGTTCGGCGGTTGTTTCTTGCACTGCGGGATCCATGGAAAGCTCCGAAAAATGTCGCGAATTGATTGACTACGTGCCCCGAGGACCGATCATTCGATTGTAGCATGCGGAGAAACATGATGGAAAGCGGCCGAAAGTTTTCCGGCGACTCGGCCCATGATCGGCGGAATTATCCTCACGCGATTAAACCTGTTGACTTGCCGGGCCGCCGCGGGGCATACTCACTAGTTCGTGCGGTGCGGCGGCCGTGGCCATGGCAGCCAACCCGCGAATCCTGTACCTGCGTAATCCCGGAGGATGCTAGCCATCGACAAGCACCATCGCATCAACGACCAAATTCGCGTCCCGCAAGTGCGGGTAATTGGAGCGGACGGAACCCAACTGGGTGTGCTGGCCACGGAAGCGGCTCTTGCTGCAGCCCGAGAACAAGGCTTCGACCTGGTCGAGGTGGCTCCCACGGAAAAGCCGCCGGTTTGCCGCATCATGGATTTCGGCAAATTCAAGTACCAGCAGAAAAAGAAGTCGCACAAGCAGCACTCGCACCATGTGCGCATCAAGGAAATCCGCATCCGCCCCAAGACCGGCGACCACGACATCGAAACCAAGGTCAACCAGGCCCGCGGATTCCTGGAACACAAGGATAAGGTGATCGTGTCGGTCGTGTTCCGCGGCCGCGAGCTGGCCCACATCGAGGAAGGGCACCGGGTGCTCTCGCGCCTGCTGGAACTGCTGGATACCGACGGCAAACTCGAAACGCCGCCGATGCAGCAAGGCAAACGCATCGTCTGCACGCTGGTGCCCAAATGACGGGCCAACGGCCCCTTTCGGTTTTTGGGCCAACCGGCTAACATGTTGGTTTCGCCGAGTGGGGAATGCAGCCGCCAGGGTGATCCGATGCCGAAGATGAAAACACACAAGGGCGTGAAGAAGCGGTTCCGCGCCACGGCCAAAGGCAAAGTGAAGCACCGCCGCGCCGGCACCAGCCACTTGAATAGCCGCATGACGCAGAAGCGCATCCGCCATTTGCGCCGCACCGGCGTGCTGGCGCCTCCCGACACCGCCCGCATCATCGCCGCCCTGGCCGGCAACAGTTCGTAATGTCAATTCGCCCCGGGCTAGAGCCCGGGGCTAAATCAACCATGCGTACCACCAACGCCGTTCCTCGCAATCGTGCCAAGAAGCGCCTGTTCCGCAAGGTGAAGGGCTTCGTCGGCGGCCGACGCAAGCTGCTCCGTACGGCCACGGAAACGTTGGTTCGCAGCGGCGTGTATGCTTTCCGCGATCGTCGCCTTCGCCGCCGCGATCTGCGCAGCCTATGGATCATTCGCATCAACGCCGCAGTGCGCGAGCGCGGCCTGCGCTACGGGCAATTCATCAACGGCCTGGCCAAGGCGAAGATCGAACTCGACCGCAAATCGCTTTCTGAATTGGCCATCGCCGATCCGGCCGCTTTCGATGGCGTGGTGGCGCTGGTGAAATCGGCGCTGGGCGTGAAGTAAATTCAATCCAAGCCCGGCCGTCCTCAGTCGGGTTTTTTCATGCGCCTATTGCGTCGCCGCACGCACCAGATCGTAGCCGATGGCGAAAATCCCTGCATCGATTAGCAAATGGCTGGCCCACGGACCATAGATCGAGCCGCTGCGTTGGTAAAGCCACGCCCAAAATGCGCCGCCGACCGCCGTGGCCAGCGAAAAGAAATAGGTCCAAGGATTCGTCCAACCGAAATACCAGCCAAGCACGATCACGTGATGCGCCATAAAGGCGACGCTTGAAATCGCAATCGCCGGCGAAAGCGATATCAAGTCGCTTCAGCCGGCCAAAGACAAACCAGCGCCAGTAGTATTCTTCCAGCAGTGAATGCAGCAGCGAATAGAACAACGCCATCGCCGCATAACTTGCCGGACTCGTGATGCCGATGCCGCTCAGACGCCCGAGCATTTCTCTTCCTGCGGCAGCAAACGTTCCGGCCGTGCGAAAATAGCCGAAGTATAGCGCGAACATGCCCGCCACGATCACCAAGCCGAACGCAGCTCCAGCGAACAATCCGCGAGGGTTGAACAGCGGCCAGCCAATTCGCTCGCGGGCAACGAAAGGAACCCACACCAGCGGCAGCGCGAACTGAATTGCCTTTCCGATCCCATAGGCCGCCTGCTGCAGCGCAGAAGCCGCCCCCGCCAGCCACACGAAATAGACCAGCGTCAACAGCGACGGAAACACCAGGGCGATCAGCAGAGCCAGACCTTCGAATCGCGAGTGACGCTCACTCATCTTCCGCCAGATCGGCTTCGGTGATCATGTTGAAGCCTTTGCTGGCCAGCGTCTCCAGCCCCATTTCGATATTGTCGACCATCAGGGCCACGGCGGGCCGGCCGTGCGGTCGCAGCATCAGCGGATAGGCCTGCACAATGTTCACCTCCGCTTGCAGTAGCGCCGTGCACACCTGCAGCAGGGGCTGATGGCCGGCGGGCAATTCCACGCCGATCAAATCGCTTTCGATCATCGCCAGGCCGGCGCGTTCCAGAATTTCGCGCCCCTGCTCCGGATGGCTCAGCAAAAACCGTACAAAGGCGCACTCGGCCGAATTGGTGATCGACAGGGCGACAATTTTCACCCGGCTCCCTTCGAATCGCCGCACGACTTCCAATAGCTGCCCGACCCGGTTTTCCAAAAACACGGTGAACTGGCGGATGGAGGGGTAGTTCCGCCCGCGCGCGGTGGCGAATTCCGTATCGATCCCTTCGCCGAAACTCATGCGTAGCCTGCCGCGGCTATGGAGGGGAGGGCCGTGTCAGAAAGCGACGCCAATCGCCTGAAAATATAGGGAAGGCAAAGGGTTCCGTCAATGCGCGGGCGAAGACAGGTGAGTAAGTGCATCGGTGAGTAGGTAAGAAGCTCGGCCGCCGCTAAAATCCTTGCGTCTTACTTACTCACATGCTCACCTGCTCACATGCTCTCTCACCACGACATCGAAATCCGCGTGCGCTACCAGGAAACCGACGCCCAGGGTCGGCTGCATCATGCCAACTATTTCACGTACTTCGAAATGGGACGCACCGAACTGCTGCGGGCCGCGGGCATGAGCTACGGCCAGGTGGAAGAGGCGGGCTACATGCTGGTGGTGGCGGAAATCGGCTGCGAATATTTCTTGCCGGCCGCTTTCGACGATCTGCTCACCCTGCGCACGGCGGTCGTCAAAGCGAAGGGCGCACGGATCGAACATCAATATGAAGTGTTCCGCGGCAACGAACTGCTGGCCCGAGGCCGATCGATCGTGGCCTGCGTCGACCGCAATGGCAAGCCGAAAAGAATCCCGCCGTGGCTATTGCCGGATGAACTAAATAAAGGAATGATCAATGTCCAAATCCCAATGACGCAATAATCGGTCGAACGTTGGTCATCTTGCCGTCATGTCGGCAGGCAATGTTTCGCTGCCGCTCTCGGCGGTGGGAAAGGTCACCACGGCGGCGGAGGCAGCAATCAGCTCGTGCTTGATCGAATCCTTGTGAGCGCGCTTGACCGTGTACATCAAGTCGTCGGCAATTTTGACCACCTCGTCGATCGACGCCGGCGGCACGTCGAACGTGGCCGCGCCGATGCTGAACGTGACCGGCCAGCGGCGCTGCGACATGGCTTGCCGCAGCTTCGATTGCATGCGTTCGACAAACCACCGGGCGGAATCGTAGTTCATTTCGGCGGCCAGGATCACAAATTCATCGCCGCCAAAGCGTGCCGTCAGATCGCTTTCGCGAGTATTGGAGCGCACGCAGTCGGCCACGGCCTCCAGCACCCGATCCCCTTCGGCGTGTCCGAAGCGGTCGTTGACGTGCTTGAATTGATCCAGATCGATGAAAATGGCCGTCAGCGGCAGACGATTGCGGCGGCAACGCGCCAAATCGCGCGGCCCGCCTTCAAACAGCGAAGCCCGATTCGAAAGCCCCGTAAGCTGGTCGTAATGGCTCAATTGGTATTCGCGGTTCATCGCCCGGCGCATCCGGTTCAGCGCATAAGCAAAAGCCACGAACACGACAAAGCGAGTCAGTGCTTGCCAATACTTGGCGAGATACGGAATGGGTTCAGGCGGTGAAAAAATGTCGTCGACGATCCACAGAATCGAACTGACGAACGAAAACGCAATGGCCGCCCGAATTCCCAGCAGCCAGCAACTCAGCGCCACGATCGGGAAATACAAAACATACACGGTGTAGCGCTCGCCACTGAGCCAATCGGCCACCGCCACCGCCAGCGTCAGCCCGGCAAACAGCGCGTAACAGCCAGCCGCGCGGCCAGCGCGACAATCGATCGATGAGCGGCAGGCTGCGGAACATTGGCACTTCTTGGATGCGCGAATTGGGTGCGGAAACTCCTTATCAAACATAGCTTGCGGAAGAGCGCAGAAGCGGTGCGCCGCGATTGCCAATTGCAATCTCAAAGTTACGATTTCGCCCGATAGATTTGGACCGGATCGGCCATCCGCTGGGCCACCACCTGGTAGCCCTGCGGCGTCTGGCGGCGGAAGAAGCAACTGCGATAACCCTCGTGGCAAGCCGGCCCGGTTTGCCGCACCTTGAGCAAGATGGTGTCAGCGTCGCAATCGACGTAGATCTCCTCGACCCGCTGCACGTGACCGCTTTCCTCCCCTTTGCGCCACAGCTTGCCGCGCGAACGGCTGAAGTACACCGCCTGTCCGGTGGCGACCGTTTGGGCATAGCTTTCGGCGTTCATCCACGCCAGCATCAGCACTTCGCCGGTGTCGGCATCCTGAGCGATGGCCGGCAGCAGGCCGTCGCCTTTGGAGAAATCGGGAATGTTGGTTTGTGATTCGGCCATACGAATGACGACACGCGAGGAGTGACGTTGGTTCAGAATACCGCAGGGGTCCGCCGCCCGCCAGCAAGCGATATACTGGGACCATGCCCGATCAAGCTGAATTAAATTCGGACCGTTGGACTGCACGAATGCGGACGAACGGTTCGTGCTGAAACTGGCGGGCATGACTTCCGGCGAGGCCAAACGCTTTGGGCAATCGTGCGTCGACGAGAGCAGCCGAACCGGTCTGGATTACATCAAGGACGACGGCACGCGGATTATCATTCCGATCACGCCGGCGCCGGCCGATTTTCTCCGCGGGGCAGGTGCGAGAATTACGGTCGGGCGTTTGCAGCATTGGCCGCCGCCGTGGCGAAAGTGGCTGCGGGATGGGTCGATAGCCCCGCATTGCAGCGAGTGCTGCCGCTGGAGCCGTACGAGGCCCAGTGGCTGAAAGTTGGCGAAAAATGCGCCGGGCAACCCGCCCGCGCGAATGTTTCACCGCTGGGATTTTGCCATGAACGTCTCCGCCGATCCGGAGGCAGCGAATTTCAAGTTGTTCGAAGTCAACTCGGTCGACGTGGGCGGCATTCACTATGCGGCTGCCGCGCGGGAGGTAATGTACGCGTCGCTGGCCGAGATCGGAATGCACGAGTTTTCATTGGCAGCCGACGCCTGCGGAGAAGACTCTCGCATAGTTCTCGAAGTGGCTTTGAAAGATCACGCCTCGCACTTGGGCAAACCACTAAAGCGCGTGGCCATTGCGGAAAATCAAGATTTCACCACCGGCATCACGGAAGCCGAATCGCTAAGCAAATACCTAAGCAATCGCGGCATCGAAACCCAGTGCGTCGATGCCCGCCGTATCGCCGCCGGCCAATTCGACGTCGTTTACCGCAACATCGAGCTGCGCGACCTGGCCGATCTGGAATCTACCGGCGGCGATTTGTCCGGCCTGCGCGCCGCGGCCAACGACGGCAAACTCCTCTCCAGCCCCTTCGGCGAATTGGATCACAAAAGCCTGTGGGAAGCGCTCGGCTCCGAAGAATTCGCGGAATTGTTTGCCGACGACGAGCGCCGCATGATCGCCCGCCACGTTCCCTGGACGCGCTTGGTCGCCGAGCGCAAAACCAGCGGCCCTGAAGGAAAGCCGATCGATCTGACTGACTATGTGCGCCGCAACCGCGCGAATCTCGTGATGAAGCCCAATCGCAGTTGCGGCGGACAAGGCGTGACGATCGGATGCATCACCTCGCAACCCGACTGGGAACACGTGCTGAACGACGCCATGCAAACCCCCAACACCTGGATCGTTCAGGAATTGATTCCCATCCCGCGGCGACGCACGCTGCCGCGCGAACAACGAAGGCCGTTTTGAGCCCGAAGATGTGTTCGCCGTCTACGGCGGCTACCATTCCGCCGGAGGTGCTGCGTTCGTCGGCCGCGCCAGCCGCAGCCCCGTCGTGAACGTGATGCAAGGCGGCGGGCTGTTGGCGGTATTAGGCAAAGTGAACTGTAGCCGGCCTCTGTGAGGCCGCACCGAACGGGGCAGAGCGAATTTGTAGCCGGCCTCTGGGAGGCCGCGCGGGGTCACAGACCCCGGCTAGAGAATCCGAGTTCTATTCGACGTCCACCGAATCGATCACGCCCACC
This sequence comes from Pirellulales bacterium, assembly GCA_963773925.1. Taxonomy (GTDB): domain Bacteria; phylum Planctomycetota; class Planctomycetia; order Pirellulales; family JADZDJ01; genus CAVRAW01. The sequence goes on from CAVZDC010000013.1 coordinate 294,999, forward strand.
ACCACCGAGCGGATCGGCGCTTGCGGCAGCCCGACAATCTGCCGGGCACCGTTGCCTTCGTCGTTCACTAGCACGCTTTTCGCCAACGCCGGCATCCACCGCGGCCACGGCAATCAGATAGCCGCCGGCCGGTTTATCTTTCAGATCGAGCCGATCGACGATCAACAGCCGCCGATTGTCGTAATCGGGGTGATTGATCGTCGAGTATATCTCACCGACCACTCGGCCGATAATCACGGCTACTCCTCCGTAGGCATCAGATTCACGCCATCCACGATTCCCACGATCGTGTGATCAACCGGCACGAACCAGGTGCGCAGGGCCAATGCGGCTTCGCGCCCGCCTTCGTAGTAAACCAGTTCGTCCGGCCCGGCCATTCCCGTCGAATCGCAGCATACGATCGGATCCCCCTTCGGCTGTCTGCTCCTTGGTGAGCGGTTGTACGACGAGCATGGGCACTCCTTCGAGGCCTTCGTAGACTATGCAAGGAACCAGTGTTCCGACGACTCTTCCTAATAGCATGACGTCGATCCTATTTGCGGCCAAAGAACCGGCTGGAGTCTTTGATCCGTTCGACAAACTGATCGTGTACGTTCGAAATAATCGAGTGGCATAGTGTGCCGCTGCGTCCGGCCAGGCTCTGCACGGCAATGGCCGCGGCGGCTTCCACGTCGGTGCGATTGCCGGTCAGGATCGATAGCCCGCGCCCACCCAGGCCGTTCCCCAGCCGCAATTCGCCGACTTCTACTAGAGCGCCTTTCACCGCGGCGTCGGTTGCCCGCACGATCGCGGCCACGGTGGATGTTTCGAGCGTGACCATCGACTCGAACTTTTTCAACTTCCGATCGCCCTCCAGCGCTTCGACCACGCGCGGATGCACCTGCGGCAGCAGCACTTCGTCGAGAATCTCCGCCGGCGCGGCCTGCATTCCTTCGCGGTAACTTTCCTCCACTTCGGCCGTGCCGCCGCCGATCAGAATCAGAAACTTGCCCGAATGCACCGTGCCCGCATGCAGCAGTTCGACCGGCGAGCGCTTGACCATTCGATCCGCTGCATAGGTGCCGGCGGCAATGCTCGAAAGCTCGATAAGTGCGATGGCCGGTAACGTCATACAATGCGGAAAAAGTCGATCAAAGCACAGCGGCGCAGCCGCGAGAACGTGCGGGCATCGGTCATGCCCTCGCCAGTGGGCGAAGCGATGGTGAACGAAGTATGCCCTTCGCCCCCTTCGCCCAAGCCGGAGAAGCAAGGGCCGTTTTTCACAAAAATGCTGCAGTTGATCAGCCGGGCCATGCGCGAGAGGTTGCGGATGTTCATCGAATGCATCACGGCCGTATGCCGCCGGCCCCCTTCGCACGCCACGGCCAGGTCGATTGCTTCGTCGGCCGTTTTCACGCGCGCCACCGGCATGATGGGCATCATTTGTTCGGTCCACATCAGCGGATGATCCACCGGCACGTCGATCACTCCCAGTCGCAGATCCTCCGGCACGTTCATGCCGATTTTTTGCAGAATCACGCCGGCGTTCTTGCCGATGCAGTCGCGGTTGATCTTGCCCGATTGACGCGGCCCGCGGATTTCGGTGAAGATCAGATTTTCCAGTTGTTTCGTTTGCGACGCGGTGAGCACCGCCGCGCCGTTGGCCTTCATCACATTCAGCAGCTTGTCGGTAATGCCGGCAACGGCAAAAGTTTCCTTCTCGTCGGTGCAGATTACGTTGTTATCGAACGATGCGCCGCGCACGATGTCGCGCCCGGCTTGCTCCAGGTCGGCGGTTTCATCCACGACGATCGGCGGATTGCCCGGCCCCGCGCAAATGGCCCGCTTGCCGCTGTGCATGGCGGCCTCCACCACCCCTGCCCCGCCGGTAACCACCACCAGCCGAATGCCTTTGTGCACCATCAGGGCTTGGGCCGATTCCTGCGTCGGCTCGGCCATGGTAACCACCAAATTTTCCGGGCCGCCGACTTCGAGGATCGCTCGATTGATCACGTCCACTGCGCGAATGGAGCATTCTTTGGCCGACGGATGCACGTTGAACACCACCGCGTTGCCGGCCGAGACCATCGAGATCACATTGTTGATGATTGTCGCCGTCGGATTCGTCGAAGGCGTAATCGAGCCGATCACGCCAAACGGGGCGTACTCAATCAGCGACATCCCGCGATCACCGGTTTTCGCCGAGGCCGTCAGAATTTCTGGGCCCGGTGTTTTAGTGGCGACCAGCCGGTTCTTGATGATCTTGTCTTCGTAGCGGCCAAAACCTGTCTCACGATGCGCGGCAAACGCCAGCGACTCGCTTTCGCGCAGCGCAGCCTTGCGGACATTGGCGATGATGTCTTCGCGCTTCTTCAGCGCCATCTTGTCGAGCGCTTGGAAGGCCTTTTGAGCGGCGCCCACGGCCGTATCCATGTCGCGGAAAGTGCCCAGGCGATGCTGCCCGGTAGCGTCGGCTTCGGCATGGCCGCCGGAGGCAGAAGCACCCCTGCCCGCGGCCAATCGTTGCAGAACCTGCTGGGCTATCGCATCGACTTGCGTATCAGAAAGTTGGGACACGTTGTCACCTGCTGGCTAAACGCCTTAATCATCTCTCTTTTGATACTTGTACTCGCCACCGACCTCCCAATTGTCAACGATCGCCATGATCACGGCGTCCACGGGGCGATTCTGCGTAGCATTGGTCTGCCGCGCACTGCTGCCGCTGGCGTAGAGAACCATCTCCCCCACGCCGGCCCCGACCGCGTCAGCCGCAACCACCGGCGCGCCCGCCTTTTCGCCATCGGCGTTCACCGGCTGGCAAACCATAAAGCGCAGACCTTCGATCGACGGCTCTTTGCGAGTCGATACCAAAGTGCCAATCACGCGGGCGATCATCATGGCGAAAGCTCTCCTTTGACTTGCAGGGGAATACGCCGAACTCACTGGAGCTCGGCCGCCCGGCAAACCCGCCGAAATCTCGCGAAATCGGCTACTCTTTTTTCTTGCTGTGACTTTCGCCACGACCCAACGGGAGCACGTTGTCCACATTCACGTGCGGACGCGCGATCACGTGGGTGACGACCACTTCGCCAATCCGGGAAGCGGCAGCCTGGCCGGCGTCGCAAGCGGCTTTCACCGCGGCCACGTCGCCGCGAATCACGGCCGTCACGTAGCCGCCGCCGGTCTTCTCGTAGGAGACGAGCTCGACCTTGGCCGCCTTGACCATCGCATCGGCCGCTTCCACCATCGTGGGAAAGCTGCGGCATTCAATCATTCCAAGCGCTTCAGACATGGTGCTTAAACTCCTGCTGAACTGGAGAGACTGTGAAGTAAGTTAGGTGAGTAGTGACTGGTTATCCTTTGTGCTTTTTTGGCGCTTCCTTGCCCTTGATCCCTTCGATCGCCGCCATCGCCGCGCGGTAACCAACATCAATATCGCGCTCTTCGCCGCCCAAATAAATGCGGCCGTTTGCCCCCACGGCGCGAACTTCCAAGATGTTGATGTTCGCCGCCTTCTCGGCTTCATTGGCCGCTAGCGCGGCGTAACCGGCCGGCTCCACTTCCATGATGTACAGCGTCTGGCCGGCCAGAATCATGTTGCCGTGCCGCATGCGGTTAATGAGCTGCGTTTGATGATCGTCGAGACACCGAACCACCTGGCTGGAGGCGATCACCGGCTTAATCCGCTCTTCTTCGTGCAGGTCCAGCGCCTCCAAAATCGCGGCGCCAGCCTGGCGGACTTCGGCCTGAGACTCGCTGTGAATCTCCAGCATGCCGAATTGCCGCTCCACAATCTGCATGCCCGGATACACATGATTGCTTTTTAGCGCGATATCCGTGATGCGATTGATCTCGATGCCCGGCGCGATCTCGACATAGAGCGCGGCCATTCCCTGTCGAGGCAAAAAGCCTTGAGCGATCGTCGCAATGAACGACGCAAACTGCGGCTGCATGGTGTCCAGAAAACAGTAGGTTCGTAGTTCGACTGCCACGGTTGGTTCTCGCTCGTTGGTGTTAGTATTTTCCAGCCGCTTGTTCGGAAACCGACACGCCTTGCGATTCCTTCACGATCCGCACGCCGGCGCTGGCGCCAATGCGGGTAGCGCCTGCGCGAATCATTTGCTGCGCATCCTGCAAATTGCGAATGCCCCCCGATGCCTTCACGCCCATTTTCGTTCCGGAAACGGCACGGCTCATCAGTGCCACGTCGTCCGCCGTTGCTCCGCCGGGGCCAAAACCCGTGGCGGTCTTCACGAAATCTGCTCGTGCCCGCCGGGCGGCCTGGCAGCCGCGCACTTTTTCGTCGTCGTTTAATAGCGAGGTTTCCAAAATCACTTTGCAGATGGCGCCGCCGTCCTGCGCCGCTTCGACCACCGCGCGAATGTCCTTGTACACAATCTCGTCTTTGCCGCTTTTCAGCGCGCCGATGTTGATCACCATATCGACTTCGGTGGCCCCTTCCCGGATCGCCCGTCGCGCTTCCAGGGCCTTCGTTTCAATGTCGTTGGCGCCCAGCGGAAAGCCGATCACGGTGCACACCTTCACGGGGCTTCCGCGCAGCAAATTGGCACAATGCCGCACGTAAAACGGATTCACGCACACCGAGGCAAAACCGAACTCCTTGGCCTCGTTGCACAGCTTGGTGACCTGTTCGAACGTGGCATCCGGCTTCAGTAGCGTGTGATCGATGTATTTGGCGATATCTTTGGGCACCGCCTCGCCGCCGCCGCGGTGCGTAATGCGGTCGGCTCCGGCGTTGATGATGTCGCGCACCGCATCGGGGTTCATCTCGCTGCAGCTTTTGCAAAAGCCGCAAGCTTCCGTGCAGGCGTGTCCGCCGCCGGTCGTGCCCAGCAACTGAGAGATGCGGTCGGCAACGCGCCGCAAATCGGCTTCGGAGAGGTCGGTCAAGGCTGTGTCCGTCGATGCCCACTGCGTGGCAGCGGGCGCGGGTGAGGGGATTGGAGCGGGTGAATTCTTGGGTGGGCTGGCGCTGGTTGGGCTATGGCTGAATTGGTTGTTGTTAACTTGGTTGCCGATTTCGTCGATCATCGCCGCCCGGCGAAGGTGCCGTTCGGCCGTGCACTGGGTGTCCAAAAACGTGTCGACAATCTGCTTGGCCAGCCCGGCGCCGATCAGCGACGCACCCAGCGTGAGCACGTTGGCGTTGTTGTGCTCGCGGCTATTGCGTGCGCTTGATAAATCGTAGCATAGGGCGGCCCGCACGCCGGGGAACTTGTTGGCCGTCATCGACGAGCCAATCCCGGCGCCATCCACGATCACACCGACCTGGGCCCGCCCATCGGCCACACGCTGCGCTACTTCCGCGGCAATTTTTGGATAGTCGACCGCTTCGGTGCTGTGGGTACCGCAATCCTCGACGGTATATCCACGGCCGCGGATGTGTTGGGCTAGCTCCTGCTTAAGCTCAAATCCGCCGTGATCAGCACCAATTGCTACGGTTTGCATCAGGACAAAGAGACGAGACCGCCAGCCGTGAGATCGCGAACCGCTCTATAGTAATTGGGGCGAAATAGGCTGTCAAACGGGGCAGTGTGTCTGGGGTTGATGGTTCCTACAAACGTACAAGTCCTCACAAGCTTACCTCTCCGGCGTGCCCAAGACGAACCACCCGACCGGCTTCGGGCTGGTCCGGAAAACGCTCCGAAAGCGGCGTTTTGCAGCGGGAAAACCGCTCCCGGCACTTGGCGGCGGCATTGCCGGCGGGTAAATTTTTGGTTTCCCCCAGTCGATTCTCTTTTCCTCACTGCGATTCACTGTGGCTACCGCAACCGCCTCTTTGGCGAAGCTGATCGATTTGGGACTCCACCACCCGACCCTCACCGACGACCAACTGCGGGCCGGTTGCGAGAAAGCGAAACGCCTGGGGCTGGCCGCCGTCTGCGTCAAACCGCACGCCGTCAAGCTCGCGGCCGAAATCCTCCGGGGCTCCGGCGTCGCCGTGGGCACGGTCGTCAGCTTTCCGCACGGCAGTTCGGCCACGCAAATCAAGACCGCTGAAGCCCAGTTGGCCTGCGACGACGGGGCGGTGGAACTGGACATGGTAATCAACGTCGGCAAGGCGCTTTCGCGCGATTGGGAATACGTCGAGCGCGACATCCAAGCGGTGCTCGACGTGGCCCGCCGCAATGGCGCGATTCTCAAAGTCATCTTCGAAAACGACTATCTCCCAGACGATGCCGCGAAGATCAAGCTTTGCGAAATCTGCGGCCGGCTGGGCGTCGATTTCGTGAAAACCTCCACCGGCTACGGCTACCTTAAGCAAGCCGACGGCAATGTTCGCTCCAACGGCGCCACCGAGCACGACGTGGCGCTGATGCGCAAACACTCGCCGCCCAGCGTTCAAATCAAAGCCGCCGGCGGCGTGCGCACACAGGCCGATGCCCTGAAGCTCGTGGAACTGGGTTGCACGCGGCTGGGCGTCAGTTCCGCCGAAGCGATCCTCGGCCTCGGCAACGCATCCGGCGAGGGATACTAACCGAACCACAAATTTTTCTGCCTTTTGCCTTCTGCCTTTCACATGCTCCACCAAATCCAAAAAATCAAAGACGCCGCCGAATACATCCGCAGCAAATGGCCCACCAAACCTCGGGCAGGAGTGATCCTCGGCACCGGTCTGGGCAACCTGGCCGACGCCGTCGAGAATCCGACCTACATTCCGTACCCCGAAGTCCCGCATTTTCCGCGCTCGACCGCGATTGGTCACAAAGGCCGCTTTGTGTGCGGCACTTTGTCGGGCCTGCCGGTGATCTGCATGCAGGGCCGCTTTCACTACTACGAAGGCTATCCAATGTGGCAGATCACCTTGCCCGTGCGCGTGATGAAGGCGCTGGGCATTGATTTGCTGATTGTCTCCAACGCCAGCGGCGGCATGAATCCGCAATATCGCGCCGGCGATGTGATGGTGATGGAAGATCACATCAACTTGATGGGCTCCAACCCGCTGACCGGTGTCAACGAAGATTCGCTCGGTCCGCGCTTCCCCGACATGAGCCAGCCGTACGATCGCGAGCTGATCGCCCGCGCCCTGGAAATCGGCCGCAAAGAAAATTTCGTCGTCCACTGCGGAACCTATGTCGCCGTCGCCGGACCGAACTATGAAACCCGCGCCGAGCTGCGATTCTTGCGCAAAATCGGCGCCGACGTGGTCGGCATGTCGACCGTCCCCGAGGCCATCGTCGCCGCCCACTCGGGCTTGCGCTGCCTGGCTCTTTCGACGGTGACCAACGAGTGCCGCCCCGACGACCCGAATCCAAAGCCGACCACCGGCGAGGAAGTCGTCGCCACCGGCGCGAAAGCAGAACACAAAGTCCGCACCATCGTGATGGGAGTTTTGGCGCAGGAAGCGAAAAAGAAATAATCAAAAGCCTGTTTAGCGTCGGCCCCCAGGCCGACTCGCTCCTTTTGGAAATCCACAAATGAACATCAATCCTGTCGGCGTCATTGTAAAAAAACGTGAAGGCGGAAAGCTTTCCACCGAAGAGATCAAAGAATTCATGGAGGGTTTCGTCAAAGGCGACGTGCCGGAATATCAAATGGCCGCGCTCGCCATGGCCATCTACTTCAAGAGCATGGACGCCACGGAAACCGCAGCGCTCGTGGACGTGATGCTGCGCAGCGGCGCCACGCTGCAGTGGAACAAAGATTCCGGCACGATGGTCGACAAGCACTCGACCGGCGGCATCGGCGACAAACTTTCGCTGCCACTGGCCCCGCTCTTGGCCTGTTGCGGCCTGAAAGTGCCCATGATCTCCGGCCGCGGCCTGGGCGCCACCGGGGGCACGCTCGATAAGCTGGAGGGCATTCCCGGATTCCGCACGAACTTGTCGATGGACGAAATCAACAAGGTCGTCGCCAAAGTCGGCTGCGTGATCACTGGCGCTACCGCCGATCTGGTCCCCGCCGATCGCAAGCTCTATGCGCTTCGCGACGTCAGCGGCACCGTGCCCAGCATCCCGCTGATCTGCGCCAGCATCATGAGCAAAAAACTGGCCGAAAACCTGCACGCCCTGGTGCTCGACGTGAAGTGGGGCTCCGGCGCCTTCATGAAGAAACAGGAAGACGCCCGGGCGCTGGCCCAGGCGATGGTGAACACCGGCGCGCGAATGAACGTCAAAACGACCGCCCTGCTAACCGATATGAATCAGCCGCATGGCCGCATGGCGGGCAACTCCGTCGAAGTGGATGAATCGGTCGCCACGCTGCGCGGCGAAGGTCCGTCCGACGTCGTCGAACTGGTGCTCTCGCTCGGGGCCGAACTGTTGGTCTCCACAGGTCTGGACAAATCGACTGACGCGGCCAAGCAGCGCCTGCAAGGCCACATCAAGTCGGGCGCAGGCCTGGAAAAATTCCGCGAAATGGTGGCGGCCCAAGGCGGCAACCTCGACACCAAACGCACCATTGCCCCCGCTTCCGACGTTCCCTCAGAAAAAGCGGGCTACGTCACCGCCATGAATGTCGAGCAATTGGGCATGTCGATCATCGAACTCGGCGGCGGCCGCAAGAAGCTCGGCGACAAGCTCGATCATTCCACCGGCTTGGAAATGCTGGTGCGTTTGGGCGACAAAGTCGATCGCGGCCAACCCTTGGTCCGCATGTTCGCCCCACCCGACAAAGCTCCGCAAGCCAAAAAGATGGTCGTCGAAGCCATCACCATTTCCGATTCCGCGCAACCAGTCCCCAAACTAATCGTCGAACGTATCCTACCCAAATAAACCGCAGAGGCGCCCAGACGCGGAGCAGCAGATAAGAATTGTTTCTTCTCCGCGCCTCCGCGACTCGGCGGTTAAAAATCCGAACCCCGGACCCTGAACCCCTCATGTCCAAACTCACCGAACAACAACGCAAAGATCTGGTTAAAGCGTGCTTGGATGTTCGCAAGAACGCCCACGCCCCCTACTCGAAATTTCATGTCGGCGCCGCAATTCTTACCCAATCGGGAAAGATCATCACCGGCTGCAACATGGAGAATGCTTCCTACGGCCTGACGATCTGCGCCGAGCGCGGCGCCGCCTGCACCGCGATTGCGATGGGCGAAAAAAAGTGGGTGGCCATCGCCGTCTCCACCCCCGGCGGCTTCACCCCCTGCGGCGCGTGCCGTCAGGTGATCGCCGAATTCGGCCCCGATATTCCCGTCTTGATTGTCGACGCGGATAAACCGGACGCCGTGAAAGAAACCGACATGGAAACCCTGCTGCCGGGCCGCTTCATCTTTTCCAAAGACTAGTGGTTTGTCACCGCACCGCAGGTTATGATCACGAAGCAATTGGTCTGTCTCTTCGTTCGCCAATCCAACTCTTCCGCTCCCATCTAACCCGCTGACGAAAACATGGAACCCCCTCCGTCCCTGGAAACCCCGGTCGATAAGCACGACATCCCGAAGGTCACCAAGCACGTCCCGCCGATGCCCTTTGTCTGGCGCCTCGGCATCCTGGCGGTGATTTGTGGCATCGGGATCGCCGCCTACATCTTTCGCGAGATGATCGGCCTGCGCGGGCAATCGGTGGCGGGAATCATCTTCTTCATCGGCCTCGTGGCGGCTTTTTCCTCCAACTTGCGCGCGTGAACTGGAACACCATTCTCTGGGGCATGGTCTTACAGGCGGTTTTTGCCGTGCTCGTGCTGAAGGTCGATGCCGTCAGAAATGGCTTTCAAGCCATGGGAACCGGCGTCAGCGCATTCATGGATTTCTCCGACGCCGGCGCCAAATTCGTGTTCGGCGTATTATCCGATCCCGTCAGCATGGAAAAAGCTTTCGGCCCCGGCAACGCAATTATCTTCGCTTTCAAGGTGCTGCCGCCGATTCTATTCATTTCTGCCTTCTTCACCGTGCTGTACCACTTCGGCGTGTTGCAACTCATCGTGCGCGCGCATGGCCCTCGTGATGACCTTTTTGATGCGCACCAGCGGCGCCGAAACGCTCTCCGTGGCCGCCAATGTGTTTATGGGTCAAACCGAAGCCCCGCTGATCATCAAGCCATATGTACCTAGCATGACCAATTCCGAATTGTTCGTGCTCATGGTCAGCGGCATGGCACACATCTCGGGCAGTTTGATGGTTGTCTACATTGTCTTCGGCGCCAGCCCGGTGGCCGTGCTAACGGCCGTAGTGATGGCCTGCCCGGCGAGCATGTATCTCGCCAAGTTGTTCCTGCCCGAAGTCAGCACACCGATCACCGGCGGCGGTGTGCCCTATAAAAAAGAGCCGTCACCCTACGTGAACGCCATTGATGCGGCCGCCACTGGCACCACGCTCGGTTTGCAATTGGCGCTGAACGTGGGGGCCATGCTGATTGTGTTCGTCGCCTTCGTGACCATGTTCGATGCTGCCCTGGGCGGCCTGCAACACCCGTTTCGATGGGTGGGCATCGTCGGTGATGGCAATGAGCAGTCCTTGATCATCTCCGGCACCCCAACCTCCGGCAGCTATGTCGTCTCGTATACCGATTCATTGAAGCAAGTCTCGCAAACCGCTCCGATTCCGTTCAACGCTTCCGCCGATGCAGTTCAATCCTGCGCTGCGTGCGTTGCCTAGCTTGAAAAGCGTAAAAGTTACAACCTCCGGAAAAAGTCCCGACGTCAAGCACATCATTTCGTTCACCGGTGTCCAAGGCGAGCGCGTTGCGCCGTTGACCGTCACCAACACGTTCGACCAAGGCTCGATCAGCGAGCGAATGAATCCACCCGACTGGCTCAAAGATATGTCGCTGGGCAAACTGTTCGGCTGGATCTTCTCCCCATTGGCGTTCTTGATGGGCGTTTCCACCAAAGATGCCGGCAATGTCGGAAACTTGCTCGGCTTCAAACTGTCGATCAACGAATTCTACGCATTCTTGAAGATGAAGGATTGGAAAGATGTCCCGAACTTCATGACGGAGCGCTCCTACGTGCTGGCCGCGTTTGCGCTGACCGGGTTTGCGAACTTCTCGTCGGTCGGCATTCAGTTGGGCGGCATCGGCTCCATCGCCCCCAATCGCCGCGCCGACCTGGCCCGATTGGGCCTGCGAGCCCTGTTCGTCGGCTTCACCACGTCGCTGTTGAATGCCGCGATCGCCGGCGCGTTTCTGCCGACGTAAACGAAGCGATTGGAATTCGCACCGCCTTAGCCCCGGGCTCCGCCCGGAGGTGGCGCAACGCTTTGCCTTACTTATCAAGAATGTCGGCCCACCACGGGTCGAGTTGAAACTACCGGCTGCCGCGGCGTTTCCGATTGCGATCGCGGAATCTCCAGCGACGTAAGCTGCCGCGCCGGCTGCGCCTCCCGCTCATCCGCCAAGCGCTTCATGAAGTCGGACGAAACCCGATCCAGCACGATAATCTCGCTCTTCGCCTGGGGATCCGCCAGCGGCCGCACGATGCAAATCATCTCCGCCCCTTCCGATTTGTCGCGCAGCGCCTCCAGCGAAGCCTGCTCATCGGCCGACAATCGCTGGCCGCGTTCGGCCGCCGCCGGCTCCCGCACCGCACACTTGTTGCAACTGCCGCTCGGCAATCGGCTGCATTTCATCCGCCTTCGGCCTTCTGCCGCCTGCGGCCTGCTGCCTGCCGGCTGCTGCCAGCTTTGCTCCGCCCTTCTCCTGATACGCAAACGCCAATCCATTGCGATCCAGCATCTCTTCCACCACCGACAAGTGCGAAAACTCCCCTTCGTTATCCTCCGGATCGCCCGCGTTGCACACGCCAATCACCAATCCCTCGGGCGTAAACAGCCCGCCGCCGCTGCGCCCTTGCACTGGCTGGAACCCAACTTGCAAATTCGCCGGCCCGCCGTAGCGATTGATCGATTTGATCATCGTCTCGCGCGCCGTCGCATCCGCGCCGCCGTCGCACCCCACGCTGATCACACGGTCCCCCTTGCGGATCGCATAGCCCGCCGGCGCCAGATGCGCCACCGTCACCGGAAAATCGACCTCAATGCTCAACAATCCCACCTCCGATTTCAAATCGTAATCGATCAGCCGCCCCGGCACCCCCTGCGGCGCGCCCGGGCCGAACATGTCGACCATAATGCGGCTGTCTTTGTCGGCCTCGCGGAACATGTGGCCGCAAGTGAGGATCAGCGCTTCGCCTTGCCGGCTGTCGATGATCGTGCCGGAGCCGCACGAAATGCCGCTGTGGTCTTCAATTCGCAACCGCACGCTGGCGCGAATCAACTGATCGTAAGGCGAATCGCTCGCCTCTGCCGGATTCGATTGGTCTCTGCCACGACGATCCACTCGACACGATTTCCGTTTCAGCCGATCGCGCCTTGATCGGTCGTCGGAAACGGCACTGCGCGTCGGCGTCGTTCGGCGACAATCGCGGCGCCCGGCGCGTGGCGCCGACGCCACGCTCATCCCCGGCTCGACGCCGTTGCGATGAAACATCGCCTGCAGTCGACCCATGTCGGTGGCCCCCACCACGCGATCCACTTCCTTGCCGCCCACGATCATCACGAAACAGGGCAACCCTTGTACGCCGTACTTTTCCGCCAGCGCGTGATCTTTGTCGACATTCACCTTGCGCACCGGAAAACCCTGCGCGGCAAGCTGCCCCACCACGGGCTCCATCTGCCGGCAGTAGCCGCACCAATCGGCGCCAAAATCCAACAGCACCGTATCGTTGTTGGGGTTGGGGCTCGACAGGGCCACCATCGCCGCCGCAAGATGCAAAAAATTCATCGCTCCCTCCGAACGTCGCGCGGTAGTATGGGAGCGCAATAAGCGCGGTCGTCGAATCCGCCGCAAACGGGCGGCCGAATTCCATTTCGGCGGCCGATCAAATCAAACGGGTCGAATCAGGCGGGCAGGGTCGATCGGCGGGCATTCAACGGCGGGACCGCGAACCAGACGCCACTCCCTGGAGTCTGGGACGTCGGATGATCCTCTAGCACCTCGAATCCAACAAGGTCAATCCAGGGGGCTCGCACTTCCCCATTCCGCTTTCGGCCGCCGCTGCGCTACAATAGCCGCACCGTCGCGCCGTGCCAGTGCCAGCACCGCCCCCCAATTCGACATGACCGCCCGACAAATTCTCGTCACCGCCGCCCTGCCCTACGCCAACGGGCACATCCATCTGGGCCACCTGGTCGAGTATCTGCAGACCGACATCTGGGTGCGCTTCCAAAAGCTGCGCGGCAACCGCTGCATTTATATCTGCGCCGACGACACGCACGGCACGGCCATCATGATCCGCGCCCGCCAAGAAGGCCGCAGCGAACAAGCGTTGATCGACGAAATGCACGGGCACCACCTGCGCGATTTCGCCGCATTCGACGTCGAGTTCGACAACTACGGCAGCACCAACAGCCCCGAAAATCGACAACTATGCGGCGAGATTTGGTCGGCGCTGCGCAAGGGCAACTGGTCGTCGAGCGCGAAGTCAAGCAGCTCTACGATCCCGTGGCCGGCACGTTCCTGGCCGATCGCTTCGTCAAAGGCACCTGCCCCAAGTGCAAATCGCCCAACCAATACGGCGACACCTGCGACAACTGCGGCTCGCACCTATAGCCCCAGCGATCTGATCGATCCGGTGAGCACGCTTTCCGGCGCAAAGCCGGAAATCCGCAGCGCCCCGCACCTGTTCATCCAGCTGGAACCGCTGCACAAGTTTTTAGACGACTGGAGCCAATCCAGCGGCGCGCTGCAGACCGAAGTCGCGAATTATCTGAAGGGGCATTTCCTGAACGAGCCGCTGCGCGATTGGGATGTTTCCCGCCCTGCCCCCTACTTCGGCTTCGAAATTTCCGACAGCCCCGGCAACTACTGGTACGTCTGGTTCGACGCCCCGATCGGCTACATGGCCTCGCTCACCGAGTGGTGCCAGAAAGACTGGCGAGTCGTTCGACAAATGGTGGCCGCGCGGAAAAGATGCCGAAAAATCGCCCGTCGAAATCCACCACTTCATCGGCAAAGACATCACCTATTTCCACACGCTGTTCTGGCCCGGCATGCTGAAGACCGCCGGCTTCAAGCTGCCGGCGAAAATCCACATCCACGGTTTCCTGACCGTCGGCGGCGAGAAGATGTCGAAGAGCAAGGGGACGTTCATCCAAGCGTCCACCTACTTGAAACATCTCAACCCCGCGTACCTGCGCTACTACTACGCCAGCAAGCTCGGTCCGCGCGTGGACGATCTCGATCTGAATCCCGACGAGTTCGTCACCAAAGTGAATTCCGATCTGGTCGGCAAAGTGGTGAACCTCGCCAGCCGCACCGCGCGGTTCGTCGAAGAAACCGGCCTGTCGCCAAAATATCCCGACGACGGCGGCTTGTTCGCCGTCGGCCGCCGCGGAAGGCGATTCCATCGCCGAAGCCTACGAAGCCTGCGACTACAACCGCGCCATGCGCCAAATCATGTTGCTGGCCGACAAGGCCAATCAATACGTCGATGCCAAAGCCCCCTGGACGCTGCGCAAAGATCCCGCGCAGGCGAGGCAACTGCAGGATATTTGCAGCGTCTCGCTGAATTTGTTCCGCCAACTGGCAATCTATTTGGCCCCCGTCTTGCCGCAATTGGCAAAACAAGCCGGCGAACTATTGAACGATCCCATCCAGCAGTGGGATCAATCCAAACAGCCGCTTGTCGGCACGAAAGTGAACAAATTCCAACCGCTACTAACCCGGGTCGAACCCGCACAGGTCCAAGCCATGATTGAAGACAGTAAAGATGCATCTGCCGCGCACCATCCGCGACCGCGTCGTCAGCCCCCGGTTCGACCGGGGGATTTGCGGCGCGGACGGCCCCGAACTCCTCGCCGCCGAACCCCTCGCCCCCGAATGCACCATCGACGATTTCACCAAGGTCGATCTGCGCGTGGCTCGCATCGTCACCGCCGAGGAAGTCCCCGACGCGCGCAAATTACTAAAGCTCACCCTCAGCCTCGGCGGCGAGACGCGCAAAACCGTCTTCGCCGGAATCAAAAAAGCCTACCCGCAACCCGACAAGCTCGTTGGCCGCCTGGTGATCTGCGTGGCCAATCTGGCCCCGCGCCAAATGAAATTCGGCTTGAGCGAAGGTATGGTGGCGGCCGCCGGCGGCGGCGGCGACGAAGTGTTCCTCCTCTCGCCCGACAGCGGCGCCAAGCCCGGCATGCGCGTGCATTGATCCGGCATTTTGCCGCAAATGAACGCGAATCGGATACGACATAGAATTACTCGTAGTCCTAGTCCTAATCTTTGAATTTGCGTTCATTCCCGTTCATTCGCGGCCATTCGCGGCAATCGAGCTATGAACAACGCCGAAATCTCCGCCGCTTTCCAGCTCATCGCCGACATCTTGGAATTCCAGGCGGCCAATCCCTTCCGCGTGCGCGCCTATCAGAACGCCGCCCGCACCATTCAAGATCTGCATGAGCCGCTGGAAAAAATCGCCGCCGATCCGGATCGCGAATTAACCGATCTGCCGGGCATCGGCAAAGAACTGTCCGAAAAAATCCGCGCGATGATCGAGACCGGCACGTTTCCGATGCTCGAGGAGCTCAAGGAACAAGTGCCGCAAAGCGTGTTGGCCATGCTCCGCATCCCCGGCCTGGGGCCTAAGAAAGCGGCCGTCCTCCACAAAGATTTGGGCATCCACACGCTGGAGCAATTAAAAATCGCCTGCCAGGAATGCCGCGTCCGCGAACTCAAGGGCTTCGGTGAAAAGACCGAAGCCACGATTCTCGCCGGCCTAGATTTCGCCGCTTCGCCGGAAGTGCTACGCATGTATTGGGCCGAAGCCGACGTTTATGCCCAAATGCTGCTGGCGCATCTGAAGGCTTGCCCCAGCGTCAAGCAGATCGACATGGCCGGCAGCTACCGCCGAGGCCGCGAAACCATCGGCGACCTGGACGCTGTGGTGGAAAGCACAAACGCCGAGGAAGTGATGGACCGCTTCGCCCAATTCGACGGTATCGCCGCGGTGCTGGGCCGCGGCCCCACCAAAATGTCGATCCGCCTGGGCATCGGACTGCAAATCGATCTGCGCATCGTCGAGAGGAACGCCTACGGCGCCGCCCTGGTTTATTTCACCGGCTCCAAAGCCCACAACGTGGTGCTGCGCGGCATGGCCAAGGATCGCGGTTTGAAAATCAACGAATACGGCGTGTTTCAAGTCGCCGGCAAAGGCATCAAAAAAGGCGAAGAGAAATACATCGCCGGCCGCACGGAGAAAGAGGTGTACGACACGCTCGACTTGCCCTGGATACCGCCCGAGCTGCGCGAAGATCGCTGGGAATTCCGCTGGGCCGCCGAAGGCAAGCTCCCCAAGCTGATCGAACTATCGGACATGCAAGGCGACCTGCACATGCACACTACCGAGAGCGACGGCAAGGCGACACTGCAGGAAATGGTCGCCGCCGCCCGCGCGGAAGGCTTGAAATACATCGCCATCACCGACCACTCGCCGCGTGTCTCGGTGGCCAACGGCCTGAACCCCGATCGCCTCCGCAGCCAGTGGGAACAGATCGACAAGCTCAATGCCAAGCTCCGCGGCTTCAAGGTGCTCAAAGGCGTGGAGGTTGATATTCTCGAAAAAGGCCCCCTGGATATCGACGACGATTGCCTGAGCGAAGCCGACTGGGTGGTGGCTAGCGTCCACTTCGGCCAGAAACAGCCGCGCGAGCAAATCACAAAGCGCATTGTCGACGCGCTGGCCAACCCCAACGTCTGCGCCATCGCCCATCCCACCGGTCGCCTGATCAACCGCCGCAAAGCGTACGACGTCGATCTCGAAGCGGTCTATGACGCCGCCAAGAAACACCGCAAAATCCTGGAGCTCAACAGCAACCCTGCGCGACTCGATCTCGACGACATCGCCTGCGCCGCCTGCCGCCAGCGCGGCATCCCCATCGTCATCAATACCGATGCCCACAGCGTCACCGGCCTGGCCGCCATGCGCTACGGCATCTTGCAGGCCCGCCGCGGCGGCCTCACCAAAAGCGACGTGGCCAACACCCGCTCCTGGCCCGAAGTAAAAAAGCTGCTCGGCCGGAAGTGACATTATTTAGCCGCCGGGCTTGCCCGGCGCTGCCTGCTCACCTCTTCACCAGCGCGCGCTTCTCGCGCAAAAATCTCAGATGATGCTGAAAGTGCCCAGATGCAAACGGCACAATCTCCCCCAGCGTCATCCGCCCGCGCTCGCTGTGCGTTCCCGCCCGCGCAGAAATCCTCATCCTTCAGCAGCCGCAACAGCGCCGCCATCACCTGCCGATTCTTGGCAAACAATTCGCAAACCAGCGCCGCATCCTGCTCTTCATAATGCAGCCGGGCCGTGAACTGTGTCTGATCGAATCCCAATAGCGTGGGATTATCTTCCGCAATCACCCGCTTCATCCGGTCCGCAATCACCAGATCGGTATCCACAATGTGCAGCACAATTTGCTGAATGCTCCAGGTCCCCGGCACCGGAAAAGCCAACATCTGTTCGCGCGACAACCCGGCAATCGACTTGCCCAATTCCGGCGCTTCAGCGGCGTAAGCTTCGATGACTTTGCGGTCCATGGGCGATGTGAACCTGTTAGCGATTGCTCGAGTGTTAATGGCTTGCGGGCGAGTAAGTGAGTAGGTGAGTAAGTAAGAAATTGGCGTTCCAATGTACTTACTGACCTACTCACCTTTTACAGCACTCCGCCAGTTCCGGCAATTCCTCGCACGCCTCCAACTCTTGCGACTCTGTGCCGGGCGGGCTATGATTTTAGATCACCTTTTACGCGGAAATCCACGCATGCGACATGTCATCGCCGCCGTCGTGCAAAACGTTCCCGGGGTGCTCGCGCACATTTCCGGCATGTTCGCCTCGCGCGGCTACAACATCGATAGCCTGGCGGTGGGGGAAACCGAAGATCCGCACCTGTCGCGGATGACGTTCGTGGTGATGGGGGACGACCGCCTGCTCGACCAGGTTCGCCGGCAACTGGAAAAAATTGTCACCGTGGTGAAGGTTGACGACATCAGCTCGCAAGATTATGTCGAGCGCGACCTGATGCTCATCAAGGTGCGCGCCTCCGGCGGCAAGCGCCGCGAAATCCACGAGCTGTGCGATATTTTCCGCGGCCGCATCGTCGACGTCTGGAAAGACCAGGTGATCATCGAAATCTCCGGCCAGGAGAAAAAAATCGAGGCCTTCATTGAAATGATGCGCCCCTTCGGCATCATCGAACTGGCCCGCACCGGTCGGATCGCCATGGTTCGCGGCGCATGCCGCCCCGACCCCGGCGCTCCAGCGGTGCCCGCGGAAGCCGCCAACCTCGACGACGAAACGGTCCGCGGCTCGTTGGCGTAGCCAATTACGAATCCATTCAATCTCAATTCCCCTTTTAGCTAATAGCTAACCGCTAATTGCTCCCCATGCCCGCCAAGATTTATTACGACAACGACGCCGATCTTTCCGTCCTCAAAGGCAAAACCATCGCCATCCTCGGCTACGGTTCCCAAGGCCACGCCCAGGCGCAAAACCTCCGCGACAGCGGCTGTAACGTCATCATCGGCCAGCGGCCCGGCGGCAAGAATTACGAGCTGGCGATCAGCCACGGCTTCAAACCGATGAGCGCCGAGGAAGCCTCCAAGCAGGCCGATATCATCAACATTCTGTTGCCCGACGAACTCCAAGGCGATGTTTATCGGCAGCACATCAAGCCGAATTTGCAAAAAGGCAACGTGCTGATGTGCTCGCACGGCTTCAACATCCACTTCGGCCAGGTCGAACCGCCCCCGGGCGTCGACAGCGTGCTGGTCGCCCCAAAAGGCCCCGGCCATCTGGTGCGCAGCGAATTCGAAAAAGGCGGCGGCGTACCGTGCCTGATCGCGTTCGGCGAAGGCACCAGTGAAGCCGGCAAGACAAATCGGCCTGGCCTACGCCAAAGGCATCGGCGGCACCCGCGCCGGCGTCATCGAAACCACCTTCGCCGAGGAAACCGAAACCGATCTGTTCGGCGAACAGACCGTGCTCTGCGGCGGCGTCAGTGCCTTGGTCAAGGCCGGCTACGAAACGCTCGTCGAAGCCGGCTATCAGCCCGAGATGGCCTTCTTCGAATGCCTGCACGAATTGAAGCTGATCGTCGATCTGTTCTACCAAGGCGGCTTGAGCTACATGCGCTACAGCGTCTCCAACACTGCCGAGTACGGCGACTACACCCGCGGCCCGCGCATCGTGACCGAGCAAACCAAAGCCGAAATGAAAAAGATCCTCAGCGAAATCAAATCGGGCCAATTCGCCCGCGAATGGATTCTGGAAAACAAGGCCAACGCCCCCGGCTTCAAAGCCCAGCGGCGTGCGGAGAAGCAACATCCGATCGAAGAAGTCGGCCGCCGCCTGC
The DNA here is from genome assembly GCA_963773925.1 of Pirellulales bacterium. Lineage (GTDB taxonomy): Bacteria > Planctomycetota > Planctomycetia > Pirellulales > JADZDJ01 > CAVRAW01. The sequence continues at coordinate 314,272 of CAVZDC010000013.1, forward strand.
GCCGCCTGATGCCCTGGATCAACGCCAAGGAAGTGTGAGGTTGCCATGGAAACGGTTCCCGCCTATCCCAAAACCGAAGCCGAAGCGCAATCGCGCCAGTTGTTCACCGAGCTAAAGCCCGGCGACCGCGTCGAAGTCACCCACGAAGTGATCGTGGGCCAAAAGCGCTGGCGCACCAAAACTGTCGGCACGGTCGAGCGCTGCGAACGCCGCCGCCACGGCCTGCACTTCCGCCGCCAAAACGACGACAAAGTGTACAGCGACGTCATCATCCTCAAGCGCGACACCGGCGAACTCACCACCGTCACCATGGACGAATTCACGGTCCTGCGCCGGCTGTAATGATTCCTCTGGGATTGTCTCTCCACCGCGCGTAGAATTCCGCTGGCGGTTTAGCACGCATCTCGCTGGGCGATCCACCCATGTCAGGCCATTCCCTCTACACTCAGCACGAGCGCACCTTCGAAAACTTCCGCTTCGTGTACCCCGTGCTCAGCCGCCGCGCCGGCGGAATTTCGCTCGGCGTGAATCTGAATCCCGACAAAGTCTGCAACTTCGATTGCATCTACTGCCAGGTCGATCGCACCACCGAGGCCGAAACCACCTTCGTCGACACCGCCCAACTGCTGGACGAACTGGAAATCGGCCTCCGCCTGATCCTCTCCGGCGACATCTATCAAACCGAAAAATTCCGCCAGACCCCGCAGCAACTCCGCCGCTTCAACGACATCGCCTTCTCCGGCGACGGCGAACCGACCACCTATCGCAACTTCGACGAACTGATGCACCAGTGCGCCGAAATCAAACGCCGCCACAAACAAGACGACGTGAAGATGGTGCTGATCACCAACGCCAGCATGTTCCACCGCGACCACGTTCAGCGCGGCCTGGCAATCCTCGACGAAAACAACGGCGAAATCTGGGCCAAGCTCGAAGCCGGCACCGAGGAGTATTACAAACTCGTCGACCGCACCACGATCCCCTTCCAGCAAATCCTCGACAACATCACCGCCGCCGCGAAACGTCCGCCCACTGGTGATCCAAGCCCTCTTCATGCGCGTCGAAGGCAATCCGCCCCCCTCGGCCGAACAAGAAGCCTTCTGCGATCGCCTGAACGAAATCACCGCCGCCGGCGGCCAACTCAAACTGGTGCAAATCTACACCATCGCCCGCCGCCCCACCGAAAGCTACGTCACCCCGCTCACCAACGCCGAAGTCGACAACCTCTGCGAACTGGTGCGCCAGCGCACCGACCTAAAAACCGCCGGCTTTTACGGCACAAGCGATTATTGATCTCAGCGCCCGCCGCTTGTCGCCGCGCGAACCGTCCGTTACCTTGGCGACTCGTATATCGTGCCGCAAATTGCTCGTTGCTCCTTGTTCACTGCTCGCTGCTCACCATGTCCGACCCCTACTTCCAATCCCGATTCGCCGAGCGCATCGGCGGGGCCAACTACGGCAAAGGGACCGAAATCTATAAGTTCGAAAAGATCAAGCGCGCCAAACGCAAGGCGCTGGCCGATCATCCCGAGCGCAAGCTGATCGATTTCGGCATCGGCGAAAACGATGAAATGGCCCCCGAAAGCGTGCGGCCAGGCCATGGCCCGTGAAATCAACCGCCCGGAAAACCGCGGCTACGCCGACAATGGCATTGCCGAGTTCAAAGAAGCCGCCGCGCGGTTCATGCAACGCGACTTCGGCGTGCAGTTGGACCCGGTCACGGAAGTGAACCACTGCATCGGCTCGAAAACCGCGCTGGCGATAATCCCCGCCGCGTTCATCAATCCCGGCGACGTCACACTCATGACCGTCCCCGGCTATCCCGTCGCCGGCACGCACACGAAGTATTACGGCGGCGATGTCCACCGCCTGCCGCTGGAAGAAAAGAACAGTTTTCTGCCCGATCTCGATTCGGTTCCCGCCGATGTGCTGGCCCGCACAAAACTGCTGGTGCTGTGCTACCCCAACAGTCCCACCGGCAAAACGGCCCCGGTCGATTTCTATAAGCGCGTGATCGAGTTCGCCCACAAGAACAAAATTGTGGTAATCCAGGACGCCGCCCACGGCATGCTGAGCTACGACCAGCCGCCGTCCAGCTTCCTGAGCGTGCCCGGCGCCAAAGACGTCGGCGTGGAAATCCACAGCATGTCCAAGGGTTTCCACATGATCGGCTGGCGACTGGGCTGGATCTGCGGCCACGAACGCATCGTCCGCGCGTTCGCCGACATCAAAGACAACTGCGACAGCGGCCAATTCATCGCCATCCAGAAAGCAGCGGCCACGGCGCTGGACGATGATTCGATCCCGCGCCGAGTGCGCGCCAAATACCAGCGCCGCCTGAAACAACTCGTCGACACGCTCACCCGCTGCGGCTTCACGTGCAAAATGCCCGGCGGTACCTACTTCCTCTACACGAAATCTCCCAAGGGATTGGCCACCGGCCAGAAGTTCGAGAACGCGGAAGCCGCCAGCCAGTACTTGATCAACGAGCACTCGATCATCACGGTGCCGTGGGACGACGCCGGGCCGTTCCTGCGCTTCTCCGTCACCTACGAAGCCCCCGACGAAAAATCCGAAGACGCCCTGATGGCCGAAACCGAAAAGCGGCTAAGAGAAATCAAGCCGGTGTTCTGAGGAAGTATTTGAACCACAGAGACGCAGAGGCGCGGAGCAGCAGATTTACAGATTTCTTCTCTGCGTCTCCGCGTCTCGGCGGTTAATCTGCCGTCTCGTCCGTCTTCGGCGCAAAGCCGCGGCGCAGCGTGTTCTCGGTAATTGTCCGCGGCAGGACGAACTGCAGTAAGTAATCCGGCCCGCCCGCTTTGCTGCCGATGCCCGATAGCTTGAATCCGCCAAACGGCTGACGGCCGACGAGCGCGCCCGTTATTGCGCGGTTTAGATACAGATTGCCGACCATCATTTCGCGGCACGCCCGATCCAAATGCGCCGGGCTGCGTGAAAAAATCCCGCCGGTCAGCGCGTAATCCGTGCTGTTGGTGATCCGAATCGCCTCGCTCAAATCGCGGGCGCGAATCACCGCCAATACCGGCCCAAAAATCTCTTCCTGCGCCAACCGGCTGTCGGGCTTCACATCGGCAAAAATGTGCGGCCCGACGAAAAACCCTTGCTGCGCCAGCGGCCCAACGCCGACCGCCAAAACCTCGCGCGCTTCCTTGTGCCCCAACTGAATGTATTGCTGAATTCGCCGCACGCTTTCGGCATCGATCACCGGCCCGACACTGGTGGCTGGATCATCCGCGGGCCCCACTTTCAAACTGCGCGTCGCTTCCACCAACCGCGTCAAAAAGGCGTCGTAAATCGACGACAGTACAATGCACCGCGAGCAAGCCGAGCACTTCTGCCCCTGATACCCAAACGCGCTGCGCACCACGCCCAGCACCGCTTCATCGAGGTCCGCGTCGTCATCGACGATAATCGCGTTTTTGCCCCCCATCTCGCAAATCACGTGCTTAACATACCCGATGCCCCGCGCCGAAACTTCCGCCGCCTTGGCATTGATGGCCAGCCCCACCGCGCGAACCGGTGAACGCAATCAGCGCCACGTCGGGATGCTCGACCAGCGCCGCGCCGACAACTTCTCCCTGCCCCGGCAGATATTGCAGCACTCCCGGCGGCAAATCGATCTCCCGAAAAATCTCCATTAGCTTGGCGGCAATCACGCTCGATTGTTCTGCCGGTTTCATAATTACCGTGTTGCCGGTGGCCAACGCCGCGGTCGTCATGCCCGTCAGAATCGCCAGCGGAAAATTCCACGGCGAAATCACCGCCGTCACGCCGCGCGGCATGTAAATGAACCGATTCTCCTCGCCGGGCACGTCGACTTCCTGCGCCTGTTCCAGCGCGATCGCGCCGCGGGCGTAGTATACGCAAAAGTCGATCGCTTCGCACACGTCGCCATCAGCTTCGCGCCATCCCTTGCCGCATTCGTACACTTCCCAGGCGGCCAGCTCGAACCGCCGCCGGCGCATCTCCGCCGCAGCTTCCAGCAAAAAATCGGCCCGGCGACGCGCCCCCAGCGAACTCCACTCCGCCAGCGCCTCCTTCGCCGCCGCCACCGCTGCCGCGGCATGCTGCGCTTCCGCCTTCGCCACCGTGCCCACCGCTTCCGATAGATCCGACGGATTGCGTGAAATAATCTCCGCCCGCGTTTCCACATCCTCGCCATTAATGACCAGCGGATACGACCGGCCCATTTGCGAACGGACTTCCTCCAGTGCCTCACGCACCGCCTTCCGATTCCGCTCTATCGCAAAATCGGTCGGCGGCTCGTTGCGAAACGCCGGCAAATCGCCCGCCAGCGCCGGGTGCTTGATGTGAATGGGCGATTCCTCCGCCGCCGGCTCGCTGGCCCGTCTGCCGCGCAACGCATCAGGATGTTCCACGGGATTCATCAACAACACCTCCGGAGCCACCTGCTCGGTAAAGCTCGCTCGCAAAAACGAATCGTTCGATGTATTCTCCAACAACCGCCGCACCAAATACGCCATGCCAGGAATCAACTCGCCGTACGGCATGTAAATCCGCAGCCGGTAGCCGGCATCCACAATGGCCTGCTTCTCGGCGTCGGCCATACCATACAGCATCTGCAGCTCGAACGCCTCGCGCCAGGCCCAAATGCTGCGCCACTGCAATCCCATGGGCCAGCGAGCGCACATTGTGGCTCCCCAGCGCCGGCCGCAGGTGCTCGTGATTGAGCATCACAAACCGCGTGGCCCTCTCGAAATTGGCATCCGACTGCCACTTCTCCTGGAACACTGGAATCGGCCAGCCGGTCGCCTGGGCATGCACCGTTTCGTAATCCCAATAAGCTCCTTTCACCAGCCGCACCCACACCGGCGTGCCCCGCCGCCGAGCCCAATCGCGCAGCCGAATCAAATCCGCCTCGGCATCGTGCAAATAGCACTGAATCACGATCCCCACGTCGGCCAATTCGCGAAATTCATCTTCCATGAGCACATTTTGGAACACATACAGCGTGAGATCTTTGATCCGATACGATTCCATATCGACGTGCACGTGCGCCCGCTGCCGCTTCGCCGCGCGCAATATCGGCCGCAGCCTCTCTGCCACACGCCGCAAACTCCCCTGGGGATCGATCGGGTCGAACTGGCTATCCAGAGCCGATAATTTGATCGACACATTGACCCGCGGTATCGGCCCATGCTCGTCGCAATCGATCTGCGGCACTTCGGGCCAGGCATTTACCGTCGGCCCCAAATTCTCAATCAAATCGATGTACTGCCGCTGCCACGTATCCACCTCCGAGTCGCTGGTGACCGCTTCCCCCAGCACATCCAGCGTAAATGCCCGCCGCTGCCGCCGCTGGTGCAGCGCTGCGGCCAGCACTTCCTTGGCGTCGGTGCCGGCGATGAACCGCCGGGCATGCGTCATCGCGTTGCGCCGGGCGATGGCCGCCAGGCCGCGCCGCCCCAGCGACGTGGGATTCGCCACCGCCAGACCAAATCGCGCGGCGGAGGGCAACCGATCCTCCACGTCGTACAGATATTCTTCCAAATGCCGCGCGACTGCATCGGCATCGTGCAGCATCGGCAGCACGTCGATGAAGCGAAACAATTGGACCTTGATCGCCTCGTCGTGCATCGCCCAGGCCATGATCCGATCATCCCACCACCGTCGTTCCCAAGGGCTCGGCCCGCTGGTGTTCAGATGCTCGAACAGGTAGCGGCCGATTTCCTGCGTGCCGCGCTCCACCGCCGCCAGATCGTGCGGCGAGAATTCGTCTGCGGCGTGTAGCGGGGCGGTGGCCATGTTGGAAGCAGCGCAGCGTGATCGCAGAGGCCCCCGGGCCGAGCCCGGGGCTAAGGCATTCTACGTCGCGCCCCAAGAACAGCGAAGTCGAATAGAAGTGTGGAAGGCCGAAGCTCTCATGGGAGGGCGAGGCTCCCGCCGAGCCTTGCGGAGCTAACTAATCCACCACCCAAGTATCGCCGGCGTTGAACAGCGCTTCCAAATTGCCCGGCCGCTTGGCCTTGGCTTCCTCAATCTGCGCGTTGAGCCGCTCTTCGTAGCGCGGCCGATCGACAGCCCGGAACACGCCGATCGGCGTCAGGAAACTCCGGATTGCGCATGCGGCTGAGCAGATACGCCAGGCTGGGCTCTTCCAGTTTTTCGTCGTGGAACAACAGATCGTCTTCCGTGATGCCCTTGCCCAATTCCACCACTTCCAACTGCATGCCGTTCTGGCGAATGCCTTTGTCGCGGTTCTTGCCGTAGATCAGCGGCTTGCCGTGTTCGATTTCGACCACGGTGTCGTGCTTAGTATCGCGGTTAGTCGCCCATTCGAAGGCGCCGTCGTTGAACACGTTGCAGTTCTGATAGACCTCGACGAACGAAGTGCCCTTGTGCTCGGCGGCCCGCTTCAGCACGGCGGCCAAATGCTTGGTATTCACGTCGATCGAGCGGGCCACGAACGTCGCCTCGCAGCCAATCGCCACCGAAATAGGATGAATGGGATTATCGACCGAGCCCACCGGCGTGCTCTTGGTTACCTTGCCCAGCGGCGAAGTGGGCGAATACTGCCCCTTCGTGAGGCCGTAAATCTGATTGTTGAACAGCACGATGTTGATATCGAGATTCCGCCGGATGGCGTGCATCAAGTGGTTGCCGCCGATCGACAGCCCATCGCCGTCGCCGGTGATCACCCACACCGATAAGATCGGGCCGCGCACGCCTTCAAACCGGTCGCCACCGCCGGAGCGCGGCCGTGAATCGAGTGCATCCCGTACGTGTTCACATAGTACGGAAAGCGGCTGGAGCAGCCGATGCCCGAAATGAACACCGTATTCTCCGGCGCTACGCCCAGCGTGGGCAGCACCTTTTTCATCTGGGCCAGAATCGAATAATCGCCGCAGCCAGGGCACCAGCGCACATCCTGGTCGCTGGTGAAATCCTGAGGACTAAGAACGGGAAGCGTGCCGGTAGACATCGGGTGATGGGCTATTGGTTCAGGTTCGAGCTACGTGAAGCGAGTACTATTTCAACATCGTTTCGATCTTGTGCTCCAATTCAGACACCGTAAATGGCTTGCCCTGCACTTTATTGTATCCGACCGCATCGACGAGGAACTGACCGCGGATCAGCAGCCGCAACTGGCCGAGGTTCAGTTCTGGAATCAGCACTTTTTCATAGCGCTTGAGCACGTCGCCCAGGTTGCCGGGGAACGGATTCAAATGCCGCAGGTGGGCGTGCGCTACCGAGCCGCCGCGCGCTTGAACCTGACCGACCGCCGTGGCACAGGAGCCGTACGTTCCGCCCCAACTGAGCACCAGCAGCTTGCCGTTGGCCGGACCATCCACTTCCAGCGGCGGAATATCGCGCACAATGCCGGCCACCTTCGCCGCGCGAATGTTCACCATGTGCTGATGGTTGTCCGGATCGTAGTTCACATTGCCGGTGATATCTTGCTTTTCCAGCCCGCCGACGCGGTGCATCAAGCCCTGGCGTGCCCGGCAAAGCCCACGGCCGAGCCAGCCGATCGTTGCGGGCATACGGCATGAACGGCTGACCGCCGGCTGCGGGGCCAGGATGTACCACTTCGATCGGCGTCATCTTGGTTGCATCCGGAATGCGCCACGGTTCGGAACCGTTGGCCAGGTATCCGTCGCTCAGCACGAACACCGGCGTCATGTAGCGCACGGCGATCTGCCAGGCCTCTTGCACGATCTCAAAGCAATCGCCCGGACTGCGAGCCGCCAGCACCGGCACGGGGCACTCGCCGTTGCGGCCGCACATCGCCTGCAGCAAATCGGCCTGCTCGGTTTTGGTGGGCAGCCCGGTGCTCGGCCCGCCGCGCTGCACGTTGATAATCAGCACCGGCAGCTCGGTCATCACCGCCAGCCCGATGGCTTCCTGCTTCAGCGCGATGCCCGGCCCGCTGGACGTGGTTACCGCCATTGCGCCGCCGAAGGCAGCCCCGATGGCGGAAGTCATCGCCGCAATTTCGTCCTCGGCCTGGAAGGTGCGCACGCCGAAAGTTCTTGTACCGCGTCAGCTCGTGCAAAATATCACTGGCCGGCGTGATGGGATACGAACCCAGAAACAGCTCGCAATTGCTGCGCTGCGCCGCGGTGATCAATCCCCACGCCAGCGCCTGGTTGCCGGTAATACTGCGATACGTGCCCGGCGCCAGCTTTGCCTTGGGCACCGTGTAGTGGGCCGTGAAGGCCTCGGTCGTTTCGCCGTAGTTGTAGCCGGCCATCAGGGCCCGGCGGTTGGCCTCGGCAATATCCGGCATTTTGCCGAATTTATCGTCGATATAGCGCTGCGTCGGTTCCAGCGGCCGGTCATACAGCCAAAACACCAGCCCCATGGCGAAGAAGTTCTTGCAGCGGTCGGCCTCTTTCTGGCTGAGCCCCAATTCTTCCACCGCCGCCTTGGTGAGCTTCGTCATCTCGACCGGAAACACCCGGTAGCTCTGCAGACTGCCGTCGGCAAGCGGATCTTTTGCGTACCCGGCCTGCTCCAGCCCCTTGGCGTCGAACGAATCTTTGTTGACGATCAGGATTCCGCCGCGCACCAGGTCGCACAGGTTGGTTGTCAGCGCCGCGGGATTCATCGCCACCAGCGCATCGACCTGATCGCCCGGCGTGAAAATTTCGTGATTCGCAAAATGGATTTGGAAACCGCTCACGCCCGCCTTCGTGCCGCGCGGCGCGCGAATTTCGGCGGGAAAATCGGGAAACGTGGCCACGTCGTTCCCCACCAGGGCCGACGTGTTGGTCAACTGCAAGCCGGCCAACTGCATGCCGTCGCCCGAGTCGCCACAGAGTCGAACGGTCGCCGCCTCCAGCGATTGCGTCGGCTTATGAGATGCTGGAGGTGTTCTGGCAGCGATCGGGGTCTCTGTGGTGGTTGCCATTTACCGATTTTCCAAACCAGCCGAAGCTGGGTAGAGGTTGCAAATGATTGGTTCGTTACGGGGCCGGCTCTTCCGAGGATCGGCCGGGCGACACATGTGCGGATGACTGGCGGGGGGTTAGCAACGAGTTTGCCGATGCCGCGGCAGGGGCTGCCTCACCTGGGGCGGCCGACAATCTGCCACCGGCTTCGCCCAAGGGCTCGCCGTGCGGTGCAAGACACGGCTGGGCTCGCTGGGCCAGGGCCGTATGCCGCAACTGTATGACGTCCACCATAACCCCCGGATAAGGCGGCGGCCGAAGGCGGGTGTCGCGGCCCAAATAAAGCGCGACCGGCAACCGTCGCTTACCAATTATTACGCTCCGTACATTGATTACGAATGTACCATGCGGCCCGGGGGATTGAAAACCGAAAAAAATGACGAGATTTATGCTTTTTTCGCAAAAATCGGGGCAAAGTGACCGTTCGTTCCATTGCTGCGTCTCGGCCAAGACATTTTTGCCGCCGGCACTGCAACGCGCCGCGATCTTCGGCGGCTGGGGCCGCCAATGCTCCGATCGCTAGCGTCAGCCCATGCGGGCGATCGCTTGCTCGATCAGCTCCGGCAGATTCGCCAGCCTGTCGCAGATCGTCGGCCACCCGCGGATGGGCGAAAATCCGCACCCGCTTCACGTAGTCGTCGAACTGCTCGCTGGCCAGCGATTTGACGATCGGCGACACTTCGGCCAGCGGCCGGTAACGGTTCTCTTTGGGAAAGAAAATTTCCACGTCGAACTCGATTTCGCGTTTCACCGGCGGCGCATCGAACAGCACTTCGTGCGGCGCCACGCGGCGCCCAGCGCGGTGCTGGCCACTGCTGCAAATTGCTCGCCGCACGCCGCCAGCCACGCATACGGCCGCCGCGCCATCTGGTCGTACAGTTCCTGGTGCTGGAAAAAGCTGTACTGCGCCAACCGCTTGTACAGCCGCCGCGTGGGGCCAAACAGTCCGTCGAGCAGTTCGCCCGCGGGCCCCTCGCCGGCCGCTTGCCGCAGCCCTTCCACCATTGGCGCATCGGTCAGGCGAAACAGCGCATCCAAATCGAGCGACGAATGCAGCAGGATAAAACGCCCGCTGGAACATCGCCGTGGCCGCGCGCACCGCGTGATGCCAGTACACTTCGCTGAACATGATATAGCGGGCAAAAATCAGCATTTCCGCCGCGGTTTTCCCCTTGTCGGTCAGCGCCAGGCCGTCGCCCGCCTCGTTCAAACACAAGCTGCCGATCAATCGCTGCTGGTCGAAATGCCGGCCATAGGGAACGCCCGCATGCAGACTGTCGCGCTGCAGGTAATCCATTTTGTCCACGTCGATCGGTCCGGAAAGCAAGCTGGAAAGAATGCGGGAGCGAATCTCGCGGGGCCGCTCCGACAATAGTGCCACCACGTCGCGCGGGATTGATGTTCCACTCCTCCCGCAGCACGTCGGCAATCTCCCCTTCGAGCAAAAAGCTGTTGGCAAACAATTCGTGATGCGGCACGCTGGGCAATCGCAGGTCTTCGATCGGGTGGCAAAACGGCCAATGCCCTAAATCGTGCAACAGCGCGGCCGCCAGGAACAGCTCCGCCTCTTGCGGCGTGATGGCCGCGGCGAATCGCTCGTCGTGCGACAATTGCATCAGATACAAAAGCGCCAACCGATAAACGCCCAGCGAATGCTCGAATCGCGAATGATGCGCCGCCGGATACACCAGCGACACCAGCCCCACCTGGCTCACGTGCGCCAGGCGGCGGAATTCCGGAGTGTCGATCAGGTGCCGCACCCGCGGCGTCAGCGGCACATCCAGCTCCGGCGGAATCCGCACCAGCGAGCGGCGAGCGCCAAGGCCCGAAAAGTTCAGGAATATCGCGAAGTGTGGACATGAATCGTCAATCGCAAACGTTTAGCCGCGACGCGGTAGCCGGCAGCCAGCCGGGCTCTCACAGCGGCGGCAAGCCCATTGTCAATCGCAACAGCACGCAAACCACAACATACAAGGCGTAATGAAAGCACCCGCTGGTAAAATCCAAATCCAAAGTCGAAAGGGCCGTCAGCGCACCGATCGCCAGCGGCGGAATGCCCAAGTACAGCCAGTTGAACATGTCCCGCGTCAGCGCCTCCGGCAGGAACAGCATGCGCCAGCCACAATGCCGCGTACACTGCCGAGCAGATTCCCGCGCGCACGATCAACGATCGGCCGCGATACGGTTCCAACTCCTGGTTGCGCAAAAACGAATAGCCGCCCACCACCAGCGGCGGCGCCAACAGCACCGCGCCGATTGCTAAAACGACAACCGGCGGCTTGTGGTCCGTCGAACGGCCGACCACCCAGGCGATGCATACATGCCAGTAATCGCCGCTCCCACAATTCCCACCACCATCACCGGCCGGACCTTCGTTTCCACTCGGGCCACCGGCTTGAGCACCGCCCGGCCCTTGGCATCCTTGCCGCCTTCGGCAAACTGCTCCGGCTCGTGAATCTTGACCTGCTCGTCCAGGGCCGGAATGGTGATCACGCCCTTGCATTTGGGGCAGGGCCCCTGCTTGCCGGCGAACTTTTCGCTGACCTGGAATCGGGCCCGACAGTTCGGGCAGACAACGACAATTGCCATAAGAGTTTGAAACCGCCAGATCAGCACGAGAAAAGCAGCCGAATCCCTTAGTCTTGGCTTAGGTCGGCTGCCAAGTCAAGGATCGCGGGGCAATATGGGCCGCAAGATTGCCGCGGCCTAACTCCCGTGCCATTTGGAGGTTCCGGCAGATAAGCCGCTTGCTCTAGACAAGGCCGTGAACCCTCGCATATACTTAATACGTATAAACATTAAATGGAAGTGAACGAAATGCTCAAAACCGACGCTTATCGGCCCGATCCGACCGGCAAAAACGGCCGCGGTGGCCACCGCAACGGCCAGCCTGGCGGCAATGGCCGTTCGCAACGGGGCCGCGGCGAGCTTGCGCCAATCCGCCGCCCAGGACCCGCCCCGCCGCCTATCCACCCTGCTTGTATCGCTGGCCCGAGGTTTGTTTGGCGGGGACGATCACGTTTCGGAACTGCCGCTGCGCCAATTGCGCGTCTGCGCCATCTTGCACGGCGGCCCTAAATCCATGTCGGAGCTCAGCCGCGAACTGGGCGTTTCCCTCAGCGCCATGACGCAAATCGCCGACCGCCTGGAGCGTTCGCGCCTGGTAAAGCGATCGTTCGAAGGTACCGACCGCCGCGTGCGGTGTTTACAATTAACAGCCCGTGGCCAACGCATTATGCGTTTGCGCGAGGATGCCCGAACCCAACGGGCCTCGCAAGTGCTCAGGCGGCTGTCCGCCGGCGAACAAGACTCGGTAATCAGCGCCTTGGAGACATTGCTGCGGGCCTGCGAAGAATCAAAGCCGTAATGAACAACAGCGGACGACAAGCAGATTGCCAACCGCATCCATCGAATTGAATCATCTCTCCTCTTGATCCCGCTTCTATGAAAAAACTTATTCTCGCCTTGATTGCCCTGGGCGTCGTGGCCGGCGGTGCTGCGTTTTATACGAAGTACCTGGGCGCGGCCACGCCCACTAGCTTTCGCACCGCGCCGGTGAAGCGCGGCGATCTGTCGATCACCATCAGCGCCACCGGCACGCTGGAACCGGAAGAAGTGGTCGACGTCGGCGCGCAGGTGGTCGGTCCAATCCTGAACTTTGGCATGGATCCGCGATCCAAAACCGATCCGGCTTTCAAAGACAAGCGCATCGATTACGGCTCGCCGGTGGAAGAAGGCACGGTGCTGGCGCAAATCGATCCGGCCGTTTACAAAGCCAATCTCGCTCAGGCGCAAGCCTGCGCTTGCTACGGGCCAAAAGCGATCTGGGCCAGCTCGTGGCCCATCGCAACCAGGCCGAAGCGGAATGGAACCGCGCCCAGAAACTGCGAGCCATCAGCGTCAGCAATGTTGTTTCCCCAACCGGCGACCGGCTCACCGCGCTGTCGGAACCGATCAAGGCCATCTCCGACAGCGACTACGATCTGGCCAAGGCGAATTACGAAGTGGCCAAATCGAACGTCGACGTGGGCGAAGCCACGGTGGCCCAGGCCCAGGCCGCCCTCAGCCTGGCGGAAACCAACCTCGGCTACACCACCATTAAGTCCCCCGTGAAAGGCACCATCGTCGATCGCCGCGTCAACGTCGGCCAAACCGTGGTTTCCAGCCTCAACGCCCCCAGCTTGTTCCTCATCGCCAAAGACCTGCGGCAAATTCAGGTCTGGGCTTCGGTGAACGAGGCCGACATCGGCCGGCTGAAGGTTGGCATGCCCGTGCGGTTCACGGTCGATGCATTTCCCAACGACGTTTTCCACGGCAAGATCGCCCAGATTCGCTTGAACGCCACCATGACGCAAAACGTGGTCACCTACACCGTCGTGGTGACCACCGAAAATCCCGATCTGAAGCTGCTCCCCTATCTCACCGCCGATGTGAAATTCGAAGTGCAAGATGAAAAGGACGTGCTGCTGGTCCCCAACGCGGCATTGCGCTGGCAGCCCAAGCCGGAACAGATCGCTCCCGATGCCCGTGAAGCCGCCGAACAGCCCGCCGGCCAGAAAGCACAAGCGGGCCGAAAGCGGCGCTGAAGCTTCGACGGACACTGGTTCGAACGCCGCCAAGGCTGCCCTCCGATTCATCCGACAATAACGCCCCCTCCAGCACTCGCCACGAACACGGCGTGCTGTGGGTGAAGGAGGGCAATTATGTGCGGCCAGTCCGCGTGGAAGTGGGCCTCACCGACAGCATCGATACGCAAGTCAGCGGCGACGAATTATCCGAAGGCATGGAAGTTGTGGTGGGCGAAGACACCGATCCGCGGCAAGTGGCGAAGCAACCACCAATCCGTTTGCTCCGCAGTTCTTCCGCGGCCGCCGCGGAGGCACACAGGGACAAGGCGGCAAAGGCCCCGGCCAAGGGCAAGGCGGACAAGGCCGCGCGGGCCAAGGCCAAAAGGGACCGTAATCGCTTCAAGGATGCTCCCATGGAACTCATCCGAATCGAAAACATCCATAAGACCTATCACCTCGGCGAGGTCGACGTGCCGGTGCTCAACGGCGTGTCGTTCTCGATCCGCCGCGGCGAAATGGTGGCCTGATGGGCGCCTCCGGCTCCGGCAAAACCACGCTGATGAACATCCTGGGCTGCCTCGATCGGCCCAGTTCGGGCAAATACTGGCTCGACGGCAAGGAAATGAGCGAGCTTACGCCCAACCAGCGGGCGCTGGTGCGCACCGACGAAACTCGGCTTCGTGTTCCAAAGCTTCAACCTGCTGCCGCGCACCTCGGCCATCAACAATGTGACTCATGCCGCTGGACTATTCGCCCAGCGGCCGGATCAGTCCGGCGAAACCGAGCACCGCGCATTGGAATTGCTCGACCGCGTGGGCCTGAGCGACCGGTTGGATCACGAACCGTCGCAAATGTCCGGCGGCCAGCAGCAACGCGTGGCCATCGCCCGAGCGCTGATCAATCGCCCGGCCCTGGTGCTGGCCGACGAGCCGACCGGCAATCTCGATTCGCATACCAGCGTCGAAATCCTGCGAATGTTCCAGCAGCTCAATGCCGCGGGCATCACCGTCATTCTGGTGACGCACGATCCCAAGGTGGCCTCCTACGCGCACCGCATCATTCGCATTGCCGACGGCTTGATCGAAAGCGACACCGCCAATCGATCCCGGCAGCGAGGCGGATCTGGCCAGTGCCTCCGGGCCGCACCGATTGGCCAACGGGATTGCATCCGGTGACAACGGCCAGTCCATCGTCCAACGGAAATGGGCAGGCCAACGGCGAGCCGGGCGGCGGCGGCACAGCCGGCGCACTCAGGCAGCGTGGCAGACAGCAAACTCGACGCCAGCTCCGCCACTGCGACTGCGCAACTCGCCGCGGCAGCCGGCAACCTCGGTCGATGTCGAAGCACGAAGCACCTGTGATCTCCGAAAAACAACAAACCCGCTTGCGGTGGCGCCACTTGTGGTCGCTTTTGCCCCCCACCTTTCGCACCGCCCTGGGCGCGCTGCGGCGAAACAAGATGCGATCCGCTCTCACTGCCCTGGGCATCATCATCGGCGTGGCCGCCGTCATCGCCATGACGGAAATCGGCCAAGGCACCAAAGCCAACATCCAGGCCTCGATCGCCAGCATGGGGGCCAACACCCTGATGGTTCAATCCGGCGCCGCTTCCAGCGGCGGCGTTAGCTTCGGGGCCGGCAGCGTGCTGACGCTTACTCCCCAGGATGCCGAGGAAATCGCCCGGCAATGCCCCGCCGTAGAAGCGGTGGCCCCCATCGTCAGAGTTCGCACCCAGGTGATTTACGGCAACCGCAACTGGGTTCCCATGACCATCTACGGCACCACGCCCGATTACCTGGAGGTGCGCGATTGGAAACAACTGGATCAAGGCGACATGTTCACCGATCGCGACGTGATCAGCGGCAACAAAGTGTGCGTCATCGGCGAAACCCTCGTGCGCGAATTGTTCCAAGGGCCAATCCCGTGGGCCAATCGGTCCGCATCCAAAACGTTTCGCTCCGCGTGGTCGGCGTGCTCAGCCCCAAGGGCGCCAACACCTTCGGCATGGACCAGGACGACATCGTGATCGCGCCCTGGACGACCATTAAGTATCGCGTCGCCGGCAATAGTGCCGGCAACGTGAACCAAAGTGCCGCCTCGGCCACCACCAGCGCCGGCACCGCGGCTACCAGCGCCGCGGTGAACACACTGAAAAACTTGTATCCCGGATCGACCGCCTTGTACCCCGCCCCTTCCACGACCCAGACCGCCGACACGCCCCAGCCGGTGCGGTTCACCAATGTCGATCAAATCATGGTCAAGGCGTGGACCGCCGAAGATGTTCCCAAGGCCATCGACAGAATTGACGCAGGTGCTGCGCGAGCGTCACCGACTGCGCCCCGATGAGTCCAGCGACTTCAACATCCGCGACATGACCGAAATCACCAAAACAATGACTCCAGCAATCCGGCCTGATGACCGTCCTGCTGCTGGTCGTGGCCGCAATTTCGTTGGTCGTCGGCGGCGTCGGCATCATGAACATCATGCTGGTCTCGGTCACCGAGCGCACGCGCGAAATCGGCCTGCGCATGGCCGTCGGTGCACGGTCGTTCCACATTCTCCGCCAGTTTTTGATCGAAGCCGTGGTGCTGTGCCTGTTCGGCGGCATCCTTGGGGTGTGCGTCGGGCCGAGGCGCTTCGATGCTGGTTCGCGAAATCATGCACTGGCCCACGCTGATGTCTATCCCGGCCATCATCGCCGCGTTTGCCGTTTCCGTAACCGTCGGCGTGGTGTTCGGCTTCTACCCGGCCTGGAAGGCTTCGCGGTTGGATCCCATCGAAGCGCTGCGCTACGAATAATCGCAGCATACGCCCTTTACTCCTTGTCGCGCCAGCACTGCTGGCACCGACGTTAAATTGACGTCGTAGCGCGCGACGCAATTTTGTACCCTTCGACTCTCTTTCACCTGGCAATCCGGTTCCGGGCGGCTGCTTGCTAGGTAACTCGTCTGAACCATTCGGACACGCATGCGCCGGATAACTCTCATCGCAATCGTCGGCATGGTCTGCGCACTGGCAGCGCGTGCCTGGGCCGATTATCCGCCGTACACCGCCGCTTTGGCCCCGTCCGATCAGTTCCGCATCACCGACTCGCCCATGGCGCCGCAAACAGCCTCCTCGCCGCCTTTGCCGTCCTCGCTGGCTTCACCGCCATCCTTCACGCCATCCGCATCGCAATCGCTCCCGCCGGAGGTCCCCTGGGGCCAATCCGCGCGTCCGGCGAGTGCGCCGGTGTTGATGGGCCAGGGCTCGACGCCCTATCAAACCCCCGACCCGACCGCCTCGACGATCATCTCCCCCGCGCCGGCCGCCCATGACGACGATTGCCTGATCGAATCCACGCTCTACAGCCGCGTCGACTATTTCCACTGGCACGAAAGCAGGCTGGGCGCCAATTTCGTCACCGAAGACGGCGAGCTGACAACCATCGGATACCAATTTCGATACGATCAACACCGCTTGCGCAGCGAAATCTTCGGCAGCCAGGTGCATTACGGCGCCCCGATCGACGACATTCCCTCCGATCCCAACGATTTTCTTTCCTCCCGCACCGGCTACATCGGCGGCCGCTTCGAATACGAATGCGTGCATAATCCCGCAGTGTTCCCCGAGCTGAGCTACTTCTTCGGCATCGGCACCCGTTTCTGGCTCAGAAACCTGCCCGACGCCGTGACGGACAACGGCTACTTGATCGGCGGCTACGAAGAAAAATGGTGGACCGTGTATCCCTACTTGGGCATTGAAACGCGCCGCACCGTGGAAAAAGACACCGAGTTGTACGGCATGGCCCGAGTCGGCATCACCGCCGTCACCTGGCAATGGGCCACTTTCAACAACGCCGTTTTGTATCCGCGCCCCGGGGTGACCGAGCAGTTGGAAGCCGGCATCCGCGGCCCGCACCTGTTCCTGGCCGCCTTTTTCGAAGGCATGGCGTGGAACGCATCCGAAATCGTCTACGACCCCGGCAGCGGCTATATCGTTTCGCAGCCCACCTCCACCATGTACACCATCGGCCTTAAAACCGGCTACAACTTCTGACAGTCCCGCCCGCCGGGAAAATACGTGCCGGAATTATTGCTGGCTGGCAGCCAACGGAATGGCCACCGGCAGCCACACGATCACTTGCCCGTGCTCATCGAATAATCCCGCCAAAACCTTGGAATAGTCGTAATCCTTCGGCGGCAACCACGCCTGGTAAGGAATCAGATTCAAAGCTCCAAGCCGGCCATCCGCTTTCCAGCCGGGCGCCAGCGGCAGCTTCAAGGGGTGCAAGTCGGCGTCGAGCACGCTCATTCCGTTCGACACTTCGTTCGTATCGGCCAACACTTTTCGATCGGCGGCATCGATCACGATGATCCGCGCAAGTGCCGGCCGCCGATCGGACTCCACAGCAAACCGCGGTTGGATCATCACGTTCGGCGAGACACCGCCAGGCAGCCCAAACTGGCTCGGCTGCTTCAGCACGGCCGCGCGGCACCGTGCCCACGTCGGCCGCTTCTTCCAACAGCGGACGCTTCTGTCCCACCGGCAAACACAAGTCATACTCCCCCACTCGCATCGCCGGCTCGAAATGCTCCCGGCAGTACTGCACCAGCGGATCGTCGGCGTGCGACTCAGCGTGGCCGCGCAGCCAGAACTCAAACAGCTTTGGATAATAAACTAACCACGCCCGTGGATGCTGCTGGAGCTCGCCGATGATGGCCTGCTTTTGCCGGTCGTCCAGCAGCGTGACCCAGTGCCCGACGTTGAAATCGGTCGGCGGCTTCAGCCCTGACCAGAAATAAAAGCTGTTGAATCCGGGAGCGCTGAAAAAAGTGTCGCAATGGTCGCGCAGATTGACCGACACGCAGCGCAGCGCCGCAGCCTCGTATTCGCGCACCCGAACCCAACGCGCGCCGGGCAGGTTCAAGGGCGTCAGGCTCCGGTAGCTGGCTGCAAAACTGCGGTACGAGTTCCACCATTGCAAGGCGATCACCGCGTATCCAACAAGCGCGGCCGCAGCGACCACGTTGGCCGGCAATCGCAGGTTGGAACTTTGCCAGCGCTGCCAAATATCGTGGGCGCAAATGGCCGTAGCGGGGACGATCAGAAACGTGGCAGTGCTCCATTGCGTGCCGGCCACCGGATAGGCGAACAGCATCTGCAGGGTGGCCGCCAGCACGACTGTCGTGCGCCCAAAGGCATTTCGCAAGTTCGGCTGTCGGTACGAGGGATCGATAATGGCCAGCCAAATCCACGCCGTCGCAAACGCCAACAAATCGCCGATCACGCCGAAAATCGCCGAGAGTACCGCTACGACCTCGATTACTAGGAAACATCGAATCAGAATGCCCCCCGCCGATAGCGCCGCAGCCAAGCGATCGGAAAGCCGCATCACACCTCCAACACAATGGCAGTAAGCCAGCGCAACGATCGCCCCCACCACGGCCATTATCGCACCGGAGGTCGGCACCTCCGCCAATGCCAAAAATTGCCAACCGGATCGCAACGGGCTGGCGACTACCCCTTCCCAGAAGCCCGCCGGCGAGGTGCCGCAGACCCAAAGCACGAGGAATACTGTCAGCACGCCGACCACGAATCCCGCAAGTGCGCCGGCAAAATGAGGCAGCGAAATCTGGGCCTCGTTTCGCGAGGCGGCCACCGCCAAGGCCGCCACCGCGGAGGCAATGACGACGATGGCATAGCTCTGCACGTTGCGCATGTCCAAGTGTGACCACATCAAACCTACCGGAACCACCACCGTCAGAACGATCAGCACGCATAATCCAGCGGCCCGCAGGAAGCGTGGCTGCGCAAACGACACCGCCGCTCCGGCCAGTGCCATGACAGAAGTACAGCCCTGAGTTGATCTTCGTTAGCGCCAGTGCCGCCGCCACGCCGCCCAAGCCCGGCAAAACCCAACGCAGTCGGTTCACGGAAGCCGCATACGAAGACAAATACACCCCCGCGGCCAGCAGGAGCGCGCACAACTCCTGGGGGTGACCCGGCCTCGCCGGTGAGCATCCAAAGCATCGGAAGGTGAGCAGAAAGACCGCGGTCGCCAGAAACGGCGAACCGGTGAGCGCGCCAGCAAAACAGCGAACAAAACAGCGTCGCCCCCAGCCACGCTCCCAGCGTCATCAAGCCGGTCGCATCATGGCTCACCGCCGCTCCGCTCAGCCGGTGCAGCGCCGCCTTGTACAGGTAGTAGAAAGGGCCGTACTGCGAGTACACCTGGTTGTACAGCGGCTTCCCGTCCAGAAAGCTCTGGACCGAAACCATCACGTACCCTTCGTCGTCGTACCCGGCGAAGTGGTCGAACACTTGATAGAAGCCGACGGCTCCCCCGGCCGCCAGCGAAAGCGCGAACACGACGCCGATCAACACACGGCGTGCAACAGCGTGCCGCTGCAAATTTGCCATGGCAGGAAACGATGCGTGCAACACCAGCCGCCGAGCGGTTAATTTGGCAAATGCGCCGGCTTGCGCCCACTAGATTGACTATCAGCTCCCCGACAAGGACTCGAACCTTGGACCCAGCGGTTAACAGCCGCTTGCTCTACCAACTGAGCTATCGGGGAAAAATGGCGATCGGCACGTCTCGTCCCAGTTTTGGCATCCGGAGGTTTATTGTCAACACCTTCGGTCCGGCGATGCCTTGCGGCAGAGCTGATATCTCAGGTTAAAACTAATTATGCTGATTGAATGGGCGGGTCCATTTCGCCGAATCGAGCAACCGAAACCCGCGGCGCTGCTTGGGGGTGTTAGCGATCGCTGCGTTGTCTGCCGTGGTTTATTGGCCTTCGCTCCGCGGCGACTTCAGTGTCGACGACGATTGGTACGTCACCGACAATCCGCTGATTTCGGCTCCCGATGGCCTCTATCGCTTTTGGTATACCACCCAAGCCATCGACTATTATCCGGTTTCGAATTCGGTGCTGTGGTTCGAGTGGCGACTGTGGGGCAAAGATACCTTCGGATATCGCGCCACGAGCCTGGCATTGCATATTGCCACTTCGCTGCTCCTGTGGCGGATCTTATGGAAGCTCGCCATTCCCGGCGCTCTTGGCGGCAATGATCTTCGCCGTTCACCCGGTGAACACCAGCGCCGTGGCGATGATTTCACAGCTGAAGGAAATGCTCGCGGCTTTCTTCTTTATGTGTTCAATCTTGTGGTATCTCGCCGACTTGGATAGCCGGAAAGCAACAAGCCGGCAACCATCTAGCACTGCACTGGCCCTGTGGCGCTGGCGATGGTACGCACTCAGTCTTCTGGCGTTCTTGCTAGCCATCCTTAGCAAGGCCTCGGTCGCCATGCTGCCGTTGGTACTGTTGCTAATCGTCTGGTGGCGCAACACAACGATTACCCGCTGGGAGTTGATGCGAGTGCTCCCGTTTTTCTGCATAGCTTTGGTAGAGGTTCCTCTGCAGAGTTGGGTTTCGATCCAACACGGTCAAACCTACCGCACGAATTTCGCCGATCAGGTTGCCGCTGCCGGCACAATTCCGTGGTTCTATTTGTCGAAGGTTTTGCTGCCAATCAACTTGTATTCCTATCCGCAGTGGAGCGTCGATCCGGGCGACATACTTTGGTGGCTTCCGCTTGCGGGCGCGATCCTTTGTACCGCGGTCCTCGCCTGGTACGGACTTTCGCCGGCGACCCCCTGGGGGAGATCGATTCTATTTGCCTGGTGCTTCTTTGGCATGGCGCTGTCCCCCGTGTTGGGTTTCGCCAACATCAGCACCATGAAAGATACCCGGGTGTCGGACCAATTTCAGCACATTGCGATGATCGGCGTCATCGTCCTGGGCGCGGCGGGCTGGAGCTTTTGGCGGCTTTGCTCGACACACAAAGCGTGGACAAACATTCTGTCGGGAGCGCTGGTGGGATTGCTGGCCCTACTGACCTGGCAACAGAGCACGCTGTGTGGCGATCCGCTGCTGTTATTTCAGTACTATGCAGCGAACAATCCGGAGTCGTGGGCGGTTCAAACCAACCTCGGAATTGCGCTTACCAGGAACGGCCAGGTGCCAGAGGCATTGCTGCATTTCCAAAAGGCGAAGCATCTGAAACCCAATTTTCCGGAAAGCTGCAGCAACCTCGGCACCGCACTTGTTGATGCGGGAAAATCCGCACAGGCAGTCGGCTACTTCAAAAGCGCGCTTCAACTCCGGCCCGATTTTCACCAGGCACGCGACGGACTGGCGACGGCGTTCTTTAATCTGGCAAATCAAGCGGCCCAGCAAGGCCGGGCGGACAAAGCCAAACAATACTTTCGGCAAGCGCTGGCTGTAAATCCCAGTCATGCAAATGCCCACTACAACTTGGCGCTGCTTTTGGCAAAAGCCGGCGAAAACCAAGAGGCGCTCGTGCACTTCGAGCAAGCCGTGCGGTTGAAACCGGATTTCCCCGAGGCACACAACAATCTGGGAGATGTGCTGCTAAGTGCAGACCGAACCGATGAAGCGATTGAACACTTCAAACAGGCACTGGCGCTAAAGCCAGATCTTCTCGAGGCGCTAACGAATCTGAGCAACGCCTACCTCCAAGTGGGTCGGCCGCAGGATGCGATTGAACCCTTGCGTCAGATTCTGCACGCCAAACCGGACGATTCGGCAAGCTATGCCAAGCTAGCCAAAGCGTATGCTGCCTCGCACCGCACGCAGGAAGCAATCGACACTGCCCAACAGGCATTAGCCCTTGCCCGTGCCCACAATGAAGCCGCGCTGGCCGAACAAATTCAAGATTGGATCGCGAAATATCGTGGCAGTTTGCACGATGAACAAGCTGGTTCCCACTGACGATGAGCCCACACGATCGGCCGCTAAGAATGCGAAAGAGTTGTGCCTTTGCGAAGCGTGAGCTACGATTGTAACTAGGCGTTTCGAGCCGATGCCGTCGCTTATCTTCTCATCGGAGCGTCGATGGTTTTGGAGTTCTTTTGTCCCAACGGACATCGCATCGTATGCACGGAAGACCGCGCGGGAGAAAAAGCCCGCTGTCCCAAGTGCAACGTGCTGTTCCGCATCCCGGGACCAGATGGCGCCAATACCACGGCCAAAGCGTCGCTGTCTGGCGTTGGACTAGCAGGTGCAAAACCCAGGAGGCGCCGGCGTGTCAGTTTCTGAGCCTGGAAAATCGGGGGTGGGGAAACAGCAGATTATTTTTCTCTGCCCCAATGGTCACCGCGTCAACGCCCCGCCCAGCCTGCAGGGCCGGCCCGGCCAATGCCCGATCTGCGGAGCGCAGTTCGTCATTCCCACCATGTCGGAAGTGGATAAGACGGAGGAATTGGGCTTCGCCGACGACGCCGCCACCGGCAGCGCCACTCGCCTGCCCCTCCCAGCGCAACAGGAGTCGCTGCAAACTGCCGGCGCTCATCCGCTATGCAATTTGATGCGCAAGCTCTGGGACGAAAAACAGCACGGCGGCGTCATCGAACTACACCTGGCCAGCGGCGCATTGCTTGTGCCCGATTGGTTCGACGAGAAACATTCGCGCCTTTCGCACGGCCTGTTCGCCGCCCAAGCGGCCGACGGCACCGTAACCATGACCATCGTCGCCTGGGACAGCATCTCGCGGATCGTGGTGCGCAACGTCGAAGGCCTGCCCGAAGGCATGTTCTAACAGACTGACGCTCGCGACCACCGGGCCATCATTCCGGCGCGGGCAGCTTGCCCTGCTTCATCAATTCGCCGTAGGTCGGGGAATTTGGATCCTGCGGGTCCGCTTTCATTTTGAGCACCGAATCGAAGGCTTCGTCGATTTTCGCGCTGTCTTTCTCGTTGTGCAGCAGTTTGGCCAATTCGCGGCCAAAGCCGTTGCGGTTTTTCTTGCTGTCGCCCATGTGGCAAATCGTGCACTTGGCCTTCACCGCGGCGTCGGCAAAAGACTTTTCGTTCGGATCCGTGCTGTTGCGATTTACGAATTTGGACGCGAACTCTTTGCTGTACTGAGGCCGCGATTGGGCCTGCTTTCCGCCAAATAGCAGCACGATTACGCTTGCCGAAATACCGACGATCGTGGCCAGTCCGATCCTCTTCATGCAATGTTGCTCCTGCGATTGGAACTTTGCCGCGCCGTCGAACGCAGCGCTAAGCGGCGGGTAGTGATTAGAATTGCTCGTTCGCACCCGGCGGGCTGCCTACTGGGTGGCTGGCGGTGGGTTCGTTCAGTAGAAACTTCCCGCGGCCGGCCTGTCAAGCGCGCCATCTGCTAGCGGATCGGCCGCGCGAACGAATCACGGCGAATTCGAGTTCCCCTTACAAGTGGCTTTCCAGCAGCAGGCGCAGCTTTCGCATCTCGCCGGCATGGTCGGTTTCCGGCATGGGCGTGATGTGCACGCACAGTGCCCGATTGTAATCGTGCATTGCCAACTGGGTGATCAGGCGGCTGTACTCGATTTCCCCCTGCCCCACGCGCACCTGGAATTTGTCTTTCGTCGAGTCGCGCAGACGCACGTGCACCGTGTGCTTGAACACCTGATTGTAATTGCCGCCTTTGTGCGGTCCGTGCACGAAGTGGCTGGGGTCCAACGTCAGTCCCAAGCCCTTCACCTGCTGGCACAGCACGACGGCAGTATCCGGATCTTGCGAAATGCGCCCCTCTTCGGTCAGCACGCCCACCAGCGCGCCCCCTTCGGAGGCAATCCGCACCAGTTCGCGCAGGCGTTCGATTTCAGCATTGAACGGCGTGCCCAATTCGCCGCTGCGCACGATGATGGTCACCACTTTGATGGCCTTCGCCAGCCGGCAACAAGCCTCGAATTGCCGATAGTATTCGTCGCCGGGGTCGGGATCGACGGCAAACGCCAGCGGCGTTAACCGCTGCGTGTTGCGGCACCGCGCGATCGCGCGCTCCGTGTCGGCCAGTACTTCGGCGGGCTTCAGGCATCCGCCGTCGGTGCGAATGCTGATTTCAACGCGGCTGAATTCCAAATCCGCCAGCCGGCTTACCGCCTCGTCCAGCGATGCGCCGGGAAAACAGTCAGTCGTTGCGGCGACAAGCACTCCGTTTCTCCTTTGTCTCGAGCCAGCCAATCCGTGGTCCGTGGCGTGTAGCTTACTGCCGGATGCGGCCTTGGGCAACACCGTCTCTAGCAGTCTCCAAGTCTCATTTCGACATAGCCCGACTGTGTCAGTCCGGCCACCAGAGTACAATCGCAAATAGAGCGCCGCTTTGCCGTCGGGCAAGATTGTCGTCCTTAAATTTTTTTCCGCCAGCACATGTTTGGATATCGTCTTGCCTTCGACGCCCCTTGGTTCCTGCTCCTGCTGGCGGCGCTGCCGCTATTGTGGTGGGCCAGCGCACGCAGTCTGGCTGGCTTGGGCCCCGTGCGGCGCTGGTTGCGCGCTGGCCGTGCGCAGCGCCGTGCTGCTGCTCGATCATCCTGTCGCTGGCGGAATTGCAATTGGTCCGCACCAGCGAAAAGCTGACGGTCATGTATCTGCTGGATCAATCGGCCAGCATTCCGCCTGGCCAGCGGCAACAGATGCTCGACTATGTCAACGCCGAGGTGAAGAAACATCGCCGCAGCGAGCTGGGCGACCGCGCCGGAGTGATCTTCTTCGGCAGCGATGCCAGCCTGGCGTACCCGCCCTGGACGACGAGGTTCACCTAAGCCGCGAAGCGGAATCGCCCGGCGATGCCGACCACACCAATATCGCGGCCGCCTTGCGGCTGGCGATGGCTTCCTTCCCGGCCGATTCCGCCCGGCGCGTCGTCATCGTGACCGACGGCAACGAGAATATCGGCAACGCGCTGGAGCAGGCGCGCGGCATGGCCCAGTCGGGCGTCGGAATCGACGTCGTGCCGGTGCGCTATGCGCCGCGCAGCGACGTGGCCGTCGAACGCATTTCCATCCCGCCGGAAGTCAGTCGCGGCCAGCCGTTCCAGCTGCGCGTCGTGCTAAACAACATGCCCGCCGGCTGACGCCGCGTCGGGCGGCGTGGCAAAAGGCCAGTTGGAACTTACTCGCAAATCCGGCGAAACCGAAAAAGTTGCTGGCTCGCGAGCCGCTCAGCCTGGAGCCCGGCAAGCGCGTGTTCAGTTTGCGCGAAGAAATCGATTCGCCCGATTTCTACACCTACCAGGCGCGCTACATTCCCGATGATCCAGCGCAAGATGCCGTCACGGCCGACAATCGCGCCACCGCATTCACGCACGTTCGCGGCCAAGGCCAGGTTCTGCTGATCGAAGATGCCGAAAGCCGCGGTGATTTCGATTTCCTGGCCGATCGCCTGCGCCAGGAAAATCTGCACGTCACGGTGCAGCCGAGCAATCAGTTGTTCACGTCGCTGGCCGAACTACAACCGTTCGATGCGGTGATTCTGGCCGACGTTCCGCGCGAAGATTTTACTGCCGCCCAAGTGAAAATGCTGGCCGCTCAACACGCAGCAATTGGGCTCCGGCCTGATCATGCTCGGCGGCCCCAATAGTTTCGGGGCCGGCGGCTGGGCCGGCAGCGAAGTTGAACAGGCTATGCCGGTCGATTTCCAAATCAAAAACACCAAGATGCGCCCCGCCGGGGCCCTGGCCCTGGTGATCGATCGCTCCGGCTCGATGACCGGCGAAAAGCTCGCCATGGCCAAGGCCGCCGCAGCGGCGTCGGTCGAGGTGCTCGCCCCCGGCGACTTATGTAACCGTCGTCGCCTTCGATACCAGCCCCTCTCTCACGGTTCCGCTGGTGAAAAAGGAGGATTCGCACGACATCATCTCCCGGCTCGACCGCATCGGCGCCGGCGGCGGCACAAACATGTACCCGGCCATGACGCTGGCCTACCAGCAGCTTGCCGATGCCGCCGATGCCGGCGTGCGCCACATGGTGCTTCTGACCGACGGCATGACCGAAGGCGCCGGCTACCAGCAACTGGTCGAACAAATGCGAAAGGATCAAAACATTACCGTCTCGACCGTGGCCGTGGGCGCCGATGCCGACGTCAAGCTGCTGGAGCAATTGGCCCGCGCCGGCGGCGGTCGGTTCCACCAGGCCCTGACGCCCGAGCTCGTTGCCGCGCATCTTTCAGCAGGAAGCCCGCATCGTGGCCCGACCACTGATCTTCGAACGCGACGCCGGATTTCAACCGCAGCTCACCGCAACGCACGAAATGGTGCAGGGCGTCGGCGACGTATTGCCGCCGATCACCGGCTACGTGCTCACCAGCAAAAAACAAAATCCGCTGGTTGAAGTTGCAGCCGTTTCACCCGTCGGCCCTGACGCCGCCACCGTCGACAATCGCACCATTCTTGCCGGCTGGACGTACGGCCTGGGCAAGGCCGTGGCGCTAACCACCGACGCTGGTCGGCGCTGGGCCAACTCGTGGACCAGTTGGCCGAACTACGACAAGCTGCTGGCGCAAATCGTCCGCTGGTCGATGCGCCCCGCCGGCGATCAAGGAAAATTCACCGTTGTCACCGACCTGGACGGCAGCAAGGTGAACGTCACCGTCACAGCACTCGATACAAACGACGAGTTTTTGAATTTCCTGAACATGACCGGCCGGGCCGTCGGTCCCGACATGCAGCCGATCGAACTGCAACTGCATCAAACGGCCGCGGGCCGATATGTCGGCCACTTCGACGCACCGTCGCCCGGCAGCTATTTCCTGATGTTCAACCCGGGCCCGGGTATGGCGCCGGTGTTGGCCGGAGTGAACATGCCGTACTCGGCCGAGTATCTGGATCGCGTGCCCAACGAAGGATTGCTGAAGTCGCTGGCGGCTCTAACCCCGAACGGAGCCCACGAAACGGGCGCACTGATTGCCGATGAGCATCATCCGGGGTTGAACGAACTGCTTCGGTTCGACACCTTCCGCCACAACCTGCCCAAGGCGCGAAGCATGCAAGCGATCTGGCCGGAACTGATTCTGGCCGCCGCGTGTCTGTTCTTTGTCGACGTGCTGTTGCGGCGTGTGCGGGTGAATCTCGCCGGCCTGCCGCACTTGGCGCGCGCGCATACGCCAGAATTCTCAATCGCCCGCCGCATCCCGCGCCCTCGGAATCCATCCAGCGATTGCGCAGCCGCAAGGAGGCAGTGTCGCGACATCTTGCAGCTCAGCGCGCAGGCGCAAAGTTCGAACCATCGCCCGGCGACGCACATCCTGGCGCGGACCAGCCGGCCGTCGCCGTGGAAGACAAACCGCCCCAAGCGGAAGACGACTACACCGATCGCCTGCTACAAGTCAAGAAAAAGATCAGGGAAGAACGATTGTGACCGCGTAGACTCAGCCCCATCACTTTGCGGGGCCAGCGGCGTGATGTCCTGGCGGCCCGGCCTGCGCCACCAGGTCGATGTACCAGTTGCCGCCGATCTTCTTGAAACTCATCGGGTTGGAGTTCTCCTGGCCGTTGCGCTTCAACTTCACCATGCCGTTGGCGGTATCCCCCTCGATCTTCAGGTCGGTCAATTCGGCACGCGAGTAGGCTTCCATTTTTTCAGCGCGATCTTTCCCCGCTGCGTTGTTTTCCATCCAGGTCATCATGTCGGCGAAACAGGCGGCCTTGTCCTTCACGTCGGCCACCGATTCCTTTACCAGCGACGCCGGATCCTGGCCCGGTTGCAGCTTGGTAACGTCGATCTTTTTCACGCCGTACTTGTCCGCCACCTTTTGCGCCTCAGCCGCCTTCGCGGGGTCCGCGTTGGGCCCCATGGTCATCGAAATGGCCAGGCCGCCCAGCATCATGTCTTGGCTGTCCGGCGTCATTTGCGCGTAACCGGATTTGTAATCTTTGTTCTTCATCGCCGTTTTGAAGTTCTCAAACACTCCTTCGGGCGTCGAAGCGCCGCCGGCGGCCCGCGCCGCAAGGGGAAACATCAAAGCCGCCGCCATCGCCATTAAAATTGCCCGTGATTTGCTTGTCATGAATCAGATTCCTTGTGTGAAGCTGTTTAACCTCGTCCGATTGCACTGCCCGGTGCATAGAAACCACTGTTGCCGCTCGCCAATCGCCCGTCAAGTGGGTACTAGCCACCGCCCAAGACGCAGGCCGCGCCGCGCCGCTAACCGCCTTCGAAGAGTTTCCCTTGCCACGTGTCGCGGCGCCTAAGTTCGGTATCCAGCGCCGCGCGCACGGTGGGTTTATCCAAACACCACGCCGGCGCACAAAAGTAATCCGGCGGCGCATCCCCGCTCACCCGCTCCACGACCATCTCTGCCGGCAAAAGCTCCAAAAAATCGACCAGCACCTCGATGTATTCTTCTCGCTGCATCAACCGCACTTCGCCCCGGGCCACCTGATCGGCCAGCGGCGTATCTTTCACGGCATACAGGTTGTGCAGCTTGACCGAATCGAGCCGCAACCGCGCCACCTCGCGCGCCGTGGCCAGCATGTCGGCATGCGATTCCCCCGGCAGCCCCAGAATAACATGCGCGCATATTTCAAATCCGCGTCCCCGGCTGCGCTCCATCGCGTCCACAAAAGCATCGTGATGATGCCCGCGATTCATCCAATCCAGCGAGCGATCGTGGATCGTCTGCAACCCATACTCGACTGATAGATACGTCCGGCCTGCCAGCTCGCTCAGCAACTCCAACACGTCTTCCGGCACGCAATCGGGCCGCGTGCCGACGGCCAACCCCACCACTTGCGGATGATCGATCGCCGCCTCGAACAGCGGCCGCAGTTTTTCCACCGGGGCGTAGGTATTCGTGGCGGGCTGAAAATAAGCGATGAACCGCTCGCAATCGTAGCGCCACTTCAGACGGCGAATGCCCTCGGAAATCTGCCCCCGCACGTCGCGCGGGCTCATCCGCGGGACGCGCCGGCTGGGGCTGAAACTCCGATTATCGCAAAACGTGCAGCCGCCTTTGGCCACCGTGCCATCCACATTGGGGCAGGTGAAGCCGGCATCGATGCTCACCTTCTGCACTCGTCGGCCGAACTTATTGCGCAAGAAAAAATTGTAGGCGTGGTAACGCAACCCGGCCTCACGCCAAGAGACCTTCGGTACCACGGCCGTCCCGGTACAAACCGCTCGGCCGCCCGGCGGAATTTTAGGCAACCCACCCACTACCAGGCTCATTCCAGCTTCGGCATCCGTTTTTTTCGATTGGGCAGGCGGCATTTTAGTTGACCCCCCATGGGTCGTGTGCATAGATTCAATGGGGACGGGAATCATCATTTTTATCACCGGTCTTATCAAGTTGAAACGGGGGAAAGGCATGCCATCGGGGTATCCCCCAGGGGGTTTTCCATGCTGGGCGAGTTGCTTCCGCTGGGTGGCGGCGATCCAATTCCGCTGTTAAAGCAGCAATTGCTGGTCGGTCGCCGCGAAAGTTGCGATATTGTGCTCCGCTTTGCCAATGTCTCCGCGCACCACTGCCAATTGTCCGTCCAATCGGGCTATTGGTACGTGAAAGACATGGGCAGCAAAAACGGCATCAAGGTGAACGGCGTCCGGTACGCCGAGCGGCGGCTCGATCCGGGCGACCAGCTTTCCGTCGCCAAGCACCAATACGAAATCAAATATTCTCCCGCCGAGTTGGGAGCCGTGGGCCCGCCGCCGGCGAACGAGGAGCTGCCCAACGACATTTTCGGAAAATCGCTGCTGGAGCGCGCCGGCCTGGCTAAGAAGCCCCTCAATTTGCCCGACGACGGCCAAAAGCGCTACGATGTGACGGACGACTCTGCTGGCCAAATCAAAGACCGCAATCGGCCGACGTGAAGAGCTGTTAGCTGTTAGCAATTAGCTATTAGCCAGCTAAAGGCTAATCAACTAAAAGCTAATAGCTGTCGCTTATGTCCAAACGCAAAATCCGCGCCGACTTCCGCAAGAACCGCTCCACCCGGCAGCGCGAAACAGATCGGACACGCCGGTTCGATCGGGAGAGCATCGAGGATGCCGACGAACCGCGCCAGGAACGCATCAGCGGCAAAGGCGAACTGACTCGCCGGCGCACTGTGGTCGGCACCGAGATCGAGCAAGGTACCGGCGGCTTTGCGGTACAGCCCGACGTCGATCTGAGCCAGTGCCTCCCGGGCCGCGTGCTGGTGGTTCACGGGCTGTTAAGCATCGTCCAGGCGGCAGAAGGTACTTTTTTCCGCTGTGCCACGCGCCGGCTGCTGAAAACCCTGTCGACCGATCAGCGCCACGTGGTCGCGGCCGGCGACCGGGTTTTGTTCCGCCCCGCCGACGCAAAAGCAGGCGGCAATATCTCGGCTGCAGAGGCGGTCGCCGAGGGATTCATCGAACGCATCGAGCCGCGCCGCTCGGCGCTCAGCCGCACTGTCCGCGGCCGCCAACACGTGATCGTCACTAACGTCGATCAGATGGTCATCGTCTCCAGCGCCGCCGAGCCGCGATTGAAACCCGGCTTGATCGATCGCTACATCGTCAGCGCCGAAAAGAGGCCGCTTGCGCCCAATCGTCTGCATCAACAAAGTCGATCTGGTGGATCCAGCCGATCTCGAGCCGCTGGTCGGCGTCTTCAGCCGCATGGGATACCGCGTGCTGCTGGCCTCTGCCACCACCGGCTTCGGCATCGATCGCTTGCGCCGCGAACTGGTCGGCCAGGCCAGCGTGGTGGTCGGGCCAAAGCGGCGTGGGAAAATCGTCGCTGCTGAACGCCGTCGATCCGGAATTGGGTTTGCGAATTGCCGCCGTCAGCGAGGAAACCCAAAAAGGAAAACACACCACCACCGCGGCCCGTTTGCTGCCGCTCGCCGGCAGTACCGGCTATGTGGTCGATACGCCGGGCATCCGCCAGTTTCAACTTTGGGACGTCATTCCGGCCGAAGTCGCCGGCTTCTTCCGCGACCTGCGGCCCTTCGTCAACCGCTGCCGCTTCCCCAACTGCACGCATCGCCACGAGGCCGACTGCGCAGTGAAGAACGCCGTGGCCGACGGCTGGCTCGATGCCCGCCGGTACGAAAGTTACTGCCAGCTTTTCGAGGAAGACGAAATGGAGAAACAACGCCGGTAGCGGCAAGATATTTGCACTATCAGCCGGCGGCCAGTTTGGCTGCCATTTCGCACTGTGGGGCTGGCGAATCGCCACATCGTGAAAAATGGCACAAAGTAATGGCGTGGTCCGGTATAATGCCCCATCGGCCAAACGGTCGATTAAAATAAATGAACTGACCGCCAGTCTGAACCCGGCGGCATTCAAATCTGTCCCCATTGCTCCCCAGCGAGGTCGAATGAAACAAGCCCCTGCATGCCCTGCGTGCAGTCAATTCGCAGCCTCGCGGGAGCAACGATCCGCCATCTCCGGAGGCCCCATCAAGCGTGATTGAACTTAAACGCACGGAAAGTGTAGTCAGCGAAGCGGCATTTCTC
The DNA here is from genome assembly GCA_963773925.1 of Pirellulales bacterium. Lineage (GTDB taxonomy): Bacteria > Planctomycetota > Planctomycetia > Pirellulales > JADZDJ01 > CAVRAW01. The sequence continues at coordinate 346,036 of CAVZDC010000013.1, forward strand.
GTCGGCGTCCTCATGAACGGGCGCTCAACCGAGGAACACCCTTTAGACGAACTGGAAGGCTTGGCCACCTCGGCCGGCGCCCACGTGGTCGGCACGCTCACCCAGCGTCGCGAAACGCCCGACGTCACCACGTATCTTGGCGGCGGCAAGGCCAAAGAACTGGAACGCCTCGCCGCGGCCGCCGAAGCCGACGTTATCATCTTCGATAACGATCTCTCGCCGGCCCAAACTCGCAATCTGGAAAAGACCATCGGCCTGAAGGTCATCGACCGCACCGAGTTGATCCTCGATATCTTCGCCACCCGCGCCAAACGCACGAATCGCGCCTGGCGGTCGAACTGGCGCAGCTTCGCTATTCGCTGCCGCGGCTGAAGCGGATGTGGACCCACTTGGAACGCATCAAAGGGGGCATCGGCATGCGCGGCCCCGGCGAAAAGCAGTTGGAAGTCGACCGCCGGCTGGTCGAAAAACGCATCCACGATCTCAGCCAGGAACTGCAATCGGTCCATCGCCGCAAGGAGCGCCAAGTGGCCGCCCGCGCCGATCGCATGACCGTGTCGCTGGTGGGCTATACCAATGCCGGCAAAAGCACGCTCATGAACGTGCTCACCGAAGCCGGCGTGTTGGCCGTCAACAAGCTGTTCGCCACGCTCGACACCCGCACCCGCCGCTGGCAATTGCCCGGCTGGGGTCCGGTGCTATTGAGCGACACGGTCGGCTTCATCCGCGATCTGCCGCACCACTTGATCGCCAGCTTCAAGGCGACGCTGGAAGAAGCCTGCCAGGCCGATCTGCTCTTGCACGTGGCCGACGCCTCCAGCTCCACGGCCCGCGAGCAAATTACCGCCGTCTACAAAGTGCTGGAAGAGCTTGGCATCGAAGCCAAAGACACCATCCTGGTGCTCAACAAAATCGACGCTGCACGCGATCGCGGCCAGGTCGAAATGCTTCTTAACCGTTACCCCAACGCCGTGCCGATCAGCGCGCGCCGCGGCATTGGCTTGGATAAGCTGGCCGATCTGGTCAGCCGCACGCTCAGCCAGAACTTTGCCGATATCGACGTGGAAACCGGCGTCGACAACGGCCGCTTGCTGGCCTATCTGGCCGCCCACGGCGAAGTACTTTCGCAGCGCTACAACGGTTCGACGATGTTGATCCACTGCCGCTTGGCTCAGAAATATCTGGGCCGCTTGCACGACGACACCGCCGTCGTTCGTCCCCATACCAACGGCAATGGCTTGGGCGGAAACGGAAAGCCCCACGCCGTCGAAGGCAACGGCAACGGCCGCCGCTAATCGGCGGCTCTGGCGCGAGTTTGTCCCATGTCGCCGGGGATCGAAATTCTCTACGAAGACGATCACGTGCTGGTGGTCAACAAGCCTACCGGGCTTTCGACCCAAGCGCCCCGCGGCATCGATTCGCTGGAACTGCAAGTCCGCGGCTACCTGCAACGCCGCGTGAATGCCGACATGATCTATTGGCAAGCCGATCCCACCGGCCAGGCGCCCGAAGTCTATCTTGGCCTGCCGCATCGCTTAGATCGTCCCGTTTCCGGCGTCATCGTGCTCACGAAAACCAAAAAGGCGGCGCGCAAAATCTCCCGCCAGTTCGAGCGCCGCCAGGTGCGAAAAGTCTACTGGGCCGCCGTTTCGGGAAACGTGGAACCCACCATCGGCACCTGGAGCGACCGCTTGCGAAAAATCCCCGGCGAAGCGCGTGTGGAAATCGTCGCGCACGATCACCCGGAAGGCCAAAACGCCGCTTTGCATTACAAAACGCTGGGGCAAACCCCGCACGGCTCGTGGCTGGAAATCGAACCGGAAACCGGCCGCATGCACCAGATTCGCGTGCAGTTGGCCTCGCGTGGATTTCCAGTGCTGGGCGATTTCCAATACGGCAGCAACGTGCCATTTGGTCCGCCCTGCGACGACCCGCGCCAGCGCGCCATCGCCCTGCATGCCCGGCAGCTTTCGCTGGTGATGCCCGTGACGCAGGAGCAGCGCACGTTTACCGCGCCGCTTAGTTCGGCATGGCACGGACTGAATGTCGGCGAAGAATCGAGCGCCGTTAAGCCGTGAAGGCGGCGGTCAACTCCGTCAATGGCCGCCGTAAGTGTCCGTCGATTCCTTGCTCGGATCGTAAGTTCGCGAAGCCGGGTCGGTATCGGGCGGCGCGGCGTACGAAGAATTACCCATCCCGCGTTGCAGCCGCGGCAATTCCGCCGGCGTGTACCGCTGAACGCTGCCCAATCCGCCCCCGAGGGTGCCTGAAGTGGGGCTGTAGCCTTGCGCGCTGGGCCCCTGGCCGCCTCCGCCGGCCGCATACGGCGCAGAGCCCATTGGAAATCGCACAGGGCTGGAACCGTAACCGTAGGATCCCACCGGATCTTTTTTCAGTCGCGAATCGCCGTCCGAATCGCCGCCGCCGACTGAAGCCGTGTTACTGGCGGCCGCGCCAGGCTGGCTCAACGATCGGCCCCGCTGCATCAGGTTTCGGTAGATCGACATGGAAGCAGGAGTCGACGGCGAGCTGCCGCCCGCGGTACGTGGATTGGAATAATCGCCGCCAACTCCGCGCACTGGCGCGGAACCAAAGCCCTGCGGCGTCGAATTCGTATTCGACCCCGTAGCTTTAGCGTTGTTGTCGCCGCCCGGCGACGTCAACCCGTTCCTGTCGTTGGACGATTGCGGTTTGGCGGCGGTGTTGCGCTGCCAGGCCGGCGGCGGGGTCTTGTCGTTGGTCAGTTTGTCGTTCAGCGCGTCTTTGCCCCAATTCTCGGTTCGGTGTTCGATATCGCGCTGCATGGCCTCCTGCTCTGCCGTGGCGACACCACCCACGTTCAGCGGAAGCGCGGTGTCGCGCTGCATGCTGAAATTGGTGCGTGGCGAAGTGCTGTCAGACCGATTTTTATTGCGCTGTTGCTGCTGTTGTTGCTGGTCGTCGTCTTTATCTTTCTTTGAGGAGGTGTTACTGCGCTGCTGACCGCCGCTGCCTTGAGAATTGAAAACTCGGAGGTTGCCGTGCTGCGAGCCCCCGCCCGCGGCCCCCTGCCCCTGCGACATCACGTTTGGTTTTCCCGAACTGCCCTGATCATTCGCGGCGCCGGCGCCTGCGCCTTGCGGCACCAGCGTCATGTTCGGTTTGCCGCCTGCCTGCGAGCTCTGGTCGCCGGAGGGTGCTGCGAACTGGCCGCCGCGTTGTATCATCATATTACGCCGCTGGTTCTGGCCCGTCGTTTTGTCTTGATCGCTCGGCGCGTTCTGTCCCACATCCGGCTGATTGTCGTCCGAAACTGCAGAGCCTGGGCCACCTCGTTGCTTCAGCATATTGAGCGGCTGATTTTGGTCCGACGTTTTGTCTTGCTCGGTCGGCTTGTTCAGTCCGAACGGACGTACTTGGTTCGTGAACTTGTTCTGCTCCGTCGATTGGCCCCCCTGGTTACCCAGCGTCGGCTTGCCGGTTGCACCGCCCTGCTGATCCTGCGCCGTCGCGCCGGAGAGCTGCCTGTTAAAACGGCCGCCCGCTCTCCCGTGCGTTTCGTCCGCCTGACCGCCTTGCTGAGACAGCGTTTGCCCCGACCCGGCTGCCCTTGTTTTGCATCGTGCCGATGGTCGGCAGCTTCAGCTTAGTCGGCACGTTGCCGCCGTGCCTCTTCGCCCGCCACTTCACCGGCTGCGCCGGCCGAGGCGTGCTGCTTTTCGATGTCCAATCGCTCCTTGGAGAACTTATTCAGCGTTTCCGCCTGGCTCAGCATTTCCTGCCGGTTCTGCTGCGAAACGTTGTGCATTTTGAATCCGGTCACGTTCGGTTCTTTAGCCGCTTGCGCCAGCGTGGTCGCCGCCACGAAGCCCGGCCTCTTGTCCGCGCCCGGCTCCTTCTTCAGCAATTGCTCTTGCGCCATGAAACGTGCGCGGCGGACGATCGGCGGCATTCTTCTGCAACATTTCATAGTGCTGCCGCTGCTGGGCCAGCCAGTTCGGGTCGCTCTTCACGTTCTTCCAGCGGTAATACGTGAACAGCGGGTCGTATCCGGCTCGCCTGCCCACGCTCACTTCGAAAAACGGGCGGTAGCCCAGCCCGGCATAGCGCACGCCGTAATAATCGCCGAAATAGTAGTGCCGATGCGACGGACCACAAAACAAATTGCCCGTGAAAAATCCCACGTTGATCACCACTCCCGGACACCACACGAAGTGCGGCCGGGCATACACCACCGGCGTGAAATACACCGGCGCAAACAAGCAACCGCGGTACGCCGGCACATAATCCCAAAAGCCCGTCACGAACACGAACCCGCCGGGCGTCCACATCCAGTGCGCGGGAACCCACACCCAATTCGGCTGCTGCACCGCCCAATAACCCGGCTGCCAGACGTAGTGATCCTGATACACCCACGTGCCAGGAATCCAAAAATGATTTTCCGACGGCTGCGGACTGGTGGGGCCCGCTTCCAGCGTGGAGGGGGGCGATTCGGCTACGTACGACACCTCCTGCTTCTTCGCGCTGGTCCAGAAACCCGGCGTCCACTGATAACCGTCGTCCACCTTGTTCCAGTACCCGGCCACCCAGGTTTGACCCGGCGGAATGTTGCGCCACACCCCGCTGATCCACAGGAAATCTCCGCGATCGTCGTCCCAGGCAAAATAGCCCGGAATCCAGACCACGTTGTCCCCCTCGGGTTTTTGATCGGGCGGAACTTCCTCGATCGCCGGCGGCGGCTCCTTCTTGATCATCGGCCCCGGTTGCGGATTGAATTCCAGCGGCGTGGCGTAAGCCTCGTGCACCGGTCCGTGGGTGAGCACTTCCGTGCCGGCGGCATCCTGTCCCGTCGATGGTTCCGGCAATGCGGGAACTTGCGGCGGCGCTGGGAGCCTCGGCCGCTTGCCCAGTGAGCACAAACGCATTGAAGTGTAATGGTCGTCGCCGCAACCGCGGCGGTAAGAATCGCCAAGAGAGTGAACGTCCTCACGGCAGTGCTCCTTTGCGTTGAATTGTCGTCATCCCGACGACGCTTGGGCGCTATTTCGATGACACGCTCAGCCGTTTCGCCCAACTACATGTGAAAGATGCATTCAGTGTGCCGCCGCGCAAGCAAAACTCGATCTTCTCCATTATACGAGATTCCCCGCGGTTGGGACCGAACCCCATTCAGGCCGCATTTCCAAGCGATTTCGCCGCCGGGCCTTGCCCAGCGCCGGGCAACCGACCAGCAAACTCCGCCCCGCCATAAAGCCGGCGATAACACGCCGGTGGTGGTGGCCGCTGCCTGCCCCTGCTGCCCCGACGTGCTTGCCTCACGGCCAACAGCAGCCGCCCCGGCGATTCCAGATAGCCAATCACTTCGTTCAGAAACCGCGAAGCCGCCGCCCCATCCACCAGCCGGTGATCGTAAGAAAGGCTCAGCGGCAGCATCAGCCGCGGCTCGATCTTGTCGTCCTTGGTGACCACGGCCATTTTTCGCGCCCGGCCCACTAGCAAAATGGCCACTTCTGGCGCGTTGATAATCGGCGTGGAATACCGTCCGCCAACCGCTCCCAGGTTGCTGATCGTGAACGATCCGCCGCGCAAGTCTTCCAGCGTGTGCCCAGCGGAGCGCACCTTGTCGGCCAGCGACTGAATGCCCTGGGCGATTTGCGGAATCGGCATCCGATCCACGTCGCGCAGCACCGGCACAATCAGCCCGCGATCGGTGTCCACCGCCACGCCCAGATTCACGTACTGCTTGTAGATGATCGTGCCGTTTTCCATGTCGACCGAAGCATTCAGCGTCGGATGCTGCTTGAGCGACAGCGCCACGGCTTTCAGCAGAAACGCCAGCGACGTCAGCTTGATGCCGCTGGAGGCGTACGACTCGGCGCTTTCCTTGCGCAGCGTTTCCAGCTCCGTGATGTCGGCATCGTCGAAGTTCGTCAGGTGCGGGATGGTCGATGCCGACTGCGCCATGTTGGCGGCAATCGTTTTGCGGATTTTCGACATCGCTTCGCGGCGAATCAAACCGTGGGCATCGCGCTCCTCCGCGGCGTTTTCCGCGGCGGCGATTCCGGCCGCGACATTTACTTGCCGCACGGAGTTGATCACATCTTCCCGCGTAATGCGGCCCGACGGCCCCGTGCCCGGCACGTGCGACAAATCGACGCCCAGTTCCCGCGCCAACCGTCGCACCGCTGGGCCGGCCGGAGAGGCTTCGCCCGTCGACCGCGGTCTGGCGGCAGGGCGAGGCGCCTCGGCGGCAATTACCGGCGGCTCCGCCACAGACGCCGGAGCGGGCGCAGGCGCAGCGGGCGCAGTCGATCGTCCATTTCCTTCGCGGGACGGTGCCGGAGGAGCTTTCGCCGGCTCTGTCTTGGCTTGCGGTTTCGCAGCTGGCGGCTTGGTGGCCACTTGCGGTTTAGCCGGCGCCTTCGCAACCGCCGGCGCTTTGGCCGGCGCCGCTTTGGGAGCTGCCTTGGTCGGCGCGGCAGGAGCTTTTGCCGCAGGCGCGGCGCTCGTGCCAGGCGCTATCCAGCGACAAAATCATCTGCCCCGGCTTGACCGTTTGCCCCTTGGCGACGTGAATTTTCGTCACCTTCCCCGCCACGCTGCACGGCACGGCCACCACCGCCTTATCGGTTTCGATCTCGATCACTTCCTGCTGGGGCTTGACCACGTCTCCTTCTTTGACCATCACGGAAACGACGTCCCCCGATTCGATATTTTCGCCCAGATCGGGAAGCTTGAAGTCGGCCATGGCGAGTGGTCAGTAGTCGGTGGTCAGAATTTGATTTCCGCTTGCGGTTTAGCCGCGACGCGCGTCCTCGGAGCGCACCGCCACCATTCTACCTCACGCAAACAGCGGATCGAGCTTCTCGGGATTGACGTTCAATTGCTTGATGGCCGCGGCCACCTTGGCCCGCTCGATCTGCCCGGACTCCGCCAGGCGATACAAAGCAGCCAAGGCCACGCACTGCGCATCGACTTCAAAATGCCGCCGCAAATTCTCCCGCGTTTCGCTGCGGCCAAACCCATCGGTGCCCAAGGCGAACAGCCCGCCGGGAATCCAAGGATCGATCTGCTCCGCCACGCACCGCACGTTATCCGAGGCGGCGATGAACGGCCCATTCAGCCCCGCCACCTGCTCTTCCAGGTAGCTTTTCTTCGCGGGCTTATCCGGATGCAGCATGTTCCAGTGCCGGCAAGCGTGCGCCTCGCGCCGCAGCTCCTTGTAGCTGGTCACGCTCCACACCGTGCTGGAAATCTTGAACTTCTCGGCCAGAATTCTTCTGGGCTTCCTGCACGCTGCGCAAAATCGCCCCGCTGCCCAACAGTTGCACGTGGACCTTCTTGTCGCCGGCTTCCACCGTGTTCAGCCGGTACATGCCGCGGATGATGCCCTCTTCCACCCCGCCGGGCATGGCCGGCATCGCGTAGTTTTCGTTGTGGATGGTGATGTAATAAATGCGCATCCTCGCCCTGCCTGGTACATCCGCCGCATGCCGTCCAGGATGATCACCGTCGATTCGTACACGAACGCCGGATCGTAAGCCCGAATCGTCGGATAGGCGATCGCGTACAAATGGCTGTTGCCGTCTTGATGCTGCAGCCCTTCGCCGTTGAGCGTGGTGCGGCCGGCGGTGCCGCCGAACAAGAACCCGCGGGCCCGCTGGTCGCCGGCGGCCCAAATCAAATCGCCGATCCGCTGGAAGCCGAACATCGAATAGAAGATGAACATCGGAATCATCGGCACGCCGTGCGTCGAATACGCCGTGCCGGCGGCAATGAACGACGACATCGAACCGGCCTCGGTGATCCCTTCTTCCAAAATCTGCCCGTCCACCGCTTCGCGGTAGTACAGCACCTGATCGGAATCCACCGGCTCGTACAACTGCCCCGTGTGCGCGTAAATGCCGCACTGCCGGAACAGCGGATCCATGCCGAAGGTGCGCGATTCATCGGGCACGATCGGCACCAAATACTTGCCGACCTTTTTGTCTTTCAGCAGCGCCGACATCAGCGTCACCACGCCGGTGGTGGTGGAAACTTCGCGACCCACGCTCTTTTCGATGAAGCCGCGATATTCGTCGATCGGCGGCGTTTCCAACTTGGGAAACTTGCGTGGCCCGGCTGGGCACATAGCCGCCCAGCGCTTTGCGCCGCTCGTGCAGATATTGCATCTCGGGCGTGTCGGCGGCCGGTTTGTAGAACGGCGCCTGCGCCACTTCGTCGTCGGAAATCGGAATGCCGAACCGCGAACGGAATTCGCGCAGCTCCCGTTCGTTGACTTCCTTCACCTGGTGCGTGATGTTGCGCCCTTCGCCGGCTTCGCCCAGCCCGTAGCCCTTGATCGTCTTGGCCAGGATCACCGTCGGCTTGCCGGTCGTTTCCACGGCGGCCTTGTAGGCGGCATAAACTTTTTCCGGATCGTGCCCGCCGCGGCGCAGCTTGGCAAGTTTTTCATCCGAAAGCTGCTCCACCAGTTTGGCCAACTCCGGATACTTGCCGAAGAAGTGCTGCGCGAATGTAGCTGCCCGGCGAGACGACGTACTTCTGATATTCGCCGTCCACCACTTCGCCCATCCGCTTCACCAGCAGGCCGGTGTCGTCTTTCTCCAGCAGCACGTCCCAATCGTCCCCCCAGATGACCTTGATCACGTTCCAGCCGGCCCCGCGGAAAATGGCTTCCAGCTCCTGAATGATCTTGCCGTTTCCGCGCACCGGCCCATCCAGCCGCTGCAGGTTGCAATTGACGACGAAGATCAGATTGTCCAAATCTTCGCGCGCCGCCAGCGTCAGTGCCCCCAGCGATTCCGGCTCGTCGCATTCGCCGTCGCCGACAAAGCACCACACCTTTTGCTTGGTGGTGTCTTTGATGCCGCGGTCTTCCAGATATTTGTTGAACCGCGCCTGGTAGATGGCCATGATCGGCCCCAGGCCCATCGACACCGTGGGAAATTCCCAGAAGTTGGGCATCAGCCACGGATGCGGATAGCTGGACAGGCCCGCCTTCCGGCTGCAATTCCTGCCGGAAGTTGTTCAACTTCTCTTCGCTCAACCGCCCTTCGAGAAACGCCCGTGCGTAAATTCCCGGCGAGGCATGCCCCTGAATGAACACCTGATCGCCGGAAAAATCTTCCCCACGCCCATGCAGAAAATGATTCATCGCCACTTCGTACAACGTGGCCGCCGAGGCATACGTGGAAATGTGCCCGCCGATGCCGTGCTGCTCGCGATTGGCCCGCACCACCATGGCCATGGCATTCCAGCGAATGATGCTTTTGATGCGCCGCTCGATTTCGCGATTGCCCGGATACGGCGGCTGTTTGATCGGCGCTGATGGTATTGATGTACGGCGTGGTGGCGCTAAACGGCAATTCCACGCCCGCTTGATACGCCGTCTCGTTCAGCTTCGCCAGCAAATAGTTGACGCGCTGCGGCCCCTTGCTCTCCAGCACGTAGCGCAGCGATTCCAACCACTCGTCGGTTTCCGCCGGATCGATATCGACCGGCGCGCTTGCTCTTCCACCGGCGTTTCGCCAGCCTGCTCCGGCGGAATCTCGGGAGCAACTACCCCTTCGGTTTCATCGACGACCGGCGCCCTCTTCGGCCGCGGCCACTTCGTCGAAAGTTGCTTCATCGGCCGGTGCGCCATCGCCTGCGTGCCGTCCGTTGCCCGCGCCGTTGCCGGAAACCGAATTATCAGCCTTGCCCGTTTCTCGATGTGTTTTGCCGTGCGCCATAGGCCAGTGGCCCTTTCCCTGGTAGTCGATCGTGCCTTCAATTGCCCGCGAGACCGACCTATCTCGCTGATTATCCGGTACTTACGGAAAGCCGTAAAGGGGATCAAATGACCACCCAATACTCAATTCTACGCCGCCGCAAAGCCGCGCAGGGAAGGGTAATCCACGAATCTATTTAGCGTTCTACCGGTCGCGGACGGTAGATTTCGGTGGCCGTGCCCAAGAATGCCTCTGCCGCGAAGGCCACCGTCTCGCTGAGCGTCGGATGCGGATGGATCGATTCCCCCACGTCGCGGGCCGTGCATCCCATCTCGATGGCCAGCACGCCTTCGGCGATCAGCTCCCCGGCGCCCGCCCCCACAATGCCCACGCCCAGAATGCGCTGCGAATCGGGATCGATGACGAATTTTGTCAGCCCCTCGGTGCGCCCTAGCGACACTGCCCGGCCGCTTGCGGCCCACGGATAGCGCACCACTTCGATGCTGCGATCTTCGCGGCGGGCCTGCTCCTCGGTCAATCCGGCCCAAGCGATTTCTGGATCGGTAAACACCACCGCCGGAATCGCATGCGGCTGAAACACCGCCGGCTCGCCGTGCAACGCTTCGATCGCCACCTTGCCCTGATGCGAGGCCTTGTGGGCCAACATCGGCTCGCCCGCCACGTCGCCGATGGCAAAAATATGTTCGTCGTCGGTACGCTGTTGTTCGTCGGTTTGCGCGAAGCCGCGCTTATCGAGTTTGACCTGTGTATTCTCCAGCCCGATCCCATCGCTGTTGGGCCGCCGGCCGACCGAAACCAACACACGGCTAAACCGCTCCGTGCGCTCTTCGCCCCCGTCGGCGTTCTGCAACTTCACTTCGATGGCATCCTTCTTGTCCGCCAGCGACACCACTTTGGTGCTCAGCAAAATCTTTGCGAACAGCTTCTCGATGCGATTGTGCAGCGGCCGCACCAAATCGCGATCCGCCCCCGGCAGCAGGCCATCCGTCAACTCCACGACCGTCACCTTCGAGCCCAATTCAGCGTACACCGTGCCCATTTCCAAACCGATGTACCCGCCGCCCACCACCAACAGCGATTCCGGCACGTCGGGCAGTTCCAGCGCGCCGGTGGAATCCATCACGCGGTCGGTCGGCAAATCGAACACCGAAATTTTCACTGGCCGCGAACCGGTCGCCAGAATGCAGTGATCGTACGTCAGGTCGGCCGTCTGACCCGGCTCATCGGTGCGCTCCAGCCGCAGTGTCGTGGAATTCTGAAACCAACCTTTGGCCTGAATCACTTCCACGTTGCGCCGCTTGGCCAGTTGCTTCAGCCCGCCGGTTAAGGTCTGGACAATCTTTTCCTTGCGAGCCCGTAGCGCATCGATCTTGATCTTTGGCTCGGTGAACTCCACGCCCCAATCCGCCAGATCCTGGGCTTCGTCGATCACTTTGGCCACGTGCAGCAGGGCCTTGGAAGGAATGCAGCCGCGCAACAGGCACACGCCCCCCAGCCGCGGCTCCAGCTCGACAATGGTCACCTGCATTCCCAGGTCGGCGGCCAAAAACGCCGCCGCGTACCCGCCAGGACCGCCGCCGAGAACAACCAGTTGAGAATTCATGAGCGAAGGGTTCAGGGTTCAGGGTTCAGGGTTCAGAATTATCATCTGATTACAAAACAAGCCCACGGGTTGCAACCCGTGGGCTTGTGTCAATTATTGCAGTATCGGGTCGGCGGTCTACCGCTGCGCCACTTGCCGCCGGGCCGCCTGCACGCCGGCATTGAAAATCGCGTCGTCGGCGCCGCCGTTGGCCGCGGCCACCGCCACCTGACCATCGACGGGCTTGGCGGCCACTCGCACCGGCAGATCGGGCTCCACGCCGATGTGGGCAAACGGCTTGCCCAGCGGCGAGAAGAACTTGGCCGTGGTGATCCGCACGCCGGCCCCGCCCACGTCCAGCGGGAAAATTCCCTGGACCGAGCCCTTGCCGTAGCTGCGTGTGCCTACGATCGTCGCCCGATGATAATCGCGCAGGGCGCCGGCCAAAATCTCCGCCGCGCTGGCGCTGTCGCCATCGATCAACACCACGATTGGCATCCGCCACGTCGCCGTGCCGTGCGCGGTGTAATTAAAATCTTCGCCTGGGCTACGGCCGCGGGTGCTCACAATGCTCCCCTGCTCGATGAACTTATCGGCCACCTCGACCGACGAGGTCAGCAGCCCGCCGGGATTGCCACGCAGGTCGATCACCAGCGAGCGCATCCCCTGGCGATGCAATTGCCACAGCGCCGCATCCACTTCGCGAGCCGTCGTCTTCTCGAAGCAGCTCAGCTTGAAGTAGCCGATGCCGAAATCGTTATCGACAATTTTGATCTCATCGACGCTGGGCACATCCACGTGCTCGCGTCGCACGGTAATCCGCCGCGGCGCCTGATCCGGAGTGGCAATCGCCAGATCAACCGACGAACCTTCGGTGCCCTGGAGCAGCTCGGCCGCCTGGTCGGTGGTCAAATCGGTCGTCGACCGATCGCCGACCGCCACAATCCGATCGCCCGCCTTAATGCCCGCCCGTTCGGCCGGGCTCTTGTGAATCACGTTCACGATCAATAGCGCCCCTTCGGCCGCCTTCAGCTCCACCCCCAGGCCGACGAAGTTGCCTTCGATCTGCGAATACAAGTCGTTCAATTGGCCGCTGGTGAGAAACGAGCTGTATTCATCCAGCCCGCCCATCATTGCGGCGGTATATTCCAAAATCACAGCGGTCGGCTTCAGGCCCAACTGCAATTTCGCCATTTGCCCCGCGTTCCACACGGCCTCGCGGGCATCGTTGCGATTGGTAATGGGGCGCTGCGCCATTTGCCGCTTCAACTCGCGCAAGAAGACGTTCACCCGGTCTGCGCTCACTTGCGGCAGGTTGTTTTTCAAAAACGCCGGCTCTGACAGGGCAATTTCCAAATCCGCCGTGCCCCGGGCAAACAGGTGCGCCCAATCCGGATTTTGCACGTAATGGGCGTTCAGCTTGGTGGCGGTGTCGGTAAAGGTTTCCAGCGCGTCGGTATCGCTGAGCGACGTCAGGCTGTTGCGGAATGTCGCGTCGTTATAGCGCCGCCCAATGTCGAAATGCAGCTTGGCAACATCCAGCCGCTGTTCCAGATCGGGCTGCCCCGGGGTTTTTCGGGCCGCATCGCCGTACAGCGCGAACGCTTCGGGCCAGCGGTGTTGCGATTCCAGCGTGCGCCCCTGCTCCAGCACGTCGGCCACCACCGTCGGCGCCGCCGTCTGGGCCGGATTCAACGCCGGCAATTGCGCAGGAGCTTGCCCCCACGCCACGGTCGAGAAAATTGCGAAGAAACTAGAAACCAGCAGCGCACGGGCGCCGCGAGTGACCCTCGGACACGGACACGTCATGGATGTTGTACCTAAGAAAGGTTGCGCCTGACTAACGGCCATCCTATTGCCGTTGTGGCGTGCACCCGGTCGATTAGGCACTAAACGCTGCGTGACATCCTGCACGTGCGACAAGTTAGTCGGGAACCCGCATTTGGTTTCCCGCCGAGCCAACCTTGAGTGGGCCCGCGTGTCGACCATGCATTCAGTCCTATGCAACTTTCGAGCCCGTGCACTCGTAAGGCGGTTCGTGGGGGGTCGATCCTTCGATAGTTTCGCCGGCCGAAAATGGGTCCATAATGGTCGGCTTCTTCAATATAGGACACGATTTAGGCTTGGTCAAAACACCGCCTGCCAAGAATTTCGCCCACGATGACTGTACGACCCGTACAACCCTTACCAGAGTGGCGCAAGCTAGTGATGGCAATTGAAAGAAGGTAAAAACGCTCGGCAAGGTTTACACCGCCTGTTGCGTTTAATATTCACATACCGGCGCCTACTCCCCGCAAGAAGTGCGACATGGCGTCGTCCGGCAGCGCGAGGCTCCCGCCGAGCCGGACGCACATCCGACATAACCCCACCGCTTTGACGCCGCGCACTACAGGCCGCTGCTTGACCATCCTCACTGCCACAAGTACGCTGAAATCTGGAGCGTTTAACACCTTGGGGCGAGCGCGCCGACGGACCGACGCAGCTGGATACCGCCTCTTTCTGCTCGGTCTGGAGTCGAGGCATGCTGACAAGTCTGTTTCTGAAGGTCGCCTTCATCGGCGCCGAATGGGTGCTGTGGGTCTTGTTGGCCCTGTCGTTCATCAGCATCGCCATCATCATCGAACGCGCGCTCTACTTCCGCCGCGAAGATCAAGATAGCGAATCGCTCAACGCCGCGCTGATGGAACACCTGCGCGTGGGCAACTACCGCGCCGCGTGGGAACTGGTGTCCAATGCCGAAGGCGTCAGTAGCGCCGTGGTGGCCGCCGGCTTGCAGGCCATGCGCCGCGGCGCCGATGCCTGCAGCGAAGCCATGCAAAGCGTCAAGGCCCGGCTCAAAGGCGAACTCGATCGCCGCCTGGGCATTCTCGGCACCATCGGCTCCAACGCCCCGTTCATCGGACTGATGGGCACGGTGCTGGGCGTGATCAAAGCCGCCCACGACCTGGCCCCCGAGGGATCCAGTCCCGATCCCAATGCCATCATGGCCGGCGTGTTCCAGGCTCTGATCGCCACCGCTGTCGGTCTGTTCGTCGCCATTCCCGCCGTGGTGGCCTACAACTATTTCCAGCGCCGCGTGCGGGCGTCGGTCTCGCACATCGATTCGCTCTCGCACCTGGTGCTGGCCAGCGTGCACGCGGTGGAACGGCAGGGCGCGACGGCCATGTCGGGCACGGCCGCAACCGCCACGCCTGCACACGCGCCGCGACCTGAAAAGGTGTCGTAATGGCAGCCAACGTTTCCGGCGGCGACGAGGAAGGCCTGCTGACCGACATCAACGTTACGCCCATGGTGGACGTGGTGCTGGTGCTCTTGATCGTGTTCATGATCACCGTGCCCGCCGTGATCGGCAACGCCCCGATCAAAGTGAACCTCCCGCAAACGCAAGCCGCCTTCGACATCACCGCCGAACAACTGCCGCTCAATATCACGCTAAAGCGCGAAAGCCAACGGCGAGCTGGGCCTGTATTGGAACGACACCAAAACCACCGAGGCGGAATTCCGCGAGCGCCTGCGCGGCTACAAGGGGCAGAAGGACCAGGAAGTCACCATCGCCGCCGACAAAGAGATTCCCTACAACGACGTGGTGCACGTGATGGACATGCTGGCCGACGTCGGCATCCACAAAATCTGGCTGCCCACGCATCATGTGGGCGGCAAATAAGCTGTCAGCGATCGGCAATCAGCAGTCAGCTCTCGCCGCCTCGGCTTCGTTCATGCGCACAGCGCCTAGCGACGCAGCGGCAGCAGTCTGGCGTAGTCGGGCGTCGCGCAGCAGCAGGCCCAGCCACACCACCACGCCAACGATCACCGCGATGTACCAGGTCGATTCACCCGCGCGCACGTGCGTGGCCACTGCACCTCCCAGATAGCCGGTCAGCAGAATCGCGCCCAGCACCGCCGTCTGCGGGATCGCGTAGATCAACGCACAGACGATCTCGACAATCACAACCGGAACGACGGCGTTGTCCGGGTAGCCCTGCTGCTTCATCCCTCAGCGATCATCGACCGATTGGTGATCAGCATGACGATGGACATGACACCCATCACAGCACCACCAGCGTGCTAAGCACCCGCCCGGTCCACACCAAGCCTTTCGAATTGGCGGGAGCCGCAGACGGCGTCGAAGAGTTGGGTTGGCTCATGAGGGGCAGCATATCCGCCGCCGGGAGGCGGAGTCAAAGCCGCAACGTCGTACGCGGATTTCTTGATTCCTGAACCCTGACCCCTGAACCCTTCCGCCGCAGCACACCCGGAGGGATTCGAACCCCCGACCCTCGGTTCCGAAGACCGATGCTCTATCCAGCTGAGCTACGGGTGCAAACGCATCCGTAAGATTATCCCGCGGCGCCCAGGTTCGCAAGCACATGCGACCATGTAGCCCCCGGTTCCACCGGGGACAGCGCACCAGCGGTCGTCATTTCTCACGCAAAGGTGCAAAGCCGCAAAGACTGTTAGCGCCGGCCGCTAGGCCGGCCCGTTACCCACGACGCTCCATCCGCTTGCGGTTTCGCCGGCGCCAGCCACCCGCTTGCTTTTCGCGTCATCGCTCAGCACTCACCGTTCAGCGTTAGATTCCTACCCCCGGCTTTCCAGCGGCTGGTACTCGCGCTTTCAGCGCGCCGGTATACACTTGCCGCGGGCGGCAGATTTTTTTGCCCGGGTTGTGGTGCATTTCCATCCAATGCGCAATCCAGCCCGGCAGGCGGCCGATCGCAAACAGCACCGTGAACATGTTGATGGGAATGCCCATGGCGCGGTAGATCACACCGCTATAGAAATCGACGTTGGGATAGAGCTTGCGCTCGATGAAGTATTCGTCGTGCAAGGCGGCCTGTTCCAGCTCTTTGGCGATGTCGAAGATCGGATCGCGGATGTGGTGCTTCGCCAGCAGCTTGTCGCAGGTGCGCTTCACGATGGCGGCGCGCGGGTCGTAGTTTTTGTACACGCGGTGGCCGAAGCCCATCAGGCGGAAGTGCGAATCTTTTTGCTTGGCCAGCTCGATGTATTTCTTTACATTGCCGCCATCGGCGCGAATGTGCTCCAGCATTTCCACGCTGGCCTGGTTGGCCCCGCCGTGCAGCGGCCCCCACAGGGCGCAAATGCCCGCCGAGATGGAAGCGAACAAGTTGGCGTCGCTGGAGCCGACCATGCGGACGGTGCTGGTGCTGCAGTTTTGCTCGTGGTCGGCATGCACGATCAACAGCAAGTTGAGCGCCTCGACAAAATCGGGGTCGATCGGGTACGGCTCGCACGGCACGCCGAACATCATCTGCAGGAAGTTGGAGCAGTAGTCCAAATCGTTCCGCGGATACATGAACGGCTGCCCGATCGACTTCTTAAAGCTGTAGGCGGCAATGGTGGGCAGCTTGGCCATCAGCCGATGGACCGAAATTTCCACTTGCCGCGGATCGCGCGGATCGAGCGAATCTTGATAAAACGTCGACAGCGCCCCCACCACGCTGGACAGGATGGCCATCGGGTGGGCATCGCGCGGGAAGCCGTCGTAGAACGACTTCATCTCCTCGTGCAGCATGGTGTGCCGCACGCAGCGAGTTGCGGAAATACTCCAATTGCTCGGCGTTGGGCAGCTCGCCGTAGATCAGCAGGTAGCTGGTTTCGACAAAGTCGCTGCGCTGAGCCAACTGCTCGATGGGGTAGCCGCGGTAACGCAAAATGCCCTGTTCGCCGTCGAGATAGGTGATGCCGCTGACGACCGAGCCGGTGTTCCCATAGCCGTCGTCGAGCGTGATCAGGCCCATGCCCGAGCGGAGCTTGGAGATATCGACGGCCTTTTCCTGCTCCGTGCCAATCATCACGGGCAAGTCCAATTCGTTGCCGTTGTAGGTGAGTTTGGCAGAGTCGCCCATCGTGGCCAATGCCTTCAGATCAAGATGCGAAGCAAGATATCCACCTCAATTATACCCGACAATTGGAATCATACCGGTCGGGGGCGTGTGTGGTAGGCGGTAGGCGGTACGCGGTAGGCAGTACGCGGTTATAACGAATGCGCATTGCATCCGCGCACCACCGCCGGCTCTTACCGGCTACCGCTTCCTTTGAAGCAGCAGATCGCTATACGACTCGGCCAGAATATCCGACGGCGCAACGCCGAACTCGGCCTCGAGCGACTTGCACCTGGCGCGGCCGGCAGAATCGTCGATCGAGGGATCGAGCACGGCCTCGAATTCCAGGAACGTGCCCAGACCGGCCACTTCGTCGAGATGGATCCGCACGTTGCGGTGCAAATAGATTTCGCGCCGCTTGGACACGACCACTTGCACGCCCAGCGCCCCAGCAAGCGCCTGCTTGAGCCGCGCGGGATCGGGCACGTCGACCAACAAATAGTCGCTGGCCTTGGCGCCGGCCTCGTCGGGCCGCGAATACCAGACCAGCTGGGCTTTGGCACCGGCGCGCCTCGCAAGCGACCCGGCTAAATGAGAATCTCCAAAATCGGTGATCTCGCGCAGCTTGAGCCGCCCGTGCGGGCAATGAAAATACGTATCGACCTGCTGCTGGACGCCCAAATGCCCGGTGGCCAGGCGACAGGCAATTTCGCCCGCGGCCTGCAGATCGCGCAGCCGCGCCTTCAGTTCCACATTGCGGGCCAGTCCCATGCCGGCCGATTATGGCCCACCGAGGCGATGACGACAATCACTTTAACCGCCGGGACGCGGCGACGCCGAGAGGGCAAACGCAAAAAGCAGAAGGCAGAAGGCAGAAAGCAAAAGAGGAACATGCAGACGTCCCGATTGCGCCGATTATGGTCCCGATTGCGCCGTTTTATTCCCACTGTCGAAGCCGCCGGGTTGGTTGTCGTACATCGTCGTGACCGGAGTTTTCTGCCGCAGATCGTCGAGATATTTATTGATCTGTTTCTTGACGCTGTCCTCTTTCAATTTTTTCTTGATCTCGCCTTGCGCATCCACAAACGAAGTGCGGCCGGCGTCTTTGCGCTCCAGCACGCGCACAATGTGGAAGCCGCGCTCGGTTTCGATGATTTGGCTGAACGTGCCCGGCGGAAGGGTGAACAGCGCTTCGTCGAGGGTTTTGGAAACCAGGCTGCCTTTGGTGGTCCAATCGTAGGCGCCGCCTTCGGGGGCCGTGGCGCCCTGCGAGCGCGACTTGGCCACTTCGGCGAACGCGGTGCCGCGCATGGCCAAATTTCCCATTTCCGCCACGGCCGCGTACGCCGCCGCCTTGTCGGGATACTGATCGAAGCGGACCATCAATTCTTCCCACCGCGCCTTGGCGGGGTATTCGTAGTCGGCCAGGTGCTGCTGGTAGTACGACAGCACGTCGGCATGCGGCACTTCTTCGTCGAGCTTCACTTGTTGCCGCAGCCACTCCTTGGCCACGGTGCGCTCGTAGAACTGCTTGCGCGTGCGATCCAGCGAACTGCCGTGCTCGCGCAGCTTGGTGTCGAGCTCTTGCCGCGTGCTCACGCCGTATTGCTTCAGCAGCTCGGGCAATTGCTCCTTGTCGAAATACTCGTTCACCTTGGTTTCCATCGACGAGAGGCCGGCGGCCGGGATGGTATGCACGGCGTCGTTGTACACCAGCTTGGTTTCGATCAGTTGCTTGAGAATTTGCCGATTGGCCTGGTCGTAGAATTCGGCTTCCTGCTCTTTGGGAATTTGGATTTTACGCTGCGCGATCATGTCGCCGGCCATGGCTTTCAAATCGCCCACAATAACCACTTCACTGCCGATGCGGGCGGCCACCTGAGCGTCGGGATAATCCTTGGGCGGTCCGGGAAAGATTTGAAGATTTCCCGCGCCGGCAAGTGGATTGGACTGCGGTGCGGACTTGCGGCGCCGATGTGGATGCCGTGGATTGCAGCGCAGCGCCGGCTGAATTGCCGATCGCAGCCGCGGGATAGCCCGTGGTCGGATACGACGGCGGGGCAACGGATGCCATTTGCGGATACGTTGGCGGCGCGGCGGCGTTGGATTGCGGAGGTGATGTCGGCGCTGCAGTTGGAGTTTGTGGATATGAAGTGGGCGCGGCGGCGGCTGGCGGAGGATAGTTCGCGGGATCTGTGGGCCCAGGATACGAAACGGGATTCACGGCATCGCCGGGGGCCGGCTGGGCTTGCGCTGGCTGGGTTGTTGCGGGCTGAGTTGGCGCTGGCTGGGCTGGCGACGGGTCCCAAACTCTTACTCCGGGCCGCGGCGCTGCAGTTGCCGGCGGAACTGGTGAATTTGTGGGACCGGTGGAGGAATCGACCGGCGTGCCGGGCCAGTTGATCGGGCGCGACACCGGCATCGGCTGCGTGGGGCCTTGAAACTGCATGTCGTTGGGAATCGCCGGCGTGTAGGCGCCGGGCACGCTTTGCTGCGGATCGACGCCTTGCGTGCGCACGCCCTGAAACGGATCGCCGCTTTGCTGCGCCAGCCGAGCGCAGCGAAACGGTGGAGAGCATCACAACCAGCGCGACAGAAGTGCAAGCGCGGAGCATGTGCGGGAAACGCCATGAACCAAAAGATGAGACCAAACGCCCAAGCGCACTCCGGGCGGGGCGGGAGTGTACCGGTGCAATCACTTCACCTGCAAGACCGATTCCATCATTGCTAGCAGGTCGTCGGCGTCGGCGAGGTCCTTATCCACCGGCAGATAGGCACTGCGATTTTCGACGATCCGCAGCCGGCCGCGGTTGAGGCGGTTCAGCTCGTCGATCTTCGGCCGGCTGGTAAAGGGCATGACTAAATAGCCCTCCTCGCGGATGATCGATTCGATTTGCCAGCGCGCCGCGGCGATGCGCAGCCGGGCGAAGCGGACCATCCGCTGCGCCGGCGGCGGCAGCGGCCCGAAGCGATCGAGCATTTCGGCTTGAAGATCGGCCAGTTCGTCGGACTTGGTGACGCGGGTGAGCCGGCGGTACAGGTCGATCTTCATCCGCATGTCGGGCACGTAGCTGCGCGGGATGAACGCCTCGCCCGGCAAATCGATGCGCACCTCGATCGTCTCTTTCGGCGGCAATTTTTGCACGCGCCGCACGGCCTGCTCCAAGCAGTTCGCAATACAGCTCGTAGCCGATGGCCGCGATGTGGCCGCTTTGCTGCGTGCCCAGGATATTGCCGGCGCCGCGGATTTCCAGATCGCGCATGGCGATGGCGAAGCCGGCCCCCATGTCGCTGAATTCCTCGATGGCCCGCAGACGCTTGGCGGAACTGGTGGACAGATATTTGTTGGGATCGACCAGCAGATAACAGTAGGCCCGATGCTTGTAGCGCCCCACGCGGCCGCGCAGTTGGTGCAGATCGGCCAGGCCGTAGCGGTCGGCCTCGTCGATGAAGATGGTGTTGGCGTTGGGAATATCCAGCCCGCTTTCGACGATCGTGGTGGCCAGCAGAATGTCGAACTGGTGGGCGACGAAATCCAGCATCACTTGTTCCAGTTGATGCTCCGGCATCTGGCCGTGGGCGATGCGAATGCGGGCGTCGGGCACGATGTTTTGCAGCTTGTAGGCCAAGCAGGTCGATGTCGTTGATGCGGTTATGGACGAAGAACAATTGCCCGTTGCGGTTCAGCTCGCGCATCACGCCGTGGCGGATCAGTTCGTCGTCGAAGCGCGTGACGCGGGTTTCGACCGCCAGGCGATCTTCCGGCGGCGTTTCCAGGTTCGAAATGTCGCGCAGGCCCAACAGCGACATGTGCAGCGTGCGCGGAATCGGCGTGGCGGTCATGGTGAGCACGTCGACCGTGGTGCGCAGGGCTTTGAGCCGCTCTTTCACTTCGACGCCGAAGCGCTGCTCCTCGTCGATGATCAGCAGGCCCAGGTTGTGAAAGTTGACGTCGGCCTGCGCCAGCCGATGCGTGCCGATGACGATATCGACCGAGCCGTCGATCAGACCGGCGATCGTTTCGCGCTGCTGCTTATCGGTGGCGAAGCGGCTGAGCACTTCGATCCGGAAGGGGAACTCGGCCATGCGCTCGGTGAACGTGCGGCGATGCTGTTCGGCCAAAATCGTGGTGGGCACCAGCACAGCGACTTGATGGCCGGCATCGACCGCTTTGAAGGCGGAGCGGATGGCCAACTCGGTTTTGCCGTAGCCGACGTCGCCGCACAGCAGGCGATCCATCGGGCGCGGCTGGCGCATGTCGTGCTTGATGGCGGCGATGGTGGTCAACTGATCGGGCGTTTCTTGATAAGGGAACGCGGCGTCGAATTCGCGCTGCCATTCGGAGTCGGGCGGAAACTCGATGCCGGGGCGCAGGCGGCGCATCGCCTGCACTTGGAGCATTTCGGCGGCCATGTCGATGACGCGATCGCTCGGCGGCTTCCTTCTGGCGACCCCACGACAGGCCGCCGATGCGCGCCAGCGTAGGCCGGGCTTTGCTGCCGCCGATGTATTTTTGCACCAGGTCGATGTTCGATGCCGGCACGTAGATCCGCGTGCCGCCGTGGAACTCGACTTCCAGATGCTCCTCGACCGCGCCTTGCTTCTCGAGCAATTTCATGCCGCGGTAGCGCCCGATGCCGTGCGAAAGGTGGACGACGTAATCGCCTTCGCGCAGCTCGAGAAAGCTGTCGATCACGCGGCCCAGGCGGCGGCGCGTGGGACGGTGCAAATCCTGGCGATGAAACAGTTCGCTGCTGGACACCAGCACGATGCGTTCGCTCGACCAGACGGAAGCCGGCCTGCAGGCGGCCGATGGGGAAGTGCAGCCGCCCGCTGGTGGCGAGTTTCGTCGTGCCGAAAATTTCGCGCAAGCGTTCGACTTCGGCCTCGGTGGGGCAGACCAAATGCACGTCGAAGCCCAGGCCGACGGTATCCAATTCGTCGCGCACCTTGGCGATGTCGCCGCTGAAGCGCTCCACGCTTTCGATGCGCAATTGGCACTCCGCTTCCATCGAGCCGCTGGCCACCGCCGGCGGCGGTGATCGACGGGAAGCGATAGATGCTGGCCAGCGTTTCGTCGAGATCGTGCACGTCTTGCGGGCGTTCCAATCGCTGCCGATAGTGGCGGGCTTCCTCCTGCATTTCGTGCGGTTCGCAGAGAAGGAACCAACTGTGCGGCGGGAGGTAACTGGCCAGATGGTCGCCGGCCGTCTGCACCGGCGGGCAGGGCGGTGATTTCGATGGACTCCAGCGATTCCAGGCTGCGCTGGGTGCTGACTTCGAAGCGGCGGATCGATTCGACCGTGTCGCCGAACAGTTCGATCCGCACCGGATGGAACCAGTCGGGGGCGAACACGTCGATGATGCCGCCGCGCGGCGAGAATTCGCCGGGCAGTTCGACGGCGCTGGTGTTTTGAAAGCCGTTTTCGGCTAGCCAGCGCTGCAGGGCGGTCGGCTCGATTTCGTCGCCGACTTTCAAGCGGCGGGTTTGTTGAGTAAGCAATTCGCGCGGCGGCACGGGCTGCAGCAGCGCCTGGATGCTGGTGACGATGAGCTTCGGCGATTGGTCTGCGGCCAGCAGTTTCAGCACGCGCAGGCGGTCGCCGTGGGCTTCGTCCTGAATGTCGCGCTCGCCGGGGGCGGTTTCCCAGGCGGGGAATTTTTCGGGGCTGGCGGAGGTAAAGATCGCCAGATCGTCGCAGAAATCGTCGACGTCGCCGTCCTGCGGGCACACAACCACTAGCGCGGCCGGGGCATGCTGAACGAGATTTGCCGCCACCAGCGCGAGCTTGAGCCCCAGACTCCGCCCAGCGCCGCCCCATGACCCGCGGTCAAGCTGGCGACGCAATCGGCGTAGCCCTCATGCGCATCCAAGCGCTCGGCAAGTTTTCGTAACGGGCTGTCCAAATACTCTGCGGTTCCAGGATGGAACCCGTTTACTGAAGGCGCTTGCAGAACGCTCGCCTTGGGCAAACGGATTCGCCCTGGCACTGCGAATCAATTGTACAGCGCCGAGGCGAATTGAGCAGTGGAACTATTTGGATCCGCACTCTTCATTCGGCCGCCTGCGGATCGATCGCGTGTAGCTTGATTTGGATGCGCGACGTTCGATCGAGGTCGAAATTGAAGTCGTACAGGCTGTATTCCCATATGCCGTAGACGGGGTTGGGCAGGATGAACCATTTCAGACCCCAGTTTTCGGCGTAGCGCTCGGCCAATTCACGTCGCACGGCGGGAGGGCGATTGGGCGCCGTGGACGAAATCGCCGAGCGATTCGCTGACGATCAGCAGGATGCGGTGGTCGCGACCCACTTGTTCGCGCTTGTCGTGATCGGGCCAGTTGCCATCGAGCAGCAATTGATCTTTTTCGGGATCGTAAGGGAATTGCACGCGCTGGAGATTGCGCAGCGTGGCGTCGCGCAGATCGTCGCCGCGCGGCGAAATATAGATGATCGCGCAGCCAAGATCCCGGGCGTGCTGCAGGAATTGCTTCGCACCGGGAATGGCGACGCAGTTGGCCTCATTGCACCATTGGGCGAACGATTCGTAATCGTATTGCGTGTCCTCCAGCACTAGCCGGGCTTCGTAGGGATTGTTGTTCCAAACCGCATCGTCCAAATTGACGATGATGGCCGGCGGCAAATCGGAATATTTGCCGCTTTGGAACTGCTCGAGCGAGGCGGTCCACATTTTGTCGCGCAGCGCCAGATCGAACTTCGCCGTGGCCGAGTTAAACACTTCCTTTGCGCAGGCATAATATTCGCCGGAGGTGGCCATCCAGATCGTGGTATTGAGCCGTTCGTGCGGGTGATCGAGCTTATTGGGGATGTCGATGCCAGGCTCCAGGGCCGCCAATTCGTTTTTGATGCGCTCATCGCGAATGCAACGTTGCAGGTCGTAAATGTTTTCCCAGTGCCCGTACATCGGATTGGGATTGATGAACCATTTCAGGCCCCAGTAATCGGGATAAGTGGCGGCGCGCTCGACCCGCACGGCCGGGGCGCCGGCGGTATCCTGCATGAACTCGCCGAGATAGTCGCTCTCGATCAGCAGAATACGATGGGTTTTGGCAAGGTCCTCGCGCTCGTGATGGTTGGGCAAGGCCGCCCATCAGCAGTTGGTCGCGACTGGTCCAGGGGAATTTCGCGTGCTTGATGCTGCGGATGATGGGCTCGCGGAAATCTTCGCCGCAGGGGTTGAGGTAAACAATCGCCACGCCTTTATCGGAGGCGGACTGCAGGAATTGTCTCGCGCCGGGCAGCGGTGGATCGCGGGCCTCGTCGCGCCACTGGCGATACAGGCCGCCTTGAAATTGGCCCGACTCGAACACGAAGCGCGATTGAACGGGCCAAAGGCTCCACACGCCTTCATCGAGCGTGACCATGATGGCCGGCGGCAAATCCTGATAACCGCCTGCTGCGAATTGTTCGGTGGAGGCGGTCCAGGTTTTATCGCGCAAGCGCCAGGTCGAGCGATTCAGCAGCCAGATTGAACGTTTGGCGACAGCAGGCGACGTGCTCGCCGGAGGTGGCCACCCAGGCGATGGCGTCGAGCTCTTCGTGCGTTTCGCCGCCGCCGTAGGTGCGGAGGTGTTCGGGCCGCGAATTGTCGCCACCCCAAGCGAAGCTCAGGCAGAGGGCGGAAACGACAATTGCACACCAGGAGAATCGTGCGAGTTTCATGGTGGAGTCCCCGGGGGATGCTATCACCCACGTGCAACGTCGGCCGCGAATTGCCCGCACAGTTTGCCCGACCGGCAGTGCTTCTAGTTCTACCAAGAAAAGGTACGCAAGCTAGAGAAACCCTGCCCGGGTTAGCGGGAATTCTGCACTTTGCCGCCTTTTCCGTTCCGAACAGTGGTAGTGCCGCCCGTGCCATGGGCATTTGCGGAACTCATCCATTTCGTTCAAGAAAACTGGCAAGGCGTGGGGGCTCACAGCCGCCTTGTCCAATCACAGGAGACATATTCCACGCCGGGCGTGGAATGTCGCCAAAGCATCGGCACGCCGCTGCGCGATTGTTTGTGGGCTGCCGCCATGCTGTTTCAGTAGGAGGATTGTCGATGAAGACCCGATTCTGCACGGCCATTGCATGGGCAGGTACTTTGGTTGCGGGGGCAGGCTGGTTCGCTACCGGCGCGGCGTTCGGCCAGAACGACAATTGGCACGGTCCGATTCTACAAGTGTCGGCGGACGAATATTCGGGTGCATCTGGCACTGCTTACGCCAGCGACGCCGACCAGCCCAGCGGCGGCGCCGCCGCCGCCGATCCAAGCTGGATTGTGAGAGAACCGGGCACGCTGCGAGCGGATAACTCGCG
Organism: Pirellulales bacterium; assembly: GCA_963773925.1. GTDB lineage: Bacteria > Planctomycetota > Planctomycetia > Pirellulales > JADZDJ01 > CAVRAW01. The sequence continues at coordinate 371,496 of CAVZDC010000013.1, forward strand.
GCGGGCCGATTGCCGGCGCTGGACGTCGCGGCGCAAAACGATCGGAACGCCCCGCCGGTTCCTCCACCTGACGAAGCGGTGGACAAAACCGCCGAGCCGGCGAAGCCGGATATCTCGAACAACGGAAGCAATGACAACAACGGAAGTAATGGCGGTAGCGCTGCCAGCAGTGGGCATTGCGACCAGTGCGATAATCACTGCGCCGACTGCTGCGACGATTGTTGCGACGATTGCTGCCATCGGCGGTGCTGTGAATGCCCGGGAGAACATTTCGATTGCTTCCCGTTGTATTGCTGCGACGAAGAGCCGGGGCGGCTGTTCGATAGCTGCTGCATGCAGCAGAACAACGTCGGGGCTGTACGGCTGGATGGATGGCGGCATCATGGGCAACGGCTGGGCAGCCCGTCGAGTCATTTCAACGGACCGGTGACGTTTCCGGATCGAGACGACGCGCAGTTGAATCAGTTTTACGGCGTGCTTGAACGGACGGCCGGCTGCAACAATTGCGGCTGGTTTCTTGGCGGCCGCGCGGATTTGTACTGGGGCAGCGACTTCATCTATACCACCGCGGCCGGCCTGGACGGATCCTCGCGCGGTAATTCTCCGCGGTGGGAATCGACCGACAGCTTCCTGTACGGCTGGTCGATGCCGCAGTTGTATGCGGAGGTGGATTACAACGACGTGCAATTCAAGCTGGGTCACTTCTATTCGCCGATCGGCTACGAAGTGGCGCCGGCGGTGGGTAACTTCTTCTACACGCATTCGTACATGCGGCAGTACGGCGAACCGTTCACGCACACGGGCGTGCTGGCCAGCCAGCCGATGAATGAAAATTGGACGTGGTACGCGGGGATCGACAACGGGTGGAATGCGTTCGACTGCAACAGCCGCGCCAACTTCCTGGGCGGCTTATGTTTTCACGACGATTGCTGGGGCAGCCTGAGCTTTCATGATCCAAACCGGCGGCGAAAGCGATTTTACATGCTCCGGCGAGGGGCCATTTTCCAACCGCACGGTCTACAGCCTGTTGTGGGAGCGCAACTTCACCAGCCGCTTCTCTTACGTGCTGGAGCACAACCTTGGGCGTTCAGTCCGATACATTAGGATTACAACGCCAACGACAGCCGGCACGCCGACTGGTACGGCATCAGCCAATATTTGTTCTACCGGATCAATTGCTGCTGGACGTTCGGCTGGCGGTTTGAATGGTTCGACGATCCGCAAGGCTATCGTGGTCACTGGCATGCGGCCCGGCAACCCGCTGACGGGTATTTCCGCTTCCCCGGCAGCTTCTACGAAACGTCGTTGGGCTTGAATTGGAAGCCGAACGCGAACATCGTGGTTCGGCCTGAGATTCGCTACGATTGGTATACGGGCCCAGGCGGATTCATTGCGCCGGGAGTCATGTCATCCCCGCCGAATCAACCCTTCAACGACAACTTCAACAAGAACCAGTTCTTGTTTGGTCTGGACGCGATCGTGCGGTTCTAGAACGGCCGAATCGCAATTTGAGCTTTCTAAGCCCACGGGTCGCAGCCCCTGGGCTTTTTTGTTGCGCAAGGCGCCGGGCGGGAAATCGGCAGGCAAACATTTGCGCCGTAAATTAGTATAGATGGAAATTGGCTCAAACCGGCACATTGGCGGTATGAAGAGATCAACGCTCATATTTTTGGTGCTTTTGGCGGCGGCCGCGGCGGGGAGCGCGTGGTGGTGGCTCAAGCATCCAGGGCCGCGGCGACAGCAACTTGTGCTGTTTGGCAATGTCGATCTGCGCGAGGTGCAACTGGCGTTCAACAACAACGAGCGGCATCGCCAGCGTGGCGGTCGAGGAGGGGGACCACGTGAAGCGCGGTCAGGTGGTGGCGCGGCTGGACACCAGCCGGCTGGAGCCGCAAGTGGCGCAGGCCGAGGCGCAGGCGGCGGCTCAGCAGCACGTGGTGGAGCGGCTTAAGAACGGCAGCCGGCCGGAGGAAATTGCGCAGGCGCGGGCGAATGTGGAATCGGCCAATGCGGACGCGGTCAATGCGCGCCGCCGCTACGAGCGGTTCAAGGAACTGGCGGTCAAGGGAGCGGCCAGCAAGCAAGATGCCGACGACGCGAAGTCGAACATGGACATGGCCGAGGCAAAGTTGGACGTGAATCGAAAATCGCTGGACCTGGCCGAGATCGGGCCGCGCAAGGAAGACATCGACCAGGCCGAGGCGCAGTTGCGAGCCTATCGGGCGCAGGCGGCGCTGTTGCGAGCAGCAATTGGCCGACGCGGAATTGGTGGCGCCGACCGATGCCGTGGTGCGCACGCGGCTGATGGAGCCGGGCGAAATGGCCTCGCCGCAAAAGCCGGTGTTTTCGCTGGCGGTGATCGATCCGAAATGGGTGCGGGCGTATGTTTCGGAGGCCGATTTGGGAAAAGTGCATCCGGGCATGACGGCGTCGGTGGGGGTCGATAGCTTTCCCGGTCGGCGTTTCGACGGCTGGGTGGGATTTGTTTCGCCGATCGCGGAATTCACTCCCAAAGCGGTGCAGACACAAGAACTGCGCCCCAGCCTGGTGTACGAAGTGCGCGTGTTCGTGAAAGATCCGTCCGACGACCTGCGGCTGGGCATGCCGGCGACGGTTTATTTGCCGACTGAATCAGGCCGCGGCAACCGCGTCGTCATCTGCCGAGACGCAGCGATGAGCTGCCGCCGGCAACGCATCGGCATTGATCGGGCAGGGCATTAGCAAGCAGTTTCGGCGCGAAAGCGGCGAGAGATCGTTCAGGCATTGGACGATGTTTCGCTGGAGGTGCGGCGCGGCGCGCTGACGGCGCTGGTCGGGCCCGACGGCGCAGGGAAAACGACGCTGTTGCGGCTGGCCGCCGGCTTGATGACGGCCGACGCGGGCGAGCTGCAGGTGCTGGGCGTGGATGTGGCCGTCGATCCGCAGCAGGTGCAGGAGCGGATCGGCTACATGCCGCAGCGATTCGGGTTGTACGAGGATTTGACGGTTCAGGAGAATCTGGATCTGTACGCCGATCTGCACGGCCTCACTGCGGCGCAGCGCGACGAGCACTATCCGCAGCTGATGGAAATGACGGCGCTGGCGCCGTTTCTCGATCGTCTGGCCGGGCGGCTTTCCGGCGGAATGAAGCAGAAGCTGGGGTTGGCCTGCACGCTGGTGCGATCGCCGGAATTGTTGCTGTTGGACGAGCCGACGGTCGGCGTCGATCCGATTTCGCGGCGCGAGCTGTGGAAAATCATTTTGGATCTGGTGCACGAGCAAGGGCTGACGGTGCTGTTGAGCACGTCGTATTTGGACGAGGCGGCGCGGTGCAGCCACGCGGTGGTGATGCACGAAGGCAAAGTGCTGGCGCAGGGTCCGCCGGCGGAAGTCACGGCGCTTGGCGGCGGGGCGCACGTTTCTTGGCCGAACCGCCCGGCGACGAGAAAGCGCGGGAGCTTCAAGCGCGGCTGCTGGACGATCCGAACGTCGTCGATGCCGTGCCGGAAGGGGGTCGCGTGCGGTTCGTATGCGCGGCCCAGTCGATGTGCGCACCTGAAGTTTTGCGCGGCGCTGAGGTGACGCCGACCGCGCCGCGATTTGAAGATGGATTCATGGTGCTGTTGCGGCGCGTCGCAGCGCATCAAGCGGTCGGGCGGCGCGATGACGCTCGATCGGCCGATCGAAACGGGGGACGACGAGCCGGCGATCGAAGTGCACGAATTGGTGCGGCAGTTCGGGGCGTTCACGGCGGTGGATCACGTCAGCTTCGAGGTGCATCGCGGCGAGATTTTTGGGCTGCTGGGTCCCAACGGAGCCGGAAAGACCACCACGTTCCGCATGCTGTGCGGGCTGTTGCCGGCCACTTCGGGAGCATTGCAAGTGGCCGGCGTGGATGTGCGCAATGCGCGGGCCGTCGCCCGCGAACGAATCGGATACGTGGCGCAAAAATTTTCGCTGTACGGGCAGCTTTCGGTGCGCGACAACTTGGAGTTTTTCGCCAGCGCCTACGGCCTGCGGCGCGGCCGCAAGCGGCATCGTGTTGAATGGGCCTTGGAGCAATTTGAACTCGGACGGTTGGCGAACTTGCCCAGCGGACAATTGCCCGGCGGCTACAAGCAGCGGTTGGCGATGGCGGCGGCGCTGCTGCACGAGCCGGAAATCTTGTTTTTGGATGAGCCGACCAGCGGGGCCGATCCGCTTGCGCGGCGCGAATTCTGGCGGCGCATTACGGCGCTGGCCGAGCAGGGCGTGACGGTGATCGTGACCACCCACTTCATGGAAGAGGCGGAGTATTGCGACCGCGTGGCGATCATGGATGCCGGGCGCGTGCTGGCGCAAGGCACGCCGGCCGAGGTGCGGCGTCACGCGGAGGCCGAAGAGGGGCGCGAACCGACGATGGAAGATGCGTTCATCGCCATCGTCGACGAGGCGCGATGAACGAGCAACGGCAACAGGAACGCTCGAGGAGGCGCCGCATGACGCCCGAGGAGCGATCGCCCGATCGGATGGCGGCGCGGGTGCAGCGCGTGGCGGCGCTGGTGCGCAAAGAAGCGCACCAGGTGCTGCGCGATCCCAGCAGCGTGGCGCATCGGCATCGTGCTGCCGGTGATTTTGATTTTGCTGTTCGGCTACGGGTTGTCGCTGGACGTGCTGAACGTGCCGATCGCGGTGGTGCTGGAAGATCCGTCGCCCGCGGCGCGGGAAATGGCCTCGGGCTTTCAGTTGTCGCGCTATTTCGACGCGCAATTGATGACCTCGATGCCGGAAGCGCAAGGAGCTGCTGTTGGATCAGAAGGTCGACGGCATCGTGCGCATTCGCTCCGAATTTTGCGCGGGAAGTGAACCGCAGCGATGCCGAGGTGCAATTGCTGGTGCGCGGGACCGACGCCAACCATGCGCGGATTATCCAAGGATACGCGCAAGGGGCCGTTGGCGCAGGTGCTCGCGCGGCGGGCGGCGCAGGGGGACACAGCGTCGGCCGGCCCGGTGTTCGTGCAGGACCGGTTGTGGTTCAACGAATCGTACGAAAGCCGGTGGTTTCTGGTGCCGGGGCTGATCGTGCTGATCATGACGCTGATCGGCGCGCTGTTGACGGCGCTGGTGATGGCCCGCGAATGGGAACGGGGCACGCTGGAAGCGCTGTTCGTGACGCCGGTGCGGGCCGGCGAAATTCTGCTGGGCAAAACGATTCCGTATTTTGTGCTGGGGTTGATTGGGCTGGCGCTGTGCGTGCTGGCGGCGAAGTTTTTGTTCCACGTGCCGATCCGCGGATCGCTGTGGCTGTTGACCGGCGTGTCGATGCTGTATCTGCTGGTGGCGCTGGCCATCGGCATGTTGATTTCGACGATCACGAAAAGTCAGTTTGTCGCCAGCCAGATGACGCTGCTGGTGACGTTTCTGCCGGCGCTGATGCTGTCGGGCTTTTTGTTCGATCTGCGCAGCATGCCGTTGGCGGTGCGGCTGATCACTTACGTGCTGCCGGCGCGGTATTACGTGGCGCTGTTGCAGACGCTGTTTTTGGCCGGGAATGTTTGGGGAGTGATCGTGCCCAATGCGGTGGTGTTGGCCGGCATGGCGGCGCTGATGATTTTCCTGACGCGCGGGGCGACGCGCAAGAAATTGGCCTGAAGGTGCGGCGATGTTCGATGCACTACTGCGAATTCTGGCTTTGACCCGCAAGGAATTGCTGGCGGTGCTGAAGGACCCGCGCGGGCGGTCGGTGCTGTTCATTCCGCCGATTTTTCAGTGCCTGGTGTTCGGCTATGCGGCCACGTACGACTTGAACGACGTGCCCTACGCGGTGCTGGATCAGGACCACAGCGCCGCCTCGCGGGAATTGTTGGCCGGGCTGGACGGCACGGGGGTGTTTCGCCGCGTGGCGGATTTGGACCGGGCGGACGATTTGAAAACGTTCATCAACGATCGCCGGGCACTGTTGGTGCTTCAAATCGATCAGCAGTTCGAGCGGCAATTGTTGGCGGGGCAGCCGGTGCGAAGTGCAGGTGATGGCCGATGGGCGCAATTCGAACACGGCCACCACGGCGCTGGGCTATGTGAACTCGGTCGTGGAACAATTCAATGCCGACTGGCGCGGCAGCCACGGCCGCTGGACGCCGCCGGTGCGGCTGACCATCCGATCGTGGTTCAACCCGAACTTGGAAACGCGCTGGTACATGATACCGGCGCTGATCGGCACGCTGACGATGCTGCAGACGCTGCTGTTGACGGCGATGTCGGTGGCGCGCGAGCGGGAGCAGGGCACCTTCGACCAGTTGCTGGTTACGCCGTTTCGCCCGGCGGAGATCATGGTGGGCAAGGCGCTGCCGTCGATGCTGGTCGGACTCGTGCAAGCGACCAACGTGCTGCTGGTGGCGCAGCTTTGGTTTCAGATTCCGTTCGCCGGTTCGTTTTTCACGCTGTACATCGGGTTGGGTTTCTTTTTGCTGGCGGCGGTGGGAATTGGGCTGTTGCTTTCGTCGCTGGTGGCCACCATGCAGCAGGCGATGCTGTTCTCGTTCATGGTGATGATGCCGTTTGCGCTGCTTTCGGGGCTGACGACGCCGATCAGCAGCATGCCGCAGGTGCTGCAATATTTCACGCTCGATGAATCCGCTGCGGTACGCCATCGACATCGCGCATCTGGTTTATTTGGAGGGGGCGGGGTTGGATCGGCTAGTGCCGGATTTGTGGCCGCTGGCCGTGATTGGCATGGTCACGCTGCCGATTGCGGCCTGGTTGTTCCGGCACCGGCTGACGTAGGGCGGAATGCGATGATTGGGCGGCTCGGAAATGTCAGTAATCATTCACTGTAATTCGGCAACGCAAAATCATCCTGAAATGCGCGGCCAATCAGAAGTTTTGTCATGAAACGGCAGGGAAGCTGCGTTGGTCGCCAGATTTCGCAGGAACAATCCCCAGGAGTTTTTGGGGGCGAAGAATCCGGCGAACTTCAGGGCGGCCCGTTGCTTCTGCGCCAAAAACGGCTGGAGGATTTTCTCGTAGTTCCGAAAGGCCAGGGTGTGATCTCCGCCGGCACGATGCAGTTCGCCCGCCAGCACATACGCCTCGGTCATGGCCAGGCCCGTTCCTTCGCCGGCGAGAAACGAGACACAAGCAGCCGCATCGCCGACCAGGGCCACGCGCCCTTTGGTCCAGCGTTCCATGCAGATCTGGCTGACGCGGTCGAAATAGATCTCTTCCACGTCCTCCATTCGAGCGAGTATTTCCGGCACTTCCCACTGCATGTCGCCGAACACGTCTCGCAGGACGGTGCGCTCCGCAGGCGCGGCGGTGGGCTGCGAATCGAGAAGTTCGGCCCGGAAAATGAACAGGAATAAAGTGAGATCGTCCCGAAGCGCGATGCGCGCCACTTGTCGCTGCGGCACGGTATGGCTGACATAGACTAGCTCGTCTCGCGGCTGATATCCCGGCAGCGAAAAGGCGGCGACGTAATAGCCGAGATAACGTTCGAACTGGGATTCCTGGCCGAAGGCTAAGGTGCGCACGTGCGAGTGCAGCCCATCGGCGCCGACGACCAGGTCGAATTCCTGTTCCGATCCGTCAGAGGCATGAACCGTTACACCGTCGGCATGCTGCGCGATACCCACGATGGAAGTATTGAAGTTGGATTGCACGTCGTTGCAGGCGCGATAAATTGTGGCGGCCAGATCGCTGCGCGCCACGCTCAGATAGCGGTAGTTGATGAGCGTGCGAAAGATGTCCACCTCCATCCCGGCAACTTTCGCCCCGTGCCGGTCGACCATTCGCAGGGCTTTCATGATGTAGCCTTGCTCGTACAGGGCGGTCAACAGGCCCATCTTTTCCGCCACGTCGTAGCCGACGCCCCAAAAGTCGATCACATATCCGCCGGTACGGAGTTCCGGGGCCTTTTCAAACAAGGACCGGTTGATGACCAAATCGCTTCAGCCACCAGGCCAGCGTGGGACCGGCAACGCCGATTCCGTTGATTGCGATTTTCAAGGGGGCACCTCGGACGCAAAGGACCGACGTCCTCCGCAACTTTGCTTTGCCCCGATCTGTTAGGAGTAATCAATAGGATAAGCCATCTCGATTTGCAATGCGGCAGCTTGCAAACAGGCAGGGTAGAGGAGAAAAGGAGAAGAGGAGCGAGAATCGTGGTCGGCGCAAGGGACGGCTTCGGCGTGTCGCCGCGAACGATGAATGAGGAACGATGCAGACGGCAGGCGGGCGCCGGTAGTCAGTCAGCAGGGCTCAGGGATCAAAATGCAGACGGCGGGAGGCTCAAATTTTTTGAGAAAACGGGCCAAACGGCTGGACCGAAGCTTTGGTTCGGCCACTAGTAGAGTGTGCATGGAACAAAACGGGCCGCACGACGCCGAGCTAGTCGCCCAGACGCTTGCGGGCAACCGCGAAGCGTTCGCTCAGCTTTACGACGAGCCCGAGGTCCGCGTGGAAAATACCCTCTCCGGATCGCTCACATATCCGCCCGGTTCCTCCGGATTGTGCGCGAAGACCCTGGCGAGGTGCTGCGCGATCTAGGAACCAAGCAAATCGGCGGAAGGGATGCGCACGGGTACGTGATGACTTACCCGGCCACCCAAGAAACCATGGACGTGTGGGTCGATCCGCAAACCGATTTGCCGCTGGAAATTCGCCGCGAGACGAAGGACGAATCGGCCACGTCGGTGATATGGTTGACCGATTTCCGGTGGAACATCGGTCTCGATCCCAAGCTGTTCGAAGCGACGCCGCCGGACGGCTTCACCGAAGTGACTCCGCCGGAAGACAAAAAATCACTGGCACAAATCGAAGCAGCGCTGCGGATGTATGCAGACCTCAGCGGCCACTATCCGCAAAGCGACACGGATGCGGCTGGCGCCAAGTTCGACAGCGATGCCATCTATGCGGAGATGCTGAAGATGGCCGATTACTCGGGACCAGAGCGGCCTGAATGGGTGCGCGACATCAAATATCAGGAGTTGCGACAGGCCAAGCCCGGGCTGGATTGGATCGCCAAGATTGTTCTCAACAGCACGGCAGGCTATCACGGCTCCAAAGTCGGGCCGCACGACGCGGACAAGGTGCTGTTGTGGTGGAACGTGTGGAATCCGAACGGGTATCGCGTGTTCTATGGCGACCTGCGGACCGCAATACTCACGGAAGCAGAGGGGAAGAAAGTGATCGCACCGCGGCCGAAATTCTTCGCTCCGACTGACGAGGACCCGCAACAGCCCGCCGAAAAGCAGTAGGCGATTCTCCACTTGCCGGAGCATGCCTAGCAATCTGGTGTCTGATTTGGGAAATCAGGTTTCCATCGGCTAGCGATTCGCCGCCGCGTGGAGTAAGATGGTGGCACGAAATACTGCAAGGTTAGGGCGACCGCATCAAGCCCTTCGACAAGCAGTCGAAGGGCGTTTTCATAAATGCACATCCTCGAATGGAGTCTGAACGCCGTGGAGCAACTGTGATGAGAACGCGATTACTTCTGGTTCTAGGGCTTGCCTATTTGTTGGCCGGCGCGGTGGCGGTTGGGGCGGAAACGCCCGAGCAGGTTGATCTATTGATTCGCGGCGGGACGGTGATGCCCATGGACGAAAAGGGCGCCGTGATGGAACACGGCGCGGTGGCGGTGCGCGGCGAACGAATTGTGGCGGTGGGGAAGGACGCCGATCTGGCGGCGAAGTATCACGCCAAGCGAACGATTGACGCCGCGGGCAAGGTGGTCATGCCGGGGCTAATCAACACGCACACGCACGTGCCCATGGTGCTGATGCGCGGCATTGCCGACGATCTGCCGCTGATGGAGTGGCTGAACCAGTACATCTTTCCGGCGGAAGCCAAGAACGTGAATGAAGATTACGTGCGCGCGGGCACGCGGCTGGGCTGCCTGGAGATGATCTTGGGGGGTACCACGACGTTTGCCGACATGTATTACTTCGAAGATGCGATCGCCGACGAAACCGCCAAGGCGGGCATGCGGGGCGTGCTGGGGGAAACGGTGATCGATTTCCCGGCGCCCGATAACAAGACCTGGTCCGACGCAATGGCGTACTGCGATCAGTACGTGCGAAAGTGGAAGAACCACGATCTGATTACGCCGGCCATTGCGCCGCACGCGCCGTACACCGTGTCGGGCGACCATTTGAAAGAGGCGTTTGCCTTGCGCTGAAGTACGACGTGCCAATGTTGATTCATCTGGCGGAGAACCAGAAAGAAGTGGATCAGATGCGTGAAAAACACGACGCCAGCCCGGTGGGCTACCTGGAAAAGTTGGGCGTGCTGGACAAGCGCGTTCTGGCGGCGCATCTGATCTACGTGGACGAGGCGGACATTAAGACGCTGGTGGACCGCGGCGTAGGGGCGGCCCACTGCCCGCAGTCGAACATGAAAATTGCCGAGGGGGTGGCGCCGGTGCCGCAGATGCTGAAGGCCGGATTGGCGGTGGGGCTGGGCACCGACGGGGCCTGCTCGAACAACGATTTGAACTTGTGGGAAGAAATGGACACCGCCGCCAAGCTGCAGAAAGTGATCACCAAGGACCCCACCGTAATGCCCGCCCGAACGGTGCTGGAAATGGCCACGATCGGCGGCGCGCGGGCGATGGGTATGGAAAAAGAGATCGGTTCGCTGGAGCCGGGCAAACGGGCCGACGTGATTTTGGTGCGGATGGACGCACCGCATCAGACGCCGCTGTATGACGTGCCGTCGCAGTTAGTTTACGCGACGAAAGCCTCCGACGTCGATACGGTGATCATCAACGGCAAGGTGGTGATGGAGGGGCGGAAGGTGCTCACGATCGACGAGCCCGCGGTGCTGGCCAAAGCGCGCGAATATGGCGAGAAAGTGCGCAAAAGCCTAAAGAGCAAATCGAAATGCGCAGTGATCGTCGTGTGGTCGGCCGGCGCGATTCGCGATAAAATCTTGCGTCGCCTGCGAGAGTGGCGGAATTGGCAGACGCGCTGGACTTAGGATCCAGTCCCGAAAGGGGTGTGGGTTCAAATCCCTCCTCTCGCATTTTCGAGATCACGGCGGGAATTAACCGCCGAGACGAGGAGGCGCGGAGCGGAACCGCGAAGGCGACGAAAGAGCGCGAAGGACGACGAGAGCTATTTGATCTCCAGCACCCACTGCGCGGCGCGCTGGATCAGCTCGGTGTGGTTCCGGAGGCCCAGCTTTTCTTTGATGCGGGCGCGGTAGGTTTCCACGGTTTTGGGGCTGACGTGCATTTTGCCGGCGATCGATTCGGTGGTCAGGCCGTGGCCGATCATCTCGAATGCTTCCAGTTCGCGATCGGAAAGGGATTCGATCGGCGAGCGGCCGGTGGCGGCGCCGCTGGCGACGCGCTGCAGCAGGTTGTCGGCCAATTCGCCGCTGACGTAGAGCTTGCCGGCCAGCACGGCGCGGATGGCGTCGAGAATTTGCCGCGTGGCGCGCCCCTTGTGCAGGTAGCCGTGGGCGCCGGCTTGCAGGGCCCGTTCGGCGTACAAGTTTTCCGGGTACATCGACCAGACGAGGATCCGCAGCTCGGAGTGGCGCTCGGCGATGCGGCGGATCAGATCGAGGCCGTTGCCGTTTTTCAGCGAGATATCGACGATGGCGACGTCGGGCTGCGCGGAATCGACCAGGGCCAACGCGCCCGGCACGTCTTCGGCTTCACCGCATACCGACAGATCGGGCTGGGTGGCGATCTGCATCGCCAGCCCCTCGCGAACGATCGGATGGTCGTCCACGATGAGAATCTTGGCCAGGGCCGGAATCGTTCGGGGTTCCGCTATTTGAATTTGAGTGGTCATGGTTGGCACCTAATGAGCAGGTTACGATCGTACCACCGCCTTCCGCCGGCCCCACGTGCAACTGTCCGCCGATTTGCTCGGCGCGATATTCCATGATCCGCAAGCCCATGCCGGCCGATTGCGCCGCCTGGCCGGTGATGCCGACGCCATCGTCGGCGATGCTTAAGTTCAGGCCTTCGTCGGCGGACACCAGCGACACGCGAATGTGTTGCGGCCGGCCGTGGCGCAGCGCATTGCTGACGGCTTCCTGGGCGATGCGGAAAAGTTCCTTGGCGCGGGTGTGATCGGCCACTTCGCAGCGCTCGGGGCAGTCGAACGTGACCGCGACGCCGGTTTGCTGGCTGATGGTGTCGGCCAGATCGTCCAGCGCGGCCCAGAGCCCCTTGGCCTCGACCTGCACCGGGACCAGGCCGCGCGACAAGATGCGAATTTGCTGATGTACCCGATCGATGCCCTCCACGAGCCGCGGGGCGATCTGATTTTTCGGGGCGCCGGCGACGAGGCCTTGCTCCAGCGCATTGGCCATCAGTCCCAGGCCCGGTAAGTTCCTGGCCGATGCTGTCGTGCAGTTCCTGGCCGATGCGCCATTGTTCGCGTTCGGCGATTTCCAGCACTTCGCGCTCCAGTTTTTTGCGGTGCGTAATGTCGAAAGCGACGCCGACGTAGCGCACGCCTTCGCCCGCTTCGTTGGCGAGAAATCGGCCGAAGGCGGCCAGCCAGGCCAGCCGGCCGTCGTCGGCGCGAATAATGCGATACTCGCTGCGCAACAGCGAGCGTTCCTGGTGTGCCAGTTCGCGATTCTTGAGCACATAGGCCCGGTCGTCGGGATGGACGCAGCGATCCCACATTTCCAGGGTGGCTTCGCCGCCTGGGGTCGGCGGATAACCGAACATGCGAAACAGGGTGTCGGACCAGATGCCGCGTGCCGGTTTGGAGATCGATATCCCAGGTGCCCATGTGGGCCCCTTCGACGGCCAAGCGCATCCGCTCTTCGCTTTTGGCCAGCGCTTGCTTGGCCAGGTCGTGCTCGATGGATTCGCAGCGGAGGCCTTCCATGGCGGTGGCCAATTGCACCGAGCGGCGGGTGATCATCACTCCGGCGAAGGCGGTCATCCACAGCGCCAACAGGTCCATGCCGCGGTTCCAAATATCGGACCACAATGGAAGACCCAGGGGCGAGACGTAGAAACCGATGACCACGAGCACGGAACAGGCAAGTGCGGCGAACAGAATTTGCCGGGTGTTGTTGATCAGCACCGGCGCCAGAATGACGGGCAAATAAAACACCCAAACGTCGACCTCCGGCGGAGTGAACAAATCGACGCAGAACACCGCGGCGGCGAAAACCGCCACAACTGCTAGCAAAGCGTATTGCCGACGATGGTCGCGCGTGGTGTGCATGGCAAAGAGCCTAAACGAGACCGACGCCAAGGGCGGAGAGCAATTTCGCGCCGCCGCCCCGCAGTTATCGATTTTAACCTAGGGCGCGGCGGCGGTCAGGGAGAATACCAGGAATTCCCCGACAAATTCGCAGTGCCCCTCCCGATACAATGAGCCGGTGCATCCCGATGGCGGCGAATTGGACTGGAAATGAATAATGCCGGCCGTCTTCAATTCGCCGGATCATCAAACGCACGTTAGAGACCGGCACGAATCGGAATTCATAATAAACACGGAGGGTTAGCCATGCTGGTGCTCAATCGAAAACTTGGCGAGCGCATTTTCATTTGCAACGACATCGTCGTCACCGTGGTCGGCGTGCAGGGAGGCCGAGTCAAACTTGGCTTCGATTGCCCCGGGCACATCCCGGTGCATCGCGAAGAGGTGCATCTGCGAATTCGCGAAGAGCGTGCTGTTGAGACGGTCGCAGCCGGCGGCGGACGGAATCGCAGTTTCTGCCCGAGTTTGCGTGATCAGAATTTGAAGTTGCGCGACGGCGCTTGACGCATCGCTCAAACAAAAAAAGCCCAGGGGTTGCAACCCCTGGGCTTGATCGTTTTGGTGCGCTAACTCCCGGGCCGAAGCCCGGTGCTAAGCGTGCAAATTACGATTTCGCCTGGTCGAGGCTGACGGTGACCGTTTTCCATTCGGTGTAGGCGTCCAGGCCGCGTTCGCCCAGCTCGCGGCCGATGCCGCTTTGCTTGAAACCGCCGAACGGGGCGGCGGCGTCGAACACGTCGTAGCAGTTGATCCACACCGTGCCGGCCTTGATCTTCGAGGCCACGTAGTGGGCCTTGGCGATGTCGCGGGTCCACACGGCGGCGGCCAGGCCGTAGCAGGTTTTGTTGGCCCGCTCGATGATGTCGTCCAGGTTTTTGAAGCGCAGGATCGACATCACCGGGCCGAAGATTTCTTCCTGGGCGATCGTCATGTCGTCTTTCACTTCGGTGAACAACGTGGGCTCGACATAATAGCCCTTCTGGCCCCAGCGGCCGCCGCCGGTGACGCACTGGGCGCCCTGCTTCTTGCCGACTTCGATATAGCCCAGCACTTTGTCGAGCTGGGTTTTATCGACCTGCGGGCCTTGCTCGGTCGCCGGATCCAACGGATCGCCGAGCTTGCGCGACTTGTTCAGCGACACGATCTTGTCGACGAACTTGTCGTGCACTTTGTCTTCGACGTACAAGCCGGCTGCCGGCGCAGCAGCATTGGCCCTGATTGAAGTACAGGCCGAAGTGGCGAGCCGGCGGCGGCGGCATCCAGATCGCTGTCGGCGAACACGATGTTGGGGCTCTTGCCGCCCAGCTCCAGCGAGATGCGCTTCATCGAGGGTGCGGCTTCGCGGGCGATCAGGTGGCCGATTTCGGTCGAGCCGGTGAAGGCGATCTTGTCGACTTCGGGATGCTCCACCAGCGGAGCGCCGGCTCCGGGACCGTAGCCGGGGATGACGTTGATCACGCCGTCGGGAATGCCGGCCTCTTGCGCCAGCTTGGCCATCCGCAGGCAGGTGAGCGGCGTTTGCTCGGCGGGCTTCATCACGATCGTGCAGCCGGCCGCCAATGCCGGGCCCCATTTCCAGGCGACCATCAGCATCGGGAAATTCCAGGGGATGATCTGCCCGACCACGCCCACCGGTTCGCGGCGCAGGTAGCAGAAATAATTGCCGCGGATGGGCACGACCTGAGCCGTGAATTTTGTCGGCCCAGCCGGCGTAGTAGCGCATGCAATCGATCGTCAGCGGCAGGTCGGCGGCGCGGCTGTCGCGGATGGGCTTGCCGTTGTCGAGCGATTCCAGCGCCGCGAGATCTTCCAGTTCTTCCTGCAGCAAATCGGCGAAGCGATTGATCAGCTTGCCGCGATCGCGGGCATCCATTTTGCCCCAGGGGCCTTTGTCGAGCGCCTGGCGGGCGGCTTTGACGGCCGCGTCGATATCTTCCTTGCCCCCTTCGGCCACCTTGGCGATCACTTCTTCGGTGGCCGGGTTGATGGTGTCGAAGGTTTTTCCGCTTTTGGCCGGCTGCCATTTGCCGCCGATGAAACATTGCGTTTCGCGAACTTGCGGTTTGCGAGTTTTTTGTTCGACTGCGGTTGCCATGAGAAACCTCCGGTATGCGATCTGTGGTGGCTGTCGTCGATTTAGAAATGCGGGCAACAAGAACTTTGCCCGCAATCCTGGTAATCTACCGACTTGGGCGAGCTATTGCAATTATTGCCGTCGCGCGGCGGTTGCCAAGTATCCACGCGAAACGCCAAACCAGCCGAGTTCACGCATGCAGTGGGATGTGGTCGTTGTCGGAGCCGGGTGCGGCGGGGCTGGTGGCGGCCGAGCGGGCGGCGACGCGCGGGCGAAAGACGCTGCTGTTGGAGAAGAACCCGCGGCCGGGGGTGAAAATTCTGATGTCCGGCGGCACGCGCTGCAATCTGACGCAGGCGACCGATAGCCGCGGCATTGTGGCGGCGTACGGACCGCCGGGGAAGTTTTTGCACTCGGCGCTGGCGGCGCTGGGGCCGCAAGATTTGGTGGCGCTGGTGGAAGGGGAAGGCGTGCCGACCAAGATCGAAGAAACCGGCAAGATTTTTCCGGTGAGCAATGACGCCCATGACGTGCTGCGGGCGTTTGTCGCGCGGCTCGAGCGCAGCGGCGTGCGAAGTGGCGCTGGAAGAGCCGCTGGTGGAACTCAGTCGCGCCGATGAAGGTTTTCGCCTGGTGACGCCGGGGCGAACGATCGAGGCTGCTAAAGTCGTGATCACCACCGGCGGTCAATCGTATCCCGGCAGCGGCACCACCGGCGATGGCTATCGCTGGGCGGCGGCGCTGGGGCATTCGCTCGTGCCGCCGCGGCCGGCGCTGGTGCCGATTACAACCTCCGCCGACTGGGTGCGCTCATTATCGGGCATCACGATCCCGGACGTCGCGCTGCGGTTGATGGAGCCGGGCGATAAGCCAAAAGTGTTTGGACACGCGCCGCGGCTCGATGTTGTTCACCCACTTTGGCTTGTCGGGGCCGGTGGTGCTCGACATCAGCCGGCACGTGAGCGGTCATCCGCGGCCGCAATCGTTGTGGCTGGAGTGCGATTTTTTGCCGGACGTGAAATCGGCGGAACTCGACGAGCAGGTGCGATTGCAAGCGAATGTCGAAGGAAAGAAGCAGGTGGCGGCGCTGGTGCCGGAAATTTTGCCGCGACGGTTGGCCGAAGTTTTGGTGCGCGAGGCCGGGTTGGCTGCGGATCAGAAGGCCGGAGAGTTGAGCAAAGCAGGGCGAGGTGCGCTGATCGGCGCGATCAAGCGATTGTCGATTCCCGTGACCGGCACGCGCGGGTTCGGCAAAGCCGAAGTCACCGCCGGCGGCATTCCGCTTTCCGAAGTCGATTCCAGCACGATGCAAAGCAAGCTCGTGCCGGGATTATTTTTGGCCGGCGAAGTGCTCGATCTCGACGGCCCGATCGGCGGCTACAACTTCCAGGCCGCCTTCAGCACCGGCTGGCTGGCAGGAATGAGTGTGTGACACCCATGCGCCGTTCCTTACTTGGTGACGTTCGACGCCGGCGGTGACGCTAACGGCGACCGTGCCCCCGGCGCTTGATTCAAGAACTTGCGAATCGGCACTTCATAGTTCGCCAGCCACTGTTGTGGCCGGCCGTCGACCTTGTCGGTCAGGATCCGGATCTGGGCGCGGTCTAGAAATTGCTTGCGTATCTGCACTTGCCCCACGCGCCGGCCATCTTGGGTCGCTTTCAACACGATCGGCGCCTTCACGTCATACGAGTGGCCACCCTGACCGTCGGTCGCCGGATTTAACGCAATCAGCTCGATCGAATAGAAGGGCTTCAATCTCCCTTCGTCGGCAACGGTAAGCACCACCGTCGCGGTATCGCCGCCAGCGTCATTCACCTGCACGTCGTACTTCAACCCCCACTCGTCTTTCGAAGGTCCAAGCAAATTATAAATCGCCCAACTGCGGCCACACGTCAATAGAGTTACTGCGACAACCAACATCGCCGCCGCCAAACGTGATAATCGAATGCTCATTGCGCGTTCACCTTTTTAATAAAACTCTCCCTCTCCCTTCTGGGAGAGGGCCGGGGTGAGGGTGCTGGTTTAGGACGCTTTAAGAATGCAGCAGCCCTGTAGCCGATCCGCTCCGTCGGTACCTCGGCTTGTGCCCATCAGGCGGACCATTCAACCCGCGCTCATCAATCCGGGCAATATCAATTTGATAGCTGACATTCTGCTATCGCGGCCCCAATCCCATACTGTCGCCTCCATCCGATTGCCGTTCGGCCCCGAGCTCACGGCCGAGGGGGCGGTTTAGCGGCGACGCGCCAGCGGAGCGAGTCTGCAATTAACCGCCGGGTGCCATGCCCACGGCTCGGCGCGGGCATGTTTTCCGCCATCGTCACTACTGAATTGCCCGCGTTAGATCGCTGTGGCCGACGAAATAAGCATTAACTGGCGCGTCCAATGTTCCTCACCTACGATAGATAACCTTACCCCTTTTCTTTGGTACTCCACCGCCTTCTGTATCTTGCGACCGAACGATGTATGAATCCAGTCCCGACTCCCTAGGTTTCCAATTACTAAAGCATTCGTCCGTTGGGTGATGTTGCCTTCGCACATTCCGCCGCGCTGACAAACAGCTTGCTCACATCGGGCTCGCGTGCCGAACAAAAACCGGCCCGTAAACACAAACACGTGCGATTGAAAACTCAAATTCGGTGGCGGCTCATCTAATGGTAAGCGCGTCGCCGCATTGCCATCTTCGATGAATGAACTTTCTCCGGTCACTTCCTGTAAAAAATGCAGAAGATGGCGAAATGGAACATCTACAAGCACTGGAATGGTATAGAGCCAATAACGTGCCCTGGGATGGCCCAAACATTACGATAATTGGTCCAAAACAACAGTGAGAACAGCAAGCTGGCGAGCTAAACGCGACGGGTCCAATTATTTCATCTCTTCCGAGCCGGCTACAAAAAACGCTTGCCAACTGAGCCACTTTCGTGCTTCAATGCGCGCCACCGATTCCACCTCGCCGAATCGGCCCGCTCTTTGGCAATTCGAACCCAGCACTTCCGCGCCCTGAAGCAGCGCGCGCCCAGGCCCGAGAGTTTTGTCCGTCGCGCGCCGCGTTCATTTCACGCGGCAGCTCTCGAGCGATTCGCGCTTTTGACCGTCTCGGCACAAGCAGCTAAAGTCGCAAACTAGCAGAATTCTGTCCGCCGACGCTGCCGCACGGATCGAGAAAACGGGCCCGCCCTGAGCTTGCCTGAGGTGAGCTTGTCGAACTGTCGAAGGGACAAAACCCGCGGAGTTTCGCCGGTCGGATTGGGACCCCCGCAACGCTGCCAAAACCCGGCCGCAATTCCCGCAAATCCCGCGGGATTTCGCCGCAATTCTGTCCCATGCGAAACGCGGTAATGGTAGTAGCCGTTCCCTTATTAAAAAAATATCCCCGACAGGATTCGAACCTGTAACCTTCGGCTTCGGAGGCCGACGCTCTATCCAATTGAGCTACGGGGACGCAATGGCTTGCGGATCGCAGCCTGTCGATACGGCAGACCACGACAGAGAAAAATGGGCGGTACAAGACTCGAACTTGTGACCCCCAGCTTGTCGAGCTGGTGCTCTAACCAACTGAGCTAACCGCCCTGGAAATCGCATCGAACCGAACGGACCTTCTCCGGCCGCTCGGCCCGATTCAGGCTTTGGTCAATTTGACGGTGCGGCCAGTGGTCGTCAAGTGTGGCAGGCCGATACGGAAAGAGAGCCGCCGAGCGGCTGCGGTTCACTCTTCTTCCAATTCCTTCAGCCGCACGTCGGGGCTGCGATTGGAACTGCGGACCAGAATGATCATCGACAAGCGCCACGCAGAACAAAACCAACAGATAACCCATGCCGTCGTTGTGGCCTTCGGTTGGAGGCGGCGGGCCGCCGCGCATGATCGCCAATGCGACGGCCGGCGAAAGGAGGCAAATCGTACCGGCCGTCAGGCCGACGAGCACGACCGCCAGCAGTCGCTTGAAGAAGTTGGTTCATCGGAGCATTCTACCATGCTTCGGCCGGTGAAAGACAAATTTCTTCCATTTCTTCCGGTGGATCGACTCGGCAGAAATATTCCTCGACTCCGGCCGGCGGCTTTGCGAAAGGATGACGACGGAGCGGACAGCGTATCCCAGGCGGTCGATAAGGGACGGGCCATGCGGGCATAATCATCGAGCCGAATGCCCACAAAGCCGTAAAGCCGATCGTGGCACTGCGAACAACTGCTCCACCGGCAGCGGCGAGCGATCGCCGACAATTTGATAGGCGAACACGAACAAGCCTTGAAAACCGGCGCCGAACAGGCGCTGCCAGGCGGTGAGACTGCGCAGATCGTCGCGCGTGGACCAGTTTTTCCAATATTGCTTCTGACGGCCGGCGGGAAAGTGGCGGCCTTTGACGTCGACCAGCCAGGAGGGGCCCAGCGCCGGCGAGACGATGAAGTCGAGGCTTTTCAGTGAGGCGCCGCCCAAGAGGGCGCGCTTCGATTCGTCGACCGCCACGTAGGGAATTTCGCGCGAGCGGAGAAATTCCTCGAAGGCCGCTTCGTAGTGGTTGTCGCGCTTGGCCATGGGCGAATTGTATCAAGGACCAAATAAACGGAGAAGCTATTGCAGCAATCGACGCAATGCGGCAATTAATTCGCCGGCGTCCGCGGATAGGGGTACTGTTTCGCTGGTCGTGGTGGCGAGGTTTTTGATCTGGATATTGCCGGCGGCGAATTCGTTTTCGCCGGCCACCAGTGCCACGCGAAAGCCGCGGCGATCGGCGTACTTCAGTTGCTGGCCGAGTTTTTTGGGTTCGGGAAACACTTCCACGCCGAAGCCGGCGGCCCGCAAGTTGGCGGCCAGTCGCAGATAATCGTGCAGGCGGGATTCGTCGAAATAGGGGATGAAGATTTCGGCCGGCGTGCTTTGCTTGGGGAGCATGCCCAACTCTTCCATGCCGGCCAGCAACCGATCCAAACCGAGCGAGGCGCCGATGCCGGGGAGTTGCTGGTTGGTGTAGAGCGCCGCCAGATTGTCGTAGCGGCCGCCGGAGCAGATGCTGCCCAGATCGGGCAGGGCGTCGAGAAAGGTTTCGTAGATGGTGCCGGTATAGTAGTCCAGGCCGCGGGCGATGACGGCGTCGATTTTCAATCGCTGCTGGGAGACGCCGGCGGCTTGGACGGCCGCATTGATTGCGGCAAGCTTCGATACGCCGGCCTGGCCAAGTTCGTTGCCGGCCACGAGCGAATCGAGTTGCTTGAGCACTTCGTCGTTGGCGCCGGCGATGGCGGCAAGACGGAGCACGTCCTCGGCCTGCTTGCGGAGTGGCGCCGGCGGTGGCGGTCATTTCCTCGGCCACTTTGACCGGGCCGATCTTGTGAACTTTATCCAGCGCGATCAGCACGGCTTTGGATTTCTCCGCCAAACCAAGTTTCGCCAGCAGGCCGTTGAGCACCATGCGGTTGTTGAGGTGGATCGTGAACTGCTCGAAGCCGATGGCCCGCAGCAGGTCGTGGATCACGAGCGCGGTTTCGATGTCGGCCACGATGCGAGGTGGTGCCGATGGTGTCGAAATCGCACTGCATGAATTCGCGGTAGCGGCCGCGCTGGGTGTTTTCGCCGCGCCACACGCTGGCGATGTGGTAGCGCTTAAACGGCGTGCCCAACTCGGCGAAGTGCTGGGCGGCGAAGCGCGCCAGGGGCACGGTGAGGTCGAATCGCATGCCCACTTCGCGGCCGCCGTGGTCGGTGAAGCGGTACATCTGCTTGTCGGTTTCCTCGCCCCCTTTGCCGGCCAGGATTTCCAGGTATTCCAGGGCCGGGGTGTCGATCGGGCTGAAGCCGTAGGAGCGGTACACACGCTGGGCGGTGGCGATGAGCCGTTCGCGCGGAATCATCTGCTGCGGCAGATAATCGCGAAAGCCTTTGAGCGTGCGGGGGGTGATCATGGGGAAGCAGGCAGGCGGAGCGGCCGGCTGCAGGCAGTAAAACAGATTGAAGATTGCTAGAATGAAGATTGTAGATCTATGCTGAAAGCATGTGCGGCTATGGCATGGTTCGCACACGAGGAATTCGCCAATGAAATCCGGTGTTGGTGCTACGGCATGTGGCGCATGAGGGGTTGGGCACGATTGCCGATGCGCTCGTGCGGCAGCAGACGCCCTATTCCGTTGTCGACATGTTCGCGCAGGCGCCGCGGGAGTTCGATCCGCGCCAGTGGAGCGGATTAATCGTGATGGGTGGGCCGATGAACGCGGATCAAACGGATCGCTATCCGTTTCTGGCCGACGAGGTGCGCTGGTTGCGGCAGGCGGTCGACGCCGAGCTGCCGGTGTTGGGCGTGTGCCTGGGCGCGCAGCTGTTGGCGAAGTCGTTGGGCGCGAAGGTGTTTGCCAATCGGGTGAAGGAGATCGGCTGGTACGAAGTGGATTTGTTTTCGACGGCGGCTGACGATCCGTTGTTTCGCGGCGTCGCTTCGCCGGCCACGGTGTTCCATTGGCATGGCGACACGTTCGATTTGCCCAAAGGCGCGGTGCAGCTTGCCCGAGGTGCGCAGTGCGAGAATCAGGCGTTCCGCTTTGGGCAGTCGGCTTACGGGCTGCAATTTCATTTGGAGATGACGGCCGCGATGATCGACGACTGGCTGTGCGAAGGGAACAATTGCGGCGAATTGGCCGGGCTGAATTACATCGATCCGGCAGCGATTCGGCGGGAAACGCCGCGGCAACTGCCGCTCATGGAAAAGCTGGCGGGGACGGTATTTCCACGATTTGCCGAGCTGTGCACGCAGCCGATTGCGAAAGCGTGAAAAATTGGCACGACGCGACCAATCCAACTTTCGCCGGCGGCCGTGTTTTTCGCCGTAAGTGCGTCGCCAGGGCTGGCATTGCATGACCGGGCAGAGCCGCCTTATGGTTGCATACAAGCGCAAATCAATTACAGTGAAAGGACCCGCGTTTTTGCGCACCTGGAGCCCGTCATGCCGATTCTGGCCGCCGAACCGAATATTTTTCCCAACGATCTGTTGGAAGGTTCCACCGCGCGCACTGGTTGCGATCAGCGAAGGGGTGGGCACGTCGTGGTGGGTGCTGTACACCCGGCCGCGGCAGGAGAAAAGCCTGGCCCGCGATTTGTTGAGCCGGGGAATTCAATTCTATTTGCCGCTGGTGCCGCGGCGGCTGTTGATTCGCGGCCGGCCGGTGTTTTCGCACGTGCCGCTATTTAGCGGCTATGTGTTTGTGCACGGTTCGCGGGAAGATCGCCTGCGCAGCTTGATGACCAACCGCGTGGCGCAGGTGATTTCGGTCGACGATGGCGAACGGCTGCGGCGCGATTTGCAGAGCATCCAGTGGCTGATTGAATCGGGCGCGCCGCTGACGATCGAATCGCGATTGGAAGCCAATCAGCCGGTGCGGGTTCGCGCCGGGGGCGTTGGCGGGCTTGGAAGGGATCGTGCTGCGCCGCAAGAACGAAACGCGGCTGTTGGTGTGGGTGAAGCTGTTGCAGCAGGGCGTGTCGTTGGAGATCGACGACTTTCTGCTGGAGCCGATCGGCTAAGCGCGGGCCGACTTTCAGGGGCTGTCAAGCGGCGTCGCCAAGTTCGTCGCTGCCGCTCGTCAGGCTTTTCAGATACAAGCCGCCGCAGGCCAACGAGCAGACGACGATCAGAATGCCGCCCAGTCTTCTGGAAATCGGACCTTGCTCGGCGGCGGAATCGGGTGCCGCTGTTTCTTCGGTTTGAGCGGTGTCGTCGGGCTGGGCGGTGTCGTCGGATGGGGCGGCTTCTTCGGGGGCAGCGTCGGGCGTGGCTCGGGCGCTGCCTCAGTTTGCTCGGCAGATGATGACGGGATGATCGCCTGATAGATTGCCTGCACGACGCCCGGTTGCTCGTTGGCATTTTCGGCGGTGCATGCTGGCGAACTATTTGATGCGGCGGTGTTTTCACTCTCCGCCGGGCTGCCGCTTAAGAGCGGAGGGTTCGAAGCGGGCGCCTGCTGTGCGACCACTGTTGGCGGCACGAGCTGCGCCTGCGGCGGTTCCAACTTGGCGGGCTCGTTGACTTCGGCAATGGTGCCCAGCGGCGCGGCCTGCTGGCAAACGCTAGATTCGGGCGACCCGGTTTCGAGCATCGCGCCCTTTTTAGGCGGCTCGCTGTTTTTGCGATCCTTGGGCGGTTCGGTTTGGAGCTCGCGGCCCGGCGGCACTAGCGGCGGCAGTTCCGGCATAGCGGGCGGCGTCGATTCCGATGGCGCTGGTTGGTTCCCGGCGGCGGCATGGATTCGCCCGGCGCGGGCATACCCTCGGCCGGCGGAGCGGTTTCAGTGGGCGCGGGGGTCGTTTCCGGCGGCGCGGCAGGGCCTTGCGGCGCCGGCGTCGGCTCGGTCGGTAGACGGTTTGGTTTCGCGGCGCGGGAAGTTTTTGCGCCGGTGGCTTCAACTGCGGCTGCGGCGGAGGAATCGGCTCCGGCGCCGGCGCTCCTTCCATGATCGTCGGATTCACGCCGGCTGGGGGGCGGCGGACAGCCTGGGCAGTCGCCCGCCCAAGGAATCCAGCACGTGGGATGATATCCGTGGCATTCCGGATCTAACTGCGCAACGCAGTTGAATTCACATTGGACGTGGCAAGGGGAGGGATCGCGCAGGCGCAATTGATCGTGCCCGACGCAGCCGCCGGCCAGCAGGAACAAAGTTCCCGCCACGCACGACCAAGTGCGCCAGTGCTCGAATCGAATTGGCAGTTGATATCCCATAGCCATCGGTTTCAAAGGTCGCGCATTGGTAGCAGCGTCCCACGAGGTTATTGATTTCCGTTGCCCGTTCCGCCGCCCTTGAAGCTCTGCACGGTGCTATTACCCAACAAGGCGATGCCGAACACGCGTTCCATCGGGGCGATGATCTTGGCCAGGTAGTTATCCAATGTGACGAGCTTGTCTTCGGCCACGTACACTCGATCGCCGGGCAAAAGTTGATAGTTCGTCGTGGCGTCGCCGCGCTGGGTGAGTCCGATCCAGTCGACGGGCAGAATTTGATCGCAGCCGCCCTGGGTATGGCCTGGGCGGGCGATCCAGATTTTGGTGGACGAGATGGACGTCAGGCCCTGGATTTGGGCAATGGCGTCGAGCACGGTATCGTTGCCGGTGATGGGGAACTTGTTGACGCCGTCGCCGAGCTGTGCGCCTTGCGTGATCACGTAATAGTTTTTGCTGTTGTAGCTATACACTTCGACCGAGACCTCGGGCTCTTCCAGTTCCTTGGTCAGGAAGTGTTCGATGCTGGCTTTGGCTTCGTGCAAGGTTTGGCCGACGACCAGCACGCTGCCGTAGCTGCCCAGCGAAATGGTTCCATCCTGAGTGACCAGATGCTGGCCGGCGATTTGCTGCTTGCCGACGATGTCGTTGATGGCCACCGACACGACCGGCTCGCGGAGCGTTTGCTTCAATTGCGTCTTCGATGACGTCTTTGGCTTCGTCGACGGTCATGCCGGAAACTTTGGCGCGGCCGTAGGGGAAGCCGAGGTTGACGAAGCCGCCCATTTCGATGACGAACACGCCATTGATGGGCGCATCGGGCAGGGCATTGGTGACGCGGATCACGAGCGAATCGAGCATTCGCAGCTTGTAGGGTGCTTTGGGCACTACGTTCAGCGCGTCGACCTGCAGCACGTCGGGCGGTTCGATGCGGTACGGAGGCAGGATGGTTTTGGTGAGCTCGCGCGGCGCGGTGCACTGCACGGGAATTTTGCCCGGTCCGCAACTGATGCAGCCGCAGCCCGCCGTGGTGCAGACGAGAACTGCGACACAGCAGGTGTGAAGAACGCGGCGAACGCGGGGGGTGAATATCATGACAGGCATCCGTGCCCAAACACGAAAACTGCGCGGACCGATAGTTTCAGCCACCCTCTAATTTCGGCTAAATCTCTTGATGCAATCCATATTTTCACCGTAATCGGAAAACTTACTGCAGCCTTGCAGGAGTCGCGCAGATTCCACAACTTGCCGGGATTCAATGTGGAAAAAGCGATGGCGAAGCGACGCATTTCGCCAGCCGCCGATTAGTGGGATGCAACGGAACGAGTGGACGGAAGCGCTGCTAGCAGAAATTGGATGCCACCGTGCGATGCAGCAACGTAGCGCACGCGCGTCGCAGCGCTGCGACAGGGAAACGTGATAGCGGAGGAAGCCGCTATCTGCCGTGGCGGCCGCTGGAGGCGGTGGACGAGCTACGTCCTCGGCTGGCCGAGTGGCTGCCCGAAGCGCCGCCGGAACCACCACCGGCGCCACCGCCGCCGCCATTGCCGTTTAGACCCAAACCGCCGTAGTAGTGGGACAGATTGTCGTAGCCGCCGCCGATGCCGGTGGGAGCGACGTTCGAAGGAACAATTTTCATCCCTTGTGGCTGTTGCTGTTGTTGTTGTTGCTGCTGTTGCTGTTGTTGCTGAGTTTGATCGATCTGCAACTGCTGGCTTTGCTGTGTTTGTTGGATATTGCTGATGTTCGGTTTGTTGCGTGCGGTTGATCTGCTGTTGCTGCTGGGCCGGCTGCACGAACGTCTGGTAATTGGGAAACGGACCGCTTTGCTGACGCGTCAGATATAAGTACGGGCTGAGCGTGGGCCGGGCGGGAGTGTAGGAATTCATTTGCCGCTGAGCGTGCGCCACGGAGCAAGTCGCCAGCAATGCCAGCGCGACGATGGGGGCTAAGATGTATCGCATGATCGTGACCTGCAGGCGTGTGGTCGGTTCGTCGCAACACCCCCTGAGACCGTAATTCATCGCTAACATATTCGGCATTCCAGGAGCAATCATTGGGGATTCTTCATTTTGAGTTGCTAGACTCGGAAGACTGCAGCCGTTAGGCTGAAAAGGCAATCCACGTGCTTGCATTCGCTGGGCCAATGGAGTGCCATGGATTCTAAAATCAGCCTCACCGTCAACGGTCGGGAGCACACGATCACGACCGATCCCCAGCGAAGCTTGCTGGAAGTGTTGCGGGAAGAGCTAAAACTGACGGGCACCAAGTACGGATGCGGAGAGGGGCGCTGCGGCGCGTGCAGCGTCGATCATCGACGGCAAGCGGGTGTTTTCCTGCAAAACGCCGATGGAGCAGGTGGCCGACAAAAAAGTGCTGACCATCGAAGGGCTGGCCGACGGGGAAAAATTGCATCCGGTGCAAGAGGCATTTCTGGCGGAAAACGCCTTTCAATGCGGCTACTGCACGCCGGGGATGATTATGGCCGCCGTGGCGCTGTTGCGCGAAAAGCCGGAACCGACCGACGACGACATTTTGTCGGCGATGTATCGCAACGTGTGCCGCTGCTGCAGCTATCCGAAAATTATGGCCGCCGTGAAGCGCGCCGGCGCGAAGAAAGAGGAAAAGTGATGGCCGACGAGTTGCCGCAAACTGAAGGCTACGTGCCCGATTGGCTGGCGCTGGAAGAGCCGGTCGAGCGGATGGAGTACAGCTTCGGCGTGACGCGGCGGCAATTCGTGCAAGTGCTGGGGGCCGGGATTGGTGATTGCGGCGTGGAGCGGCCCGGCGCTGCGCAAAACGGCGACGATAAAAAAGGAGGCGGCAAAGGGACGAAACAATTTCCGGGGCGGTCCGCCGCCGACGCTGGCGGCGCGATTGCACATCGGCAAGAACGGCGTGGCGACGGTGCTCACGGGCAAAGTGGAATGCGGCCAGGGTTCGCGCAGCGAGTTGACGCAGGCCGCCGCCGAAGAATTGCGGCTGCCGGTGGAGCGGATCGAACTGGTGATGGCCGACACCGAATTGACGCCCAACGACGGCATGACGGCCGGCAGCGGCACGACGCCGCGCACCGTGCCGGCCATTCGCCAGGCGGCCGCGACGGCGCGAAACCTGTTGGTGGCGCTGGCGTGCAAGAGTTGGGGCGTCGATCCGGCGGAAGTGGAAGTGAGCGACGGCAAAGTGATTCATCCGGCCACGAAGCGCGAGCAAACGCTATGCCGATCTGGCCGCGGCGGACGATGCGATCAAGGAATTCGAGAAAATCGTGCCCGCCGACGTGCAGCTCACGCCGGTCAACGAGTGGAAGGTGATGGGAACCTCCGTGCCGCGCGCCCAATCGCAACGGCATCGTCACGGGAGATTTGAAATATCCGTTCGACGTCATTCTGCCCGACATGTTGTACGGGAAAATTCTGCGGCCGCCTTCCTTCGGCGCGAAGCTGCAGCAGATCGACCTGCAGCCGGCCAAGGACATGCAAGGCGTGACGGTGGTGCAGGACGGTGAGTTTGTGGGAGTGGCCGCGGCGTCAAGCTTTTTGGCCGAGCAAGCGCATGGACGCACTGGCGGCCGCGGCCAATTGGAAACCGACGCCGCAACCCTCCAGCACGGAACTATTCAGCCTACTTGAAAGAGAATGCCCGCGGCGGGATGCCGAAAAATCCCTACGCCGGCGAACAATCGCGGGCGGCGAAATCGCTGCGGCAAAGCTACCGCGTGGCGTATGCGCAGCACGTGCCGATGGAACCGCGCGCGGCCGCGGCCCAGTGGAGCAACGGCAAGCTGACGGTGTGGACGGGCACGCAGAACCCTTTTGGCGTGCGCGATGAATTGATGGAAGCTTTTCACCTGAAGGAAGACAGCGTGCGGGTGATCGCCACCGATTGCGGCTGCGGTTTCGGCGGCAAGCACACGCGGCGAAGCGGCGGTGGAGGCGGCTCGATTGGCGCAGGCCGCCGGCAAGCCGGTGGCGGTTCGCTGGACGCGGGCCGAGGAGTTCACGTGGGCCTATTTCCGGCCGGCGGCGGTGATCGAAGTGGAAGCGGCGCTGGATGCCAACGGAGACATCGCCTCCTGGTTTTTTGTGAATGTGAATTCCGGGCGCAAGCCATCGAGCCGCCGTATCGCACCGGGAAGAAAGTCGACGCAGTTCGTGCAATCCAAGCCGCCGCTGCGGCAGGGATCGTATCGAGCGCTGGCGGCCACGGCCAATACGTTCGCGCGGGAATGCTTTATCGACGAATTGGCCGAAACCGCCGGCCGCGACGCGCTGGAATTCCGCCTGGCCCATTTGCAGGACCCGCGATTGAAAGCGGTGCTGGAGGAGGCGGCCACGGCGGTTCGATTGGGAAAATCGCTCGCAAGGCCAAGGAGCCGAACATCGGCGTGGGGCTGGCGTGCGGAACGGAAAAGGATTCGTACGTGGCCGCTTGCGCCGAAGTCGAAGTGGATCAGAAAAAAGGCCGCATCACGGTGCGGCGCGTGTGCCAGGCGTTCGATTGCGGCGCGATCGTGAATCCCGACAATTTGCGAAAACAGGTGGCCGGGGCGGTGATCATGGGCCTGGGCCCGGCGCTGTGGGAGGAAATGCGGTTTGAAGAGGGGAAGATCCTCAACCCGGCGCTGTCGAAATATTACGTGCCGCACATCGACGACGTGCCGGAGTTGGAAGTGCATTTGCTGGATCGTCCGGAGGAAAAATCGGTCGGCGCCGGCGAGACGCCGACTCATTGCCATCGCTCCGGCGATTGCCAACGCCGTGTTTCGCGCGGCAGGGCAGCGCATGCGCGAAATGCCGATCCGGCTGCCATCTGAGTGAGGATTGCTCATGAAAATCGGCGCGATCATCTTGGCGGCGGGGCATTCGCGGCGGATGGGCAAGCAAAAGTTGCTGTTGCCCATGGGCGGGCGCACGCTGATCGATCAGGTGGTGGAAGAAGTGTTGGCCAGCGCCGTCGATCATGTGGTGGTCGTCGTGTCGCAAGACGAAGAGAAAGTGCAAAAGGAATTGTCGAAACATCGCGTCGCCGCTGGTGGTGAATCCCGATCCCGAGGGAGAGATGCTCAGCTCCGTGCGATGCGGACGTGCAAGCTTTGCCCCAGGGTTGCGAGGCGGCGATGGTGGTGCTGGGGGATCAGCCGGGAATGAAGGCGTCGCTGGTGCGCGAGTTGATGGCCAAGTATCGGACGACGGGCGGAATTGTCGTGCCGGCGCATCGCGGACGGCGCGGTCATCCGACGTTGTTCGCCAGCCGCTATTTCGACGAGGTTCTGGGGCAGTTCGACGAGGTCGGTTTGCGCGGCCTGCTGCAGGCACATCCGGACGAAGTGCACGAATTGGAAATCGACGATCCGGCGGCGCTGGACGACATGGACCATCCCGGCGATTACCAGCGGGAATTGAATCGCTAGCCGGTTGCTATCCGGCCCCGGGCGGCTGTAAACTCAATCCGATGTGCCATTGGCAGCCTGCTTAAACGAAGTCGGAATATGTCGCTCGGTTCGCCGCGGCCGGTGGATTGTTGATGATGATCGCTGGGGTTGCTGTGCGCGCTGCCGGCGCGGGCCGCCGAAGCGCAGGATGCCGAGCAGAATTGGCCGCAATGGCGCGGGCCGCAAGCCACGGGAGTATCGACCACCGCCAATCCGCCGACCGAGTGGAGCGAAGAGAAGAACATCAAGTGGAAGGTGAAGACTTCCCGGGCGAGGGATTGTCGACGCCGATTGTGTGGGGCGATCGGATGTTCATTCAAACGGCGATTCCCACCGGCAAGAAAGTCGAAGCGGAGAAGAAAGAAGAGGAGAAGACGGACGAACGAAGGCGACGGCGAGGCCGGACAAAAATTCGGAAAAGGAGCAAAGGGGACAAAGGCGCGGGAGATCGGCCGCGCGGCGCACGGCATGTGGAGGCATTCGGAAAAGCCGACCGAGTTTTATCAATTTGTGTTGCATGTGCCTGGATCGCAAGACGGCGACACGTTGTGGCAGAAGGTCGCCCGCGAGGAAGTGCCGCATGAAGGTTTTCACTCGACCGGGGGAGGGAAGTTTTGCCTCGGGTTCGCCGGTCACCGACGGCAAGCACGTGTTCGCCTTCTTCGGCTCCCGCGGGTCTGTATTGCTACGACATGGACGGGAATTTGAAATGGGAAAAAGACCTGGGGAAGATGCAGATCAAGCTGGGTTTCGGCGAGGGGAGCTCTCCGGCGCTGTACGGCGACACGCTGGTGGTCACCTGGGACCACGAGGGAGAGGATGATTTCATCGTCGCCTTCAACGCCGATACGGGGGACGAATTGTGGCGCGTGCCGCGGAAGTCGGAAACGGTTTGGGCCACGCCGCTGGTGGTGCAAGTGGCGGGTCAACCGCAAGTGATCGCTTCGGGACAGGACAAAATCTGCAGTTATGATTTGGCCAACGGCAAATTGATTTGGGAGTGCAAGGGGCTGACGGCCAATCCGATTCCCAGCCCGGTGGCCGGCGACGGATTGGTGTATCTCACGAGCGGATATCGCGGCAGCGCACTGTTGGCGATCAAGCTGGACGGCAAAGGCGAGGGGGATTTGACAGGCACCGAATCGATCGCCTGGAGCTACAACAAAGATACGCCGTATGTGCCCTCGCCGCTGTTGTACGACGACCGGCTGTACTTCACGAAAGTGAACACCGGAATGCTGACGTGCCTGAATGCCAAAACGGGCGAGGTCGTGTTCGGACCGCGAGCGCGTGGAAGGATTGGAAGGCATGTACGCCTCGCCGGTGGCGGCCGCGGGGCGGATTTATTTTGTCGGCCGCGACGGCACGACGGTGGTGATCAAAAGCGGCGACACGCCGGAAGTTTTGGCGACCAACACGCTCGACGATGCCATCGACGCTTCGCCGGCGCTGGTCGGAGATGAATTGCTGCTGCGGGGGAGGGAATATCTGTATTGCATTCGTGAAAGCCAGTCGCCGGCGGCCGAAGAAAAAGCAGAACCCCCGACCGATGAAAACAGCAGATAAGGAGCAGCCATGAAAACTCTCGTCGCCATCGCGTTGGCATTGCTGTTGCCTGCGGCCGCCGTGGGGCAGGATTGGGCCCAGGAAAAACTGGAGAAATCGCCGCGGCATCGGGAATGGGTGAAAGTGAAGCATGGCGATCGGGAAGTGAATTGCTACGTCGCTTATCCGGAAGTGAAGGACAAGGCGACGGCCGTGCTGGTGATTCACGAAATTTTCGGCCTGACGGATTGGGCCAAATGCCTGGCCGACGAATTGGCCGAAGCCGGTTACATTGCCATCGCGCCCGATTTGCTTTCGGGCATGGCCAGCGGCGGCGGCGGGACCGCGGAAATCGCCAAGGTGGGCGGCAACGAGGCGGCGATTCAAGTGATCCAGACATTGCCGCCGGATCAGATCACGGCCGACCTGAACGCCGCGGCGGATTATGTTACCAAGCTCCCCTCGTGCAATGGTAAACTGGTGGTTTGCGGTTTCTGCTGGGGCGGTACGCAGACGTTCCGCTACGCCACGAATAACGACAAACTGAAGGCGGCGTTCGTGTTTTACGGCGAAAGCCCGACCGAGGCGACGGCGATCGCGCGCATCCATTGCCCGGTGTACGGCTTTTACGCCGGCAACGACAACCGCATCGACTCGACGCTACCCAACACCACGGAACTGATGAAGCAGGCAGGCAAAACGTACGAACCGGTAACGTACGAAGGGGCCGGGCACGGCTTCATGCGCGCGGCGAGGCGCCCGATGCCAGCCCGTCGAACAAGAAAGCCCGCGAAGATGCGTGGCAGCGGTGGAAGGAATTGCTGAAGAAAATCTGATCGGCCAATCTGAAACTATTCAAAACATCTCGTCTTTAGTCGAAGGAAAAAATCCATGGCGCTATTGGTGAAGAACGCGGAAATTGTGACCGCCTCGGAACGTTACAAGGCGGATATCTGGTGCGAGAACGAATCGATCACGTCGATCGGGCCGAACCTGAGTGCGCCGCCGGGGGCGGAGGTGATCGACGCCGCGGGGAAGCTCGTGTTTCCCGGCTTCATCGATCCGCACGTGCACATTTATCTGCCGTTCATGGGCACGTTCGCCAAGGATACGTATCCGACCGGCAGCCGGGCGGCGCTGGTCGGCGGCACGACGTCGGTGATTGAAATGGTGTGCCCGGCGAAGACCGACGATCCGCTGCGAGTCGTACGAACTGTGGAAATCGAAGGCCGTGGGGCAATCGGCTTGCGATTTCACGTATCCACATGGGCGTGACGCGGTTCGATGAGAAAACGCCCGATCAATTGAAGCGAGATCGTGGACGACGGCACCGCCTCGTTCAAAATCTTCCTGGCGTACAAGGGGGCGTTTGGCGTGGACGATACGGAACTGTTTCGCACGCTGGACTTTGCCAAGCGCCATGGCGTGATTGTGACGGCGCACTGCGAAAACGCCGAGGCCGTGGCGCAGATGCAACAGCGGCTGATCGCCGAAGGCAAAACGGGTCCGGAATGGCAGGAGCCTTCGCGGCCGACGTTCGTGGAAGCCGAAGGCGTGCACCATCTGGCGACCTTTGCCGGGCTGACCGGCGCGCACGTGTACGCGGTGCACACGTCGAACGAAGATTCGCTGCGCGTGGCCCAGGGGCGCAAAATCGCGGCGTGCGGATGTGGGTGGAAACGGTGATTCCGTATCTGGTGCTCGACCGAAGCTACGCCGAGAAGCCGAACTTCGAGGGGGCGAAATATGTGATGTCGCCGCCGCTGCGCGAAAAGCGCCATCAGGATGCACTGTGGAACGCGCTGCGGACCGGCTTGGTCAGCACCGTGGCCACCGATCATGCGCCGTTCGATTTCAAAGGCCAGAAGGAAATGGGCGCGAAGGATTTCACCAAGATTCCCAACGGGATTCCCAGCGTCGAAGACCGCGTGAATTTGCTGTACACCTACGGCGTGTGCAAAGGGCGGATCGATTTGCACCGCTTTGTGGATGCCGCCAGCACGCAGGCTGCGCGATTGTTCGGGCTGTTCCCGCGCAAAGGCACGATTCAGCCCGGCAGCGACGCCGACCTGGTGATTTACGACACGGCGTATCGCGGCAAGATTTCCGCCAAGACGCAGCAGATGAACGTCGATTACAGCGGCTTCGAAGGCGTGGCGATCGAAGGCCGCCCCAGCGCGGTCACGCTGCGCGGCAAAGTGCAGGTGCGCGACGGCAAGTTCGTGGGCGAAGCGACTCGCGGGAAATTCTTGCAGCGGGCCCCGACGCATGGATAAGGCCAGCGTTGAGGAAATTCGCCAGCGGTTTGATCAGGAAGTGGAGCGGTTTTCGAATTTGGAGACGGGGCAGTCGGCCACCGTCGATGCGCCGCTTGGCGCTGGAGTTGATTAGCGAAGCGGCGGCGGCCACGACTCCCAACGCCAAGCGGCTGTTGGACGTCGGCTGCGGGGCGGGCAATTACACGCTGAAATTGCTCGCAGCGGCTGCCGAATCTGGATGTCACGCTGGTCGATCTTAGCCGGCCGATGTTGGATAAAGCCCAGGAGCGCGTCGGGGCGGTCGCGCGGAGCGGGATCAAGCTGATCCAAGGCGATATTCGCGAAATCGAATTGGGCGAGGGGACGTTCGATATCATTCTGGCCGCGGCGGTGCTGCATCATCTGCGAGGGGATGACGAGTGGCGCGGCGTGTTCGCCAAGTTCCATCGCGCTTTGACGCCCGGCGGGTCGCTGTGGATGTTCGACCTGATCGACAGTGAACTGCCTGGAGTGCGCGAGATGATGTGGCGGCGGTATGGTGAATATCTGGAAGCGCTCAAAGGCCCGGAGTATCGCCAGCACGTGTTTGATTACGTCGAGAAGGAAGACACGCCCCGGTCGCTGATCTACCAATTGGAGCTGCTGCGCACGGTCGGCTTTCGCAGCGTCGAAGTGCTGCACAAGAATTCCTGCTTCGCGGCGTTTGGGGCGGTGAAGTAGGATCGTGCAGCGAGCTGCCGTCCCCCGGTGCTGAGCCCGGGGCTAACGGGGCGTTTCGGATTTAGAGTATCATGGGGTGCTCGTCGTTTGTCGGCCCCTGGTCTCATCTCATCCTGCTCCTGAAAACGCTCATGCAGAATGTTCTGGCCATCGTGCTTGGCGGCGGTCGTGGGACGCGGCTGTATCCGCTGACGAAATTCCGCTCCAAGCCGGCCGTGCCGCTGGCGGGCAAATATCGGCTGATCGATATTCCGCTATCGAACTGCATCAACAGCGGCTTGAACCGGATGTACGTGCTGACGCAATTCAATTCGGTCAGCCTGCATCGGCACATCCGCCGCACGTACGTGTTCGACAGTTTCAACGCGGGATTCGTGGAAATTCTGGCCGCGCAGCAAACGACGCAAGGTTCGGTGTGGTATCAGGGCACGGCCGACGCCGTGCGGCAAAACCTGCGGTACGTGGAGGAATCGGGGGCCGATTACGTGCTGATTCTTTCCGGCGATCAGCTTTACCGCATGGATTACCGCGACATGCTGGCGACGCACGAAAAGTCGGGGGCCGACGTGACGATTGCCGCCATGCCGGTCACGCGCGAGGCGGCGCACGCGTTTGGCATCATGCGGGCCGACGACACGGGGCGCGTGGTCGGGTTCCTGGAAAAACCGAAAACCGATTCCGAGGCCGACATCGTGCGCACGCCGCCGGAGTGGATCGACGCGCACGGCGTGGCCAGCCACGGGCGCGATCTGTTGGCGAGCATGGGCATTTATCTGTTCAATCGCGCCACGCTGGTGGACGTGCTCACCAAAACCGACTATCACGATTTCGGCAAGGAGGTGTTTCCGGCCTCGATGCGCACCCGCAAGGTGCACATGCATCTGTTCGACGGATACTGGGAAGACATCGGCACGATCAAATCGTTTTACCAATGCAACTTGGATTTGGCGCAGACCGAATCCGCCGTTCGATTTGGCCTCCGCCACGGCGCCGATTTATACGCGGGCCCGATTTCTGCCGCCGACGCACGTCGACGGGGCCACGGTGAAGAACAGCCTGATTGCCGACGGCTGCCACATTGAAGCCGGCGCGGTGATCGAGAACAGCGTGATCGGGCTGCGCACGCGGATCGGGCGGGACGTGAAGATCCGCAACAGCGTGCTCCTGGGGCACGATTTTTACGAAGAGATCGCCGGGCAACGGCAAAGCGATTCCGATGGGCATCGGCGCCGGCAGCGTGATCGAACGGCGCGATCGTCGACAAGCATTGCCGCATCGGCCGCAACGTGCGAGTGGTCAATTCGCGCAACGTGGAGACCAGCGACGAAACGCCGGAGTACATGATCGTCGACGGCGTCGACTGTCGTGCAAAAAGGGGCAGTGCTCGGCGACGGCTGGAAGCTGGATTAGCTGGCAGCTGGTCGGCAGGCAACACGAGCGCCGGCCGATTTGTCCGCCCTGGCGGCTTAATAGCGCTGCGGATATTGCCCGTAGTTGTTGGGGCCCATCGCGGTGGAATACATCGGCTTGCCGCGACGGACGCATGGCGTAGGACGGGCGTGGGCTGCTGGTGGCGGTCCCATCCGCGGCCCGTTCATCTGCTGGCCGTTCATCTGCTGGCCGTTGCCATGACGGAGACTGGGCCGTTCATGGCTGGCCGTTACTGGCCATTTGCGGACCGTCATTAGCCGCGGTTCATCATGGGCTGGCCGTTATTGGCCATTTGCGGGCCGTAATAGCCGCGATTCATCCTCGGCTGGCTGTTGTACATGCCGTAGTTGAAGCCGTTGCTGTACGACGGGCGGCCATTGTTGCTGTAGCTGTTGCCATAGCCGCTGTTGGATGCCATGCGGCTGTTGAAATTGCCGTTGAAGTTGCCGTTGTAAGCCATGCGGCCTTGCTGCGGGCCGACGTTGGCGCCTTCATACATCATCGGGCCGCCGCCATGGGCCGCTATCCGCCGCCGCAACTGCTGCAGCCACCGCCGCACCGCCACCGCATCCGCCGCCGCAGTCATCACCGCAACCACAACCGATGACCGGTCCGCAGTAATCGTAAGGGCAGCCGCACATGCGACAGCCCGATGGCGGCAATCAGAATACGCAAACGCAAGCGCAAGCAGACGGCTCATGAAATCCCCCCTCCCGCGTAATGCCGCCAGTGAAGGCAGACAATTCGCGGAAGCCAGTGAAGAGTGAGACGCGAAATGCGAACGAAAAGACGAAACGTATCCCAGGTCTTATCGTCGCCGGCGCCGCGTGAGATTAGCGATTTTGCGGGCTGTGATGTTCAAGCATTGCAACGCTGACAGCAGTGCGTGGCCAAAGCAATGCTAGCAGCCGATGATGAACTGCCGCATCGATAGCAGTCGAGCGATCGCATTGAGAGGCTAAACCGCGCCGACGGTGCGGTTGAGTGCTTCCATTCGTTTGCGCAGCGCCGGCTGATGATCGAGCAATTGGGCGATCCGCAGGTAATCGAGTTGCTCGGGGCCCAGGGCTTCGAAAATGGTTTGGGCGTGTTCCCAATCTTCTTCGCCGCCGATGGTGAGCCGCACGTCGTCGCGATCCAATTCTGGCGGCACGGGGATCAATCGCAGCGAAAATTTTTCCGGATGCGCATGGAAATAGGCGGTCACGGCTTCGCGGTGCTGCGGCGTCGGTCGCCTCGCGGGCCACTTGCCGCAGCGATTTGGCGCGAATCCACTCGCCGATCATGCCCAAGCGGCGAGATTATCGCCGGGCGGCCGCTGCGGGAGCAATAGCCGATGTAGTCGGCGTCGCGATGGTTGGCGGCCGTGGTCACCAGCCGATCGATCAGCACCGGATCGACAAACGGATGGTCGGCCACCACGCGCACCACTTCCTCGGACGGAAATTCATCCAGCGCGGCGACAAATCGCGACAAGGCGTCGGGGCGACCGCTGATCAATAGCGGCACGTCGCTGGGCACCAGGCCGGCCAATTCCGCCGCTTCGGGAATTTGCGGCGCAAGCACAATCACGCCGTTGAGCCGCTGGCTTTCGGTCATGCGGCGCACGACCCATTCCAACAGCGGCTTGCCGCCGATTCGCCGGCAGGCAGTCAGCCGCGGCATGGCCGCCTGGGGCCGAACTTCCACAATTCCTAATGTGGCAAGCATCCGTGTCGCTGCTCCATGCACCTACGAGGCGTCGCCAAGATCCGCGACGCTTCGGCCGTTGCCCGATCGATGAAGTTTAGCAATCTTGCCAAAAAGTGGTCAAGGCAAGCAGGATTGCGAAGCTAGCATCCGGGGCAATTCCGGTTGGTGGGGCGAAGTCGAATCGCTAGAATCCGCGGCCCCAAAATTCAAAGGCAGGTGAGCGGGTGAGTAAGTAAGAAGCCCGGACCCAGCGTAGGTCAAAGCTGCTTACTTACTCAGCTACTCACGACTCAGATTCTTCTTATGGAGGCCGCGCGTGGATAAGTTGCTCGTCATTGGCATGGATACATTGGCCGGCGCAAATCTGGCTCTCACGTTATCCGATCGCTGCGAAGTGGTCGGCGTAAGCCAGCAGGCCGGATTTGAACTTGATAGCTGCCGGAGCGTGTGCGTCGATCCCGACGAGGTCGACGAGCTAGCGGAAATCGTGGCCGCCGAGCTTCCGCGTTTGACCGTCTATTGCGGTCCGAGCTGCGCATCGAGTTGGGAGGTAAACCGCACCGTGGACGCCGAGCTCGAAGCGGCCCGGGGCAAAGCCGTCGAGGAAGCGGCCGTGAAGTGCGGCAGCCGGATGACGTTTCTTTCAACCGATGCGGTCTTTGCCGGCCCGCGACTGTTTCACCACGAAACGTTTCCCACGGCTGACAATAGTGCCGCGGCCAAAGCGGCGCGGAACGTGGAGCAAGCACTCACGGCGGCCGACACGCTGATCCTGCGCACGCACCTGTTCGGTTGGAGCACCAGCGGCACGAGCTATGCCGAGCGGATGTGGACCGAATTGGCCGACGGGCGCGAGCCCGTGGTCTCGGGCACAAGTTATGCGACGCCGATTTTGGCCAGCGATGCCGCGGAATTCGTCTGGCAGGCCTACCGGCGCAAGCTGACCGGCTTGTATCACTTGGGAGGCGCCGAACGCGTCAGCCAGTGGCAGTTTGCCGCCGCTTTGGCGCGCGCCTGCGGGATTGCGATCTCCAAAGCGCGAGCGGCCGCGGCCACCAACAACTTGTTGACGCCGGCGACGAAACCTCGCTCGATAGCCGACGGTTGCAGCGGACGTTGTCGATGCCGTTGCCGCTGGTGCAGGAAGGAATCGACCGCTTCATCCGGCAACAAGACAGCGGATATCGGCAGCGGTTGCAAGGGGCCGTGGTGCCGAAAGATGCCGGAACTGACGGCAGCCTGAATCAAGTCAGCTTGACGACGCTTGTAAACCCAGCGCGGCATAGATGCGCGGATCGCGCAGCGTATCGGCCACCAGCGCCGCGCCGTCGAAAGTCGTGCGTGCGGCTGCGGCCGGCGGGCACGGCCACGGCAAACGTGCCGGCGGCCACCGCGGCGGCGCATCCGTGACGGCTGTCTTCGAGCACCATCATTTCGGATGGCGCTATGCCGAAAACGCTTGGCGGCCAGTTGATAGATCTCCGGGTGCGGCTTGCCGTGCGTGATGTCGTCGCCGGTGAGAATGAATTGGAATCGCGGCGTCAACTGAAAGCGGCCCAATACGTCTGCGACAAAGTCGCGGTTGCTGCTGGTGGCGATCGCTTTGGGAATGCCGGCGGCTTCCAGCGCCGCAAGCAATTCGGAAACGCCGGGCATCAGGGCCAGTCGCTCGCCGAGAATGGTGGCGAACACTTCGGCCGTCTCGAGCATCAATTGATCGACGCTGACGTCGAGCTGGTGCCAATCGATCATCAACTGCAGGGCGATGCGCTGCGGCCGGCCCATCGTCTGATCGAGCAATTCCGGCGGGAACGTTTTATCGCGGCGCCGCAGCAGTTCCTCGCCGACGAATTGGTACAGCTCTTCGGTGTTGAAGATCAGGCCGTCGAGATCGAACACGACAGCGCGCAGGCGGGCTGCGGGAGACATCACACCATGCTAGGCGCGATCTGCCGCGGCGGACAAGGGGCGCGGCGGCTTGTCGAGCCGCACGGTTTCCCACTCGGCTCGTTTCCTTCTTGCCGCGCAGCGAACTCACGCGGCCCCACACGTCGCGCAAGCCCCAGAGCAACATCCGGCCGCCGCGATCGGCCGGTATCAACCGCCAATCGGCCGACGGGATACGAACTGGTCGACCACGTGGCGGTGGCTTTGCACAACGGGCCGAGGAAATCGACCGCACGGCGATCGGGGCGAGTGAACGCTTGCTCCAGCAACAAGTAGCGCAGCAATTGTCCGGGGCTGAGGCAGGAATACGTGTCGTCGTAGCCGACTTTCGGCGTGAAATAAATGCCCTTGGACTTCCAGCCGTATTCGAAGGCGATGGCCCGGTCTTGATGGCGGAGGAATACCAGTTCCAAGGCGCCGTAGCGCGCGATTTGGATTGCTTGCCGGAGATAGAACTGCCACATCTCGGGCGAATTCAGCACCGAACTGCCGCCGCGCCCTTTC
The DNA here is from genome assembly GCA_963773925.1 of Pirellulales bacterium. Lineage (GTDB taxonomy): Bacteria > Planctomycetota > Planctomycetia > Pirellulales > JADZDJ01 > CAVRAW01. The sequence continues at coordinate 410,997 of CAVZDC010000013.1, forward strand.
CAACTGCGGTCTTCCACTTCGAAGCCTTCGCGCAACAGGGCTTCCACTTCTTCCGGCGTGTGCGGGCGGCGAATATCCAACAGCACGCCCCCTTGTTCGTTGGCGCGGCGCATGGCTTTGCGCATGTGGCGGCGATGGTTGCCCGACCAGGCGGCCTGGTAGTAGGCGTGATCGCAGGCCAGTTGATCGACAATTTCGACGGTGCCGAAGCGGAATCGTTCCTGCAAGGCGTAGGAATGATTTTCGCGGTCCAATGCGGCGAGGAATTGCCGCCAGCGGAACGATTCGTAGGGAACGGTATCGAACCACAGGATTGGCCAGGGCAGGCGGCGGATTTCGCCGAGCAGCGTTGAAAAAACGGCGGGAACGTCGGCCTCCGGATCGACCAGCAGATCGCCGGCCCAGCACCAATCGTTCCACGGCAGCGTGCCGGCGGAAACCAACCTTTTGATCCGCCGCTGGACCAGCGGCAGCGCGGCTACGAGCTGGCCGTCTTGCTCAATGGCGAGGGCAATGAATTTCGATTGCGGGGCGAATTGCTCGAGCCACTGGGCGATGAGTTCGGCGCGCCCCGTGGGCAATGTGGCGTCGCTGCGCTCCCAAAGGTCGTCCCAGGCGCCTTCGGCGTCGCGCAGGGCGGCGCTCGATTCGAAACGCACGGATTTTAGCGCTGCCATGCAGGGTCTCCGGGAAATCGGCGGCTGGGTCTTCACAAACATGGCATACGCTCGGGGGCGAGGGACGAGGAGCGAAGGGGCGAGCAGCGGATTTATGGACTGTGCCGGTCGTGCTGTCCGATCATTGCGGCGGCCTGACTGCGGGTTTCCGCGGCCGGCGGTGCAACCTCGGAAGCCAGCACCACAAGTTCCGCCAAGATCATCGCCGTGGCGCCCCAAATTTGGCGACCTTCCCAGGCGAAATGTGGTGCGCGCCAACGGAGGCTGCCGCGCTGCTCGACGTTCTGGCCGCGATTGGCAGGATCCAAAAAATGTGCCAGCGGAATTTCGAGAATGATTTCCACTTCGGCCGTGCAAGGCATGAACTGTACTGCCGAGCGACTGGTGACCAGCCAGGGGGTGATCAGAAAATTGCTGCCGAACACGTACAACGGCGAAAGCGGTCCCAGGAGTTCCACCTGCGACGCGGCGACGCCGAGTTCCTCCTCCAATTCGCGCAGCGCCGCCTGATGGCTCGTTTCGTCGGGCTCCAGCGCGCCGCCCGGCAGGCTGATTTGGCCGGCGTGAAAGGCCAACCCTTCGGGACGCAATAGCAGCGGCAGTTGCCAACTGCCGGCGCGGCGGTGCACGAGCGCCACGACTGCCGCTCGACGGGCATCGGAGCGCGAGGGGCCGAAATGCCGCCCGAAGGCCAATTCTGATTCCATCGATTGCTGCGCGGAGCGGCCGGGCAGCGGCGATTGCAGACGTTGCGCAAGCCGTTGGGGGAGATCATCGATGGTGGATAAGAACTCCATTGGCGAAATCGGGCGACGTGAGTAGGTGAGTATGTGAGTAAGTACGAACTTGGTCCGGATTGGTTCCAACGTACTTACTCAGTTATTCACCCGGTTTTTTCCGCGCGGAATTGCCGTCGATTTGATAGACCGCGAAGGATGCGTTTTCATATTCGGGCTCGATCGGCAGGCGCGGCAATCCTGGAACTAGTTCTACCACGGCGAATTGAGCGCCGTAATCGGTGGCAAGTTTTTGCAACCGCGGAAGGCCGATTTGCGACAGCGATTGGCACCACTGCGGGTGGGAGCCGTTGTCGCTGAGATCGAAGGCGTCGTGGATTCGCTGACGCCATTGGACGAACAATACGGCGTCTTGCGGCATATCCTTCCAAGTGATCACTTCGTCGCGGCCGGAGTACCATTTGAAGGTGGATGAGGAGCGCGGCGTGAGGAACAGCGTTCCCGGGGGTGTGTGCTCGTTTGCCCAGCGGCCTACTTCGCGCCAATCGCCGTAGGTCGCCGGGTTCTCTCCGCGTGGCACGCGCGCCGACTGCAGCGGCGACAGCCCGGGCACGTGTTTCCATTGAATTGCCAGATCGACAAGTGAAACGGCTAGCAGCCCGACGAGACACCAACGGGCCATAGAAGGGCGCTCGATGGTGAGGTTGGAAAAGAATTGCAGCCAGACGATCGCGCCTGCGACGGGAACCATGATGTCGCCCAGACGAAACCAATAGAATCGCAGGATTGCGGCGCATGTGGCCGCAACTTGCGAATGATGATCGACCGACAGGGCCACGACGCCCAACGCTAGACCGACGACGGCCAGTGACATCGACGCGGCGACAAACCATCGCAAGCGGCGATCCCCGTCGGTGGGCGGCGTAATTCGCCAGAGCACCAGTAGCACGGGCCATTGCAACAAATGGCGTATTACGTGGTACGGCGAGTATTGCATCGGCAGCAAATGATGCGGCAGCCGCTCGTAGAGCTGAATCAAATTGGCCTGCCGCATCGTATCGGCATCAGCCCCGGCGCTGAGCGCCAGGGCAAAGGCGATTCCCGGAGCGGCCAACAGGGCGCCTGCCAACAGGCCGGGCCACATGGAGCGCAGCGGCGCGTCGCGACGCGACGAAATCAGCCAACTGGCGCCGGCGCAGACAAGCGACCAGCCCCCCACGAGCGGATGCAGCGCGGTGGCTGCGCCCAGCAACAGCCAAACCAGGTTCCAGCGCCAGCGCCAACTGGCGCAGCCCCCACAGCACCAGCGCATAGGCAAACACCTTGGCTTCCACGCCGCCGGCGATCCACTCGGCGCCCAGTGAGCCTCCAATCAGCAGCAAAAACAGTTCGGCCGACAACACCGAAAACCACCACGCGCGGGGCAAAAGCGAGCGGCTCAATCCGCGCCACGCGACGGCCAACAGCAGCCACGCGAGAATGCGCCCCAGCCACGCCACCACGCTGAGCGGCCAGCCGAGATTGGTGAGCCATCCGAACAGAAAAAAATACACGACTTGCGCGTCGCCGCTGTTGCAATAAAAGTCGTTGGCGTACGCCTTGGGGTTCCAAAAATGCTTCGCCTTGGTGAGATAATTGGTTTCGCCGACGTCGGGCGTGGGGCGCACGCCGTGCAAATAGAACACGCCAAAGATCAGCGCGATTTCCAGTAAGGCCTGGCCAACAAGCGATCGAGGGGCTGTCATTCTGCACGCCGGGTGAATGAGACTTCGATTGGTACGAGCATCGCGGGCATCGGTGGTGCCACTCGTTGGCATGTTGTACTGACTTTCACGCTCTTGCCAACGGCAGTCGGCGGCACCTATATTCGCGGTCACGCGCGATCTGAAATTTGTCGCCGGAGGATCATCGAGTGGCCAATTCCTCACCGGGCCAGCGGCTGCGGCAGGCTGTGGCCGACACGACCATTCAAGTGCCCGGGGCGCCCAATGCGCTGGTGGGCAAATTGATTGAGCAAGCCGGCTACGATGCGGTGTATCTATCGGGCGCGGCCTTGTCGGCGGGGGTGCTGGCGCTGCCCGACGTCGGGTTGTTCACGCTGAGCGAACTGGCGGATCACACGCGCTGCTTGGCGCGGAGCGTGCAAGTGCCGGTGATCGTCGACGCCGATACCGGATTCGGCGAGGCGTTGAACGTGGAGCGCACAGTGCGCGAGCTGGAGGTGGCCGGCGCGGCGGCGGTGCAGATTGAGGATCAGCGCATGCCAAAGCGATGCGGGCATTTGTCGGGCAAGTCGCTGGTCGAGCCGGCCGATATGTGCGCGAAGATTCGCGCGGCGGCGGCGGCGCGATCCGATCCAAGTCTGGTGATCATCGCCCGCACCGATGCCCGCGGTGTGACCTCGGTGGACGATGCGATTGCGCGGGCGAAAGCGTACCTGGAGGCGGGGGCCGATTGGATTTTTCCTGAAGCGCTGCGCGGGCCGGAGGAGTTCGAACGCTTTGCGCGGGAAGTGCAAGCGCCGTTGGTGGCCAACATGACCGAGTTCGGCCAGAGCCCGCTACTTACTCTCGATGCTCTGGCCGATTTGGGTTATGCTGCCGTGCTATATCCAGTGACGATGTTGCGCGTGGCCATGCGGGCCATCGAGGCGGCGCTGGCGGTGCTGGCCGACGAGGGAACGCAGGCCAGCTTGCTGGATCTGATGCAGACGCGGCAAGAGTTATACGATTTATTGGGCTACGAAGGCTACGAGGAGCGCGACCGGCGCTACTTTGGCGACCCCGGCGGCGGCGAAACGCAGTGAGCAGCGAGCATGCCTGAAGGTGTTTATCATCCCGGATTGGAAGGCATTATTGCCGCCGAAACTTCCATCAGTTCACTGGTGGACGGGCTGAAATATCGCGGCTATCCGGCCGAAGAGCTGGCGCAGCACGCCACGTTCGAGGAAGTCGCGTATTTGGTTTTGTATGGCGAACTGCCGACGAGCGATCAGTTGGCGACGTTCACCGCACGGGTGCGCGAGGCGGCGCCAATTCCGGCGGAGATCGTGGCCATTTTGCGGCACATTCCGCCCGAGGCCGTGATGATGGACGTGATGCGCAGCGGCTGCAGCTTGCTGGCACACTGGGATCCGGATCAGAACGACCACAGCCACGAGGCCAACCTGCGCAAGGCGGAGCGTTTGGTGGCGCGGCTGCCCGTGGTGATGGCCGCGCGGTACCGGCTGTTGCACGGAAAGGACCCAATCGCGCCCGACAAGCGGTATTCCCAGGCTGAGAACATTTTGCGCATGTTAGGACAGCCCAATCCCAGCACGGCGGCGGTTCATGCGCTGCAAGTGTCGCTCGTTGTGTATGCCGAGCACGAGTTCAACGCCTCGACGTTTGCCGCGCGGGTGGCCGCCTCGACGCTGACCGATTTGTATTCGGCCGTGACCGCGGCCATCGGGGCGCTGAAAGGGCCGTTGCACGGCGGGGCGAACGAACGAGTATTGGAGGAACTGCAACAGGTAGGCAGCGCCACGAAGGCTGAGGCGTGGGTCGCGCAATGCACTGGCGCACAAGGAGCGAGTGATGGGTTTCGGGCACCGGGTGTACAAGCACGGCGATCCGCGGGCAAAATTTCTCAAGCCGCTGGTCGCGCAGTTGGCCAACGAAACAGGCCATGCCGACATGGAAGCGACGTCGGAAACGATCGAGCGGATCATGAGCGACGAAAAGCATCTGCTGCCCAACGTCGATTGGCCGACGGCGCGGCTGTATCATTACCTGGGATTGCCCAAGGAGTTGTACACGCCGCTGTTTGTTGTGAGCCGGGTGGTAGGCTGGAGTGCGCATGTGATCGAGCAATTGGACCACAACCGCTTGCTGCGTCCGCTGGCGAAATACACAGGAGCACCCCGTCGGAATTGGATTCCGATAGAAAAACGATGAGTCCAGCAGATCAAAATCCGCCGCCTGAAGATTCGACGCCGCTGAAGCCGCCGCACAGTGAAGGGGAGCTGCTGGATCGGGAATCGCAATTGGCTCGCGGGGCGTTTGCAGCGGCTGCGCGGCGAGATCATGGAGTCGCTGAAACGGTCGGCCGACGTGCGGGCCTGGGCCGCGCGCTTTCCTTGGCCCACCTTGGGCGCGGCGGCCGTGGCGGGCATCGGCGCGGGCTGGGCGGTGGGCAATGCCACTCGGCGCCAGACGCCCGAGGAGGCCGCCTTCGAAGGGCAATCGCCAGCGGCGCAGGAGGCTGAGGCCGCGCACCCGGCCGGACGCCTGGTCAGCGGATTGGGCACGATCGTGGGTGCGTTCGCATCGGCTGCCATGGGGGCGGCAACGCAGGCGGTGACAGCCGCGATCAAAGAAACGATTCACGAATCGTTGCATCCGGAGCCGGGCGAGGAGGAAGAAGAACCGCCCGCGGAGACACACGGACAGTAGGCGGCGGGCGACAGGCAGCAGGCGGCGAGATAATGTTGAAGCAAACTGGGTTGATCGCGATCGCGTCGTGCTTGCTTGTCTTGCTCTTGGTCGGCGGTTGTGAAACGAGAGAGGGCCAGCCAGCTGCCGCTGCCAAATCGTCCGCGCCGCCCGCGACGCTTCGGGTGGCGGTAATCGGCGACCCCGCGCTGGCTGAGGCGCTGCGGAAAGTGCGCGGCGAGTGGCGAGCTGAATCGAGCGCGGAACTGGAAATTTGGGAGTTAGCGCGCCGCGAGGCTGCCGGCGCCGAGAAGATCGACGCCGACGTAGTGATTTATCCAGTGGGCTTATTGGGTTCGCTGGCCGAGCGGCGGGTGATTCGCCCGCTGAAGGCCCAGTGGCTCGCCGGCAATCCACTGGATGAGGCCGATTTGCTGATTTCGCCTGATTCGCCCGCGCTTACTTGGGACGGCCAGCCGTATGCGGCGCCCTTGGGCGAGCCCGTGTTCGTGTTGGCTTATCGGGCCGATTTATTTTCGCGGTTTGGCAAACAGCCTCCGCGCACTTGGGAAGAGTATCAAACGTTGGCGGAATTCTTTGGCGATCGCGACAAGTTATTGGCGGCGGCCAAGCACGATGGCGCAAAGAATCAACAGGCGTTGGAATTTCCGGCCGACTGGTCGGGCACGCTGGAGCCACTGGCGGCGGATTGGGCTGCGCAATTGTTGCTGGCTCGCGCGGCGGCCTATGCCAAGCATCGCGATTATTTTTCGGTGCTGTTCGATCGCGAAACGATGAAGTCGCTGATCACGGGGCCGCCATTTGTGAAAGCGCTGAGCGAGTTGGAGGAGGCGGCGAAGACGGCGCACGTCGATCTGACTCGATTGACGCCTTGGGATACGGTACGCGAGTTGTTGGCAGGAAACTCCGCCATGGCGATCGGCTGGCTGAGCGGCGCCCAGCGGCAAAACGTTTCCGAGCATCAGGTCTCGGTGGCATTTACCGAACTACCCGGTTCCGCTGCCGCGTACAACTTGGGTCACCAAGCGTGGGAGGATCGCGGCACCGACGAGGAACAACGTGTGACGCTGCGCGGCATCAGTGGATTGGCGGGCTCGGTGCTGCGCGGGACCGATCATGCCGAAACGGCCTTTGCGTTCCTTACCTGGCTGGCCGGCATGCGGTGGAGCGGCGAAGTGCTGCCGGCCAGCCCATCAACGGCGATGTTTCGGCAATCGCAGTTGGAAGAGCCGGCGATTTGGACGGGCAACAGTTTGGATCGCGCGACGGCCAAGCAATATGGTGAAACGGTGGCGGCGGCGCTGCGACGCCGCGAATCGATGTGGATGCCTCGCGTGCCGGGACAGTTGGAATACTTGGCGGCGCTCGACCAGGCGGTGGTGGCTGTGATCAAGGCAAAGCAAACTCCGCAGCAAGCGCTCGACGAGGCGGCGGCGCAGTGGGAGAAAACTACCGATCGCTTGGGGCACGAAAAACAACTGGAAGCGTACCGCCGTCAGCATGAAAGGCGTGCGGTAGGTTGCTGCCGGCGAGTTTCTATGGATGAGCTTCCCACGTCGACTGTCGAGCCGCCGCCGAAGATCGTCCGCATGGCGATCTTATTTGAAGGGGGGCTAGGGGTGGCGGCGATCGTTTGCGGCTGGTTCATGTCCGTGCCGCCGTGGCAGCGCCTCAGCTGGCAACCGCGCGATGCCGGCTGGGGTCTGGCGGCCACGCTGCCGTTGGTGTTGGGATTGCTGCTCATGCGGCGGGTGCACCGCGGTCCGTTCGGGACGATTGAACGCGGTAGTCGATGAATTGCTGGTGCCGCTGTTTGCGAACGTGAATTGGCTCGCAACTGGCGCTGGTGTCGCTGTTGGCCGGCGTGGGAGAAGAATTGTTTTTCCGCGGCGTGCTGCAGCCGGAGCTGATCAGCTGGACAGGGACGCTGGCCGGCTTGATCGCCGCCAGCGTGGTGTTTGGCCTGTTGCACGCCATCACGCCGACTTATGCGCTGCTGGCGACCGCGGTAGGAGCGTATCTGGGTTGGCTCGCCCTGGCGAGCGGCAATTTGCTGGGGCCGATGATCGCCCACGGCGTTTACGATTTCTTTGCGCTGGCGTATCTGATCCGCGCTGGCCGGGCGCCGCCGTCGGAAGCGATTGCAAAGAATTAATCTTCCTCCGGCGGCGGCGTGGTTCTTGGTTTTTCGACATGGTCCTGCGTCCAGCCGCCGGGCCACGAGCGTCAGATCGGGCTGGCTGACCAGCGCCGTGACTTCGTGCATCTGCCAGATGTGGAAATCGATGTAGGAACTGACGAAATTGCGATCCGGCAGCAGGTCGAAGTGTTCGCCGAAGCATTCGGTCAGCAGCATGCGGAAGGTGTTCACCGGCGAAATGCTGGGATAAAGCTTCTCGCGCATTTTCTCCGGCACCAGATAGGCGTTCAGAATCGGCATGCGCTCCAGGCCGAAGCGGTCCAGCTCCTCCGGGGTGGGCACGCCGTCGGGATGCGTGAACATGGTGCCGTGATCGGCCTGCACGATGATGATCGGGGGCACGGAGGAGGTTTGCAGAATGCAGTCGATCACCTCCTCCACTTTTTTATTCAGGAACATCATCTGCTCGATGTAATCGTGCTTGCTTTTGCTGATGGCGGAGTCCCAGGCCAGGCTTTGCGAAACATATTGCACGACGTTCCCGTCGCGATCGAACACGTAGGGATGGTGCGGAATGATCAGGTGCGCGAAGGTGAAGGTGGGCTGTTTGATCTGCGGAATTCGCTTCAAGGCGTCAAACGCTTGCAGATGCTGCGCGGCCATGCTGGGCTCCAGCAGCCGCAGCATCGTGCTGCGCCACAGCACTTGCGAGAATTCGTCGCGCCGCCAATCGGGGCCGCTGCCGATGCTGATGTCGGCGATGTCGGAGTGGCTGGTCGGAAAAAAGTTCGTCTTGAAGTGGATGAATTGATAGCCTTTCGACTGAAAAATTCTGCCGACCAACGGGCTGCGCAAAAAGCGCGAGAAGCGGTAGATGTTGGGGCCCGCGGCGGGGTCCAGCAGGTCGTCGAGGTACCGCATGTGCAACGACGACGACAGCGAGATGAACGTGTACGGATAATTCGAGCAACTGCGATCGGCCACGTAAAAGCCGTGCGATCGCAAGTAATCCAGGAACTCCGAATTGTCGAAGTCGAACAGCCGCTGCAAGTTGTCGGCCCGCGCGTAGCCATCGAGAATGATGTAATACACGTCGGGTCGGTCCGGCGTGTTTTCGGCCAGCGGCGGAGCCTTGGGATATGCCTTCAAGGGATCGAGCAAGTTGCCTAAATTCGTATCGACGGACTCGGTTTGCGCGAATATCTGCACCAGCGAAAGCGAAACGACGAATCGTGGCCGTGCAGGTGAGGAAACCGCACAAAGGCTGCAAGTTGCGCTGCGTGCGGCGTGAAGTAGATCGCCGCGGCGACAATGATCGCCACGCTGGTGCAGGAGAGCACCCACAGCCCGGCGTATTGCGGCAGCAGCGAAAGCACTTCTCGCTGACCAAATAGTCGTACAGCCGGCCGTAGTTCATGAACACGATCAAGAATACCGTGACGATGCAGGTGGCCTTGGTCACGGCGCGCGTGGCGAGCCAGGCAAGGGCCAGCAGCATGGCGGTGATCGCCAGCGCGGCTGCCACGTAGCGGCCGAATTCGCGCGCATCGCACTGGCCGAAATTGTGGGCGTACAAATGCACGATCGGAGCGATCGCAAACAGATAGGGATGCACCAGCGACAGATTTTTGAAGAACTTCGACATGGAGGGAAATCCGGTTTGGTTCAGGCGGAATCCGATTGAACTGCTTCGAACAAGTACAGCGTGCGGCGGGTGCCTTCAATGGGCGCCGTGCGCACGCTGCGGAAACGCCGCAGGAAGGCCGCTTCAAATTGCGGCTGCTGGTAATCCGCGAACTGGTCGTGGCGCGCGCCGATCAGGCGTTGCACTTGCGAATCGTCCTGCGGCACCCATTCGATCGAGCGAGCCAGCGGGCCAGTTGAGCCAGGTAGTCGGCCACTTGCGCAAGCGGCACGTGGTTGGCGATCGCCAGGTGGTGCACCAATCCCAAGGCCAGTACCAAGTCGACCGGGCCGCGCTCGGCGAGCGACAAGCGTTCTGCGTTGGCCCAGCCGACGCCCGGCGTGGGATTGGCAAGATCCAAGAGCAAGGGATGCAGATTGGATTCGCCCTGTTCGACGGCCTGACAATAATTTCGCTCGACACAGGCCGGGTCGTTGTCCCAGGCGGCCACAGTGGTGGCGCCGGCGGCCAGGGCGATGCGGCTGAATCGTCCGTCGTTGGCGCCCAGGTCCCACACGTGCCGCGGCTCGACGAGCGAGATCAGTTGCTGAACCAACTGCTGCTTGCGCTGCATGCCGGCGACACCGTAATTATGATCGGCGACATAATAATCGGACCACGGCGAATCGGCGGCGCGGCAGCGCAGTGCGATCAATCGTCGAATGTAAGTTCGACACCAGGATTTCCAGTTGCCGGCGCGTGAGCCGGGCGCCGGCGTCCGCCTGGGAATTGCCGCGCACGGCATGTTTCCGCTGATTCCGCGCGTGGGCATGGATGTGCAAGCCCAGCGGCAGGCTCCACCGCGTGCGCCACGGCAACAATCGGCTGGCCAAATCCAACGGCACGCCGTCGAGGTACATCCGCGACAGTTGGCATAAGCGCACGTCGGTGCGGCTGGCCAGGGCCAGCGGCGCCAGAAAATGCTGGCAGAACTGGCGGTAGGCGATCCAAGGCCGCCCCGGTTCGTAAACTTCGAACGACAGCGTATCGATCAGCGTCGGCCGACCCTGGAAGCGCTGCACGTTGTAGGCGCTGGCGTCCTTGAGCGTCATGCCGTGCGCCAGCGCACGGCGCTGGATTTCGAGCGTCGCCAAGGCGGCGTCGCGGAGTTGGCTAAAGCACCATTCGTAGGGATAGCTGACCAGCGGCAGCCGCGCGGGCGCAACACTTGATATGCGTCGTCCGAGAGGCGTTCGTCCAACGGCACGACATCGTGCGGAATCAACAATTCGCATTGCACCAGCTCCTCGTACAGGCCGCTGGCCAGCAGGTGGTCGAAGTGGCGCCGGTAACATCCGATTCACTTGCCGCAGCACGCTGGCCGGCGCGGTGAAAGACGAAGCCGCTGGGATCGCGGAACGAGGCGGGATTGCGGCGGGCCGGCGAGGCGTCGATGGTCGCTGCGGTCGTCAAAATCCCCCTCCGTCGTGGCGTCGCCGGCGTTAAGCTGCTTTGCGCCGGGGTTGGCTCGGCTCGCTGGATGCCGGCGACGGTTGGCGCTGATCGGCGGCAGTTTCGCGCGGGCGGGACCGTAGCCAACGATATGGCAGCGTGACTGCGCGGATCATCGCCGTGCGCAGCGCCTTGAAAAACACTGCGCCGCTGAGCAGCATGGCGGCCAGCGCCTGAAACGCCAAGCTGCCGGTGCCAGGATCGATGTACGCCAATAGCGCCGGCAAATGATCGCGGTGGTCGGCAAGCAGAATTCTTACAACATCCATGTTGTAGCCTCCGTGCGGCGATGGCGATCCGTGCCATTTGGGCAAGCATGCCCGGAACCACGCCGCCATGCTCGAACGGCAGCATGTTAGCCCACCGCGCGTGTGCAGACAATGCAGTTTTGGCAGCGGACAGATGGGCCGGGCGATTGCTGGCGCGGGGCGATTGCTAGCACCCGCTATTCGACGGGCAGCGTGATCACCGGCCGCGTGCTGCCGCGGATGACGCGCTCGGCGGTGGTGCCGAAGAGCAATTTTTCGATGCGGCCGCGGGCGCCGAATTTGCCCATTACGATGGCGTCGACCAACAGCTCGTCGGCCTTGCGGATGATTTCAAAAAACGGCACGCCTTCGCAGATGATGTTTTGCACATCGACGGAGTTGTCGGCGGGCTTGCCGTAGGCGGCCATTTCGGTTTCGGCACGCTTGCGCAGGCGAGCCAGAATCTCATCGTTTGTGCCCAGGTCCAACGCGGCCATCAGCTCGATCGAGGCCGTATCGATCACGTGCAGCAAGATGATCACCGGATCGTCGCCGGTGGTAAGGTGCAGCGCGTGTTCGAAGGCGGATTTCGAAGTGGTGGAAAAATCGACCGGCACCAGCAGGCTGTTGAGTTCGATCATGGCGATGATTGGGGACGGAGAATCAAGAAACCGCAGATGAACGCAGATGAAAGAGATTAACACAGATCAGGCAGAAAGAATACAATCCAATGGAAGCACTGACCACTGACCACTGACCGCTAGGCTTCTCATGCCGACCGGTGGATTTTACGGACCGCTGGAGCGCGCGGCGCCTGCTGCTGGCGCATCCCCAAAAGCTACAAGCAGGGGATGCGCGTCGATGGGCTGATTTATGCCGACGATAGGCTGATCGAGCAGATTCGCCACGACCAGGCTTGCGAACAAGTGGCCAATGTCGCCACGCTGCCGGGCATTCAACTGGCCAGCCTGGCCATGCCCGATATTCACTGGGGTTATGGATTTTGCATCGGCGGCGTGTGCGCGACCGATCCGGCGGAAGGGGGCGTGATTTCGCCCGGCGGCGTGGGATACGACATCAATTGCGGCGTGCGCATGGTGCGCACGAATTTGCAATTCGACGAGGTGCAGCCGCATTTGACCAAGCTGGTGAACGAATTGTTCTCGAATATTCCCACCGGCGTGGGGCGCGGCGGCAAATACAAATTCAATCGCAAGCAACTGTGGCAATTGCTGGCCACCGGCGTCAAGGGGCTGGTGCGAGCGCAGCCTGGCCGTGCCGCGCGACGTTGACCATACCGAAGCGCATGGCTGCCTGGAGGGAGCGGATCCGGATTTTGTTAGCGATCGGGCGCTGGACCGCGGCGCCGATCAATGCGGCACGCTGGGCTCGGGCAACCATTTTCTGGAGGTGCAAGTGGTCGACCGGGTGTTCGACGATGAAGCCGCCCGGGCGATGGGAATTTCGCAAGGACAGGTGTGCGTGATGATCCATTCCGGTTCCCGTGGGCTGGGCTACCAGGTGTGCGACGATGCCTTGCACAACTTGCGCGGCGTGCCGCAGAAATACGGGATCGAATTGCCGGATCGGCAGTTGGTTTGCGCCGGTGCACAGCCCCGAAGGGAAGAAATATCTGGGGGCGATGCGGGCGGCGGCGAATTTCGCCTGGTGCAATCGGCAATTGTTGATGTGGCAAGCGCGCGAAGTGTTTTCGCAAGTGTTTGGCCGCTCGTGGGAAAATTTACAAATGGATTTGATTTACGACGTGGCGCATAACATTGCCAAGTTCGAGCAGCACGAGATCGAGGGCGCGAGCAAGCGAGTGTGGGTGCATCGCAAAGGGGCAACGCGGGCCTTCCCGCCGGGGCATCCGGAAACTCCCGAGGCGTATAAGGACACCGGCCAGCCGGTGCTCATCCCCGGCGACATGGGGCGCGCCAGTTGGATTCTCGCCGGGCAAGCCGGCAGCATGGAGCAGACGTTTGGCACGGCCTGTCACGGCGCGGGGCGGGTGATGAGCCGCACCGCTGCGGTGAAACATGCGCAAGGCCGGCGAATTGACAGGGAACTATTGCAAAAAGGGATCGTCGCCCGCGCCCGCAGTTGGAAAGGTTTGGCCGAGGAGCAGCCCGATGCTTACAAAGACGTGGACCTGGTGGTGGAAGTCGTCCACAATGCCGGCTTGGCAAAGAAGGTCGCTCGCGTGCGGCCGATTGGAGTAATCAAAGGGTAAATTCAATGAGTCCGTGCATGGCCTTTGTCAAGCAAGTCACAGACGGTGGAGCTGCGGATGGCCGATCTTTGAGAGCCTTCGAAGGCTTCTATGGCTGCGGATCGGTTCACTTCAATCGCACTCGCAAGACCTGCTATATCGAAAACAAGACCTTGCGAAAGATCGAAGGACGGCATTGGACAAATACTGCGACGCACATATGCGAAGAAGATGGAGAGGCATACTTGGTACGCGAAGTCGATAATTGCGAACAAGACTATCGGAAATCCTTCGTCGGCAAATTTCTGAAAAAGTCTCGCAAACTTTAGGATATCTGCATTCATCGATTTACGAGGTTTCGTCATGAACATCAAACGACTCGTGATGGCAATTATTGTCGGAGTCGTGTTCGTCTCGGCGACCGACTATTTGATTCATGAAGTGTGGTTGAAGCCGGAGTACGAAGCCACGCAGCAATTGTGGCGGATGAAGCCGGAGATGCAGGCGCTGTTGCCGTGGATGTTTGGGGCGCAGGCGTTGTTTGCGGCGGCGTTCGTGCTGATTTGGGCCGGCGGAATGGCCGACCACCATGGCTTGAAGTGCGCCGTGATTTATGGGCTGCTGATGGGAGTGTTCAATCAGACATTCACCATCGTGATGTATGTCGTGATGCCGCTGCCGGGAGAGCTAGCCGTGAAATGGTTTGCAGCCAACACGCTGCAGTGCCTGCTGTTGGGAATTATCACCTTCTTGGTTTACAAGCCGCGCGATTTCCTTGTCAGCATCAAGCGCTAGAATAATAGAGGGTTGCGTTGAGTGCATCGATCGGCCCTTGGGCCGAGGAGGATAGCATGAGCGACATGAATGTAACACTCTCGACGGATGAAATGGCGATGTTGAAGCGCCTGGTGGAATCCGCGCTGGGTGAAACGCGCGTGGAAGTGCATCGCACGCACTTCACGCCGGAGCTTCGCGAGGAATTGAAGCAAGAAGAGACGTTGCTGCGCGGACTGGTGGAAAAGTTCCAGCGTCAGCCGGTCGCTCGATAGCTTCACTTCACGACGAAGTTCACCAGCCGGCCACCAGCGACGACGACCTTGACGATCGTCTTCCCGGCGATGAGGTCGGCGATTTTGGCGTCGGCCCGGGCGGCGGTTTCGATGGCGGCTTGATCGGCGCCGGCGGGAACCGTGACTTTGCCGCGGAGCTTGCCGTTGACTTGCACCGGCACTTCGACGGTATCTTCTTTGAGCCAGCGCTGGTCAACTCTCGGCCACGGCTCATAGGCCAGCGTTTTTTTGTGCCCCAATGCCTGCCACAATTCTTCGGCCAGGTGCGGGGCGAATGGCGACAAGAGCAGCACGATTTTTTCCATCGCCTCACGCGGGCGAACGGTTTCCTTGGTGAAAAAATTGGTGAACTCCATCATGCGGGCGATGGCGGTGTTGAAGTCCAAGTGATCGAGATCATCCGTGACCGCGGCGATGGTTTTGTGCAAGGTGCGGTTTTGCCCGCCGGTGGGGGGGACGTTTTGCACCGCCGGGTTTAGCTCCATCTCCTCAGTGCGATCGGAGATGATCATCCGCCACACGCGGTCCAGGAAACCGCGCACGCCGTTCACGCCGGTCATGCTCCAAGGCTTGGTGGCTTCCAGCGGGCCCATGAACATTTCGTACAGCCGCAGGGCGTCGGCGCCGTAGTCCTTCACGACCAGGTCGGGGTTGACCACGTTGCCGCGGCTTTTGCTCATTTTGTAAGCGCGGCTGTCGACGCGGATTTTCACGTCGTTTCGCAGCACGAACACATCGCCGCTTTTTTCGACGTGTTCCGGCTGCACGCGCACGGCGGTCGCCGGCTGGCCGGTTTTTTTATCCAGCGGTTTGTTGTCGTCGTCGAAGCGCACATCGGCGGCGCTGAGCCAGCCTCCTTCGGCTTTGCGATAGCCGGTGAATTCCATTTCTCCCAGGATCATTCCCTGGTTCACCAGCTTCATGAAAGGTTCCGGCGTGCTGACGTAGCCGCGATCGAAGAGCACTTTGTGCCAGAAGCGCGCGTAGAGCAGATGCAGGACGGCGTGCTCGGCCCCGCCGATGTACAAATCGACCGGCATCCAGGCTTTTTCGATTGCCGGGTCGATCAGCGCTTTGTCGTTTTTGTTATCCAAGAAGCGCAGATAGTACCAGCAGCTTCCGGCCCATTGCGGCATGGTGTTGGTTTCGCGCTTGTATTTCTTGCCGTCGATGACGGGATAGAGCCACTCGACGGGCGCTTTTTCCAGCGGCGGTTTGGGTTCGCCGGGCGGCTTGTAATCGGCCAGTTTCGGTAGATCGACCGGCAGTTGTTCGACCGGCACCGTGCGCAACAGCCCGGTCGGTTTTCCAGCGGCGTCGAGCTCGTGTAGGATCGGAAACGGCTCGCCCCAGAAGCGCTGCCGGCTGAAGAGCCAATCGCGGAGCTTGTAGTTCACGGCGCCGATGCCCAGGCCGGCGTCAGCCAAGTCGGCGGTGATGCGCAGCTTGAATTCGGGCGTGGAGAGATCATTGTATTTGTCGGAGTGGATGGCGGCGCCGTCGGCGGTCCATGGTGATTCACCGGCGAGAACGGCGTCGCGCTGGCGATCGTCGACGATTTTCACTCGGCGGCCCAGTTCGTCGTAAGCCGTTGGGTCGACAACTGCCCGTATCGGCAGCTTGAACGCTTTGGCAAATTCGAAATCGCGCTCGTCGTGCGCGGGCACGGCCATGATGGCGCCGGTGCCGTAGCTGATCAGGACGTAGTCGGCCACCCAAATCGGCACCGCTTCGCCGTTGACCGGATTGACGGCGTAGGAGCCGGTGAAGACGCCGGTTTTTGTTTTCGCCAGTTCGGTGCGATCCAGATCGCTTTTGCGGGCGGCCTGGTCGCAATAGGCCCGCACGGCGTCGGCCTGGCCCGGCGTGGCGAGGCGCTCGACGAAGGGATGCTCCGGGGCGATGACCATGTAGGTGGCGCCGAAGAGTGTGTCGGGGCGCGTGGTGTAGATGCGCAGCACGTTGTCGTCGGGCGTGGGGGGAAAGCCGGTTTTCTGGCGATGTTCGCACCAAGCGTTGAAGGCGGATTTGGGCGGAGTACCGCCGACGACTTCGCGGCCAGCCGCGCCGATGAAGAAATCGACGTCCGCGCCGGTGCTGCGGCCGATCCAATCGCTTTGCAGCTTTTTGATGCTGGATGGCCAGTTGACCAGTTCCAGATCGTTTTCCAGCCGATCGGCGTAGGCGGTGATGCGCAACATCCATTGCCGCAGCGGCAGTCGCACCACCGGATGGCCACCCACTTCGCTGACGCCGCCGACCACTTCCTCATTGGCCAGCACCGTGCCCAGCGCGGGGCACCAGTTCACCGGCGCTTCGTGCTGGTAGGCCAGGCGATGAGCATCTTGATGGCGGCGAATCGCTTCGTCGCCGGCGCTGTGGATTTCTGACGGGATGGGCAATTCGCTGATCGGCCGGCCGCGCTGCTTCGCGGCGTCGAACCAGGTGTCGAACAACACCAGGAAGATGAATTGCGTCCATTTGAAGTAGCCCGGATCGGTGGTGGCCAGCTCGCGCTGCCAGTCGTAGCTGAAGCCGAGCATTTTCAATTGCCGGCGAAAGTTGGCGATGTTCTGTTCCGTGCTTTGCCGCGGCGGCGTGTTGGTGCGGATGGCGTGTTCTTCGGCGGGCAAACCGAAACTGTCGAAGCCCATCGGGTGCATCACGCACTTGCCGAGCATCCGCTGGTAGCGGCTCACGATATCGGTGGCGGTATAGCCTTCGGGGTGGCCGACGTGCAGGCCGTCGCCGCTGGGGTAGGGAAACATGTCGAGCACGTACATTTTTCCGGCGCGCCGGCGTCGGGCAGCCGGGGCGCGGCGAAGGTGCGGTGCTCGTCCCAATAGCGCTGCCACTTCGGCTCGACGACGGCGGGATTGTAGCGAGGCATGGGGGAGCTGTTAGCGGTTAGCGATTAGCGGTTAGCTTTTAGCCAGACGATTCTAGCGGTTGCCACACACGCAGGGCCAAGGGCTTGCGTCATGCCCGACTGAGCTCACCGTCAGGGCTATGTACGAGGCGCACAAGTTTGCTTGACGCGGGAATTCAGCGGCGCTATAGTTGGCTGAAATGCTTTCCACGCGGAGAAAACAACGTGGTGCGCAGCACTTGAAGCCGACATCGCGCAGCGCGGCGGAGGTTCGCGCCGCATTGCGTGCCGCAGGATGCCGCTTCACCAGGCAACGGGCGGCGGTGTACGCGTATCTGGAAAAAGCGCACCATCATCCCACGGCCGACCAAGTTTATCGATCGGTGCGGCGCCGCTTGCCGAGCATCAGCTTGGCTACGGTGTACAAGTCGCTGGAGGCGCTGGTTGCGTCGCGGCTGGCCAATAAGCTGACCAGCGCGGGCGGTTCGGCACGCTACGACTGCGGCGGAGAAGAGCATTACCATTTCCTGGATATCGACAGCGGCGAAGTGTTTGATTTGCCGATCCACTTCGATCCCAAGCTGCTGCGGAAGTTAGATCCTCGCTTGGAGGCGCAGTTGGCGCCCAAGGGTTCCGCGTAACCGGGCATCGCCTGGAAGTGCTGGGGCACTTTCGTCGCTAGTAAAGCGGATAGGGCGTGAAGCAGAGCACCGGGATGGCCAGCGACAGCAGCCCCAAGATAAACCGGCCCGTACCCAGCGGCACGCGGTCGTCGTAGGTGCGCGGATGTTCCACGCCGATGCCCATGATCAGGAAGATCATCAAAGCCCAACCGAATTCGCGCGTAATCAGCACAAAGGCAATCGCGGCCAGAATGAACATGCGCGCGATCACGTGTGAGCCTCGTAAGAACAATCCGTAGGTGACGTGGCCGCCGTCGAGTTGGCTCACCGGCATCATGTTCAAGCCGGTGATGAAGACGCCGACCCAGCCGGCCATTAGGACCGGGTTCAAATCCATTCCTGCGCCGTGCGCCAGGTCCGGACGCAAGAGCGGCAGCAGCAATTGAATGAGCAGGGGCGCGCCGATGTGTGCCTCCGCAATTCGCAACGTCGGCGGATGCGCATTCAGGATGCCGATGCAGACCATGGGCAGCGCGACGACCAGGCCGGCCAGCGGCCCGGCAATGCCGATATCGAACATTTGCTTGCGATTGGCCCTGGAGCCTTGCATGCCGATCACCGCCCCCATGGTGCCAATGAACATCATGGGCATGGGAATGAAGATGGGATAGCTGGCCGGAATGCGATAGCGCACGGTCATCAGAAAGTGCCCCATCTCGTGGGCCAATAATACCGACATCACGCAGCCCATGTAGATCAAGCCGCTTTGCCAATGCGTGATCAGTTGGCGCCAGGTGCGGTGCCAATCCCAGTACTCGCCGCGGAAGGGGTTGAATTGCTGGCCAAAGAATAGCGGTTCCCAGCCATAGGTGCCGGCGGCATAGGTGAAGAAGCAGGTGACCAGAAACAGCACCAGCGGCAGCATCCGACGCCGCCGCGGAATTCCCAGATCGTACTGATCCAGCGTCGGCAGTGGGCCAGGCGGCAGCAGTTCCCCTTCGAGCGCCGTAGCGGATTCCGCCGGAGAAGTTGTGTCGTAGGTGGTGACGAGGGGTCGGCTGGGCGGGGAATTCATGGTCGGATCATAACCCACGGCAAGCGGAAATCGAAAGGTGGATTGAACGTAGCTCTCTTACACTACGCAGCAATCCAGCGATTGTCTCGCTCTTTGCTGAATGATATATTGACGGGCTACCCCCACGGCTTACGGACAGTGCCAATCGTTTGGCAACTGGGCCACGGCGGGCATACGCTAACCCGGGATGGCCTTTCTTCTCCGCAGCGGCGAACAGGTCTTGTTGGTTCTGGGGAATTCTATCCAGACGCCAGGGTGGGCATGCGGCCGCCGCCACGCCAGTTTGCACTGGATTGGTTTTTCTCTCGCCGCGGGCATAGGAATGCCGTTGGATCCCGATTGCAAAGCAATTCTAAATGGTTAATCGAAATTTAATTCGCGGATTGGACGTCGGTGACGAAGAGTTGGATCGCGAGTTGGAAGCCGCCATGGCCGACGCTTCCACCGGTACGCTGACGGTGGCCAATGTGGACATCAGCGAAAACTCGATCGTCGAGGGGCGCATCATCCGCGTCGACGACGAATTCGTGCTCGTGGACGTCGGCTTCAAAAGCGAAGGGCAGATTGCCCGTAGCGAATGGGACGAAACCGAAGAGCCGCCGCAGATCGGCCAACAACTGAAGGTGCTGATCGAGGAGGTGGACGAGAGCACCGATCTGGAAACGCGCGGGCTAATTGCGCTTTCGAAGCGCAAGGCGCGGAAGATCGAAGAGTGGAACAAGGTGATGGATTCGGTGAAGGAGGGGGACGTGGTCACCGGAACCGTCACGCGGAAGATCAAGGGTGGTTTGTTGGTTGACGTGAGCGGCGTGAATGTGTTTTTGCCGGCTAGCCAGGTCGATATCCGCCGGCCCTCCGACATCGGCGATTACGTGGGGCGCACCATCCAATGCCTGGTGCTGAAGATCGACGAAACGCGGCGCAACATCGTGGTCAGCCGCCGGGCGCTGATCGAGCAGGAGCGCACCGAAAAGAAAAAGCTGCTGTTGGAAACGCTGGAGGTCGGCCAACTGCGCAAGGGCGTGGTGAAGAACATCGCCGAGTTCGGCGCGTTTGTCGACTTGGGCGGCATCGACGGACTATTGCACATTACCGACATGAGCTGGGGCCGCATTGGCCATCCGTCGGATATGGTCGCCATCGATCAGGAAATCGAAGTGCAGGTGCTGCACATCGATCGGGAGCGCGAAAAAATCGCCCTGGGTCTGAAGCAAAAGACCGCCAGCCCGTGGGACGACGTGGAAGCGAAGTATCCGGTCGGCTCGACGCACAAGGGCACGGTGGTGAACGTGATGAGCTACGGCGCCTTCGTGAAGCTGGAAGAAGGAATCGAAGGGCTGGTGCACATTAGCGAAATGTCGTGGACCAAGCGCGTGAGCCATCCCAACGAGCTGGTGCACATCGACGACGAAGTGCAGGTGGTGGTGCTGAAGATCGACAAGGAAAAGCACGAGATTTCGCTGGGCATGAAGCAGACGCAGGAAAACCCGTGGGACAAGGTGGCGGACCGCTATCCGATCGGCGCGATTGTCGAAGGCACGGTGCGAAACTTGACCAACTACGGGGCGTTCATCGAGATCGAAGAGGGGATCGACGGCCTGTTGCACGTAAGCGACATGTCGTGGACGCGCAAAGTCAGCCATCCCAGCGAAGTGGTCGAAAAAGGCCAGAAGGTGAAGTGCAAGGTGCTGTCGGTCGATCAGCAGCGGCGGCGGATCGCCCTGGGACTGAAGCAACTGGAAGAAGACCCCTGGGCCAGCGATATTCCCAACCGTTATCAATCGGGCCAGGTCGTGAAGGGCACGGTCACGAAGCTCACCAACTTCGGCGTGTTCGTAGGGCTGGAAAATGGCCTGGAAGGCTTGCTGCACATTTCGGAACTGGCCGACCACAAGGTGGAAAATCCCGAAGAGGTGGTCAAAGTCGGCGATGAAATCGAAGTGAAGATTTTGCGCGTCGATACCGAGGAGCGAAAAATCGGTCTGTCGCGGAAGCGCGTGCAGTGGACCGAGGAGCAGATCGCGGCAGAGGAAAAGGCGGAAGCTGCCGCCGCGGCCAGCAACGGCTCCAGTGGCTCGACGCAGGAGCTTAAGGGCGGGATCTCCGGCAAGGGCGGCCCGCTGATTCAACCGGCCGAAGAATAGGAGACTGCCCGATACAATCCGATCGAACTCAAGCCCATGGGCCGCGGTCCGTGGGCTTTTTCGTCAAAGGGCATACAACCGGAATTTGGCGCCGCGATGACCGTTAGGCGCGGCATGCCGGATACATTCGTCTCACCTGTCGCCAGTGGCGCTCCCTTGCAGTAAGCGTGAAAGCTTCGTCGATAGTGAAGCTTGTATAGCCGAACTATCCTGCCAAAAGAGCCGCCATCACTATGCCCAGCGCACGACGTCGTTCCTCTTCGGCGGTTCAATCTCCCCTGGAAACCTATCTCCGCGAGATTAATGAAACTGCGCTCTTGAATGCGGCAGCAGGAGCGCGAGTTGGCCGTCGACATCGGCAAGGGCAACGTGCAGGCCCGTGATCGGATGGTGCGGGCCAATCTGCGGCTGGTGGTGAATATCGCCCGCGGCTATACCGGCAAAGGGCTGGGGCTGCAGGATCTGATCGAAGAGGGCAATCTCGGCCTCTTGCGGGCCGTCGAAGGCTTCGATCCCGCGATGGGCACCCGCTTCAGCACCTACGCCAGCTACTGGATCAAGCAATCGATCAAGCGGGCCCTGATCAATTCCGCCAAGACGATCCGCATCCCAGCGTACATGGTGGAACTCTTATCGAAATGGCGGCGGGCCACGGCGCGGCTTTCGGAAGAACTCGGCCGCTCCCCGACGCCGGAAGAAGTGGGGCGCGTGTTGGGGCTGCCGCGGAAGAAGCTTTCGATCATCAAAAAAGCCATTCGCATTTACAACAGCACGCCGCAAACCGATCAGCCGGAAGCGGGCTGGTCGCTGGGGGAAATGGTGACCGACGAAACCACCAAGCTTCCCGAAGAAATGCTATTGAACAGCGACAATCTGCACCACGTGATGCGGATGCTTTCCACGATGGAGCCCCGCGAGGCCATCGTGCTGCGGATGCGTTTTGGCTTGGACGACAACGAGCCCAGGACGCTTAAAGAAATTGGCGAAGCGCTGGGGCTGACGCGGGAGCGCGTGCGGCAGATCGAAACCGAAGCGCTGCACAAGCTGGCGGCTGGCCTGGAAGGCTCGGGGCAGTTGGAAGAGCCCGCCCGCGACGCCGGTTAACGCCTCTGCATAGCGTACATTTCTATATGGCGTACGCTACTAGCCTGTGAACCGGGCCCTTGGTACAAGGGTCGAAGCTTGTAACGCGACGATCCGTACGCTGCCACCGCGGCCGACGATCGCGGCCTTTTGAGAGCCATTTGTCATGCAGCCCTGGAAATCGGTGGCGATTGTCGGCGTGGGATTGATCGGCGGATCGATCGGGCTGGCGGTGCGCGAGCGGAAGCTTGCCCGCGAGGTGGTTGGCATTGGCCGCCGCCCAGCGAGCCTGAAGCGGGCCAAAGAGCTGGGTGCCGTCACATCGACCACGCTGAAGATTGAAGAGGGGGTTGCTGAGGCCGACGTGGTCATTGTCTGCACGCCGGTGGCGGAGATCGCGGAGCATCTTTTAGCAGCCGCAGCGACGGCCCCCGAACGGGCAATTCTGACCGATGCCGGCAGCACAAAGGGCACAATCGTTGCCGCCGTCGAATCGAAGCTTCCGCGCGGCAGACGCTTCGTCGGCAGCCACCCGCTGGCCGGCAGTGAAAAGAACGGCGCGCACTTCGCGCGGGCCGATCTGTTCGAAGGCCGCGTGGTGGTGATCACGCCCACGCGAAAGACGAAGCCGGACGATAAACAAGCCGTCGCCGATTTCTGGTCGGCGCTGGGGGCGACGGTGCTGGTGATGTCTCCGGAGGCGCACGACAAGGCGCTGGCCACCTCTAGTCATCTGCCGCATCTTGTCTCCTCGGCTGTGGCCCGCCACACGGGGACGGCGGATCTCCCGCTGACGGCCGGCGGTTGGCGCGATTTGACGCGCATTGCCGCGGGGGATCCCGAATTATGGACGCAAATCCTGCTGGAAAACCGCGGTAATGTCTTGAAGTCGCTGGCGGGGTTTGAGAAAACGATGGGGGCGTTCAAATCGGCCATAGAGCGCAGCGACCGCCGCAAACTTCGCCAATTGCTCGCGGAGGGAAAACGTGTCCGCGATGCTGTGGGAAATTGATGTCTATCCCGCCCCGGGCCAGCCGGATCGTTTAGCCCAGGAAGTAACTGCCGCCGCCGGTGAATTGGGACTGGCGCCAGGACTGCAAGTGGCGGCCGCTGCCGGTTACCTGATTCAAGGCGATTTGCGGCGCGAGCAGGTCGAGCAACTGGCCCGCGAATTGTTTGCCGATTCGATTGTCGAGCGGTTTGTCGTAGGCCGAGTGGGGGATGAGACGTTGAGTCAGCACCCTCACCAAAAGGGAGCGGGAATTCTGATTCACGTGCTGCCCAAGCCGGGGGTGATGGATCCTGCAGCCGCAAGCGCCGCGGCGGCGATCGGCGAGCTGGGCGTCGCGGCGGATGGCGGTGCGCACACTGCGAAAATTCTGGATTGCAGATTTGCCGGCCGACAAAGTGCAGACGCTGGCAGCCAAGGTGTTGGCCAACGAGGCGATCGAACAAGTGATCGTGGGGCCCATCGCATTGGATCGGCTGGACGAGGGAAGCCAGTACCGATTCAAGTTGAACACGATTCCGCTGTGGGAATTCGACGATGCGGCACTGGAGAAATTGAGTCGTGACCGGCAGCTTGCACTATCGTTGGAGGAGTTGCAAAGCATTCGGACGTATTTTTGTGGCATCCAGCGCGACCCGACAGATGCGGAATTGGAAACGCTGGCCCAAGCCTGGAGCGAACACTGCTGCCACAAAACGCTGGCTGGGCGGATCGCGTACCGTGGGCCGATGGATGCACACGGCGGCCGCGTCGTTCAGCACTTCTTTGAAAACATGCTCGCGGAGACGATTTTTGACGCGACGCGCAAAATTCGTGATGCGTGGCGGCAGCACGGCCAGGAAGATTGGTGCGCAAGTGTGTTTGAAGACCATGCCGGCATCGTTCGCTTCGACGACCAACACCATGTCGCGTTCAAGGTGGAAACGCACAATCATCCTTCGGCGATCGAGCCTTACGGCGGCGCGAGCACCGGCATTGGCGGCGTGGTGCGCGATATCTTGGCGGCCGGATTGGGCGCCAAGCCGGTGGCTTGCACCGACGTGTTTTGCTTCGGACCGCTCGATACGCCTTTGGACGCTCTGCCACCGGGCGTGTTTGCATCCGCGGCGTGTGATGAAGGGCGTGGTGGCCGGCGTGCGCGATTACAGCAACCGGCTCGGCGTGCCGACGGTCAACGGCGCGATCTATTTCGATCCGCGCTACCTGGGCAATCCGCTGGTGTTTTGCGGCAGCGTGGGAATTTTGCCGGCCGACAAGCTGAAGAAGGAGCCGCGGCCGGGCGATTTGCTGGTGGTGATCGGCGGCCGCACGGGGCGAGATGGCATTCACGGAGCCACGTTCAGCTCCGCCGAATTGAGCAGCGATAGCGACTCGCGCGCCAAAGGCGCGGTGCAGATCGGCAATGCCGTTGCGCAGAAAACGATGCTTGACGCGCTGCTTGCGGCGCGCGATCGCGGGTTGTATCGGTCGCATTGCCGATTGCGGCGCAGGAGGATTATCGAGCGCCATCGGCGAAATGGCGAAGGACATTGGCGCCATCGTGCATTTGGATCGCGTGCTGCTGAAATACACAGGCCTCACGTACACGGAGATTTGGATTTCCGAATCGCAAGAGCGGATGGTGTTGGCGGTGCCGCCGGAGTGCTGGGCCGAGCTAAGAAATCTATGCGCGTCGGAAGGGGTCGAGGTAGCGGCCATTGGCGAGCTGCGCACGAGCGGCCGCTTGCTGCTGTTCTATGGAGATCAGCAAGTGGCTGACTTGCCGATGGAATTTTTGCACCAGGGCCGACCGTCGCCGGTGCGCGAGGCGATTTACGCCGTGCCCGAGGCCGGCCCTTTGCGTAGTGCCAGCCCATCGACGCTGGACCAAAACGCCGCGCTGCTAAAAATCCTAGGTTCGCCCAACGTGTGCAGCCGCGAATCGGTGATTCGCCAGTACGATCACGAAGTCCAGGGGGCCAGTGTGGTGAAACCGCTGGTGGGCCGCGATGGCGATGGCCCGAGCGATGCCGCGGTGCTGCGGCCTGTGCGCGGGATCGAAGCGAGGTGTGGTGATCGCTTGCGGCATGAATCCCTGTTACGCCGAGTTCGATACGTATCACATGGCCGCCAGCGCCATCGATGAAGCGGTGCGCAACTGCGTGGCGGTGGGGGCCGATCCAAGCCGCATCGCATTGCTCGACAATTTCTGCTGGGGCGATTGCCGGCGGCCCGAAGTTTTGGGGTCGCTGGTGCGGGCGGCACAGGCTTGTCACGACGTCGCGTGCGCGCTGGGCACGCCGTTCATCAGCGGCAAAGATAGCCTTAACAATGAATTTCACTCCGGGCCGCAGCGGATGGCCATCCCACCAACGCTCTTGATCAGCGCGTTGGGCCTGGTCGGACGACGTCGCACGGTGCGTCACCATGGATCTGAAGCATTCGGGCAACGTGCTTTACCAGGTGGGCGCAACCAGATGCGAGTTGGGCGGGTCACACCTGGCTCATGTGGAAGGTTGGACGGGCGGCAACGTCCCGCAGGTCGATCCCTCGCGGTCCAAAGCAACGTTCGCGGCTTTGTACAAAGCAATTCGGGCCGGCTGCGTCTGTGCTTGCCACGATTTGAGCGAAGGCGGGCTGGCCGTCGCCGCGGCCGAAATGTCGCTGGCCGGGGGACTGGGGATGCGGTTGTATCTGATGGAAGTGCCGCACGAAATCACCGCGCCGCACGCTGCCGAACTGCCCGGCGGCTTGGCCACGGCACTGTTGTTCGCTGAGTCGAACAGCCGGTTTTTGGTGGAAGTGTGTGAAGACGCGCTGACGCATTTCGAAGAAACAATGGGGGACGTGCCGCATGCCGCCGTGGGCGAAGTGACCGAATCGCCGCGATTGGTGGTGGCCGACATCGATCCCATGGCCGAGGAGCATCTGATCGACATCGATCTCGCCGCGCTGAAACAGGCGTGGCAAAAGCCTTTCTGAGGACTTGCGGGCAAGCCGGCGGCTAAATAAGAATATGCAACCGCGGGTACTGATTCTGCGAGCGCCTGGAACCACGTGCGACGGCGAAACCGCCTACGCTTTCCAGCGTGCCGGCGGCCGGGCGGAAGTGGTCCACGTGCGGCGAATTCTAGAATCGCCCGGCTTGATCTCCGATTTTCAAATCTTCTGCATTCCCGGCGGATTCAGTTATGGCGACGACATCGCCTCGGGCCGCATTCTGGCACTGCAACTAAAGCAGCGATTGGCCGGGGCGCTGCGCGAATTCCAGCCGGCCGGCAAATTGATTCTGGGAATCTGCAACGGTTTTCAAGCGCTGTTGCGATGCGGATTGCTGGCGGTCGATCGCGAGCAATCAACCTGCGGCCACGCTGACGTGGAATGCTTCCGGCAAGTTCGATGCGCGCTGGGTGCAACTAACTGCAACCGGCGGCAAGTGCGTGTTTCTGGCCGGCATCGAGCGGATGTATTTGCCGGTGGCGCATGCCGAAGGGAGATTCGTCGCCAGGGACGATGCCACGCTGGCCGAACTTAGATCGCGGCGGGCAGATTGTGCTGCGCTATGCCGAGGGTGCACAGGCCGATGTCGCCGGCATTTGCGATACCACGGGACGGGTACTTGGGCCTGATGCCCCATCCGGAACGGTATATCGACGCCACGCAGCATCCGCGGTGGACGTCGCGGCGAGGCGGCGGCGGCTGGCGACGGCTTATTGCTGTTCCAAAACGCCGTCAATTACTTCCGGTGATCCAACGTTTTCGAGCACCGGGCCCTGCTCCACGGCCACCGGAGCGGCCCCGCAACCCGGCTCAACCGCCACCGGCGCGCCGCAGGTCGGTTCCACGGCCACAGGGGCACTGCACGTGGGTTCCACGGCACAAGGGTTTGCCGGAGCACACGGAGCGGCCTGGGGGCAGCATTCCGGAGCCACTACGGTGGCGTATTTCGGTCCGAACAGCTCTTGCTGTTTCCACACTTCAATGCGGCGGAACCAGTTGTCGTCGGAGCAGCAGCCCGACGGCGAACAATGGAAGCATCGAAACGAATATTAGTTTGCGCATCGTTGTAGTTCCCTTCTGCAGCGGTGAGGAAATGCCCCGCGTTGCAGTCAGGAAACCATAGCTCGCGTGTGACGATGTGCAAACGCAACCTGCCGCGGCCGCTGGTAACGATTGTAACGAATGCGCGGCCGGGCGGCCGATAAACTCGAACATCGCGCCGGCGTCAGCCGACCTTGGCGTTACTTGCGATGGCGAATGCGAGAACGCATGCGGCGCTTCTTGCGGCCTAACTTGCGGCGACCCTTGCCTGTTTTTTTGACACCCACAATGAACTCCACGTTAGAAGGAAACAAACAGAACGATATCCGGCGACGACGAAGGCCGTGATTTTAGCACGGCACCGCCATGCGGCAAGAGCGAAGCGCCAGTCAGCGCCGGCTTAACGATTCCACCAGTCGATGTTCGACAGTGAAGCCAACGCCAGAATCAGCGAATGCGTGCCGTCGCGGCCGTGTCCCTGCGCTTGGAGAGCCACGTATAGTTCTTCCGCCAGCGCCAAGCCGGGCAGCGAGAGCCCCATCCGTTTCGATTCATCCAAGGCAATGCCCATATCCTTGATGAAATGCTCGACCATGAAGCCGGGGGCAAAATTGCCGGCCATGATCCGCGGACCGTAATTCGAAAGCGACCAACTGCCGGCGGCGCCGGAGGCCACGGCCTGCATCACGCTTTCCAAGTTCAAGCCGGCTTTGTAGGCGTAGAGCAGGGCTTCGCAGACGCCGATCATGCCGGTGGCGATCAGAATTTGATTGACCAGTTTGGCGTGCTGCCCCGAGCCGGCCGGACCCTGATAGACGATGGTTTGGCCCATGGCTTCCCAGCAGGGGCGCAGCGCGTCGACGATGTCTTTCTCGCCGCCGATCATGATCGAGAGCTTTCCTTCGCGGGCCCCCACGTCGCCGCCGGAAACGGGCGCATCGACGGCATGCACGCCCTTTTGCTTTCGCTGCGTCGGCGATCTCGATCGCCAGCGACGGCTGGCTGGTGGTCATGTCGACGAGAATCGCGCCGATT